>JBBRNB010000028.1:0-64289 GCA_038230535.1 Thermoanaerobaculia bacterium
CGCCGAGTGCGTCGATCAGCTCCATCCGTCACGTTCTCGGGAGATGAAATCAGCAGCGTCCGTTCCGCCGAGCTGTTTCTCCCAAAGATCCTTGCCTAATCCCTCCAGCTCGAGCAGCGACACTCGCGGCGCGCTGTTCACCGCCTCGTCGAGGAGTTGGGTGACCTCTTGGGAGATCGAGCGCCTATTCTTACCAGCGCGCTGTTTGATGCGGCGATAGAGCCGATCAGGGAAATTCTTGATGTTCAATGTGGCCATCAGCCATTCCTCCAGAACGGAGGAACGGTACTCTGGCTGCGCGAATTTTGCAATCGGGAACAGGGCGGACAACGTTTGCTCTACGAAACGGCGGCAAGGGAGATGCGACTCCGACCGCGAGTGGTATGCGTAAAGGAGGATGTTCGCATCGAAAAGAATCAACGGTGCGAGGGTCCTTCCAACTGCTCCAGAAGGCCGCCGATGTTGTCGAGACTCATTCCTGGGCGGAGATCGCCGAGGTCGCGTGGCTTGACCTTGAAGGGGACGACGCTCCGGCGCGCACGCCGTTGGAGACTGAAGTGCAGCGCCTCGTTGACCACCTCTTTAAAGGACCGGCCGGTGCGGCTGGCCTCCGAACGCAGTTTCTCCTCCACGTCATCATCGAGCGTCAGGGTGGTCCTCATGGATTGATGCTAGGTAGAGAGCATCATGATGTCAAGGCCGCCTCACCACAAAGGCACCGAGGACACAGAGGAAACAACGCTGGGCGCTCTGTGTCTCTGTGGTGAGAGGTTTTATCTGCGTACATCTGCGTCATCTGCGGATGAAGGGTTTAAGTCGAACTTGCGGCGTGCGGTGGTTCGAGTGCCAGTACCGATGGCACCCGCGCCGGTTCGGCGAGACGGAGCAGGCCGTAGCAGATTCCGGCCAGTCCGTTGAGCAGCGACGGGGATTCGACTCCGAGGGGGACGCCGCAAAGCCAGCCATCGGTCGCGAGGCTGTCGAGGATGGAGCATTTGAGGTGAGCGACCTGGTCGCTAAGAGCTTCGTCGCCGAACGCTTCGTCTGCCTGGATGAGGAAGTCGAGATTGCCGAGGGCGCCATGACAGAGGGAATGGTTGGTTCCGAAGCCTTGCTCGATTGTTGTCTTCACTGCGATGGACAGGTCTTCTCTGAGAATTGGATGCTCGATTGTCTTCAACAGGCCCAGGCGCGCCAAGCCAATCCCTGGGGCGCCGTAGCACCAGGCCACGGAGAGGGCCATTCGGTCCTCTTTTTCCGCGGGCGCTGTTTCGGGCCTGACCCAGTTACCGGCCGCGGGCAGGAACTGTGACCGTTCGTAGATGACGGCATCGATCGCCGCTTTCTCATAGCGTTTGTCCCCGGTCACTCTAAATAGCTCACCGAGGGCCCAAGCCATTCCGGAACAGCCGTGGGAGAAGCCGGCAATCGGCATTGAGGTCGCGACTTTCGTGAGCCAGCCGATTCCATCGGACATCGGCTTTGCAGTCAGCAGCAAATGCTCGCCGCACTGAATTGCTGCGTCGAGCGTGTTCGCCGACGGTCTGACTCTCTGTAGCGATAAGAGCGCGCCGAGGCATCCGGCCGCGCCACCGATGATATCCAGATCGCTGTCCTCACCGATCAGTGGAGCAAGCCGGTCGACGAATCCTTCAGCGGCGGCCAGGAGGGTTGGATCATCCCAAAGAGCGCCGAGATGAGTGAATGTGTAGATCAGCGATCCCCAGCCGTTGAACGCACCGATTGTTTTGATAAAGCCAGATGAGTGGTCGATGCGCGCTTGCAGCGTTTTGAGCGCTGACCGCGCAGTGTCGGTGTAACGAGACTGGCTGCTGACCTGGCCGAGATAGGCGAGCGTCAGAATGACGCCTGTCGATCCGGCGTAGAGGTCTTCCTGCAGGGGAAGGAGCGACCATCTCTTGTTGGAGAATGTGAGACCGATCCACGCCAGATGGTCGTCATCGCGCAGCGCCAACCGCACCAGGCTGTCGCCGATGGCCTTCGCCTGATCCAGAGACCTCGCCCGCAGTTCCTCTGGCGACTGAATACAATCGTGCCGTACCGAAAAACGCGGCCATCGGAAACTCTCCGACTCCAGCACGAGCGTGGCCATGGAGGCGCGGATGAACCAGATCTGATCGCGAAGGTCCGCCTCGCCCATCCCGGTCAGGATCTCTTTGACCGCGTCCCACCCCGATTGTTCAAGGAAGCCGGGAATGCAGGTGCCTATGCTGTCCCACACGTCCTTCGAGCTTGGAGTGGTCGTGAAGACGGGGATGTCGTCGTTGAGAAGGTCTCTCCGTTCAGACGGGATCACGCTGGCGAGGAATGGAGCTTCGTCCAGGACCACCCAGATTCGGTCGAGGAAGCGTTCCCATTCCAGGCCGTCGCGAGCCATGTCGGGATGGCTGCTCTCGTTGAGTAGCAGGCCATAGAAACGGGTAGGCCGGACAATGGCGCGTACCGAGTCGTCTCCGAAGCGGGCCAGCGGTCCATCCTCGGCCAGGAGCTCATCCCGATGCTCCACGAGAAGTCTGTAGACGGCGGAGAAGCCTTCCAGCAACGCGTCCATGTAATCTATCGGATCGATCGGATGCTCATTGAGAGCGGGCCGATTGTGGCTTCCGGACATCGTTACACGGTCCCGTTCCGCTCGCATCTCGTCGGTTCCCACCTCCGTCCAGCGAAGGACGCGGTCCGGTGAGAGCTGCCCGGCACTTCCTCCGAGGCCGCTGAGATCCGCTCCTTCGTATTCACTGTCGGACCAGCTTCGCCTCGGCAGCAACCCGATCCGAAGGACGGAGTGGGTCATGACATCGGTCACCAGCCTGAGGTCGGGAGGATCGATGGCCATGGGATTCTGGGGGGGATGAAACAGTGACTCGAGATCGATGAGCACCGGATGTTCGCCGGCTGCGATGAGGTTCTCGAAGTGAAAATCCGTCGCACCCAGGGTGTAGAGAAGAGCCAGGAATCCGCCCTGACGATGATAGAAACGGCTGACCTCTTCGGAGGATGCGCATGAAGCCGGCTCGACGAATTCAACCCAGCCGTAGTGATCGCGGCTCAAGACGCCGATCGTCCGGAAGTCGACGTGACTCTTCTCATTGATCCATCGCAACAGTTCCTGGAAATGACGGTCGACGGCCAGCGAGCGAGGCTTGTAGACGATCTTCGCCCCGGAGGTGAAGCGAAGAAGAGCGACGCTCCTGCCGTCGCGGTGCGAATCTCCGGCGCCCATCTCGATCCCGGTCACGAGGCCGGCGTCGTTTGGCAGAAGACCGCTGCTCAGCAGATCCTGCCAATCGTCAGCCAGGTGTTGGAGCAGCTCCGTGCTGCGCGAGACCCACTTGCGGATTCGGTTCGTTGCGCGGCGGGCCAACACGGGATACTCGCGCAAGAGTGACAAGGCGTTCGCCGGCTGCTGGAGCCATTGGACGAAGGAGGCGAAACGCTCTCCAGGCGTTTCGCCCGGTAGCCGTCCCTCCAATCTTGCGACGTTCAGCTCGAGGACCAGCGGGCGGCTGAGCAGCATGTGCAACTGCATGGGAAGGCCGGAGAAGAGGGTGGTGGCGATGGTTGCCGGATCGAACGGGCCTATACCCCGCTGGTCTTGAATGCGCTCAGCCTCGAGACGCACCCGCTTCAGGGCCAATCGGAGAATCGGAGCCACGATGCCGAGGAACCCGGCAGTCTGTGCGCCGCGCAATCTCTCCGGAAGGGGGAGGGGGTCGCCGGCAAGACAGTCCTGGCGCGAGAAGGCTTCGGCAAGCATCTCCATCCAGGGAGGCGATGGACCGGCGCGGGCCTTCAGTGCCTCAGGGGTCTCGCTCAGGAGGGCGAGGAGATCCTCTTCACTGATTCCGTCGAGAGCGAGTTTGCGGGCGAAGAGAGAGTCCTGATCGAAGGGAGGCTGTTGCCGCCACAACTCCAGGATTTCGCGAGCTGTATCGTCCGCGCTCGAGAGTCGCTCCGCTGCGGCAAGCCGAACATCGGTCCGTTCGGCCAGAGTGGCTGCGACGTACCACTCCGGGGATTGGAACAGCGATGAGTCCATCCGTGCGTCGATGCTACTAGAGGATTGCCGAGACTTCGAGGGGAACGGTGCCGCCGTTTGCGAGGCGGCCGGCCGTTCCCCCTGCTCCAGTCTCGAGAATGACTCTAGAAGTCAACCGGGCAGCAGCCCCCGAAGGTCGCCGTACATGTGGCAGCCGTGGTCGCGGGACAGCAGCCGCCAAGGGTTGCCGTGCAGGTGATCGCGGTGGTTTGTATGGTGCCGCCACCGCCACCGAAGCCACCAGCCTTCCGGAGCTCGCTGTCAGTCAGTTCAACCGGTCCGGCCGGATTCTCCGGCATTTGCGCAAGCTCGGCCGCGCTGAGGCTGCGGCGATACCTGGCATCTTTCCACGCGCGAATGATATTCAGATTGGACATGGTAGTTCTCCTTTCACATCGTTTGTATCGGCGGAGTGATACCCCGGACCGACTTCCGGAAGTATAGCCGCGTCTTCACCACGGCACCAGCTTTGTTTCAGCAGGGCTCGCTCTCGGTACTCATCTGACTCTGCGCGAGATCGGCGTAGCGGCCTCGCCTGGCGATCAGCTCCTGATGAGTGCCCTGCTCAACGACCCGCCCGTCGTCCATCACAACGATGAGATCGGCGTGACGGACGGTGCTGAGCCGGTGGGCGATGATGACGCGCGTGCAGGAGAGTTGATCGAGATTCCGGTTGATGAGCGTTTCCGTGACTGTATCGAGATGGCTGGTGGCCTCGTCGAGCAGAAGCAGCGGAGGGTGCCGGGTCAGCGCACGGGCCAATGCCAATCGCTGCCGCTGACCGCCCGAAAGGACCGACCCGCCTTCCGCGATGATCGTCTCGTAGGCCATCGGCATGCTGGCAATTTCATCGTGAATCCCCGCCAACCGCGCCGCTTCGACGATTCGCTCGAGCGGCAGCGATGGATCGTTGAACGAGAGGTTCTCGCGAATCGAGCCGCTGAACAGAAACGGCTCCTGAAGAACGATGCCCACGTCCTTCCGTAGATGCCGCAGATTGAGATCGGCAAGCGAAATGCCGTTGATGGAGATGTCGCCTTCGGTTGGCATGTAGAGCCCGACGATGAGCTTCGCCAGCGTACTCTTGCCTGAGCCGGTCCTGCCGGCGATCGCGACCTTTTGACCAGGCGCGATCTCCAGAGAGATGTTGCGCAGGACATACGCGGCCGCGGGGTCGTACTTGAAGCTCACGTTCTTCAACTGCACGCCTGGCGGTCCTTCGAAGCCGGGATGACGTCCTTCAAGGACTTGTTCGCGTTCGGCGCCCAGGACATCAGCGATTCGCTCCAGGTGAGCGCCGGCGAGTTGCAAACGCTGGCTATTTGCGACCAGCGAGGCCAGCGGCGCAAGAAAGGACGCGGCCAGGGCAGTGAACGCCAGCATGGATCCGACGGACAGTTGGCCGCTCATGACATAGCGAGTGCCCATCCACAGAAGAATCAGAGGCGACGACATCCGAAGAGCGGACATCACGGAGTCGGTCAACGCCGAGAGATGGCCGCGCTGCATCGAAACGCTCAACTGTTTGAAGTAGAGATCTGTCCAACGCTCGAGGGCTCTCTCTTCCGCGCCGGACGATTTGAGCGTGGCGATGCCACTCAAGGCCTCCACCATGTAACTCTGCGCATCCGACTGCGCGCGGAGGTCGCGGCGCATGAATCGGTGCATGGCGGGAGCCGTTGCGACCAACACCGCCACCTGGAGCAGGCCGATCAGCAAGGCCGCGAGGCCCATCGTTGGCTGCCATAAGAGAAGGATGGCCAGATAGCAAACGACCAGGCCGCCGTCGAGCACGGCCGAGAGGGTCTCCGTGGTGAAGATGTCGCGCAGCGTGACGTTGCTCGACACGCGCATGAGCAGATCGCCCGTCGTCCGCTGTTGGAAGAATCGAAACGGCAGCGACAGGATGTGCTCCACGAACTCCACGACCATCTCGGAGTCGAGCCTGGTCTGAAGACGGATGAGAACCGAGGAGCGGAGATAGTTTCCGATGGCGGCGCTGAGGATCCAAAGGCCCATGCCCAATCCGAGGACGAGCATCACGTCCGTGGCTCGGAACGGAAGGACATCATCGATCAACACTTTGGTGAAGAGCGGCAGCACGAGGCCGAGCAGTTGCAGTACGAGGGAAGCGAGAAGGGCCTGGGTGAACAGCCCTGATGCTCCGCGGTTGCGCAAGGCATACTCGAGGTATTTGCGCCGCGTGAGCTGTGGCGCGCCGCTGCCGCGTTGGAACGCCGGACCAGGCTCGAACGTCAGCGCCACCCCGGTGAATCCGGCATCGAATTCCTCTGTTGTCAATGACACACGGCCCGTCGACGGATCGACGACGTCGACACGGGTTGGCGACCATCGCTCCACCACCATGAAATGGTTGAAATTCCAGTGCACGATGGCCGGAAGTGCGACCTTGCCGAAGTCCGCGAGCGCTACCGAGTATCCCTTCGCTCGTAATCCCAGTCTCCGCCCGCCTTCGACGATCGCCAGCGCCGTGGCTCCATCCCGGCCGGCGCCACAGTCGTCGCGGCACTCCGAGGCGCTGGTCTTCCGCCCGTGATAGGTGAGGATCATGGCCAGACACGCCGCTCCGCAATCCAGAGGGCTCATTTGCAGGACAACGGGGACACGCCGCGGCAGACGAGACCCGCGTGCCTGCCGGAGAAGCGCGCCAACCGTCTTCCACATGCGTTGCTTCGACATCATCTCCTTAGAGCTGACACGATCCGCTTTGCGCCAATGAGCACCCGGACACGATAGACGCTCCCACCTGGGACAGCTCCCTGGGGAATCGTCACTCGAGCGAAAACGACGGCCGAGGGACCGTTGATGACGGAGGAATTGGCGGAGGAGAGATTGAATCGCCGGCGAATCGACTCCGGGCTGGAGAGGTTACTCTCCACGGTCGTGATCGGGCCGGTCAGTTCCACCACAGATCCGGCTGCCGAAAGGTGGAGGATCTGCCCGGGTCGAAGCTTGCGGCCTTGTTGCGGTGTGAAGACCGCGACGACACGAATGCCCGCTCCTTCCGCGGATTGAGCGTCACCCTGCCGATCGGCAATCCACGCCGTCCCCGAAACGTAGTCAGGAATCTGGAGAAAGAGCGTGGAGACTCCGCCGGCGAGCAGGAGACCCAGTAGCATCCAGAGACCGATGAGTGATCTTGGCGATGCCAGCGAGGGGAGAGCGGCGCTGGTTCTCGCCTGCGCATGACGCTGAAGCGACTCGGGCCGGAAGATCGGCCGGCTGTCATCGATCATAGGTGCGCCCGGTAGGATCCGAACCTACGACCTTCAGATCCGGAGAGCATCACGACGCTTTGGTACGGCAAAGGATGCCTCCTAGCTAGAAACGCATTCTACCAACGTCGCAGGTCGTGCGAGGGCGGCGCAGGGCATCGTTTGAGTTGAAAATAGATACGCGCTAGATACCGCTCGAAAAGCGAAAGTCGAGCTACCTGCGAGCGCCTACCTCGCTCGAGTGGCAAGGACTCCACACAGCTTCTTCCGCGGACACTGCTGGACCAACAGTCCGCCAGCTACCATAACGGCGGCGTTTGTTTTTTGTGGTCGAGGGTAGGAATTTCGTCCCGACGCGGCCCTCTATTGGGCATGGAGTGTCACCATGACGAAACACGCTCTATTGCTGTTTGTCGTCTTCCTCCGCGCGGTGCTGCTCGAGGCGCAAACAACGATCAACTTTGACTCGATCAATACGTCGGCATCACCGTACTACGTGGATGCCGGGCCATACCTGGCGGGCAACGGCATCTCCCTCGGTGCAGTCACTCCGGGAACGCGCATCGTCATCGTCAACGACCTCGGCTATTACGGTGGACAGGCGGTTCGTGCTCCATCTGCGCCGAATACGCTGACGCAGATAGGCAGCAATGCCCCCGTCAGCTTCACGTTGAACTTCGCCACGCCGCTCGACTCGTTCGCGTTCAAACGATCGTCGCTGATAGCGGCATCGCCCAGCGGAGTCACGCATCCGCGCTGGAGCGCGACAGCGTACGGCGGCGCGGGAGCGCAGATCGGAGCTTCCGTCGGTGAGGGCTACTTCGGCTCGTACTCGAACGTTCCGGGCGCGTCATTCATGCTCAATGGTCCGGCCATCGTCTCGGTCCGCTTCGACTCTCAGAATCTCGGAGCGGGATTCTCCGCGGTCGTTCTCGACGATTTCGTGCTCAGCAAGTCGGTGGCCGTCCCGCCTTCCGTGACCTCGTTCTCCGCGAAGCCGGCAACGATCAGCGCCGGAAAGGCATCGACGCTGTTCTGGACGACGGCCAATGCAACTTCGGTCTCGATCAGCGGGCTGGCCGGCACAAGGCCCGCGAATGGATCGGTCTCGGTCACGCCGGGCGCGACGACGACATACACTCTCACGGCGAGGGGAGCCGGAGGGACCGCGACGGCGACGACAGTGATCGCAATGATCGAGCCGCGCCGGCGCGCCGCCCTGCCACCGCTACAAGCCGGCGAGACGGCCGCGCGATCAATCAGCGCGGCGAAGGGCGGCGCAATCGCCCTGCCGCGGGACGGCGCGACGGTGACATTCGCACCGCAAACGTTCGTTGCGGACCAAAACGTAACGCTCACCTCCGCGCCGGAGTCGGGATACGAGGAGAACCTCTACACCGACGCCATCTCTCTGCTCAAGGCCGGGCCGCGCGCCCGAACGACCTACTCTATCCGCACCGGTACCGGAGTGCCGGAGAAGGATGTCCTCGTACACCTCAACGTGCCCGCGACGTTGCTGGCGTCGCTCGCCTCGCCGCAAGAGGTCACTGTCTTCTCGGCAACCTACTGGCAAAGCGACATCGAGTCGCTCGAATCGCTGGAGCCGCTGCAATCGTCTTATGATCCGGCGACGGGAACTGTAACGTCGACCATTCCTGTGTGGGGATTCACGGATCTCTGGGATCCCCGTCTCGGGCTGGAAGCCCTGCTCGTGATCGGAAGCCGTCGGTTGCAGACGACCGCCTCGCTGGCCGTCAGCAGCGCGGCTGCGGATGATTGCCCGTTTCCTGGCCGGCTGTTCTCGCCGATCCCGGATACGGCGCTTGGTTCGCTGACGGTCCGAAGCCCCTATGGTGAGCGGGATGTCGTCACGCCAGACGGCCGCAGGCACAAGGTTCACGACGGCGTCGACATCCATGCGCCTACAGGCACGCCCATCGGTCCAGTGGCGTCGGGAAAGATTGTCGAGCTCGGCTACTCCTCGACCTATGGACAATTCGTCGTCGTCGAGCACGAGTTCCCTATCCCGCTCGCCAGTGTGAGAACACTCTATGCACATCTAGAGACAGGAAGCATTGGCAATCCTCTCATCGTGGGCTCGGTCAACGGCCTGACCCCCTGCCAATCGTACAGTTGTCGCACCACCCCTTGTAATCAGGTCAAGGATGATGGGAGAGTCTGTCGCTGCGACGCGAAGACCAACCAGAAGGCATGCTCCAACAACATCACATTGGCCATCCCCATCCCTGTTACCGCCGGCTCGACGATTCTCGGGTTGGCCGACTCGACTCCGCCGGGCGGCGTCACCGACCCGCATCTCCACTTCGAGATTTCCCAGCCGGGCAAGGTCATCCCTGACATCGGGGGCCACCACGGGAGAATCGACCCGAAACAATGCGGCATCGGAGTGCCTGATGCTTCGCTTCCCACGGTCCTATCCTTCGGCGCGAATCCGGCGACGATCAAACCGGGCGAGAGCTCCGTGTTGAGCTGGACGACATCCAACGCCACGTCCGTCTCGATCGGCGGTATTTCCGTAGCGCTGCCGCCCAATGGTTCGGTGACCGTCTCTCCGGCGGTGAAGACGACCTACATGCTCACGGCAACGGGTACCGCGGGCATGTCGGCGCGCACAGTGACGGTCACTGTCAACGCCGCCCGCCCGACGATCGTCTTTGCGGCAAGTCCGGCGACGATCAACGCCGGCCAGTCCAGCACGCTCACATGGTCGACGACCGGCGCCACGTCGATCTCTATCAGCGGCGTTTCGGGAGCGCAGCCGCCAAACGGCTCTCTGACCGTCTCGCCGGCCGTGACGACGACCTACACATTGACGGCCACTGGGCCAGGCGGAACCGCGGCCGCGGCAGTCACGGTGACTGTTCAGACGAGCGGCGGCACGATCGTCACGGGAACGTGGCTCGGCACAGCGGTTCGCAAGATCGGCGGGTTCGGCAACGAAACGGATCGCGTGCAGTGGAAGCTGATGCAGCTCGGGACGTCCGTGACGGGAACGTATGTGACGACTGTGACCTCGTGCGAGAGCCTCTGTCCGGACCCCGTAGGGACGACGACGCGCGGCGACCTCGTTGACGGCGCCGTCAGCGGATCGACGCTGCGGATCTTCTCGGGCGGCGATACGTCGTTCGTCTGCACTGTCGCGCCGTCCACGATGACGTGCACGATCGGCCGCGGTTTCCCTGGAACTCTCCTCCTCACGAGGCAGTAGTCCGCACGCGCTCGATCGTCGCAGCCGCTTCGGCGGCGACGCGATCGCGCAGAGTCGCGGAGGACGACGCGGGTGCCGATGACGAAAGGCCTGAGGCTCGAATTCGAAGCCGTAGAAACTCCGGGGGCCGCACCTTCGTTCTTGGCGAGGTGGATCCCTCAAAACGAAGGTATGGCCACCTACTTCAATCAAAACGAAGGTATGGCCCCTTCCTCAAATGGCCCGCGACGCAGCCGCTGCAACTCATCCCGTTCGTTCGTCACGGGCGACGACGAGTTGGCCAGATCGAGCACCGCTGCAGGTCGCAGCGTTTCGAGGCTGAAGTGTGCAGAAAACAAGCTCGAAACGCTGCGCGCAAACCACCGCATAGCCAGGAGCATGACGCGCCACCAGACGATGTTCGGAACGAGCTTAGCCCTGGTGCGCCCGGTAGGATTCGAACCTGCGACCCTTCAGCTCCAGAGAACCTGTCGGCGCTTTGGTACGCCATACGATGCCTCCTGGTGACGCATTCTACCAACGTGGGAGGTCGTGCGAGGGCGGCCTAGGACGTCGGTTGTGTTCCTCGCACGCAGATAAGACCATCTCACCACAGAGGCGCAGAGGACAAAGAGAAAGCAGTTTTTGTGCTCTCTATGCGCTCTGTCTCTGTGGTGAGGAGCCGCACTATCTACCGGATTGTGACAGACGTCGTGTCTCGCGTGGATCACACTTCCGTCCGTGCTGACGCTCAGGGTGACACGGGTGGATACGCTTCTGTTCGAGAGCGACATCGTGGCGGTGGGCAGCTTCCGTTGTTCGGCGGCGGATCCGTTGTTTCGTGATTCCGGACCGATCGGTAATCCCGTGTTCGCGTTCCCGCGCACCGTGACATCGATCCGGCACGACGACGGCGCTACTTTCGTCGGCGATCCGAACACGATCTCGCTCTACAACCGGCATCAGCTTTACTCGCGCTCCAGAGTCAGCGAATGGGACGCGTCGGACTGGTATGCCATCGCAGACGACATTCTTCTCGACGCCATCCGCGCGTATGATCCTCGGGTTGAGGATCGGCCGGACCGTCCGTTTCTCCTCACTCACGTTCCCGCTCCCACGGCTCTCTACTTCGAGCAGCGACAACTGTTCGAAACGCTTTCAGCGGATGCGGCGGCCGACCGGCTATGTGTCGACGAAACCGTGGTCAGCTTTCTCGAACGCGTGCTCCAGCAGATCTATGGGAGCACACGTTGCCTGGCCTCTCGCCGCGGGATGCGAGAACAGGTGGAGGCGGCACGCTGCACGATCGCCAGTGATATGAGCCGCAACGTCAGCCTTCGCGAGCTGGCCAGGATCGCCGGCTGCTCTCCCTTCGCGCTGTGCCGGGCTTTTCACACCGTGACCGGAACGACAGCGACCGCCTATCGGCAGTCGCTGCGGCTTCGCTCGGCACTGGAGCTGCTGCGCAGCCGCGTGGACCTTACCACCATCGCACTCGACCTCGGTTATTCGAGCCACAGCCATTTCACGATGGCCTTCCGCCGCGCTTTCGGCCTGACACCATCGGGTTTCCGCGAGAGACGTGCACAATCGATTGTCACTGCTTCTGTTGCCTGCGAACGTAGAAACCTTCGAAGCTGTTCGTCCACGTTTTCCCCGAGTCATTTGATTGATCGAACGCCTGACGGACCCGTCCATCTGGAAGGAGCTTCCAAGTGGCGTGGATGAGCGGCTGTGTCGCGGGATCGGAGGTCAATTCCATGATGCCGTCATGGAATCCACCACGGGCCGTGGCGGGGTTCCCCTGTGAATCGTATGACACCCACGAGGTGGCGCTACCGTCGACCCAGAACTGATGCCATTTCTTCGAGCGGGGATCGTAGAAGTTCACGCTGCTGCCTGTGCCGCCGCCTGCGTTTGTCCACTGCTCTTGTAACACGCAACCACTGTGTACGATCGTGATCGTATTCTTTCCGAGAGGCGTGCCGTTTGCGCTCACGACGTCCCAGTCGCCCACCCAGAAGTCGAACTGCCGGAATTCAGGCCCCGAACACGGCTGCAGAGGGGCGGTAGCGCTCTTGAATTCAGGGTCATTGAGCCATTCGGCAAATTCCGGTGATTGCCTGAGGGCGGCGAGCGCCGCCGGAGCGGGGGGCTGGATGGAACGGATGGCGTCGAGAGCGTCTTTCCGATTGCCGCTGCGAGCGTATGCTCGCGCAAGGGCGACATTGGCTTGATTCACGTGCGCCTTAAGCTCGATCGCCTTTCGATAGGCCTCGATTGCGCCTGGATCTTCGCGCAGTTTCGTGAGCGCCGATGCAAGCCCGAACCACGCCTCGCCATTCTGAGGCTGACTCGTTGCAAGCGCCGTGAACGCCGTCTTCGCCTCTGCGAAGTTGCCTGCTGCGAGAAGTTTATTGGCTTCCTCGAGCGACCCTGCGATACAGGATGTTGACACTGCAATTGACAGTAAAACCGCGACGACAATCAAGGCTCGAATCCGCATGCAGACCTCCGTAAAATCCTCTGGAGACTGTAACGTCCGGCACCTCACGGCGCTATCACGATCTTGCTCATCTTGCTGCCTTGAATCCGTTGGGCGGTAGCCTGCCTGCAAGATCGTGATAGTGCCGCCCCGAGGACACGCTTACACTGCGACCCGAGGTGAAGCATGATCAGGTTCGTTGCCGTCCTGGCGATTGTGGCAACCGCGATCCTGCCGGCTGCGGCGTATAGCGCCGGGCTGCCGGTGCAGGATGTCGCGGAGATTCGGAGAGTCCTCGATACCTATGTCTCGGAGTGGCTGGCCGGACACGACACCGGCGTAATGCGCTTGCTTGCCTCCGACTCGGTTCTCATCCCAGGCGAGAAGCCGCCCGTCGTCGGGAGTGACGCCATTCGCAGTTACTGGTGGCCAGCCGGCGGTCCCACGACCACTCTGCAGCGTTACAGCACGACTCGCGATCAGATCACCGGATCCGGCGGCGTGGCCTGCGTGCGCGGAACCCAGGTGATCGAGTGGACATCGGGAGGCGAGCGATGGAGGACGCACGGCAACTATCTCACGGTGCTGAGGAAGACCAGCGCAGGCTGGCGCATCTCGATTCAGATGGCCGGCAACGCCGCGAATGAGCGCGTGCGGTGAGGGTGCCGCTATTCCTCGAGACAAGCACCCTACTATCCTTCGCAGCAGTCCTGTTTCTGAGTCTTGGCTAATCCACAGTCCCAGTGACGACGGTCGTTGTCACCAACGTGACCTTGATCGATGGAACTGGTGCGAGCCCACGGCCTGACACGCTGCGCAGCGGCGGGCGTTTCGCGCCCACGCGAAAACGTCCACCGAGGGCCTCCGGCACCGGCCGTTTTCTCCGCCCGTCGCATGAGGAAGCGATAGGAGTACGCGAGATGAGATCCGAAGATTCGTGACTCTCTCAAACGTGACGGCGGCAACCGGCTCGAGCGGATGTTCAAGCGTATCGCGAAATTTTACTGGGGGGGCACTCCTTCGTTTTTCTGCACAACTGGGAGATGCTGGAGGAACTGGGAGGCTTTCCAGCAGCGACAAGATCAAACAACTAGTGAGTCGCCCCGTTTTCGGATTCTTACGGTGCGTGGGCGAGGGGCCGCGCCTTCGTTTCTGGCTCTGACACAGGCGATGGCTTGGCCGGGTTGACAGGAGCCCCCTCCGTGGACGACGCAGATTGATACGCAGACAAGACCTTCTCACCACAGAGGCACAGCGCGGCATAGCCGCAACCAAATAGGAGGCGCCTCCACTCTCGATAGGATGTTGATTTCGACGACCAGACATCTGGACGGCAGAGGCGCCATGCTTGAGTTTATCGCGAAGCACCAGGACAAGATCGCGGCGACGTTGTCGGGGTTTGACCGACTGGTTTTCCGAGGGACGCTGCGTTATCACGTTCGACGAGGGGATGAGGCACTACCTGTCGGCGAACGATGTGTTGCTGAAGGACTTCGGTCCGCATGTGGATGGGGTGAGCAGGCAACTGAAAGAAGTGTCGGTGGCGCAGGCGGAAGCTTTGGGGCGAGCGGTGAAGTACCTGACTGCCAGCAGAGCGAGCAAGGAAGAGATCGCACGAGAGATCGCCACGAAAGAAGGGATCCGTGAGGGGCTTGTGTGTGTGCTCCGAGCTATCGGGCCGTGCTGGAGCTTCGAGATTCACCGCGATCGCGAGAACAAGAAGTTGGTGTTAGAGACGCGTTACCGCAAGTGCCTGTTCCTGTACCACTACTCGATTCATCCGACGTTCAGCTTCATGAACGCGCCCATCCAAACCTGGTTTCCTTTTCAAATTCAGATCTGCTTGAACGGCCGGGAGTGGTTGTCGCGTCAGATGGACACGGAAGGCGTGAAGTATGCGGCGCTGGGCAACTGCTTCCCGTGGATCGAGGACTGGGACAAGGCACCGGCTCATGGACCGGCAGCTGAGCACCGACTGGCCGAAGGTGCTCGGTGACATAGCCAAGCAACTGAACCACGTTCACGAGAAGATTTTCGAGAAGTATCCCGTCTCGTACTACTGGACGACCTACCAAAGCGAATGGGCGATCGACGTCGTCTTTCGGAACGCGGCGGACCTTCGGCGGCTCTACCCGCTGCTGATTCACCACGGCATGACAACCTTCTCCAGTTCGGACGTGATGCGCTATCTGGGCAAGCCAACTCTATTGAGTGGAGATGTGCGAAAGGACTTCTCGGGGGAGGTGGTGAGTGACTTGAAGCGCGGGAAGAGGGCGTGCGCATCAAACACAAGGTGAACGGCAATTCGGTGAAACTCTACGACAAGGTGTTTACCAGCCAGGGTAGCGTGCTGCGCGCCGAAACAACCATCCAGAACGGCGATGACTTCAAGGTCTATCGGCCCAAGGAAGGGAGCCCGAACGGAGCCTTGGGCTGGCGGCCGATGCGACGAGGCATCGCCGATCTATACCGTAGAGCCGAGGTCTCGCGGAAGTCAGCCGAGCGTTATCTCGACGCTTACGCCAACGTCGACGAAGACACAACGCTCGAAGAACTGATCCGGCGCCGCGGCCAATCTCCGACCTGGCGCGGCCGCCGAGTACGTGCGCTTCGTCCGTTCACCGAGGACACCCAGTTGCTCAACGGCGTCAGTCGAGGCGAGTTCATCATCAACGGATTCCGCAACCGTGATCGGCAAGCGATCTGCTTTCCCTCTGCCGCCAAATCTCAGCAAGAGGCTCGCCGCCGCTCGGCCTGGGTCAGCCGACAGTTCCGACTACTTCGTGCCCATGGCCTGATCACCAGAATCCCTGGCACATATCGGTATCAACTGAAAGCCTCCGGGCGAAAAGTCATCACTGCGGTGCTCACTGCTCTTCGATCGACGGTACGCCAGCTGACTCCCCTCGCAGCCTGAAAACCTTTGCGTCGGGAGAAGAATCTATGTGTCAGTAGTGTCTCTGCAGTGAAAAGGTTTTCGTGACCAAGCCTTTCTCGGTTGCCGAGCTTCTGGCCCGTATCCGTGCGCACCTGCGGTCATCTGCGTCATCTACGGATGAGGCGTTGGCCGAATGGGAAACCGACGCAGGGGTCAACGGTAAGGAGATCCACTTCGATGCGGTTCAGCCGGGTGAACGAGTCCAGCGATGGCCTGTGGCGGGGTGGGCGAGGGGCCGCACCTTCGTTTCTGGCTCTGATCCGAGTTCCAAAACAATGGTCCGGTTCTAACTTAACCTCAACTTAAACCTGACTGACTCGGGACCGCTCGCTGCAACGACGTGCTTTTGCCTGCCACTTCCTTCAAAGAATGGTCGCACGAAAGCGTGTCAGGACCCTTTCGATGTAGTTGCAGTATGTGACTCCATTGCCTTCGCTAAAGATTAGACCGACAGGCTTCCGGGAGGTCGCTTCAACCACGAGGGAGCCTGAATCGCCTCCGGCACAGAACGCACTCGGGTTTCCCCTGACTGTGAACTGATCGTGGAAATACGCCAAGCCGAACGGCGGGTATCTCACGGTAATGTCAGCGTGAGGATCGTCGACGTGACCCACAGTATGGAACGTCGTGCTGCCGTGCTTCACAACCGACATGAGTTGAACAGGGGCGAGAACCGACGATCCATCGACCGCGCCGATCGACTCGATCTCAGGCGTCATATCCGCCGGGTTCACGAGCTCTGCGATCGCAGCATCGATTGCATTGACCGGCCCATTGAAGACCAGCGGCTCGAAATCCGTGAGGCGTGCGATTGGCGGATTGACTCGTCCTTTTTCACCGAGCGAGGGTTCAAGGATTGGATCGTGTGCAAGCGGTGGAGCTGCGTTTTGCCTGTTCACATTGGCAAGCACATGGTTGTTCGACAAGATGAAGCGCCCGACACCATTGCGACTGACAAGGCACCCGAGAGTGCCGAATGCGACGTTTGCATGAGCACCCGAGATGCCCGCACGCGTCGGCCTTGGAAAAGCCGGCCTGACCTCTCCCACCGCGATGACGTCCGTCGGAAGGCCGTTGAGCTCCTCTGGGATGATCTCGTGAGCCGCGAGCCTGCGACGCGGCAACTTCGCGCGAACATAGACGCGCACCGCCTCTTCGGCTCCAATGCCTGACCCCGTCCACTTCGTTCCGTATCCGAAGCCGAGCACATTGCGTTCGGGCGGAATGGCTGCCAAGTAGCTGCGCTCCGGCCCGGCCTCCAGAGCGGCCGTCATAACCTGTCCATGCATTCGTATCGCGAGCTCCTGTTTCATTTGCCGCGCGCGAGAGCGGGACTCATCGAAGTCTTCCGTCATGATGTCACTCCTCGTTCAGTGAGACGGCCTCTCAGCAAAGATTCTCAATGTGAGCTGGGAAATTCTCTCATCGGTCTGTCTAACCGAGTACAACAGAAAGGATGACCGTCATGCGCTTCAAGACAATTCTCAGTATTCTCCTTGCCTGCATCGCTGTTCCACTCCTGGCCGACGACGCACCACAGGTTGCAGTCTATGGTTTTCCGGCATTTGTCACCTCCAAAGGAGCGCCAGAAAAGAGCGATGCATTCAAACTCCTTGACAAGTTCGATCAAGCAGGCGTCACGGACGCGGACTTCCTCCAGCAGTTGGCTGCTCTGTACGGCTCATCGCTTCGTCTCGTCGGCTCCGCGAAAGGCGACGTCGTCCGGATCTACGTCTTCTACTTCAACGATGCGACGAAATCCATCGACTTAAAGGTCGATGAAAAGCTTCGCCAGCCTGTCGTTTTCGATCAGCTCCAGGCACTCGCCAAGTTCGTACAGGGCGCCAACATTACCGGCGTCGCTTTGAAGGTGGATCAGTTCCAGTATCGGCTAGCCAAGAAACGCGCTACTGTCGCCATCTCGGCGGAATTGAGTGCTACTACCTCACCGATTCAATCAGCTTTCGCGGAACCAAAATGGATCGTGGTATTCGACTTCACGAACGGCGGCAAGAAAAACGCAGAAGCAAGTACCGCCACTCTTTTGACCGGTCCCCGCGAGCCGTGGACCATTTCGGCTGATGTGCCGGTCACACGGATCGGCGATGTCAAGATCGACGACAAGTTTGAGAACGTCAAGCTCTCGAGAACGCCGGACAGTTTTTACGCAGGCTTCAACTATTCGTTCGGTGGGGACGCACTGACAACTCCCTCCTCGCTCGCCGAAGCGTTCACCCTCAAAGCGATGCTGAAAGCCTCCCGGCGCCCAACTGATTCCTTCGGGCTCGGCATGGGCCTTCGGGCGGGAATCTTCTCGAACCCGAGCCTTCCGCCGGTATTCAAGTTCTTCGACAGCCTCTCTCCCTACGTTGCCTACACCGTCACCCGTGTCGAAAAGAACAACACCGACGCCGCCGGCACGACGACCCAGATGCACTTCCGGAGGAAGGAATTCACCTTCGGTCTCTCGATGGACCTCGTGAAGACGATCGATCTGGTCAAGGGCAACGGAGGGAGCGGCGGACAATAGGTTCGAGCTCGTGATTCGAGTTCGCTGGGGCGGCTGAGTCATCGAGGGGAGTCGCCAGCAAGTGCCGCTTCGCCGCGCTCCTCTCTCAAACGACCTTCACGTTGGATACCCGGCCGCCGAAAGCTGCCGGTGCCCGACGTTGCTTGACAATCCGTCAAAACAGAAACGACTCCGCGTTCACGGAGTCGTTTCTGTTCCGGCGATGAAAGTGCTCAGATGTGAATCGATTTACTTCAGTTGCGCGCTGGTATATCCGAGCAGCCTGCGCGCGATGATCAGTCGATTGATCTGTCCCGTTCCTTCGAAGAGGTCATTGATCTTTGCATCGCGCATCCATTTTTCGAGCAGGAGCGCTCGTGAGTAGCCGCGAGGTCCCATCAGCTCGACCGCTTTCTGCGTGATCTTTGTGACCACGTCGCCTGCCTTGACTTTGCACGAGGAGGACTCGATGGTATTGGGCCGGCGCTGGTCCATCAGCCATGCAGCTTTCAACGTCAGCAGCCACGCCGCTCGAAGCTGACCTTCCATGTCGACCACGTCGCGCTCGATTGCCGAGAGGAGATTGCGCGGCGTTTGATAACGGATGGTGATCCCTTCCTGCGCGAGCAGGTCTTTCAACAGCTCGATCGACGCGCGCGCGATTCCGAGCGCGCTCGCCGCCACGGAAGGACGCGTGGCATCGAACGTTGCCATCGCTCCTTTGAAGCCTTTCGTCTTATCGACAACCTCGGCGGAGCCCAGGAGGTTGTTCAGTGGAATGCGACAGTTTTCAAGGACGATCGACGCGGTATCGCTGGCTCGAATCCCCAGCTTGTACTCGAGCTTCGTCACCGTCAGACCGGGAGTGCCCGCTTCAACGACGAAGGACTTGATGCCGGCGCGCCCGGCGGACGGATCGATGGTGGCCCAGATGACGCTCAGGCCTTCGGAATCGATCAGCGATTTGTGACCGCTGGTGACGAAAATCTTCTCACCATTGAGGACCCAATGATCGCCATCGCGAACGGCCGTCGTTCGGATCGCCGCAGTGTCGGAGCCGCACTGCGGCTCGGTCATGGCCATGCTGGCCCACTTCGGTTTCCCTTCACGGTATCGTGCGAGAAATCGTTCCTTCTGCTCCTTGGTGCCGGTCGCTTCGATGGCGGCGCCGCCCAGCCCCGCCCCAGGTCCGCAGAGGTAGATGCCGGCGTCGCCCCAGGAGAGCGATTCGATGATGTGGACAAGCATCGTGGAGGCGATGCTGGGCCCCTCATCGGGCCGGGGAGCTCCCGATCGGAAGCTCTGGCCTGTTTTGAGAGCGGTGTCCCACATCAGGTTGATGAAATCCCACGGCACCTCGTGTTCGTGCTCGTCGAAATGGCGCGCCTGCGGGCGCATCTGCTCGCGTGCAACCTGGCGAACGTACTCGAGTCTCTTATCGATTTCGGGTGGCGTCTCGAAGCTGATCATACGATTGCAATCCCTTCCATGACCGCGAAACCGCGGGCGTTGCGTAACCACATCTCGACCGGGTAATCACGGATGTAGCCGTGCCCGCCGAGGGTCTGCACGGCGCGGTCGGTGACCATGAGAGCCATCTCGTCGGCGAAGTTTTTGGCAAGGCAGGCGGCACGTGTGGCATCGCGTTTCTCGTCGAGCAACCATGCTGCTTCCCAGATCATCAGCCGCGCGGCCTCGATGTCGATGAACATCTCAGCCAGCATGAAGGCGATGGACTGACGCTGAGCGATGGCCTCGCCGAATGCCTTTCGATTCTTCGCATATTCGAGCGCGTACTCATACGCCCCCCGCGCGACGCCGACCGCCATGGCCGCGAGTGCCACGCGCGAACAGTTCAAGAGGAGGGCGAAGCCGGCACCGTTGTCGCCTCCCAGACGTTGCGAAGCGGGAATCCTGCATTCACGGAAGTCGACGGAGTAGAGCGGAAAGGCGTTCATCCCCATGTTCTGCTCCCGATCTCCGACGAACGCTCCCGGCGTCCCCTTCCTGACGAGAAACCCCTCTGTTTTTCCGTCGAGCGAGGCATAGGCAATCATCCACTCCGCTTCTGCTGCGTACGGAACATTGCATTTCACGCCGCTGAGAATGTAGTCGCCGTTCGACCGCGCGGCCGTCGTCTCGAGAGCGGTGCTGTCGAAGTCGTATCGCGGCTCGATGAGTGCCGCCGAAGCCGGCACATACGAGTCGGAGCAGAACTGCGGGAGGATCTCCTCTTTCTGCGCGTCCGTGCCGCAGAGAAGAACCGGAAAGGCGACGAGATTCGGCGCCGACAAGGCCAGTGCTCCCGACAGATCTCCCCAGGCCAACTCTTCGGCCGCGAGGACTCCGGTGATCGCGGAGCGCTCGCCGAAACCTCCGTATTGCTCGGGAATGCTGGCCGGCAGCAGTCCAAGCTCCCAACCACTGGCCAGGACTGCTGGGTCGAGAGCGCTCTGCTCGTCGGCGTGTCTGGCGTGCTCGCGAAGCTCTTTTGATGCGAACTTGCTGGCTGCCTCGATGAACATCTGCTGTTCCTCTGAAGGTTCGAATGAAAACATCAGGATCCTCCGCGATCTCGTTTGTCCATGTCGCCGGCCACTGTCGTCGAGCCGGCAAACAACACCAGGGTGAGCAGGAAGCTGAGAATAGGAATCAGATACATGGCCGCATGCAGACCCTGGCCTCGGAATGGCTCGAGCGCTCGCGTGGTGAAGATCGTTGTGCCGGCGGCCGCGGCAGCACGCCGGGTGAAGAAGTCGCTGGCCATGCCCGTGACGAGCGGACCGAACGACGCGCCCAGCACGTACATTGCGAAGAAGTACAGCGCCATCGCCGTGCCTCGGAGTGCAGGCTCAACGACATCGTGAAGCGTGGCGTAGACGCTCGAGTAATAGACGTACATGGCCATGCAGCCGCCGGCTGCCAGAAGGACGAATGCAAGTGGATGATGGGCAGGGCGGCTCAGGGCCAGGAGCAGCAGCGGAACTGAGACGAGAATCGAAACGGCGCCGACGAGGAGGCGTCCATTCTTCCGCTGCAACGACAAGCGGTCGGCCAGCGAGCCTCCGATCAGGAGTCCTGGGATTCCGGAAAGGCCATAGCTGGCCATGGCCATCAGTCCGGCCTGACGCAGAGTCGCTCCGTGGTAGCGCATCAGCAGCGGCGCGATAAAAGAACCGAGCGCATACATGTTGAAGTTGTGCAGCGCGCCCGACAGGATCAACCACCACATCGTCGGGATCGAAAGCAACACTCTCCACGGCGATCCTTTGTGGCGGTCGAGGCTGACAGTCTTGTTCTCAGCGATGTTCTCGGCCAGGCCTCGTGCCGGCTCGTGAATGAACATCGCCGCGATGGCGCAGAAGACTCCCGGAATTCCTGCGAGCAGGAAGGCCGCGCGCCAGCCCCAGGCCTGCGCGATGAAGCTGCTCACCAGGTACGACAACGCGATTCCGATCGGAAGTCCGAGCATGAAGATCGACATCGCGCGCGCGCGGCGCGCCGGCGGAACAAGATCGCCGATCAGCGACGTGGCCGCTGGAGCGCAAGCGGCTTCGCCGATGCCGACTCCCAGTCGTGTGGCGAACATCTGCCAGTAGCTCCGCGTCAACGCGGAGAGGCTGGTCAGAAGACTCCACACCAGAACGGCCAGCCCGAGGATGCGCTTGCGCGCGGTGCGATCGCTCAGGCGGCCGAGCGGAATGCCGACGAATGCATAAAGGAGCGTGAAGGCGGTACCGAGCGCGCCGAGCGCACTGTCGCTCAGGTTCCACTCCTTCCGGATAGGCTCCGCCAGAGCACCTCCGATCTGTCGATCGAAGAAGTTCATGGCGTTGATGGCAAACAACACCCACAAGGCATAGGTTGCGCGCGAACGATCGGTCATTGCCCGCGAAACTCCGGCTTTCTCTTTTCCAGAAAGGCCCGCATGCCTTCTTTCTGGTCCGACGTCGAGAAGAGAAGTTGAAACGCTTTTCGCTCGAGCATGATGGCGGTGGCCAGCGACGCGTCCTGCCCGGCCAGTACCGCTTCTTTGATCTGCAGCACGGCCAGCGGTGGCAGGGCGGCGATCGTTTTCGCGACACGAAGCGCGGCATCGAAGACCTCTCCGTCAGGCACGACATCGCTCACCAGGCCCATGGCCAGCGCATCGCTGGCCTTCACGGGCTCGCCGGTCAGGAGCATCTTCATGGCCCGGAACTTGCCGGCGGCACGAGTCAGTCGCTGCGTCCCGCCCGCCCCTGGCATGATGCCGATGCGCACTTCCGGCTGTCCGAAGCTGGCTCCCTCGCCGGCGATGATGATGTCCGCGTGCATGGCCAGCTCGCACCCGCCGCCCAGCGCGTAACCGTTCACCGCGGCCACGACCGGCTTCGGACACGACGCGATCGGTTCCCAGAGAAGCTCGCTGCGCCGAAGCATGATCTCGACCGCGGTCCGGCCGGCCATGTCGCGGATGTCGGCGCCGGCCGCGAAGACCTTCTCACCGCCTGTGAGAATGATGCAGCGCGTGGCCTCGTCGTCTCCCAGAATGCGGAAGTGATTGGCGAGCAGCTCCCGCACATTGAGATTGAGTGCGTTCCGAACCTCCGGCCGGTTCAGCCGCACGACGGCCACGCCTTCCGCGGGCCGCTCGAGCAAGACCTCGCTCATGCCTTCTCCTTCCGCGTCGGGTCAGGCGACACTTGAACGACTCTCTTGCCGATGTTCTCCCCCTGCAGAAGTCCGATGAATGCCCGGGGGGCGTTCTCGAGACCCTCAATGATGTCTTCGCGATAGCGGACTTTCCCGTCGCGCAGCCAGTGCGACATGTCCCGAAGGAAGTCCGGCATGCGGTCGGTGTGATCCATCACGAGCATTCCCTGGATCAAGGCGCGATTGGAAATGAGGGACCCGAGGTTCGGACCAGGTGACAGTTTCGAATCGTTGTATTGCGAGATCAGACCGACCAGCGGAATGCGCGCGTGCAAGTTGATGCGCTTCAGCACCGCTTCGAGGACAGCGCCTCCGACGTTATCGAAATAGATGTCGATGCCATCGGGACAGGCAGCCTTCAACGCCTCTTTCAGATCTTCGCGCTTGTAGTTGATGCAGCCGTCGAATCCGAGATCGTTGACGACAAACGCGCATTTTTCATCCGAGCCCGCCGTGCCGATTACGCGGCATCCTTTGATCTTGGCGATCTGACCGGCGATGGAGCCGACAGCGCCGGCCGCGGCCGAAACGACGACGGTCTCGCCTTCTTTGGGATGACCGATGTCGAGCAGGGCGACGTACGCTGTCAGGCCCGGCATCCCGAGCACACCGAGGGCGTACGAGAGCGGCGCTTCGGCCGCATCGAGTTTGCGCAATCCTTTGCCGTCGGAGACGGCGTACGCCTGCCAGCCGTCGAAGCCGAGAACGAAATCGCCGGTGCGGTAGCGGGGATTCTTTGATTTCACCACCTCGCTGATCGTCTGTCCGACCATCGGCTCACCGATCGTTGCGGGCTCGGCATAGGACTTCCTTGTGCTCATCCGGCCGCGCATGTACGGATCCAGCGAGAGGTAGATCGTGCGGCGAAGCACCTCGCCATCGCCGGCTTTCGGCACGCCTGTCCGCACGATCTCGAAGTTGCTCTCGCTCGGCAGACCCTCGGGCCAGCTCTTGAAAAGAACCTGCGTGTTCGACTCCTTCATCAATGCTCCTCCGCCAGCGATGCAGCTTTTCGGGCCAGCATCGAAACGCGCTCGCCCAGCGAGGCGAAGCGCGGGTCATCCGTCTGGCCGCGGACGTAACGTGCGTAGATCTGCTGAATGACGACTGCGAGCTTGAACACGGCGAAGACCTCGTACACCGCGATGCCATGGACCGCGCGTTTCGCGCGCGCCGCGTACCGCTCCAGGATCGCGTCACGGCCAAACCATCCTGGGCCAGCCGTTACCGTGGCCACGGCGTCGTCACGCGATTCGCCTGCGAGGTGGACCCAGTAGCACAGCAGGATGCCGAGGTCGACGAGAGGATCGCCGATGGCACTCATCTCCCAGTCGAATACCGCCACAAGCCGGCCGGGCTCATGCCCGTCGAGCATGACGTTGTCGAGTTTGTAGTCGCCGTGCACGAGCGTCGCTCTCGGCGGATCGGGCGGGATGCGCTCTTCCAGCCAGGCCGCGAGCTGCTCCATCTCCGGCACATCGGTGGTCTTCGCGCCGTGCCATCGCTCGGTCCATCCGCGAATCTGGCGCGCCACGAAACCCGAAGGCTTGCCGAGCGCATCGAGTCCCTGCGTTGCGACGTCGATGGCGTGAAGGTCAGCGAGTGTATCGACCACCGCCTCGCTGATGCCACGGCGTAGATCGGGCCGGCCATGGATCGTCGTGAGCTCGGGTGGCTCGTGGTCGCGGATTACGATTCCACGCCGCCGCTCCATGACGTAGAAGACAAATCCCGCGACGGCGAGATCGTCACACAGGAGGTAGGGGCGTGGCGCCAGCGGAAAAACAGGATGCACAGCCGCGAGGAGGCGGCACTCGCGGGCCATGTCGTGAGCGCGAGGGGGCACGGGTCCGAACGGCGGGCGGCGCAGCACGAGCTCGCGATCGCCGAATCGTAGTAGATAGGTGAGATTGGAGTGGCCGCCGGGAAACTGCTCGACCTCCATCTGCGCGCCGGCGTCGAATCCATCGATGTGCTCCGGCAGCTCGGCACGCAGGTAGGCCGCCAGCAGGTTCCACTCGAGCTGCTCGCTCGCGCGAACTGGTTTCGTGTCGTGCGGATTGGCCCCTGCGTCGATCACGCCGTTGACCTCGTCTCGGCCGCAGGTGCCGAGAGCACGATGCACGTCGTCGTCCCGTGCGCGTAGAGCTTTCCGTTCCCGTCGACGATGCGCCCCTCCGCGGTTGCGGTGCGGCTTCCGGCGTGGATCACCGTCGCTTCGCAGCGCACCCGTCCCGTGGCGGCTGTGATTGCTTTGACGAAATTCACCTTGATCTCGAGCGTCGTGTAGCCGGCATCCGGCGGAAGCGTGGAGTGGATGGCACAGCCCATGGCCGAGTCGAGAAGCGTGGCTGCCAGACCGCCGTGGACGACGCCGATCGGGTTGTAATGAAACTCGGCCGGATCGGCGACGAATACGGCCCGTCCCGGACTGACCTCCACGAGCGCGAAGTCCATCAGCGCGGCGATGGGCGGCTGCGGCAGCTCGTGCCGCGTGAGCTTCTGCAGGAATTCGAGTCCGCTGAGGCCGCGCGAGGCCGGCAGGAATTGATGTGGGTCTGCCCACGTGAAGGTCCGGCTGCGCGAGGATGTACTCATTTCGCTCTGACCATCCTCGAGACCAGCCCTGGAAAGAAACGCATCAGAGGGACAGCCCACCTTTCCTTGCCGCCGGCGACCAGCTCGCGCTTTCGTTTGGCAACGGCATCAACGACGCGCCGTGCACAATCCTCCGGAAGCATGGCGTTTTCGTGCGTGTCATCCATTGTTCCGAGCGGTGAACCATCTCCCGTCAGCGCGTTGCGCGACACATTCGTCCGGATGTAGCCCGGACAGACGATGGTGATATCGATCCCATCCTTCGCCACCTCGGCGCGCAACGAGTCGAAGAATCCGTGCAGGGCATGCTTCGACGCGGAGTACGCCGAACGGAGAGGAGTTCCCACATAGCCGACGACGCTGCTGATCGGTACGATGTGGCCTGACTTTCTGGCCAGCATCGACGGCAGCACCGCCTTCGTGAGCCCGACCGTGCCGAAGAAGTTGAGATCCATGATGGCCCGGTCGGTGGCCAGAGTCGTCTCCGCCGCCAGCGACCGCTGGCTCACGCCGCCGCAGTGCACCAGCACATCGACGTGATCGAAGTGCCTAAGGACCGCAGACGTGGCGTCGGAGAACGTGCCGGGCTGCATCAGATCGAGCGGAAGGACCAGGTGACGATCCGCCTCTCCATCGCAGGCCTTGCGCACGCGCTCCAGCTCGGCGCTGTTTCGCGAAGAGAGCACCAGCTTCGCCCCCTCACGGCTGAATGCCACGGCAAGCGCCTCGCCGATTCCTGACGACGCGCCGGTGACCCAAACGACCTTGTCGCGAAATCTCATCGGTAGTAGAGGACGATCCACTCGGCGACGCAGCACGGCTTCAAATCCGACTGGCGTTCGATCGTGACGTTCCAGATGACTTTCACCGCTTCTCCGCGCTCTTCCACCAGGGCCACCACGAATCGTCCACGGACGCTAGAGCCCGCGGTCACCGGCGCTATGAAGCGGACTCGATTCGAACCGTAGTTCACGGACATGCGAACACGGTCGAGCGCGACTACATCTCGAAGAAGAGTACCGATCAGAGAAAGCGTCAGAAATCCGTGCGCGACCGTCGCGCGATAGGGGGATTCGCGCGCCGCCCGGCCGGCATCGACGTGGATCCATTGATCGTCGCCGGTAGCCTCGGCGAATTTGTCGATGCTCTCCTGCGAGATCGTGAACCAGTCGCTTACCGCCAACTCGCTGCCGGCGTGCTCGCGCAGTTCATCGAGTGCTGTCAATGCGGCCGGCATGGCTATCGCTCACCCTTTCGTACGCAGGACATTGCGGGCAATGACCATACGGTGCACTTCCGACGGTCCGTCGTAAATCCGAAAGGCGCGTGCTTCGCGGTAGAAATGCTCGAGCGGCGTGTCAGTCGAGATGCCCAGCGCGCCGCAGATCTGAATGGCGCGGTCGATGACCCGATTGACAGCCTCGGCCACGAACACTTTGCAGATCGATGACTCGTGCCGGATGTCGTCACCGCGCTCGTGCTTCCAGGCCGCATGCATCACCATGAGTCGTGAGGCGTGCAGCTCGATCTCGGAGTCGGCGATCATCCACTGAATCGACTGATGCTCGGCCAGTTTCCTGCCGAACGCTTCACGCTCTTTGGCGCGATCAACCGCGATCTCGAGCGATCGCTGCGCCACACCAAGCCAGCGCATGCAGTGCGTGAGACGGGCCGGCGTCAGCCGTACCTGCGCCATCTTGAACCCCTCGCCGGCCTTGCCGAGAACGGCGGAATCGGGGACGCGCACGCGTTCATACGACACTTCGCCGTGTCCGCCCGGCCCACCGTGTCCTCCCATCGTCGGAACGGAACGGATCAACCGGAATCCCGGCGCGTCCGTGGGTACGAGGAACATCGTGACACCGCGATGCGCGGGCACAGAGTCATCGGTGATGGCCATGGTGATCGCAAACGCGGATCCGTCGGCGCCGGTGGCAAACCATTTGTGGCCGTTGATCTCCCAGCCACCGTCGACGCGTGTGGCGCGCGTCTGCATCATCGTCGGATCCGATCCCGCGCCGGGCGCCGGTTCGGTCATGGCGAAGCATGAGCGAATCGTTCCTTCGACCAACGGCCGCAGATATTGCTCACGCTGTTCCGGTGTCGCGTAGAGCGATAGCAGGTGCATATTTCCTTCGTCGGGAGCCGAGCAGTGAAGCGCCAGCGGACCAAGGAGGCTGCGGCCGGCCTGTTCGAAGAGTACGCACATGGCTACGGTTCCCAGTCCGAGGCCGCCGTATTCGCGCGGCAACTGCGGACCGTAGATGCCGGCTTTGCGTGCCTTGTTGCGAAGGGCCGTGATGTCCGCCTCGCCGTTTTCGGCCGGAATGACTTCATCGCGGATGAACGCTGCGACGCGGTCACGCAAGTCGATGAGGTCTGGAGAAAGGTCGAAATCCATTGCGCTCTCAGCTCTGGAGATTCTCGAAGATGGTGGCGGCTCCCTGGCCGCCGCCGACGCACATCGTGACCATGCCATACCGCGATCCGCGGCGCCGCATCTCGCCGAGGAGTTGCACGGTCAGCTTTGCACCAGACGCGCCGAGAGGATGGCCGAGCGCAATGGCGCCCCCATTTACGTTGACGCGTTCCTCCTTCATACCGAGCTCTCGCATCACCGCCAGAGCCTGCGCGGCGAAGGCCTCGTTCAACTCGATGAGGTCGATCTGGTCGAGGGTGAGACCAGCGAGCTTCAGCGCTTTCGGTACGGCCACTACCGGCCCCATGCCCATGATCTCGGGAGGGACGCCACCGACGGCGAAGGAAAGGAAACGCGCCAGCGGCTCGAGGCCCAACTCCTCCGCGCGGCGGCGCGACAGGACGATCACCGCTGCCGCACCGTCGGAAGTCTGGCTGGAGTTGCCCGCCGTGACGACTCCCTTTGCATGAAACACCGGACGAAGTTTCGCCAGGGCAGCCGGCGTGGTGCCGGCGCGCGGTCCTTCATCGGTGTCGAATGTGATCCGCTGACGTGTGGTCTCGCCCGAGCCGTTGGCGTTGACGATTTCGACATTCAGCGGAACGATGCCGTCATCGGCGAAGCGTCCAGCCTTTTGCGCGGCCAGCGCCTTCTGATGGCTGGCATACGAGAACGCATCGGCATCTTCGCGCGTGATTGCATATTTGCGCGCGACGTTCTCCGCCGTCAGACCCATGCTCAGGTAAACCTGGGGCCGGTTCTCGATCAATTCGGGATTCGGGCGGAAGCGTCCGTTTCCGCTCACGAGGCTCATCGACTCGGTGCCGCCGGCAATGATTTGCTCCGCCATGCCGGCCATGATCCGTTCCGCGGCCATGGCGATGGTCTGGGATCCAGACGAACAGAAACGGTTCACGGTCACCGCGGGAACGGAGTCGGGGAGACCGGCGCGGAGGGCAGCGATGCGCGCCACATTCGTCCCCGATTCGCCTTCCGGCGTAGCGCAGCCGAGGATGACGTCGTCGACCGCGTCCGGCGAAAGGGCGGGCGTTTGACGCATCAGAGCGCTGATGACTTCCGCGGCCATATCGTCAGGCCGCGTCGTGCGAAGGGTTCCGCGCGGAGCTTTCCCAACTGCCGTGCGCAGTCCGGCAACGATCACTGCTTCGTTCATGGTCCCTCCGTCGTATCGCGAAACAGAATGCAGGTCGCCGTTCCGTGCGCGTAGATTTTCCCGTCCGCATTGACGATGCGACCTTCCGCGGTGGCTGTTCGCGAGCCAGCGTGTACGACGTTCGCGGTGCAGGTGAGCGTTCCCGTCCTCCGCGTGACGGCGCGCGTGAAGTTGATCTTCATCTCCAATGTGGTGAACACCTTTCCCGCCGGCATGGCGGAGTTGACAGCGCATCCGAGCGCGGTGTCGAGCAGCGTGGCCGCGAAACCGCCGTGGGCGATATGAAGACCGTTCTCGAATTCGGGAGTCGGTTCTGCCGTGACCACCACCCGCCCTTCGTCGACCTCGACGATCCGGATGTTGAGCAGCCGCGCCATCGGCGATGCTTCCAGCTCACCAGCGACAAGCTTGCGCATGTACTCCAGGCCGCTCATGGTACGGCGCGCGACGTCGAGTGTTGGGTTCGGCTGCGTCATCGTCCCCTCAGTTCCGCAGCGGTTTGCCGGTCGAAAGCATGTACTGAATTCGTTCGAGAGTCTTCGGCTCGCTGCACAACGCCACGAACACTTCGCGCTCGCGGTCGAGCAGGAACTGTTCGTCGACCCACTGTCCATTCGACAAATCGCTTGCGCAGAGGATCGAGGCCAATCTCGAGGTGATGAGTGCGTCGTACTCGCTGATGTAAGCACCCTGCTGCACGACGTAAATGCCTGCCCTGAGCGCTGCATAGACGTCGCGTCCGGCGGCGTAGCAGCTCTTCTCGCGAGCGGGCGCGGAGTACCCGTGTGCCGCCATCTCGATCACTTCCTCTTTTGCCTCAGCGAGCAGGTGATCACGATTCATGACGATGCGGCCGGCTGCATCGAGGAAGCCGAGCTCTCGGGCCTCGGCCGCACTGGTCGAGACCTTCGCCGCTCCGATGGTCTGCAACACGTTCTGCACGAACGGAAGCGGATCAGAATTCGGGGTCCGCTTCATCGCCGGTGACACTACGCGGCGGACCAGCTCCTTGCATCCACCCGCCCCGGGCACGAGCCCGACACCTGCCTCCACCAGGCCCATGTAGGTCTCCGCGGCAGCCACGATGCGCGCGCCGGCCATGGCCATCTCCGCACCGCCGCCGAGGGTACGGCCGAAGGGCGCCGTCACGATCGGCTTTGCGCAGAAGCGAACGGCCATCAGGGCATCCTGCATGGCCTTGACGCCATGGTTGAGCGCTTCGCTGCCGTTTGATCCGAGTCCTCCCGCAAGATTCGCTCCCACACAGAAGTCCGCCCCGTCGTTGCCAATGACCATGCCGCTCCACGCGCCGCTTTCCAATTCGTCTACGGACTGCACGATCATGCTGCGCACGTCGTCGTCGAGCGTGTTCATCTTGGTGTGGAGCTCGAGACAGAGCACACCGTCCCCAATGTCGATCAGGCTCGCGCCCTTGTTCTCCCGCACGACGCGTCCGCTTGCGAGGCGAATGGCGCGAGGATCGGCTACGATCGGAACATAGGAGCGGCGCACGGGGTCGTAGCAGGACGCGTCCCGGTAGAAACTCTCCTGTCCGGCGGTGAGCATTTCGGTGACCCACGGCGCAACGGCAACGCCGCCTTTCTGCATGGCCTCCGCCGTGGCACGCACGCCGAGCGCGTCCCAGAGCTCGAATGGACCCATGTCGTGCGAAAAGCCCCAGCGCATGGCGCGATCGACGTTGACGATGTCGTCGGTAATCTCCGGAATGCACCTGGCGGCGTAGGCCAGCGAGTTGTAGACGACGTGCCGGGCCAGGGCGCCTGCCTTGTCGTCCTGCTCCAGCACAAACTGGAGACGCTCCGGCAGGCTCTTGATCTTGTTCGCCGCGGCGATCGAAGCAATCTCCGGCTCACGCCGCGGGCGGTAATCGCCTGTCTCCAGATCGAGAGTCTCGATCGACTTCCCGCCCTTCCGGTAAAACCCCTGTCCGCTTTTGTCGCCGAGACGGCCGCGGTCCATCTGATCTTTTCGCAACGCTTCCACTCGAGGTGAGCGAAGCACTTCCCGCGACTCGTCGTTCTCGATCAGACCGTACAGGTTCCTGGCGACAGAGCTTGCGACGTCGAGGCCGACGAGATCCTGGAGGCGGAACGCCGCGGTCTTCGGCCGTCCGATCAACAGGCCGGTGATCGCGTCAGTCTCTTCGACCGTGTAGCCATGCTCGAGGACGAAGTCGACCAGGGTCGCGCCGCCAATCGAGGCCAGACGGTTGGCGATGAAGTTCGGTGTGTCCTTGCAGAGCACGACGCCTTTTCCGAGCCGCCGCCCGGCGAAATGGCGTACGAGCTCGGTGATCTCCGGATTCGTGTCCGGCGTCGGGATCACTTCGAGCAGCTTCATGTAGCGAGGTGGATTGAAGAAGTGCGTGCCGATCAGGTGCGCTTTGAAGTCAGCGGAAGCATCGGCGCCGATTTGCGCAATCGGCAGGCCGGAGGTATTGCTCGAGACAATGCTGCCCGGTTTGCGCAGGCGGTCGATGCGGGCCACCAGCGCGCGTTTCGCGGGCAGCTCTTCGATGATCGCCTCGACGATCCAATCGCCTTCGCTGATCCAGGCTTCGTGATCGTCGAGGTTCCCGATGGTCACGAGATCGGCGGTCTCCTTGGTAAAGAATGGCGGAGGTTTCCATTTCTTCATCCGCTCGAACGAGGCGGTGACGATCTCCTGGGAGATGTCGAGGAGGTAGACGGGAATGCCCGCATTCGCGAAATGCGCAGCAATCCCGCCGCCCATGGTTCCCGATCCGATGACGACGACGCGGTGGATGGTGAATGTCATGCGTTCCCCATTGCGTTCCCCATTACGTTTACAGGGGCGAAGAGATCGGGATCGCTCTTATGCAGACGCTCGATGAAGTCCTGCCACAGGGGAGCGATCGCGGGAATACGGGCGATCTCGCTCTTGGCGCGGCGCGCGGCCTCCGGGGAGATCGCCACCGGTTTCAAGCCTGTCGCTTGCGCCGCCTGGGCGACGGCCAGGTTCCGCTGGACCATTCCCTCCAGGAGCAGCATTCGGACAAGGGCCAGCGGAATGTTGCCGGCGGTCGTGATCGCGCCATGGTTCGGCAGAATCGCGATTGGTTTCGATCCGAGCGCTCTGGCGATCGGCATGACCCGCTCCTCATCTGATGCCAGGCCCTCGTAATCTTCGTCGATGACTGCGATGTCATCCATCAACAGGCAACTCTCCTGATCGAAGACCTCGGGAACCTTTCGAAAGGCGCTGAACGTAACGACCGCGGGAGGATGAGTGTGCATCACGACCGTCGTGTCCGGGTTCTCGCGGTGAATGATGCCGTGCAGACGAATCGTGTCGTTGACGTAGGCGTCGCCCTCGAGCACCTTCCCGGAAAAGCCGGCCACGATGACGTTGTCCGGGCGCAAGGTCGCGAAGGAAGGGCCGAAATGATTCACGAGCATGCGATTCCCGCCGATGGCAACGCTGATGTGTCCGGCGTTCGCGGCGCTCAGACCATTTCGGTAAAGGAGGCGCGCTGCGCAACAGAGATCGAGGCGGATGCTGCTGTGTTCCGTCATGTTTTCACCACCGTTGTCTCTTCGCGCAATTCGCGGCGAAGGATCTTTCCTACTGCTGATTTAGGAAGGCTCTCGCGCAATTCGATGCTGGCCGGCCGCTTGAATTCCGCGAGATTGGCGGCGCAGTGGCTCTGGAGCTCATCCGCGGTCACTTGCGCACCCGGCTTGAGGATGACGAACGCCTTGACCACTTCGCCGTAGTAATCGTGGGGAGCTCCGATGACGGCTGCTTCCATCACCGCCGGATGTGCGAAGAGCACCGACTCGACTTCCGATGGATAGACGTTGAAGCCTGACACGATGATCATGTCCTTCTTCCGCTGGACGATGTATTGGTAGCCGTCGCCATCCATGCGGGCTATGTCGCCGGTGTATAGCCAGACGCGTCCGGCGGCATCCTTCCGGAGTGCGATGTCAGTCTCATCAGGGCGGTTCCAGTAGCCCTGCATTACCTGAGGTCCGGCGATGCAAAGCTCCCCGTCGGTGTCGATCGGTACTTCTGTCGTCCCTTCTGCGAGATCGACGATCTTGATGTCCGTGTCGGGAAGCGGGATGCCGATGCTTCCGGGCTTCCTGCGCGATAGCGACTGCGTCGTGTGCGTCACAGGCGACGCCTCGGAGAGGCCGTAGCCTTCGTTGAGTGTTCCACCTGTCATGCGCTCGAACTGATCGATCACTTCGACCGGCAGGGGAGCGGAGCCGCTGTTGAAGCCGCGCACTTTATCGATGCCGTATTCCCTGGCCTTCGGATGATTCAGCAGAGAGACGTAGATGGTCGGTACAGCAGGAAAGTACGTGGGCCGGAAGTCGCGGATGGCAGTGAGCAGAGCCTCCACGTCGTACTTGGGGATCATGATCTGTTGGGCGCCCTGCCATGCACCGGCCATCAGTCCTACGGTGAATCCGTAGATGTGAAAGAAGGGGATGACGAGAAGGACGCGCTCTTCACCACGCGATTGATCGGGATGATGCAGAACGGTCGTCTGGATGACATTCGCGAAGATGTTGTAGTGCGTGAGCATCGCGCCCTTTGGCACACCGGTCGTGCCGCCGGTGTACTGCAGAACGGCGACGTCCGTATCAGGATCGATGCTGACTCGCGGCAGATCGGGCTCCCCAACGCCGGCGAGAACGTCGCTGAGCCGCTTCGTTCCCTCCACTGTGGGACATGCCGTAGCTGCGGCGCTGTATTCGGCGACGGAGGTGATCACGATCGCGTCGATCGAAGTGCGATCGCGGACGCCGAGCGCCAGCGGCGCGAGGACGTCGAGCGTGATGAGAAGGAGCATGCCGGAATCGACGGCCACTACGGAGATCTCGCGCGGCGTGTAGAGCGGATTGACGTTCACGACGATCCCGCCGATGCGCAGGATCGCGAATGCGGCGATCAGATACTGCGGGCAGTTCGGCAGCATGATGCCCACGCGATCGCCCTTTTCAATTCCGGACTGGGCCAGCGCCGTGGCCAACCGGTCGCTCAACGCCTTGATCTCCGCCCAGGACAGTTGCGCGCCGAGGAACGCCGTGGCCGGGCGATCGGGAACATCGGCCACGGTCAGCCGGAGAATGTCGGCGAGCGGACGCCGCGGATAGTTCATGTGCGGCTTCACCCAATAGTCGTAGTGGTCGATCCACGGCCTGGCACCATAAGGAGAAGAGTCAGCCAAGTTACCTCCCACTACACGACGGTTGCTCCGCCGTCGACCGCAATGAACTGTCCTGTGATGTAACTCGATGCGTCCGAAGCCAGGAAAACAGCAACGCCTTTCAGCTCGCCGGCCTCGCCGACGCGTGGAATGGGATTGCGCGCCTTGATCGACGGCTCGACCAGAGCAATCGCTGGATCGGCCAGGCGTGAGTGAAAGAAGCCTGGGGCGATGGCGTTGACTCGAATTCCTCGGGGTCCCCACGACGCCGCCAGCTCGCGTGTCAGTCCCATCAGGCCTGCTTTGCTGGCCGCGTAACCGGCGTAATGCGGTCCGTGGACCGCCGAACGAAGCCCGGCCACGGACGCTATATTAATGATGGAGCCACTCTCGTTCTTCAACATCTCGCGGCCGGCCGCCTGGGAGAAGAGAAACGCTCCGGTGAGGTTCGTGTCCAGCACGCGTTTCCACTGATCCAGAGGCATCGTCTCCGGCGCTTCTCCCCACGAGACGCCGGCGTTATTGACCAGAATGTCGATCCGGCCGAGTTTCTCTATCGTCGCCGAGACCACGGCCTGAATCTGCTGCGGATCCGAAACATCGCAGACGCTGCCTTCGACCCGGAACCCGCGCCCCCGCAGCGCGCTGATCGCCGGCGTGAGCCACTGCTCACGGCGGGCGCACAGCATGAGCGACGCTCCAGCCTCAGCCAGACCTTCGGCCATCTCCAGCCCAAGGCCGCGCGAGCCGCCGGTCACAATGGCGACGCGTGCGGACAGGTCGAACAATTCCTGGATGGTTTTTGGCATCGATCGAGAGGACTTCGGCGCCGAAAGGCCGGCGCCGAAGTCTTGCGAAATCGACTGCGTTCAGAAGATGAGCTTCGCCGCGAGTTGAACCTGACGCCCCGGGAGCGCCTCGGTGTATGTCCCGTAGGTGACGCGGCCCAGAGCGTCCTTCTGCGGTGCATTGGGGAACGCTCCGGTACCGAAGATGTTGTTGATCTCCGTGAAGTTGGTGTGATCGAGAAGGTTGAACACGTCGACGATTCCCTCGACGGCTCGGCGTCCGCCGAGACTGAACCTCTTGCTCAGGCGGGTATCGACGATGAATTGTCCCTTCATGGTCTGGCTGTTGCGGGCGACGGAGGTGGAAGGATCGCCCACAACCGTGCGGGCACGATCGGGCGCACTGGCACCGCCGTTACCATCGCCATTGAGATCGGCGCCGGCCAGCGGTGTGTACGGACGCCCGGAGGCCGCCGTAACGATGGTCGAGAACTGCACCTGCCACGGAAACTGATAGAGACCGCTGATCACGAGGCGATGCCGCTGATCGTGTGTGGCTGCCCCTTTGTCTCCATTTGGATTGAAGCCGATCGGAAGCCCGGTCAGATTGTTCGGGTCACGTCCGGCTCCGTTGTCCTGCACGATGAACGCGCTCTGGAAATCGGTCGAGGTGTCCTGGGCCTTCGAGTACGTGTACGAGACCAGGAACTGGTAATTGTTGGAGAGCCGCTTGTTCAGCGATAGCGTCACGCCCTTGTACCAGGTCTCGCCGAATGACGTGTATTGAAGGATCGAGGCGGAAGTTCCGGCCTTGCCGCCGACGTCATCAGGCCGTCTGCTGGCGCCGAGGGATGGGATCACCGGGTTGTAGTCGATCGTTCCGATCTGATGCTCTCCGTGAACATACAGAGCGTCTACAGACAGTGAGATCACCGGCCCGATGGCGCGGTTGTAGCCGGCGGAAACCTGCTGCGAGTAGGGCGTCTGCAGACCGGGATCAGGCGAAATGACCAGGCTGGGGTAAGGGGTGGTGGGCTCGGGGACCTTATGACCAGCAGCTCTCCACGCGCCGATCGAGGCCGCTCCGACGCCAACCACCCGCGTGCGCACTCCGTTCGCTGCGCCATTGATTCCGTTGCCGATCTGCGCATTCGCCAGAATCTGGTTGTCGTAGAAGATCCCCCACGCGCCGTGGAGCGACGACTTTCCGTCCCCGGCCGGATCGTAGGAAACCGCCAGACGCGGACCCCAATTGTTGGTGTCCTGCGGGATCTTATAGGTGTACGCACCGCCACCAGGCGTCGAGACGGTGTACGGAAGGTTGTACATGAATTGCCGCTGATAACGCAGGCCCAGTTTGACGACCAACTTCTGGGACACGCTCCAGTCATCCTGAGCGAATACGGCGAAGTCGGGGTCGTTGTACGAGTCGCCCGTTTGTCCGTATCCCTGCACGTAGGCCGCGGGCACACCGGCGGCGAACGCCTGCAGCGCGGAGATGGGCTGCGTGATCCCGAGGGCCGGGATCGCAGGCAGCGCCGCGAAAATGAAGCGCCCGCCGAAATGGAGCGGCAGGGCCGTGAACTGCGTTTTCACGTCATTGAAATCGAACCCCGCCTTCAGCGAATGCTGGCCCTTGTAGTAGCTGACCGTGTCCTTCAACTGATAGCGCGTGTTTCTTCTCGGCTGTGGTGTGAAACGCTGACGTCCAACGCTGGCCACGCCGACGATTTCCACCGTTGGCCCGCCCTTCAGGTTGTCATCGCACGGCCCGCCGCAGTTCGGATCGAGTGACTCGATCAGCTGATTCTCGTGGGCATACTGTCCGCGCAGCTCATTGATCCAGCGGGTGGACGCAACGTCGGTTTCGGATGCGGCGATCGCCCAGTCCTTGCGGTTCTGAACGGCACCGCGGCTCCGCGCCACGATCCCGCCGAACGGCTCGATGTTCTCGTTCATCAGGCTGGCGTAGTTGCCGCGCGCCACCAGGCTGTGCGCCGGCGCCCATTGATGATCGACTTTTGTCAGGAACGCCTTCGACCTGACGGAGTACGGCACGTTGCCCAGTTCCACCGGAAAGCCGTTCGCGTTGAGAAGAGCCGCGGCGGCGGGATCGATCGTGACGAAGTTACTCGTGTCGGTCTTGAGGTCCTCCGCCGATACGAAGTAGAACGTTTGATCGCGTTTGATCGGTCCGCCCAGAGTGAAGCCGTACTGCGATTGATTGAAGGGGGCCTTGCTCTGGCTGATGGAGCTCCCGAAGACGTCGAATCTCTCGAAATGCGATTTCGAGTTCAGACTCTTGTTTCGGAAGAATTCGAATACGTTGCCCATCTGTTCGTTCGAGCCCGAGCGAGTGATGATGTTGACCACTCCGCCGGAGGCTTTCCCGAACTCGGCCGAGTACGAGTTGGTCAGCACCTGGAATTCCTGAATGGCCTCCTGGCTGAAGGTGGCCCGGACGGCGCCCACGACGGGATCGTTGTTGTCCACGCCGTCCACCATAATGTTGTTCGAGCGGGCGCGCTGGCCTCCGAACGAGAGCCCGGAGGTGGCCGAGGCGCCTTGCTGGGGCGTCCGGTCGGTGGTCACGCCCGGCGTGATGACGCTGAAGCTGAGGAAGTTCCGGCCGTTGGTCGGGAGGCTGTCGATCTGCTCCTGCCCCACCACGGTGGAAAGCGAAGTTTCGGTGGTGTCCACCACGGGCGCCCTGGCGCTGACCACGATGGCCTCCGCCGCCCCCGCCCGAAGCGTGAAATGCAGATCGGCGAGCTGGCCGATGAGCAGCCTCACATCCTTTCGCGTCTGCTGCGCGAATCCGCTGAGCTCCGCGGTGATGGTGTAGAGCCCCGGCGGGAGCGCGCCGATGTAGTAGCGGCCTTCCTTGTCGGTGACCGCGGTGCGCGATTGATTGGTGGCCGTGTTCGTGGCCGTGACCGTCACGCCGGGCAAAACCGCGTTCGACTGGTCCTGAATGGTGCCCTCGATGTCCGCGGCCGTCAAGCGTGACTGTGCGAACAAACCGATGGGCGTTGCAACGACGAAGAAAATGAGGAGAAGGACTCGAACCCGTGACGCCATCTGCGCCTCCTGTTCACGAAGTAATTCGCTCGCGCCCGTCCCATACGGCCGCAAGCTGATCCGGTTACTCATGTGTGGCCACTCGAAGACCGCGCCGGCGCGCCGCAGGCCGTGTAAGCCCGTTGAGGGCGATGTTGACGACCTGGTCAGCGACCTGCTGCTCACTGAGCGGTCCGTCCGCGCGATACCAGCGTGACAGCCAGTTGATCATCCCCAACAGACTGAACGAAGCGACTGTAAGGTCGACGTCATGAAGCTTTCCCTCGCCCCTCAGTTCATCGAGCGTCGCTCGAAGGAAATCGAAGTAGGCGCGTTTCCTGCGGGTGATCTTGCGGTTCTGGACAGGCGTCAGCGCCCGGGCTTCGTCGACCAGAATGGTGACCGCGCCATGCCCGCGCGTCACGATGCGCGCGTGCATGCTGATCATGAATCGGAGTCGCGCCTCGGCGTCTGCGATCTGCTTCGCCGGTTGCGCAACCTCGCGATCGAGTTGGTCGAGACCGTACTCCATGATGTCGAAGAGCAACTCGGTCTTTCCGTGGATGTAGTGATAGAGGCCGGCCTTGGTGATGCCCAGGGCCTCTGCGATGTCACTGACCGAAGTGGCGTCGTAACCCTTCTCCAGAATGATCTGCGCAGCCGCGCGATATACCTCGGCTGCACGTCCATCACCAGGGAGCGGATCTCGCTCGCGCTTCAATGTCATCTTGTTGCTACCGACCGTTCGGTAGGGAGCATACCCAAGCTTCACGCAGGGAGTCAAGACGCATCAGCCATAGACCACCAGTCCTCGGGCATTCAGACCGTTGCGCAAGTCGGAAAACGCCTGGTTGACGTCTTCGAGCGGATACGTTCTGGTCAGCAATTCGTCGAGCTTGAGCTTTCCGGAGCGATATAGCGAAAGCAGGCGCAACGCATCGCGATGGACATGTGCGCTGCCATACCAGCAGCCCAAAATCCGCTTTGCCATCACCGGAATGAAGAAGACATTCAGGTTCACCGACTCCTTGCGCGAGCCGATGCCGATCACCACGCAAGTGCCGCCTTTCCTGGCCGCGGCGTACGACTGCTCGATCGATTCCTTGCGGCCGATGGCCTCGAAGGTGTAGTCGGCGCCCTGGCCATCGGTCAGGTCGCGAATGCCAGCCACCGGATCCTGAACGCCGGCGTCGATGCAATCCGTTGCGCCCAACGAGGCCGCAAGCTCGAGTTTGCGCCGATTGACGTCCACCGCGATGATGCGCTCCGCGCCGGCAATCGAGGCGCCCTGGATCACATTGAGCCCTACGCCACCGGCTCCGAAGACAGCCACCCGGCTGCCGGGCCGCACCTCCGCTGTGTTGAACACCGCTCCGACACCGGTCATCACCGCACACCCGATCAACGCCGCTTTGTCGAGCGGAGCGTCGTCCGGCAGCTTTACGCACGCGTTCGCCGGCGCGACCACCATCTCGGAGAGCGCCCCCAATCCGCAAAAGACCTGCAGGCCGGTCCCGTTTCGATGCAAGCGCGTGCTTCCATCGGGCAAGCGATGAGTGGAGTTGATCCGGCCGCCGACATCACACAAGTGAGGCTCGCCGATACGACAGTAGAAGCAGATTCCGCAGGGGGTCACCCATGACAACAGGACGCGATCGCCTTCCTTCAGGTGCTCGACACCATCGCCGAGCCGCTCGACGACTCCCGCCCCCTCATGACCGAGGACGCAGGGGAGTTTCGCCGGCATGATCCCGGTGATGACCGAAAGATCCGAGTGACACACGCCGCTGGCGGCCATGCGCACCAGAACCTCGTTCCGCTCCGGCGCGTCGATGGTGACATCTTCCACGCGCAGTGGCGCGTCGTTCAGGTAGCAAACAGCGGCCTTCATTGGACGTACCTACCGATCGGTCGGTAGGATACACCACGTGAGTGTTCATGGCCGCTACCTGACTGCGCGTGCGATGGCCTTTCTGCCAGACCGCGTCAAGGTCTGGCTCTCCGGCACTCCTCCGGTAATCGTCGATGGGCAGCGGCTCGATCCGCATGTACAGTTGTTGCGCTCCATCCGCCTGCGCCACAACGTACCGGGATTGGTCGAGCCGGCGGTGGCCGCGGGCCGGGCGCGCTATCGCCGCGAGACGGCCGCCTTCCGCGGCCCCATGACCAAGGTCGCCTCCGTTCGCGACCTGGAGATTGTCACAGCGGCCGGAGGGCTGCGTGTCCGGCACTACGCTCCCGACGACGCAGCAACGCACCTGACGGTCTACTTACACGGCGGAGGATTCGTCATCGGCGATCTCGACACGCACGACGAGCCATGCCGAATTCTCTGCCGTTACGCCGGAGTCCACGTCCTGAGCGTCGAATATCGCCTCGCGCCGGAGCATCCTTATCCCGCCGCGCTTGAAGACGCTGCCGCTGCGCTGTCCTGGGCGCAGGTGAATGCAGCGGCCTTGGGCGTCGATCCGCGGAATGTCTCCATCGGTGGAGACAGCGCCGGCGCGAACCTGAGCGCTGTCATCTCCTGCATCACAGCCCCAGAAGAGGCGCCGCAGGCGCAGTTGTTGATCTATCCACCAACCGACGGTGTCACGCCGCGCCGTTCGCATGAGCTCTTCGGCGAAGGATTCTTCCTCTCGAGGAAAGACCGCGCCGCCTTCGGGCGCTACTACGCTGAAGGTGCGCCGCGTGCCGATCGTGCCCGCCTCTCCCCACTTCTCGCTTCCGATCTATCGAACCTGCCGCCGGCAATCGTGGTCACGGCAGGCTTCGACATCCTTCGCGACGAGGGGGAGGCCTACGCCCAGGCGCTGGCTGCCGCGGGAACCATGACCCGGCCGCAGAAGTATCCCAGCCTCGGACATGGCTTTATCCACATGACCGGCGTTTGCCCGGCGGCGCGACGGGCCACGCTGGCCATCGCGCGCGAATGGCGCACGCTGCTTGATGACGTTACGAATCTGGCGGCCAGAAACGCAGAATGACCGCCGGGTCAGCTGAGGTGTTGCTGAGGTAGCACGGCCCAAAACAGCTCATCCGCAGATTACGCAGATTACGCAGACAGAAACCTCGCGCGAGTCTCATCTGCTTCATCTGCGTAATCTGCGGATAAGCCTTTCGTATGAAATACGACCCGCGGCCAGGCATCAGCCACGGGCCGCACCTTCGTTTCTGACTCTGATCCAAGCTCCAAACAAAGGTCCGGCCCCAGCTTCACGCTCGGCTTGGCCGAGCGGGGAGTGGCAAACTCACGCGTAAGCCCGGAACGCTGGCGTCCCGCCGGCTGGCCCGACGGCGTCTCGCTGCCGCACGCTGCGCGCAGCGTCCAGCACTCTGCCGCAACCGCGGGACACCCGGCCCGCAACGCGGGACATCCGGCCCGCAACGCGGGACACCCGGCCCGCAACGCGGGACATCCGGCCCGCAACGCGGGACACCCGGCCCGCAGCGCGGGACATCCGGCCCGCAACGCGGGACATCCGGCCCGCAACGCGGGACATCCAGCCCGCAACACGGGACATCCAGCCCGCAGCGCGGGACACCCGGCCCACAACGCCGGACACCCGGCCCGCAACGCGGGACACCCGGCCCGCAGCGCGGGACACCCGGCCCGCAACGTGGGACACCCGGCTGCTATGAAAAGAACTGTTGACTTTGCCTCCCGACCATGCTATCCAATGCACCATTCACGGGGTAGATCCCTGCGAAAACGGAAACGGTGCTCGTGAGAGCCCCGGTCTCCATGGCGGCCAACGGGTACGGCAACTGTGCTGGATAGTGCGACCGACCGTATCTCTGCGGGAGTTGAGCAGTGCTCCTCCTGCCGCGGGCTCTCTAGGTGTGCACGTCAGAATCGTGCGCACTTCGGGAAAAACATCAACCGGAGGTACCGGCGTGTCGCCGTCTCCTCCAGCCGGTGTGGCCGTCTGCGCTGTGTACGAGCGCCGGCGTTCCCCTCCGGACTCAACCCGTACTCGAGGAAACGAAAATGTCCAATCAGAAAATCGAAACTCCCGCTGCCGCTGTGGAGAATCCGCCGGCGGCAACCACTCTGTCCCCCGAAGCCGTCGTCGAACAACTCCGCTTGGTGCGGTCGCAGATCGGCGAGGTCACGCCGCTCACGACTGCGCAGCGGCGGGCGTTTCGCGCCCACGCGAAAACGTCCAACGAGGAGCTGCAGGCGTCGATCAACGTGATCGACGCGGCGGACCTCGTCGAGCAGGCGGTCGGCCAGCCGGCCGCCGAGGTCCGCGGCCTGTTGGATGAAGCGAACCACTGGACCGCGGTCGAAGATGAGCTCCGCACGCTGCTGAACGGCGTGTCCGGCGCAAATCTCGTCCGCCGTAATCGCGTCGCCCTGGTCACCGGCCGCGCCTATTCGGTCAGCGCGCAGCTCGCTCGCGATCCGGCCCACGCGGTCCTCGTGCCGCACGTGCAGGAGATCAAGCGGCTGAAGCGCCTGGCCCGCCGCAAGAAGGCGCAGACGCCCAACACGCCTCCGGCACTGGCACCGGCCGCCGAAACGTCCGGCGAGCCGAAGAAGTAACCAGGGATGGTAGGGAAAGGCCGGGCGCGTGCAAACGCGCCCGGCCGTTTTCTCCACGCGTCGCATGAGGAAGCGATAGGAGTACCCGAGATGGCGCCCATGATCGAGGTGCAAGAGGGTTCTATGCCTTAGTGCGGGCAGGGCCGGCAGCGTTGGTTACCCAAGGCTCCTCCACAGTTTGAGCGTGTGGGCGAGGGGCCGCACCTTCGTTTCTGGCTCTGGCACGAGCCGCAAAACGAAGGTCCGGCCCTACGCAACGAAGGCCGATGTTCCGAATGGGTTGGCTTGGTGCGCCCAGTAGGATTCGAAACGCGTTCGTGCCCGACTGCCGGCAGCTCCAGCAGGAATTCACGCTGACGGTTCGGCCGCGGCGGCATAAAGCTCGCTTACGTCGAGTTTCGCGCCGATCACGAGCTGCTCCACTTCGCCTTCGCGAACGATCGCACGCTGCCATGAATCGCCGTCCTTCGTCCAGACCTCGACCGAAGGTCCGCGGTGGGAGACGAGCAGGTATTGCCGCAGCGACGGAAGGCTCTTGTAGTGTTCAAACTTATCGCAGCGGCCGTATTCCTCGGTGCGATCGCTGAGGACTTCGACGATGAGCGTTGGATTCGTCACCGCGAGGCGGTCTTCGGCGTCGCGTTCGATCGGTCCGCATACGACGGTGACGTCCGGATAGGTCGCCAGGCCGGTACCGGTCCGTATTCGGAGATCGGAGTCCGCGACGCGACAACGTCCGCCGCGAAGTTGACCGTAGAGAGATCCGGAAGCAGCCGCTGCAAGCATGGCATGTTCCGGCGTGCCTCCCGCCATGGCATACATCTGACCAGCGAGGAATTCATGTTTGACGTTGCTGAACTCTTCGATCACCAGGTATTCGGCGTACGTGTAGTGAACTTGATGCCCGGATGTCGACATCGCGTTCGATTATCGCACGCCCACCTCCCGCGGATCGGTCACGATGTTGCCGTTGTAGACGGTCATCATGTCCGTCGACTCGACGAAGGAGTAGTAGAAGTATTTGTTCGTCGGATCGAGGGCGTGATCGATGCGGAACGAGCCGGAGCCCTTGCTGATCCGGCGACGCCTGCGCGCTTACGCAAAGGTCTCCAGTTGCAGGACGGGAAGTCCACGTAGCGACGGAATCCGACGGTCGTTGGTCAGAAATGCCGTGCACTTCGTCAGCGACGCCGTCGCGAGCTGAAGCGCGTCAGGCGTTCGAACCATCGTTGCTGCGCGAATCTCCGCGGCCCTCCGAATGACGGGAAGCTGAATTGGGACGAGCGTCAGCCCTCGGCCATTCGTGAGAATCGCTTCGTACCTCGCAGCGAGATCGAGGTCGCCGGATCGGTAGGGCACGACCAGCGTCTCGAGGAGGGTTAGCGCGGAGGTGACCGCCATGAGGTGGCCGCGGTCCAGTTGCGTGAACAGAGACTGCAGGTGCTCGAGAAATCGCGGATGTTTCTCGATGAAGTAGATGAACACGACGCTGTCGATCGCTACCGGACCATCGCCGAGTGCGTCGATCAACTCCATCCGTCACGTTCTCGAGAAATGAAATCAGCGGCGTCCTTTCCGCCAAGCTGTTTCTCCCAAAGATCCTTGCCTAATCCCTCCAGGTCGAGCAGCGACACTCTTGGCGCGTTGTTCACCGCCTCGTCGAGGAGTTGGACGACCTCCTGGGTGATCGAACGCCTATTCTTACCGGCGCGCTGTTTGATGCGGCGATAGAGCAGATCGGGGAAATTCTTGATGTTCAACGTGGCCATCGACCATTCCTCCAGAACGGAGGAACGGTACCCTGGCTGAGCGAATTTTGCAATCGCAGAGACCTTGGTGCGCCGAGGGCTTCATGGGCCACGAGCGCCGGCCGGTTTCGATGCCGCGCGGAGGCAGCCGCCAGTCCGTCCAGAAGCTTCAGCGTGGTCTCGTCAATAGAAACTGCAATAGTTTTCATCGCTTTTGCCACCACTCACCTTCATTTCTGGTCTGGCCCGAACTGCAAAACGAAGGTGCGTCCCCATACTTTAGGCGCACTTCGCGAGCGCCGAAGGGTGACCGCGGTGCCGTTGCTCCGGACGCCGTTGCCGGCGTCCGGGCATCCAGTAGTCGGTGCTTTGCTGGGACCGTACTTGGACACCGAGAAACTGGCCAGCTTCGAGCGGCCGCTCCCGAGCCTCGCTACCCGGCCGATCATCGGCACGGTGACTACTCCCCAAGATCAAAACGCCTCGGGCCGCATACGCCGTCTAAGGAGTCGCGAGCACCCCGAGGTGCTGTCGATGGGAGGGTAATCGAGGATCCGAGGCGGGGGGGTCATGGGTCTCACATTCGTGCGAGCGCGTACTATGTTCGTATCGGTGCCCAATCCGAACTTCGTGACGCCCGGCGAATACCTCGATCTGGAAAGAAAGTCCGAGATCCGAAGCGAGTACATCGCCGGTCACATCTTCGCGATGCCGGGCGCGAGCCGGCGGCACAACCTGATTGCCGTCAACTTCGTTCGCGAGCTCAGCTCACAGATGCGGGGTAGAGGGTGCGAAGCGTACATAAGCGACATGCGTGTCAAGGTCAGCCCGGCCGGGACCTACACCTATCCCGACATCGTCGCAGTCTGCGGCGAGCCTCGTTTCGAAGACGCGCGCATCGACACGCTTCTCAACCCGCAGGTCATCGTGGAAGTGCTCTCCGAATCGACCGAGGCATACGACCGGGGGGAGAAGTTCGCGCACTACCGCCGTCTCGACACGTTGCGCGAATACGTTCTCGTCGCCCAGGACAAGATCCGCGTCGAGCACTACGTGCGCGAAGGAGAGCAGTGGATTCTCTCGGAGATCAGCGACTCGGGCAGCACCCTCCACCTTGTGTCCGTTGACTGCCACCTCGGACTCGCAGCGATCTACGAGAAGGTCGAGTTCGATCCGTTGCCGAAGATACAGGCACATCAGAACGACGCTCAATCCTGACGACGAGGCGCTCGAAGCAGCCATGAGGTTTTCCGAGGACCGGACGAAGAGCGACGTGGTGAACGAGGCGCTTCGGACGTGTGGGGAGAGGGCCGCACCTTCGTTTCTGGTCTGGTCCAAACTGCAAAACGAAGGTGCGGCCCCAACTTCGGCCCCTGCCGCCCTCAAAGTCTACGGCGGCCAGATCGCCGGCGAGAACTCCCGGGACGCCGGCATGGTGGTCCAGTTCTGCCGCAAAAGCACTTCACCAACATGCGCACCTCCGGCTCCGACATGGCCTTCCAGCTCACGCCGCCCAAGCTCCTGACCCTCGAGCAATGCCTCGAATGGATCGAAGACGACGAGCTTGTGGAAGTGACCCCGGAGTCGATCCGCATCCGCAAACGGATCCTTGATCACTCGATGCGGGTGGTTGCGCAGAAGAAGACGGCGGCGGGCAGTTCGTAGCGCGCCGCGCAAGCGCGCGCAACGCGACGGAGCGCTGGCGTCTCGCCGCCGGCTGCGGAGCTTGGCAGGATGTTTCCCGCAAGCCATAGGCCGTTCGGTCCTGTGCTAGGAGAGGATCTTCATGTATTCGTCGTGCGCGCCGATCCAACCCCAGAGAATGCCGCCTTCCACGCTCTTCCCGAGTGCGCGATAACCGCGTCCCACGCGCACAGACCAGTAGCCTCTGGCCTTCTTCAAGTGCAGAGATGGATGACGCGGATTCTCTTTCAGCAGTTCGTAGTTCTCACGCGCAAGCTTCTGGATGTCCGCGGGCAGTTGGCTGAAGCGATCCCAGAAATCCGACTGGTGAAATGCTTCAAATCTCGCGACTCTTTCCCGCGAGGTGATCCGCAACCGACTTCTCGAACAGCTTATCGAGCTTCCCGGACGCCGCATCCCGTTCGATTTCCCGGTCCCACTCGCCGGCGTCGCGCTCGGCAAACCACTCCCGCAGTTCCGTCAGCTCTGTCGCAGAAAGCTTCCCGATCTCTTCTTCAAGTGCTTGAACTTTTGTCATTATCGAGAGATGCGCATTCTAACCGAACGGAGACAACCGACACGGTGTCAGCAAGAAGCGACGATCGACGATCTGACCCGGTGGTGTCCCTCTGGTTTCTTAGCCGGAATGATGCGAATAACTCACTAACATCTCAACCGGAGAAGTTCGCCGACGCGAAGTATCCGGTGTGTCAAGCACTTACGAGCAGTAGAAAAACGAAGGTTTGACCCCACATGTAACGTGCGAATGCGTCCTCGCGTGCGCGATGTCCGCCGGACTCTCTGGAATCGAGGTTAACGTTCGGGGCGGGATAGCTGTCCACGGTACCGTCTGGTATGGAGACTATCCGCGCCGCGCCGCGTGAACGAGCACCCTCGTGTTTGCGGACGGCTGCCCCACTCCCGCCTCGGCCTCCACGTGTCTAGCCATGCCGATGCGCCGTCCCAGCGAGTGCGTGATGCAAGGGAGTGGAGCGGCTGGCCAGAGTGCCGCTGGCCGAGGCGGAGAGACCTCGCGAGGTGGCCGTGGCCCAGACCTCGCCCAACGACATTCCGGTCGCCGTTTACGTTTCGGCGGCGTCGGGAAAAACGGTCAGGGTCTTGCCGGGAGTAACGACCGTTACCTTTGCGGAAGCGATGATCGCGGCCTCGTTCGGATCGTCAGAAGTGACGGTGACCTGCTTCGTCTCCCTGGCTGGGAACGTCAACGCGATGGTACCGGTGGCCGCGCATGGCGCAAACGCCCGACGCCATGGATGTTCCTGGCTTCGGCCCGGTGCTCCGGCGTTTCGTCGACCACCGGCGACGCGACAGCACGTCCCCTACAGCAAAGCGGCGTAGGCGTTTGGGCTGACACGTCGGCGACGCCGTCAATGCTCGGCAGGACTGACTATCGTTACTTCCTGTGTATCGTTGTTCGTGATCGTCGCAAATGCCCAGATCGTCACACTTGGAGTTGCGGAACTGATTTCCAGGCGGTACAGCGGAGCTGTTTTTCCGCCAGTAATTGTCTTGAGATCGCCGATCGAGAGATAGCTTGGTGCAGAGACCGGCGGCTGACTTCCGGGTCCGCTGCCAACCGCCAACGGCGGCAATAGTGAGAAGGTGCGCGAACCGAGCAGAACATCTTGGGCTGTGTCAATTACTTCCTGATGCGGGTTGGTCGCGAACGCTTGTATGTTCACTTGCACGTTCGCATCGGCGGTTAGCGAATAGATTCTTAGATTCAAGCGAAAATTCGGATCCTCGCCGGGCAACCCGACGAGAGTCAGCGCCTGTCCGAACTTGTTTTCAAGAACCACCGGAACGATGGCTCCAAATGATTTGTCCTGTCGCGAGAGATCGTGAACCCGCAGTGAGATTCGCAAAGCATTGGAATAGGCCTCTTCAGCGTGAAGCACAACGCCATTGCCTGGCGGAGTGCCTTTGCCGAAATAGTAAATCGTCGCCGGAATCGTAAGGCCGGCAGGCAAATGCGTATCGGGGCTTGCGCAGGCGATAGGCTCACAAAGAACGCCGAGGAACTGGATCGGGTAGACCCACATGGCCGATGCAGCCTCGTTAGTCAAACTGAGATCGGTTTTCCATAGCGAGCCAAGAGCTCCTGGCACCGGCGTCTCCACTACGACCGGCAGGAGAATGCGTCGATAGGCAATACCGGGCACCTGAGCGGAGGCGACCGAAGCCAACGAATCGGCGACGAAGAGAAAGAGAGCAATTGATACTTGCTTGAGACGCATTCCGTTGGGTCTCCATATGCTACGGGTATTCAGTTGAGCAGGACGCCTGCCCACTGAGTCGCGCGATCTTTTTGTTATTATTGCCGCCCGGCTCAATCGCCGACGACGGCAAGAGGCTCGAGTTCTGCAGTGCGGTCCATGCTGCTGCCGGTGACAACGCACCGGACACCTCCTGGATTCGAGCTATCAACCCTGCCACAATCGGCGCAGAAAACGACGTTCCCGATAGCGTCGTCGACGACGTTGTAGTGCTTGTCGTGCTGCCCAATGCCGCAAGCTTAATGTGATGAGCCGCAGCGTAGATGTCGACGGTAGGGCCATAGTTCGATCCGGGATTCACGCTTGCGCTGCAGGCTGTCGGCTCCTGCGATTGGGTTGTGTCATTCGTCCAACGTGCGTCATTCTCATCCAGGCCACCTACGGAAATCACGTGCGCGCCCGAACCGAAATTCGCTGCATTGCTCCAGGCCATTCGGGCGGGTGTCGTGTCGCCTGTGTTGGCGTCCTGATTGTTCGCGGAGACGACGACTGGAATGCCATCCCAGTTATAATCGCTGTGCCCGCTCTCATGAACCACGTGAGGAGTAACAAATGCGCTGCCATTCCAGTCGTAACCCATCAGTGCATCCACCTCATTCTCGAGGTAGGACGCCTCCGCCGGAGTCACTTTGCCTATACCGTCGGGTCATGGGACAACGCGGTCGCCTGCGCATCCGTCATCCTCGCGGCAAAGCCAGTACTCGCGTTCTGGTACTGCACGATAGTGCGGCCGCCAAAGCGATTCATCAAACTCGCCGCAGCACCGGGCACTTCATGACCACGAATGCCTTGCAGCATAACGAGATACTCATTAACGATCGGCTCTGGCATGCGTCGCACCTTGCCCTCACCGGCCAAACAAGCACCAACGAAGGAAAAAAGCGCCACTGCTCCAATCGCTATTTGCTTCATGAACTCCTCCAAACTCCGCCAAAACGAAACGCGTTAGGCGTTCTCATCGACGGGTCGGCGCAGGTAGTATCACACTTCATGCCATCCTTGCGACTGTAAGTGTCGCTGTTCGCCATGGTGACCCCGTGCGTCCGGAGAGCGGGATCAGACGACCTGGCGAAACGCTCCGCCGGAAAATGATCTGACTGCTGGCCAAGGCGACGTTGCCGCTGGCATCGGAGACACTCAAACTCAAGGGACGCACCGGAAGATAGCTGACGTGTAGGCCCCGTCTGGGCCGGTGATAGCCGTCTTCAAAATCGCTGACCGGTGGGTTATCGAATCCCGTGCGTCCGGGAGGACCGGACAACCCCGCTCACGCTGCCCCGTCCGACGAAAACGAGATTGAGCTGCTGCATCTCGCCAGGCGAGCGGATGATCGTCCGTGCGAATGCTGCTCGTGGCATTCGACGTCTCCGCGCAGGTCCCATTCGCGCCGGTGTTGAGATCGCGCGGAATGAGCTCGAAGATGTTCCGGCCGCTATCGGTGGGAGTTCCATTGACGCTGCCGTCCAGCGCGCGGTCGAACTGGTCGATCCCGTTCGTATGCAACGTAACCGGAGCCTTCGTGACCGGCGTATTGTCGGCCAGAAGCACCTTCCCGTAGCGGATACCGGCGGGAGCATCGCTGTCGATGAGCGGGCGAATCGTGCCGGATCCCGTCGGCGCGCCTGCCAGCAGAGAGTCTTCGAGCCCGATCGTGTACATGGCGCTCTTGGCCAGACTGTTGTCGAAGTAGATATTGAGAATTCGTCCGGCGGCCTGAAGTGCCGCGCCGGGGATGTAGGTCCGCGTGGCATCGTTGCGGCGCCCACCCACCTCGCGTCGGTTGACTGCCACCCCGGACTCGCAGCGATCTACGAGAAGGTCGAGCCTCGATCCGTTGCCGATCGGTCCATGGATTCGCTGAGCAGCAGAGCCGGCGCGCGTGAACATGGCATATCAATCTGGCTTATCATATGTAGCCGGGTGCAGACACATGAGAACAACGCTCAACCTTGACGATGAGGCGATCAAAGCAGCGATGAGGGTTTCCAAGGGCCGGACAAAGACCGAAGTAGTGAACGAGGCGCTCCGCAGATTCGCCCGGGCTCGAAGCCGCCGGCAGCTTCTGGATCTCCGCGGCAAAGTCGAGTGGACGGGAGACCTCGACGCTCTCAGAAAACGCGGATGAGAATCCTGGTCGACACCTCTGTCTGGGTCGACTTCTTCAACGGCTATCCAAGCCCGCAGGCTGAAACCCTGGCACGCCTGATCCGCGAAGACGCTGATTTGGTCACATGCGGTCTCATCGTGTCGGAAGTCTTGCAGGGCCTGCGTCAGGCCAAGAGCCTTTTGAAAATTGAGCGCCACTTCCGGCAGATGGACTGGTTGTCGCCGAATGAACCAGACACCTATCTCGAGGCGGCCGATCTGTTCCGCCGGCTGCGTGAACGCGGAATCACCGTCCGCTCAACCATCGATTGCGTAATTGCGAGCCTGGCTGCGCATCATGATGCGTTGATTCTGTCGAAAGACCGCGATTTGACCCTCATCGTCGAATCGAACCTTCTGGTTCTTCGATCGATGCCGGTTGTGTAGGCGTAGTTGATCGTAGGAATTGCGCTACAGAACCTCTGGTGTGACCAGCCGGAACTTTGTGCGCCCAGATAATTGAGAAGTCGCGGCCCCAGAGAGACTCCTCGACCTGTCGCAATCGAACGCAGCCGGACCGCGCTTGTTCACGAGGAGGAGCTCCAAGCTCTTCGATGCTGTTACGCGTCACTCACGGCCCGCGAACGGGAGGTCATGGCGTTGGTGATCTCCGGCCTGCTGAATAAACAGGTGGGTGCCGAAATCGGCATCAGCGAGATCACGGTGAAGGCACACCGAGGCAAGGCGATGATAAAAATGACAGCCGGCTCGCTGGCCCAGTTGGTGACGATGGCCGCGAAACTCGGCTTCACACCGGCGCCGAAAAGCTGACATTGGGGTCCGATCAAACAGAATCAAGGCGGCGTCCCCGACATCCGCTGCGGCGGAGCTCTTCGCCTCCCTCGGAATCGCCGGCGGACGCAAGGACCCGAGCTGTCTCGAGACCGATGCCTGAAGATCCGCCCGTTACGATCGCCACCTTTTCGGACAAGTCGATTCCCTTGATAGCTTCCTCTGCCGTTGTCCTGAAACTGAAGCCGGAACCAATCGGTATTTGTAAGTTACTTCACGCTCCGCGCCGTGTCAGCTTCTGCGTTGCGTTAGGTCGCGCAGCGCATCATCGACGGTTTATTCTGTTCCTGTTCCCCCCTGACTCGTATCAGCATCGTTACTGTCCGAACCTGAGACAACAGTAACATTGATGGATGTCTTCGTGAACAAGGTCTTAATCTGCACACAGACAGCCAAAACGTACCGAACGATGATCGCTAGCGCTGCAGCCAAAACTGCAGTAAGGATGTACCCCATTAACGGGTTGGAGATACGGCCTGTTAATAATCCATTAATGAGATCGGCATTAAAATCGACCGCCGCCACACGACGGACTTCGCGCGCCGTGATTTCTGCCGCATCAGCTTGTTCCAGCGCCAAGATTGACTGTTCTGTGTCGATCGCTTCACCAAATGCATTCTTCATCGTCGCCAGTACGCACACACGGCATACCCGCTCGCCCAGAGTGACCGCTCTTGGAACACCCAGCAAATCCGCCGATGTAAGTGAAAAATGGTTCTGGCGATAGTAAATCGCAAGCTCCCGCGCCGATGCTATGAACCCTAAGTGAACGATGCGATCTGTAATATTGTTGGGCCACTGTGCTGCACTCGAGTACAATTGCTCAATATGTCGTGCTGTTCTTAGGTCGCAGGCGCGGCCATCAAGCAATTGCAGACTCGCGCCGCGATACTGAATCGGCAGAATAGGATCACGCAACGCGGCCAAGATACCTATTAATCTTTCATTGATGTCAGATATTTGTTTAAGATCACGAAGAGCAATTGAGCAGGCCCGAATCTGGCCATCATGGATCGTCAGTGTCGCCTCGCCGATACAATCGGCCAGTTTAACCGATTCCTGAAACAGCGGGACGCGGTATTCTCGGCGGACGATAATGGTGACGCGATAGTGTCCATCGTCTATTGTCCCGCGGCCATGAGCGATACGGCTAACCACCTTTTTGAGATCGTCGTCGGACAAGTCAACATCATCCGATTCTGATGGAGGCGCTGTTGTCTTGGCGCGCCGATTCTGAACGGGGAGCCACACGTCAACAGCTAATGACGTTAGCGCACGACGTCGCAGATCGGAAGTAAACTGCCTATATGGTGGGAGCGAATTTAGACGACTCAGAATTGAACTTCGGATATCCGTAGAGCTAGCCTTACTCCACCAACGCCCGATTCCATAGTATCGGACCGCGACCGCAACTGCAAGAATGCTGAGGCACAAAAGTGCCAGTGACACCCCGATGTGTTGGCGACTCATATCACTCTAGGTGTGTCAACTGGTGGAAAATCCCTACCCAGAAAGCACGTGTGGCCGGTCCTTCGGTTTCGGCGAACACAAACCCATCGATCGGCAGGCACTAATCGAGCACGACTTTGGACAGGCGGGGGCAAGAGGTTATTTGCACACGCAAAGCGTTGGATCTAGGCTCCGGCAGGGACTTGCGTATGGATCGCACGGAACCGGCTTCATCCTGATCGGTTTTACCGTAGTTCTGAGTCAACGATCGCCTGAGAGGAAACGCGTGATGTTCCCTTGGTGCGCCCAGTAGGATTCGAACCTACGACCTTCAGCTCCGGAGGCTGACGCTCTATCCATCTGAGCTATGGGCGCAATCGGAAGGGATCAGATTGTACTACGCGGCGTCGGTGAGATTGATGTGGAGGCGCCGTTTCAGGGTCACCCGGAGGGGGCGGGTGGAGTCGCGGAGCCAGTCGTACGTGCGGCGTAAACGGTTGCCGCTGACGAATTCTTTCACCTTGGGGTGATCGTAGAGGAAGACGTCCGCGCGGCGTTTCATCTGCCTGGGGGTGCCGAGCCAGCGAACTTCTTTCCGGCGAACGACTTCCAGCCTGGCGTCGAGCTCGGCGTAGAACTCTTCGTCGAACTTGAAGTACATGTGCTTGAGCCAGCAGAGGCCGGGTTTGACGCAGACTTCCTTCAGGATCTGGAAGTTCATGGAGTTGTAGTCGACCTTGCCGCCGCGGAGGAGGACTTCGCGCATCTCGTCGCGCATCTGCTGGAAGGCGGCGCCGCGCCAGTGCTCGGTCATCGACTTCTCGTGGACGTTGCCGAGGGGGGGGACATCGGGGTTCAGGAGGAGGCAGCAGGGGCGGATGTCGCCGTTGCCGGTGATGGCGGCGGTGTACCAGGCGAAGAAGCAGCCGTCGTTGCGGTCGCGGAAGGAGGGGGCGGTCGGGTACATGTTGGTCGGTTCGGTACCGACGCGGTCGCGGACGCGTTTCATCATGCCGTTCCAGCCGTAGACGGCGAAGTCGATCTGCAGGAGGCCGGCGTCGGCATCCTTTCGCAGTACTTGCTCGACGTACGGCTCGGCGAGCTCGGCATCCTCGGGGCGGAGGAGGAGCTCGCGGTCGATGCGCTCGCGCGGAATCTCCAGCACGGCGTTCATGGCGATGCGGTCGACGCCCAGGGAACGGCCGAGGTCGTACATCTCGACCATGCGTGTGATGTTGGAGCGGTCGAGGAGAAACTGCGTCACGATCGAGGGGTAGATCGAATCGCCGCGCACTTCGACGAGCGTTTTGATGGCGGTGATGACCTTGTCGAAGAGGCCGGGCTTGACCTGCATCATGCGGGCGTAGTCGGCGGCATCGACGGCGTTGAGGGAGAAGATCACCTCGCGGGCTTTGTTGTTGACGAGGTAGCCGGCGATGTCGTGGTTCAGAGCGACGCCGTTCGTGGTGAGGTTGTCGACGACGATGCCGCGGGTGGCGAGGTGGGCCATGACGTCGTTGATCTCGCGATGAAACAGCGGATCGCCGCCGCCGGAGAGACGCACGGAACGGAGGCCGTTCGAGGCCATCTCATCGATCAGCTCCGTGGTCTTCTTCAGCGGGATCTGTTCTTTGGTGCGCAGATCCTGCTGGTTGCAGAAGTAGCAGGCGACGTTGCAGCGGTCGGTGAGGTCGAGCTCGGCATGCACAGGGCCTTTCGTCGGCGCGTTGGCGACGATGGCGTCGATGATCTCGCGCTTGCGCTCGCGCGACACTTCTGCCCACCCGTGTGTTCCTCTCATGGTTTGTTGCACTAACGGTAGCGTGTTTGTGGGCATTCCGTTGTGCTGATCGGTGGACGAATTGATCAGTCGAACAGGAACACGTCGGATACCAGCAACCAGCTCACAGCTTGCTCTTCCTTGGCAGCTGACGGCGACGGGGAGGAACGTCATCCATCGACACGGGGCACTCAGCCAGCACCTCCAGCCAGTCCGTTTCCGACAGGCGGCGGAGAATTAGAGCGTCCTCTTCTGCATCGAACCGAGCATCAAACGATTGCCCGGGACGCGAAGGCATCAGTTCAGAAGGAAGCGTGAGCCGGTGTTTGGAATCCAGTATCACGATCACGGAAAGGATTGTCCCACCACTACGGGCTGACCTCAACCACTGATTCACGACCCATATCGCGAGATGCGGCTCCGTCCGGTGTCCTGATCGACTGATCAACTTGTCAACTGGTCACTGATCCCAACTCGAACCTTGCGTATAATCGCGCCGCTTGTACGGTCCTCTGAAGATCTTCACCGGCCGCTCCCACCCTGCGCTTGCTCAGGAGATCTGCGAGATCCTGGGGATTGCACTCGGGCACGTATCGCTTTACAGCTTCTCCGACGGGGAGAACTACGTACAGATTGATGAGAACGTCCGAGGGGCGGATGTGTTCGTCATTCAGCCGACTGGGCCGCCGGTGAATGACAATCTGATGGAGCTCTTGATCATGCTCGACGCATTCAAGCGCTCCTCGGCCAGCCGGATGACGGCGGTTCTGCCGTACTACGGGTACGCGCGGCAGGACCGGAAAGACAAGCCGCGCGTGCCGATCACTTCGAAGCTGGTGGCGGATCTCATCACGGCCGCCGGCGCCGACCGCGTGCTCACGCTCGATCTGCACGCGTCGCAGATCCAGGGCTTCTTCAACATCCCCGTCGATCACCTCTTCGCCGCTCCGGTGATCGTCCGCCATCTGCGGGACCTCGGCCTTCCGGATCTGACCATCGTGTCGCCTGATGCCGGTGGCGTCGAGCGCGCCCGGTCGTATGCCAAGAGACTCGGCGCGACGCTGGCGATCATCGATAAGCGGCGCACCGGCGCCAATCAGACCGAGGTCATGAACATCATCGGCGATGTGCGGGATAGGAATGTCTTTGTCGTCGACGACATCGTCGACACCGGCGGGACGCTGATCCACTCCGTCGACGCGCTTCTGGCGAAAGGAGCGCAGTCGATCTCGGCGTCGTTTACACACGCCGTGCTCTCCGGGAAGGCCATCGAGCGGATCAATAACTCGCAGCTGGTACACGTCATCGCCACGAACAGCATGTCGATGGCCGACAAACAGGCCGAGTGTCCGAAGCTGACGACCCTCTCCGTCGGCGATCTGCTGGCCCAGGCCATCAAACGGATTCACGACGAGGATTCGGTGAGTTCGCTGTTTGATATGTAGGTCTGGGGAGTGGGGGGTGGGGTGTTGGGAGTGGGAAGTCGACGAGCGGGTTCAGCATCGCCGTTCTGCCACTACCCACGCCCTGCACCCCACTCCCGCACCGGGAATGAACCGCTCCATCAACGACTTAACAAAGTTTCGCTGTCTACCGGAAAAGGAGTTTCTGCACCATGGCTGAGGTCACCTTGGAAGTCACCCGTCGCGAGCGCTCGGGAAAAGAGTACGCGAAGAAGTTGCGCCAGGACAACAAGATCCCGGCGGTCGTCTATGGCGGTCACAAAGAACCGGTGGCCATCACCGTGGAGCGCAAGGCGGTCTCGGACCTGATCCAGAAGAGCGATCACGGCATCCGTTCGATCTTTCTGCTCAAGATGGCTGGCACCGATCAGCAGCGCCACGCCATGATCAAGGACATGCAGATGGACCCGATCTCACGGCGCATGACGCACATCGATTTCGTGCGCGTGGTCATGGATGAGGTGGTCCGGCTCACGATTCCGGTGAACATCACCGGCAGCTCCATCGGCGTCAAAGAGGGCGGAATCCTCGACTGGCAGATGCGCGAGCTTCATGTCGAATGCCTTCCGAACGCGATTCCGGACAAGATCGACGTCGACATCACCGAGCTCGGCGCTCACCAGCAGGTCCGCATCTCCGACCTGAAGCTCTCCGAGGGTGTGAAAGTTCTCGAGGATGCGCACAGGGTCATCGTCGGCGTGACGACGGCACGTGCTGAGGTCGTCGCGGAAGTAGTGGCGGTTGAAGCAGTTCCCGGCGCGGCTGAACCGGAGCTCATCAAGAAGGGGAAGACTGAGACCGAAGAGTAACGGCCAGTCTCCATCAATTCGCTTACGATTGGCGCCCCGCGGAAACGCGGGGCGTTTTTGTCTCTGGAGGAACGTATGTCCCGCCTCACGAAGCTCACGAAAGACCAGGTCACGGACGAAGTCCGGGAGAAGTTTCAGCAGATCGGTGCCCAGCGGGGCAACGTACCGAACATGTTCCGGGTCTACGCCCACCGGCCGGAGATCCTGAAGACCATGATGGCGCACCTCAACGCCGTCACGAACACCGGTACTGTATCGATCCTCACCAAGGAGCTCGTGGCCACGCTGGTCTCGCGCATCAACGGTTGCGAATATTGAAACGGCTCGCATACCGCGCAGGCTGCGCGGCACGGAGCGACGGACGAGCAACTGAACGCGCTGCCCGACTTCGAGAACGGACCGTTCGAGGAGAAGGAAAAGGCCGCGCTGGCGTACGCGAAGCAACTGACGCTCGACGCACACAAGATCGACGATGCGATGTTCGCGCGGCTGAGGCAATCCTATGACGAGGGCGAGATCGTGGAGATCTCGGCGATGGCAGGAATGTTCAACTACTTCAACCGCGTGAATGACGCCCTGCAGATGGAACCGACGAAGCCGGGTGAGGGACTGTGAGACGGTTCGCAATGATCAAACCTCAGAAACGGTGACTAAAACTATGAAATCGACCCTGGTTTTTCTCTGCACGCTCGTCCTGGTGACGTCGTGCACGAAGCAAGAGACAGCGACACCTACCGATACCGCCAAGCCGCAGCAGAAACCGGTGGCCTATTCGACACCAGCATCAAAGACAGCGAAAGAGGAGCCGGCTGAGCTGCCGACTGCGCGTACGGACGTCGGCGATCCGATGCCGGCGTACTCGGCGACCTATCTCGACGGCAAGCCGCTGAACCTGGCCAGCGAGAAGGGGAATGTGGTCTTCCTCAACGTCTGGGCGACCTGGTGCGGACCATGCCGTTTCGAGACGCCGGAGCTGCAGTCGCTCCAGAATCAATACGGCGCGAGCGGCCTGAAGGTAATCGGCGTGAGCGTCGACGAGGGCGCCGACGGCGCAGCGGTGAAGACGTTCGTGAATGATCAGAAGATCACCTATGCGATCGCTCTCGATCCAGACAGCCGCATCGCCAATCTCGTGCAGACGACTGTCCTGCCGGCCTCGCTTCTCATCGACCGTAGAGGCAAGATCGTGTGGCGCCAGATCGGCGCGATCATGCCGAACGACGCGAAGCTGAAGGCGACGATCGAGAAGGCGGTGGCGGAGAAGCATTAGGGGAGGACTTGCGCGGAGCGTGGGTGGATCAGTAGATCAGTGGATCGGGACAGGCGCTTTCGGGATCATTCGATTAGTGGATCAGTGGATCAGTGGATCGGTGGATCAGTGGATCGGGACTGGCTTTCCGTGATCAGCCGATCCACTGGTCGACTGGTCAACTGATCTACCGACCCGTGACCTACTGGTCTACTGATCACTGATCTACCGACCCCTGACCTACCAATCCACTGACTACCAATCCACTGATCAACTGCCTACGGCGCGACCTTTCGCCGGTCGGGCGTCGTGCGATCGATCGTGCGGCGCTCGCTCTGGCGATGGATGAGCTCCAGAACGTTGCGAGCGATGTGGGCTGTGAGCAGGCGTAGCGGTACGTAGGCCAAGGCGATGGCAAAGACCACCGCCAGGGCTGCAATGATGAGGATGACGACTGTGGTCATGCCTCTCATTGAGCAAAGTCCGCGCCGGAAGGCTTGTCCGCAGATGGCGCAGATGAGACCCCAGATAGAGGAGACGGGTTATTCTCCTTCTGCGTCCATCTGCGTAATCTGCGGATCGGACGTTCTGCGGCACGCCGATGGCTGACGTTCTCGATCCACTACCGATCCCGCCTCCGTTGCGCTCGTCGCTGCGCGCTTTGTTGCGCGGCGAAACCGCGCCGTGGCCGGACGGCACGGGAAGAGATGACACTGTCCGATTGCTCGAATCGATCGAGGAGCAGGGCCTCGGGCCTCTGGTCTATGAGCGCCTTTCCGATGACTCCTGGCCGATTCGTGCTGCTCTGCGCGATGTGGCCATTCGCGCGGCCGTTGCGGAGCAGCGGCGGATCGCTGATCTCCGCGCGCTGCTTGCCGCGTTTGCCGGCCGAGGGGTTCGTGTCGTCATCATCAAAGGGACGGGGCTGGCCTACGATCTCTACGCCGCGCCGGAGCAGCGGCCACGCGGCGACACCGATCTGCTGATCGCCGAATCCGACTGCGAGGCCGTACGCAGCCTGATGCATGACCTCGGCTACCAGTCTCGGCTCACGAGCGGCGATACGCTTGCTGTGAGACAGAAATCATTCGATCGCGCCGGTCACGTTTACGACATTCACTGGGATGTGGCCAACACGCCGGTCGTTCGCGATGCGCTTCCTTTTGAAGAGGTCATCAGCCGGGCCATCGCTGTGCCGCGCATCGCTCCCGGCGCGCTCGCACCGTCACATCCAGACGCACTTCTTCTTGCCTGCATCCACCGAGTGGCCCATCATCACGATAACGAGCGGCTGATCTGGCTCTACGATATCCATCTGCTGCGCGAGGCGATGACCGCTGACGAGCACGCACGCTTCTGGCGCCTTGCCGCGGAGCGCCGCGTGGTCGCGATTTGCGAGCGTTCGATCGATCTGTCGAACGGATGGTTTGCAGGTGTACCGCACGACCGCGCGAGCGACTGGTTGCGCGATGAAGAACGGACGCGCTACGAGCCGTCGGCCGCATTTCTCGATCGCGATCGCCGAGGTGCCGCGGTGCTCAGTGCCGATCTCAAAGCACTCGGATGGCGCTCACGCCTGCGCCGCCTGCGCGAGCTGGCGCTGCCGCCGGTCGATTTCATGCGCCAGAGTTTCCCGTCTGCGCCAACCTTGGCTCTGCCCGCGCTCTACATCTGGCGGGGAGCGCGTGGGATGGTGCGGTTGTTGAGGAGGGTGGGGTAGTGGTGGTGTCACTGAAACCACGACCCTCCGTTGATATCGATTGTCGCACCGTTGAGGTAATCGCCCATCGGCGAGGCCAGGAAGAGGATGACGCCGGCTACGTCGCCGGCGCTTCCGACACGGCGCAGAGGGATCTGATTGATGATCTCCTCGCGATGCGCCTCCAGCTCCGGTTTGGCCATCTCGGTCTCGATGAAGCCAGGCGCGACGCAACTGGCTACGATGTTGTCCTTGGCGCAGGCGCGGGCGATCGAGCGGGTGAGGTTGACCAGGGCCGCTTTCGAGGCGCCGTAGTCTGCGAATTCCGTTTCGCCGCGCCAGGCTGCGCGCGAGGCGACGTTGATGATCTTTCCGCCGCCGCCGCAGCGTCGCATCGTACGCATGGCCAGCCATGAGGCGTTCGCGGCGGCGAAGACGTTGAGATCGAAGGTGCGGCGCCAGCCATGCTGCCAGGCCTCGTAATCATCGCCGTCGAACGGGTTGTACTCGAACACGGCGGCGTTGTTGACGAGGACGTCGATCGTCCCGAAGCGCGCTACCACATCATCGATCAGCCGTTTCACCTCCGCCGGATCGGCAACATCGGCACGCATGGCGACAGCGCGGTCGCCGCACTCGCTGACGACAGCATCTGCCGCAGCCTCGCTTCCGTGGTAGTTGACGATGACTCGTGCACCCGCCGCCGCCATGCGCCGCGCCGTCTCCGCGCCGATGCCGCGCGAGCCGCCTGTGATCACTACAGTTTTGCCGCTTAGGTCGAGTGTCGTCATCGGATTCGTATCCATCAGGTATCCTCTGCGGCGGAGTCTATGCGATGAACCATGAGGTCACCTTCTACACCCGCCACGACTGTCCTCTTTGCGATGCCGCGGAAGCCGCGGTGCGCGCGGCGGTCGTCCTGCATCAGTTACCGCTATCGATCACGCTGGTCGACATCGACGAAGACGCGGCGCTGCTTGCGAAGTTCGGCAACGATGTGCCGGTCATCTATGTCGATGGTGCGGAGGCGTTCCGGCATCGCGTTACCGCCGGCGAGCTCGCCGCATGGATCCGCAAGCGGGAACCGCAGCGGGCGCTCGCCGAGGAGAAATGCGTCCCTTGCCGGGGAGGTGTGCCGCCTCTCAAGGGTGGCGAGCTGGCTGAGCTGGCCACCACGCTCGGCGGCGATTGGCACGTCATCGATGAGCATCATCTCGAGAAGGAGCTCACCTTCCCAGACTTCGCGCAGGCGCTCGCCTTCACCAACCGCATCGGCGCCATTGCTGAGGCCGAGGGGCACCATCCTGATATCTATCTGGCGTGGGGGAAGGTGCGGGTGACGATCTGGACGCACAAAGTCGACGGGCTCACGCGCGCGGACTTCGTGCTCGCCGCAAAGATCGACCGGTAAGCCTGTCCTTCCGAGCGAAGGACACCGAGCGCGCTGCATCTGGTAAAAAGGAACTGCTGGCGAAGGCGCGTGATCGCCAGCGCCGACGCGCGCAGGCGCGTCGGACAGTGTAGCCCCTGGCCCGGCCAGGGGTTTTCGTCGGTGATGTATGTTAGCGGCCGCGAAGGCGGCCGCTAAAACCGCGGCCATCACGCCAGGATCTTGTGGCGGCCGCCTTCGCGGCCGCAAATTCTTCAATCTCGATGTTACCCCGTGCAGAGCGCGGGGCTACATTGTTTCGCGCGCCTGCGCGCGCAACGTGCCACACCGGCGGTGCTGATGCCCCGGCGTCAGGCGCTGTCAACGCTTCGAGCGAAGACCTCGGAAAGGCGCATAAGACGTGGGAGTTTCTTGGGAGCCGGCGAGGCGGCGTGGAATCCCCCTCCTGAAACCGCGTTGCGGGGCGGCAGCGGCTATCGGCTGGGGATTCCTCGCCGCGCTTCGCCGGCTCGGAATGACAGGGCTTGCACCCGCCTCGCTTCGTGTCTCCCCTCCCTCTCCCTCTCCATGTCTCCCTCTCCCTCTCCATGTCTCCCTCTTCCTCTCCCTCTTCCCCTTCGCCTGGCCAGGGTTCGCTCGAGGCTGGGAGAGAATTCGCGGCGTGCCGTGATCGTTCGTTCGACAAAATGACCGACCTGGGTTGGCAGCACCTCGGCACGAAGGAGAAAAAGAACATTCTCCGCGGCATTCGCGACGGCGTTGCCTACGGTGGTCCGTACCACGTCGAGATCCATCCGGCCGATCGCTGCAACATCGAGTGTTTCTTCTGTTCCACCGCGGCAATACGAGGGACCGATGAGATACCGCTGTCCCGTTTCGAGGAGCTGCTCGGAGAGCTGCGGCAGGCAGGCACACGCGCGATCCGTTTCGCCGGCGGTGGAGAGCCCCTCTTCCATCGCAAGATCAAGGATGTACTGCGGGCAGTGGCCGCGAACGGGATTCCGATCGAGAACGTGACCACCAATGCCGTCCTCCTCGATGCGGAGATCGCGGGACTTCTGGTCCAGACATGCGATCAGGTCACCGTGAGCCTGAACACCGGCGACGCCGGGAGTTACGCGGCCATGATGCAGACGCCTGCGCGGAACTTCGAGCGCGTCCTGCAAAACATCAAAGGGCTCCTGGAGGCAAGGCGTGCCGCCGGCAGCAAGCGGCCGATCATCAACCTGCAGTTCCTGGTGTGGCGCGAGAACTATCGGAACATCCCGCAAATGTACGAACTGGCGCGCGAGCTCGACGTCGACACGATTCTCTTCAGCGGCCTGTCCTTTCTGCCACTGGAAAAACAGATGAACGACGACGAGATCAAGGCCATGCTGCGGCTCTACGAAGATGTGATCAGGATCGACGGGCTCCGGCGCGTCGCGACGATCAGTGCCTTCGAGCGCGACATCGACGGAGACGTCGCGGAAATCGTGCATCGGCTGAGTGCCGAGCGCCGCAAGACTGGATTCATCCGGCGCGCCATCAACTTTCTGGGCCGCAATGATTACTCCCTCGCTGAAAAGATTCGTCATCACCTGCGCATCAACCGCAAGACTCCGGACCTTGGCAAGCTCGACGAAGCGTGCATCATCGGGTGGTACTCGATGCTGGTACGCAGCGACGGCACCGTCGCTCCTTGTTGCATCCTGCAACACAAACGGCTCGGCAACATCTTCAAACAGAGTGTCGCTGACGTCTGGCACAGCGAAGCCTACCAACGGTTCCGGACCGAGCTCACCGGGATCATTCACGACGGTGAACGTTGGACGAAGAAGTCGGACAGCCAGACGGTGGACGACGTCTGCGCGGTCAAAGGAACATACCTTTGCCCGATGAAGACGTTCTATTTCAGCCGCGATCAATCCTTCTTGCCCCAACTGCGCTCGACCTTCGGTGACCTGAAGCAATCTCAGTAAGATGCCTTCGCCCTGGCATTACATCGCGCGCGCACCGATGAAGGCCCGCAAAGTCTTCTTCCCCACCCGTGCCGATCGGTTGCACATCGGCTCAGGTCCTCAAAGCCTTGGCGGATGGGTGAACATCGACATCGTCCGTTACCCCGGAGTCGACTGCAAACTCGACGTCCGGCGAGGACTGCCGTTCAAGGATGTTCAATTCATCTTCGCAGAGCACTTCATCGAGCACCTCGACCTCAACGAGGCGATGTACCTTTTTCTGGAGTGCCGCCGCGTACTGTCCGAGACCGGTGTGCTGCGTCTCTCGACGCCGAATCTCGATTGGGTGTGGGCCTCGCACTACGACCTGTCCGCTTCGAAGCAGGAGGCCGTGGGGACGTGCTTCAAGCTGAACACCGCCTTCCACGCATGGGGACATCAATTCCTCTACAACGAAGCGACACTCACGTCGCTCCTGCGCGAGGCGGGGTTCGCGAATGTGGTCACTTGCGAGTATGGAGAGAGCACTCATCCCGAATTGACCGGCCTCGAGCGTCACGAGCGTTCGGAGGACTTCGAGGGGTTGGCCGACATCCTGATCGTTGAGGCGTATGGGCGGGGAGGCGTTGCGCCGGGGCATCTCGAAGTGCCGCGGTCGGAGTTTCTGCACAACCTCGGCGCAAAATGAGGCGTCCCTGTCATCCTGAGACTGTCGGAGCCGCGTTGGGTGGTGAAGTGGGTGGAGCGGCTACGGCAGCCTCAAAGCTTGTGCAGAAACCCAACCGCGCGGTGATTCTCAAGGAACGGGCGGTTGCGAGTATGTCGTACTCCACCCCCCTCCCAAAGCGGTGGCTGGCGCCACCGCACTCCAAAGCGCTTCGCGCGAAATGATGTTGTCAATCCTCGCCAACTCTGCACAGGTTTTC
>JBBRNB010000029.1:0-61914 GCA_038230535.1 Thermoanaerobaculia bacterium
CGGAGCGTAACGAAAGCACGCCGGAGGCGTGCGTGAAGATAGCCGGTGGCCACGCCGAAGGCGTTGCCACCGGTTTGCAGGCGAAAGCAAAGGCACCCCGGCAGGGGTGCGTGAACCGTCGAATTCGACATCGTTCTACGCGATTGATCCTGCCTGACTTCACGCACCCCTGCCGGGGTGCCTTCCTCGCATAACCGCACCGGTGGCAACGCCTCCGGCGTGGCCACCGGCTACCCTCACGCACCCCGTTGGGGTGCCAGGAAACGTCCAAACTCCAGACCCCACGAGAGAGTGGGGAGAGGGAGACACGGAGCGACAGCGGAGTGCGGGTGAGGGGTTCTAAATATAAGGCCATTGGGCGAGCCACCGCCGCTACGGGCTACGACTCGAAGGCGAAGGTTCGCATCGAGAGGTTGCCGTAGTGGAAGCCTTCGTAGATCGTGGTCAGGGTGTCGGTGTCGCGGGTGGCGCCGAGGGTGATGAAGACGGGCTCGAAGTGTTCCGGAGTGGGGACGGCGAGGTTGGCGTGTGGCGCGATCGCCTGGTAGCGCGCCAGCGTTGCGAAGTCGCGGGCCGCGAGCAGGTTGGCGAACCAATCGTCGAAACCTTTGGCCCACTTGTCGACGGGCGCAGCTTTGTTGGACATGTGGATCGCGTGGAGATTGTGGACGATGCCTCCGCTGCAGATGATCGCTACGCCGCGGCCGCGGAGCGGTTCGAGAGCGCGGCCGATGCGCATCAGCTCCTCGGGAGTGGTCGGATACGGCTGGGCGATCTCGACGATCGGTACATTGGCCTCGGGTAGAAGGATGCGGAGCGGGACCCAGAGGCCGTGGTCCCATCCTCGTTCTTGTTCCAGTGCCGCTCCGCCGAGGAGTGCGGCGATCTCGCGGGCGAGCGAGGGATCGCCGGGGGCTTGGTAACGGATGCGGTAGAGATCGTCGGAGAAACCGCCGAAGTCGTAGATCGTCTCGGGATGTGCGACGGCATTCACGCGGAGGGTGCGCGCCTGCCAGTGCGCGGAGACGACGACGATGGCGCGGGCGCCGGCGAGCTTTGCGCCGTACACATTGGCCGCGCGTGTGAAGTCGTCCTGCTCGAGGGCGATCGACGGCGCGCCGTGGGAGATGAAAAGAGCCGGCATCGAAGCGGTCATGCCGATATCATCTGCTGAATGCGTATTCGTTTCCTAAGCGTCTTCGTCCTCGTCGTGATCGCCAGTTCGTTGTCCGCATCATCCCAGAGACTGCCGGCCGGTGTCGGGCTCGATCCGGCCGCGGAGTCGCATGGCGTCGGCAACTTTCCGTTGACGATGGTGGTGGCGCCGGGAGGGGAGCGGGTGGCGCTGCTGCTCTGCGGATGGCGGCAGCAGGGAGTGCAGATCGTCGATCGGAAGAGCGGCGCGGTCCTGCAGACGCTGCCACAACCTGCGGCGTTCCTCGGTCTGGCCTTCGCGAAGGATGGCAAGACGCTTTACGCCAGCGGCGGCAACGACGACTCGATTTTCATCTATCGCTGGAACGGCAGCGAAGCAGTGGCGGATGGGAAGATCGATCTCGTCGAGCGGCCGGAGCCGGCATCGAAAGACAAGCCGACGGAAAAGGAGACGGGGACCGACTACCCGGCCGGCATCGCCGTATCCCGAGATGGCCGGTTTCTGTATGTCGCCGAAAACCTGGCCGATGTCCTGGCCGTCGTCGATCTCGCCACGAACAAAGTCATCCAGCGTGTTCACACCGATCGCTATCCATACGCAGTGGCCGCCGATGCGCGCGGGGAGATCTACGTTTCCTCGTGGGGCGACAACACGGTGGACCGCTTCCGCCTCGGTGCTGACGGCATCCTTCGCCGGACCGCCCGGATTGTCGTCGGCCGCCATCCCTCGGCGATGACACTCCGCGGCACGCGTCTGTACGTCGCGTCGGCGAGCACGGACTCCATCAGCGTCGTCGACCTGACCACCTCGAAAGTGGTCAAGACGTTGACCGATGCGCCGCCGGCGGGACCGCACGAGGGGAGCACGCCGAACGCTCTGGCGATGTCGCGGGATGGCAGCAGACTCTTTGTCGCCGAGGCCGACAACAACGCCGTCGGCGTGCTCGATGTTGCCACGGGTAAGCTGTTGGGGCGTGTGCCGGTGGAGTGGTATCCGTCCGCGCTGGCCGTACACGGGAAGGATCTTCTCGTCGTAAGCGCCAAAGGGCGTGGATCGCGGCCGAATCCGAACAAACAGCATCCCGGGACGAAGAATCCGCCCGATTCGCACGACTACACCCTCGGGCAGATCGAGGGGTCGCTGCTTTCTTTTCCGGCGGATATCCCCTCGGCCAGATTGGCGGAGCTTACGCGCCGCGTCACCCATGCGAACGGCTGGGACACCACGCGCGGCGCGCGGCGCTACCCGCCCTTCAAGCACGTGATCTACATCATCAAAGAAAACCGCACCTACGATCAGATCCTCGGCGACATGAAGGAAGGGGACGGCGATCCGTCGCTGGTCTTCTTCGGCGAGAACATCTCGCCGAATCATCACGCGCTGGCACGCCGGTTCGGCCTCTTCGACCGCTTCTTCGTCAACGCCGAGGTCAGCGCACAGGGGCACAACTGGTCGACGGCAGCGTACAGCAGTGACTACCTCGAGAAAACGATGCCGTCGGTGTACAGCTCACGCGGACGCAGCTACGACTACGAGGGAGCGAATCGCAACCGCGAGGTCGACGACGACGATGATGTGAACGCGCCGGCGAACGGCTATCTGTGGGACCTGGCCGCGCGCAAGAAGCTCTGGCTGCGCAACTACGGAGAGTTCGTGGCGAACGGCGATGATCTGCCCGACGTCGTCGGCAAGCAGTACGTAGGTCTGCGGCATGCATTGCTCAAAACGACCTCGCCCGACTACCCGTCTTTCAACATGGACATCAGCGATCAGACGCGTGCCGATGTCTGGCTGCGCGAGTTTCAGCACTACGTCGATGGCGGCTCGCTGCCGGCGCTGGAGATCGTGCGCCTGCCGAACGATCACACCAACGGCGCGGCGCACGGTAAGCCTGTGCCGCGCGTGTTCATGGCCGATAACGACCTGGCCCTCGGACGCATGATCGACGCGTTATCGCACTCGCCGTTCTGGCGCGACACGGCAGTCTTCGTCGTCGAGGACGACGCGCAGGATGGGCCGGACCACGTCGACTCGCACCGCTCCGTGCTGCTGATGATCTCCGCCTGGAACCTCGGCGGCGTCTTCCATCGTTTCATCAATACCACCGATGTTCTGGCCACGATCGAGGAGATCCTGGGACTCAACTCGATGTCGCAGTTCGATCACTACGGCCGCCCGGTGCGATCCATCTTCGCAGCGAAGCCCGACCTGACACCGTACGACGCCATCAAACCTTCAATCGACATGAACGAGAAGAATCCGGAGAGCCCGCAGGCGAAGCAGTCCGCCATGCTCGACTTTTCCCACGCCGACGCCGCTGACGACGAAACACTAAACCTCATCCTGTGGCGGACGATCAAGGGAAGTGTGCCGTATCCCGGTCCGACGCGGGCGGCGGTGGGGGAGATGGTGGAGGGCAGTAGAACAGTGGATCGGTGAATCAGTAGATCAGGATCGAGAGGCGGCAAGCGTGTGCTCGTGCTCTCCTCGCTGAATTTACGTGGGCTGGCCGTCAAACGACGAAGGAAGCGACGATCGAGGCGATCACGCTGCCGATGACTGTACCGGCGATGATGTAGGAGACGCATTACCCAACCGTGTGACGATTCGCGCGGTCGTCATGAGATGCCAGCGCCGTGTAAGCGCAACGCTGCGCTCGACGATCTGGTTCCCGGTCGACGATTGCGGCTGGCTTTATCCAATCGCCGCGGCACTCCTGCTGAGGACGTCCTTCGGTACGCCGAATGCCGCTGCGGTCATGGCGTGTCCACTGGGACAGGGCGAAGATGCGCTGGGCAGTCGCGCGAAACCCAATGTCTTCGACCATCTCCGACGCCGGCGACGCTTCGAGAAACGTACATGCGTCACCGTAACAGGAACGTTTGTCAGTCAATCGACGGTGGGGAAGTGAATTTGTCAAACGTGTGGAGAGAGCGCGTAAAGATGAGGAGGGTTTTGGGCGCTCGCATATCTCTCAGAGATACACGCCGAAGGCGTGTGTGGATTGGACGTTTCGAGCGCCGACGGAGTCGGCGACCTGGAGTTTGGACGTTTCGTGGCGTAACGAAAGCACGCCAGAGGCGTGCGTGAAGGTAGCCGGTGTTCACGCCGGAGGCGTTGCCACCGGTTTGCAGGGGCATGAAAAGGCACCCCGGCAGGGGTGCGTGAAACGTCGAGCTCGATGTCGTTCCATACGATCGAGCCTGCCCGACTTCACGCACCCCTGCCGGGGTGCCCTTCTTTTGCATACGAAACCGGTGGCAACGCCTCCGGCGTGGCCACCGGCTACCCTCACGCACCCCGTTGGGGTGCCGAAAAACGTCCAAACTCCAGGCGCACGCCATCGGCGTGCGAAAGCCAGGCACCCGAGGGTAGGGATATTTCCTCCGCGCGACACTCCTAACGTAACAGCTACTTATGCGAACGAGTGTCCGAAGATATCTGGTCGTCACGCCTGAAACGCGTGGTGCGCGGGCGGCCGCGGCGCAGCCGCCGGCGGAGCTGTCGTGGCACGACTATGCCGTCTTTCTTCTTCACGTCGCCTCGGAAGTCGAGCACGCGCTCATGGTTCAGTACCTCTACGCGGCCTACTCCCTCGGGGGTGCGAGCGTTGGGGCCGGCATCCATGAGAGTGCCCGGCATTGGCGCGAGACGATCCTCGGCATCGCCAAGGAGGAGATGGGGCATCTCATCACGGTGCAGAACATCCTTCGTCTGATCGGGGGTCCGTTGCATCTCGAGCGCGAGGACTATCCGTTCCGGAGTGAGTTCTATCCGTTTCACTTCGCGCTGGAGCCGGTGACGAAGAGCTCGATCGCGAAATACGTCATCGCCGAGGCGCCGGAGTCGTGGCTGAAAACGAAACCGGCGAAGGAGATCATCGAGCGTGCACGGAAAGCCGACAAGGGGCGTTCGATTCTTCCTGTCGGTGTGCTTTACGAGAGACTCGTGGAGCTCTTCGAGAACGAGGGAGCGCTGAAAGAGGGCGACTTTCGCAGCGACTCCGAGCCGTATCAGGCGCAGTGGGATGAATGGGGACGAGGGTATGGCTCAGGACAGAGGGGCAACATCGGCCGCGAGTCGCCTGCCACGACGCCGGACGTTCTGGTGTTGCCGGCCACCGATCGTGCCTCCGTCATCGACGCGCTGAAACAGATCGCCCGGCAGGGCGAAGCGCCTACGCTGGGGCGCGGCAACGAGCAGGCGAGCGAGCAATCGCACTTCGCCCGCTTTCTGAAGATCTACCAGTCCTTTCCCGAGCGGAATCCGCCATCGCGAGACATACCGACGAATCCGACCACGGAGCCTCCCAGCGAGGGTGATCCCGTCAGTCGCGGCCCGCTCGGGTGCGCGCCGATCACCGATCCGCGGTCGGTGCTGTGGGCGAATCTCTTCAACGTCCGTTACCGCAAACTGCTCTTCACGCTGAAACACGCCTTTCACGTCGCGGCGGGTTCTCCGCTCGATCGTCCGACCGCCCGAGGGAATCTGATCTCGTGGGCATTCGGCGAGATGTACAACCTCCGCTCCATCGGCGGCATCCTGGTCACGCTGCCGCTCAACGCGAAGGGGGGCGCGGAGCGCGCCGGTCCGCCATTCCAGGTGCCGTATACGCTGGCGCTGGCCGACTGGGATTCCGACAAATGGCGCGTGCATCGCGATCTGATCGCCGCCTCGGCAACGCTGATTCATCAGCTTGACGACGATGCCGGCGGGGCGCATCACGAGTATCTCCGGGCGCTGCGTGATCATGACAAGCAGGCGCTCGAAGTCGTCGAGAGCCTGTTGACCGCGATGGAGCTGCAGGAGGCGAGCGCATGACCATCCGCGCCCTTCGCATCCTCCCTCCGTTCGTGATCGCGCGTCTCGGATCGTCTCCGGAGCCTCTCGAGAACTATGACGTGCGCGTGGCCCAGCGCGATCCGCTCGGCTTCCGCGAGATTCATGGAGCGCTGACGTTCGTCGTCGACCGCGACACGGGCTCGATCCGCCGCTCATACACACCGGAGTCGATTCGATTCAAGGATGCGCACGGCCGGGTGAAGCCGGTGGCGCCGTTTCTCGAGGTGTGGGCGGACGTCGATGGCACGCTCGTTCCTCTTACGAAGGCTCTACTGGCGCGCGAGAAGGCGAGCATCGAAGACATCGAATGGCGCGCGCAAGTTGGCAATCAGAAAGCGTTCCGTCGCACCGGACAGGCGCGCGATCGCATCAATGCCGATACCGGATGGTTCACCGGCCATAAGCCGGAGACCCTTCTCGGACAATGCGCGAACTTTGTCGCGCGCAAGACGCTGCCGTTCGGCGACGTGCAGTTCATCCGGCCGTCGAAGGACTTTCCCGAGATCCGGCTGCGCTTCACCCCGGCGAAGGGGCTCATTTACGGCGGCACCGACCCGCGCACGAGGCCGGAGGACGTCGCTGACGCGATCTACGACAGTGGCCGCGGCTCGTGGAGCGGCTACTCGGATAGCGACGCCAACCCGTCGACGATCATCACCAATCCCAGTCCCATCTATGCGAACGTGGGCGATGCCCGCAGCACCAGCCGGGGATATCTGGACGATGAGTGCGACGGCATCGTCGAAATGCGGATCGCCAAGTTGAACCTTGCGGCGTTTGCGCGCTTCGGCGCCGGCCCTCCCGACTACGCGCCCGACAGCTTCCCTGTCCGCACGATGGCGGACGAGCTCGAACAGATCCTCCTGGGTCCTGAGGTATCCGACGCCGACGTCTCCTCGGAGTGGACTGAGGAGATCATTCGCCGGGCATTCGAAACGATCAGGCTGCAGAACACCACGGTGCTCAACGGCAACCCGGTGGTCGCTGGCGGGGCGGCGAACAGTATGGCCTCTCAGGACACGAATTGGGGGCGCGCCGAGGAGCCGATCATGGCGCCCGCGATCGTCGACACGATCGCGTTGCGGGCCCTGCATCAGAGCATCTTCAGCGCTCTTCGCAGCGGGACCGCGACGTGGTTCGGCCAGGTGCTTCGCGGGTTCCAGGAAGTCGGTGACCTCACCAACGCCGGGCGCCGCAAGATGCCGGCCATGATGCGCGGCAGCGACGGTCTCCACCTCGCGCTCACGCGGCGTCAGGCCAACGCCGTGCGGGCTTCTGGCAACAGGCAGGCTACGGCGGAGGATTCAGCCGCGGTCACATTCACAGCACCAACTCCGCGGACGGGCGAGGAGAAAAAATGAAGGCGCGTCCGAAGAATCAGACCGCGCGCGCCGGGACGCCGCTGGCCGTGCAGGCGATGGAAGGAACGTTCGCTCCGAAGAAGATCGGTGCGAAATCACTGCACGAGCAACTGTCGTACCGCGCCGCCGGCAATCCGCCCGGCACGCTACCCATCACGGCCATCTCGAACTGTTTCCCCGGTCTCGAGCTCGACTTCCGCAACGTCTGGAAGAACATCTTCAAGGGGATCGAGCTGCACGAATCGGACAACCTGGTGGTTGGTACGGACCGCGAACATGAACCGCTCCGCTTCCGCCGTCTCGTCCGTATCCGCATTCCGGGAGGTAAGGGGTTCCAGCCGCTCATCACGGTCGTCCGCGGCCCTGCCACCCCTGGTGGCGAGGCCACCGATCTAGGAACCAACGCGCTCGAATGGGGAAACGCGCTGGCTGTGATCGTCAGCGCCGCCGGAAGCAAGGTCACCTGCGAGTTCACGAGAGCCGCCGCGAACGATGAAGTCGATCCCGATGTCGAGACCGAGCCGTTCGATCTCGAAGTCCGCAACTTCTTCGAGCCGGACACGGCCGTCATCGCGCGCGACCTGGTCGAGCCGGGACAGTTGACGCAGAGCCTCTGCTCGCCGTGGCAGAACGACTATCGCGAGTGCGCTTGCTATTACTGGGCGGCGAGCAGACCGGACTACGTCAACGTCGAGGCGGGGCCGAGCGGAACGAGCGCCGGTGAGAACTGGATGCAGGTCCGCGGGTCGGGGCCCAGGCAGTATCAGCCGGATGACTTCCAATCGCCGGGGCTGCTGACGTATGAAGACATGTTCCGGCGCTGGGAGACAGTGCTTCGCTTCGAGATCGCCGGGCGCGATACGGATTGACGATGTCCGCCGGTTCGTCTGCTCCGCGCAGTCCATCGGCACACCTCTTCGGCGAACGCCACATTCTGATTCCGAACGGCAATCGCATCTACGAGCTCGATGACGAGGCGTACGCGGCGATCGCGGCGGCGGTCGATGCGCGCGATGAAACGGCGATCGGCGACAGCATCATCTCGCTTGGACTCGATGCGCGGCCGTTTGTCGACGATGTGCCGCTCGCCGATCCACCGCTTCGCGCGATCTCGCTCGCCGTGGCCCAGAAATGCAACCTCGGCTGTACCTACTGCTACGCGCAACAGGGAGACTTCGGCGGTGCGGCGAAGAACATGCCGCTCGATACCGCCATCGCTGCGATCGACCTGCTCTTTCGCGATATCGCCGAGGGTGAGAAGGTAAACGTCGCCTTTCTGGGCGGCGAGCCGCTGATCAACCGTGGCATCGTGCGTCGCGCTACGGAGCACGCCCGTCAGCGGGCGCAGGAGCGTGGCGCAGTAGTCACCTTCTCGATCACTTCGAATGGGACGCTCATCGAAGAGGATGATGCGGAGTTTTTTGAGATGAACGCTTTCGCGGTGACGATCAGCGTCGATGGGATCGGCGCGGTACACGACGCCCAGCGCCCCTTCAAAGGCGGTCGAGGCAGTTTCGACGCGTTGATGGATCGCGTGGCGCCGCTGCTCCGGTCGCAGCGAAAGATGCAGGTATCCGCGCGCGTGACGGTGACCCCGCACAACATCGCGCTGCGCGAGACGCTCGACGATTTCCTGTCGCGCGGATTTCACAGCGTCGGCTTCTCGCCGATGCTCTCCGCTCCTGCCGGTGATTCCGGGAAGGCCATGGAGATGCACGCCGCCGATCTCGATCGCATGCTGGCGGGGATGATCGAATGCGGCGACGAGCTCCGGCGACGTGTCATCGCCGGCATGCGCTACCCGTTCATGAATCTCGTGAATGCCTTGCGCGAGATTCATAAAGGGACGCATCGTCCCTATCCCTGCGGTGCCGGCGCCGGTTACCTCGGCGTCTCCGCCGACGGCGAGCTGGCCGCCTGTCACCGCTTCGTCGCCGACGATGCCGGAGCCATGGGCGATCTGGAACGAGGGATCGACCGCGCTCTGCAGTCGCGCTGGCTGGCGGAGCGTCACGTGTCGCGCCAGGAGCCATGCCGGGAGTGCTGGGCACGCTACATGTGCAGCGGCGGCTGTCACCACGAAGAGATCCATCGCGGGCGGCCCGCCTGCGACTACATCCGCGGCTGGCTGCACTACTGCCTGGAAACATACGCGGAGTTGCTGCGCGAAGCCCCCGGCTACTTCGGAGCGGCGTAATGATCGACGTTCTCGTGGTGGGCGGTGGCCCGGCGGGAAGCGCGACGGCGCGGCGATTGGCGATGCTCGGCTGTTCCGTGCTGCTCGTCGAGCGGAGCATGTTTCCGCGCCCGCATGTCGGCGAGTCGCTTTCGTCCGGGGTCTGGGTCCACTTCGACAACCTCGGCATCCTGCGACAGATCGAGAACGCCGGCTTTCGTCTTTCGTTCGACACGCTGCTGCGCTGGAACGGAGAGACAAGACGCATCGAACGTCCGCGCCCGTCGCTCATCGTCGACCGGGCCAGGCTCGATGCGCTGATGCTCGAGGCCGCGCGCGACGCGGGCGTCGAGGTTGCACAACCGATGTTCGTCGAGCAAGTCAGTGCGACCGACGAAGGCTGGCGCGTCAGGATGTCCGACGGGCGTTCTGCCGATGTGCGTTTTCTGGTCGATGCCAGCGGACGCGCGAACTTCTCACGGCGTGACCGGCATGTCACCGCCTCGCGGCTGATCGCCTGGCACGCCCGCTGGCACCTTGCGCAACCACCTGACGAGACGCTGGTCGAGCGGTGCGGCGAACGCTGGCTGTGGGGGACGACGCTGCCAGATGGAACCTTCAGCGCCATGACCTTCGGCGACGATTCCACGCCGATGATCGACACCATTCGAGAGTCGGTGCTCTTCGCATCGCTTGCCGGTCTCGATCCGATCGAAGCCCCGCGCGCCGCCGACGCCACGCCGTACAGTTGTCAGTCGCCGATCGATGCCCGATCGGTGGCTGTAGGCGAAGCAGCGTTCGCGATCGATCCGATCTCCGCCTCCGGCGTACAGACAGCGCTCGCCAGCGGGATGGTGGCCGCGGTGGCGGTCAATACGATCCTGAAGCGCGAAGAGAATCGCGACGCCGCGATCGCCTTCTACACGTCGCATGTCGCGCGCGCGTCGGCGCGGCACGTCCAGTGGGCGGCGGATACTTACGAGGGGAGGGAAGAGACTGTCAGCCCGCCTGCGATCGACGGAGCGATGCTCATCTCCGCGAACGGCGATGCGCAGGTGATGGTCCCGATGATCCGCGATCATTTCGTCGAGCTGGCCCCGGCCATCCGAACGGCATCCGGCAATGACGTCGCATTCCTCGGATCGACGGCTCTGGCACCGCTCGTCGCCTCCATTCGCGCCCGCACTCCCGCTCGGGCAATTGTCGATGATTGGTCGGGCACTCTGGGGCCGCAGCGGGCTTCTGCCGTTCTCTCATGGTTGGTCGAACATCGTGGTGTCGTCGTGGAAAGGAGCTGACATGCGATTGCTGATGACAACGGTGCTTCTCGTTCTTGGCAGCACGGTGAGCGCGGCAGATCGCGTGATCGTTGTGCAGGTGCCGGCTCCGCCGCGCGACTGGATCACGATCATTGCCGCGCTCGCAGTACCAGTTACCGCGATCGGTGCGCTCATCGTCACCGTCACTACTCTTCGATGGAGCGTCAGACAGTGGAGGTGGACCTACTTCACCAAGGAATGGTCGACGCTCATGCAACTGCTCAAAGACGATGCGACGTTCATGGATGCGGAGAGGACCGCGACCTATAAGACTTCGTTCTCCGGCGATGACCGGATGAAGTACGACATGATCGCGCGCCTTTGCATCGGCTACCTGGACGATCTCTACTTCCTCGGTTCCGAGAAAGAGATGACCACTTGGTTCCGCGGCTCGATGCGACTATTCGGCGGAACACACCGGGCGTGGCTCGAGGACAATCAGGACTCTTACGATGCTGGGTTCTATCAGTTCATTATCAAGTGGACGAGTCGGGAGTAAACCCATGCCGTTCGAGGTCGATGAAATCGTTTTTCCCGTTCCCCAAACCATCGTCAAGCCGGGGTGGACCCGCGTCTGCCGTTCCCTCTTCTCCGCGGATGAGTGCCGCGATCTGTTGCGGTTCAGCGAGGAGAGCGGGCGGTATTACCGGAGCGGCGGCAAGAAGATCAAGCGCGATGTGGGCATCTGCTATGTCAAGCCGGAGGATGCGCCGCCGGCCTTCGCGAAGATCGCGCTTGCGTTCGCGCGTCACAACATCTGGGGCTTCGCGCTGTCAGGAATGGTCGAGCCGATGCGGATTCAGAAGTACGGTGTGGACGGATACACGCGTCCGCACTCCGACTACGACTACACCTCATCGGATCAGAGCAAGATCACGGCGATCGTTGCGCTGGTGCCGTCGCGAAGCTGGTCAGGCGGCGACCTGACTGTCGCCGAGCGGCGCGTGCCACGCATCGGTCTCGGCGACTGCATCTTCTTCCCCAGCTTCGCCTGGCATGCCGTCACACCGGTGACGCGTGGCGAGCGGATCGTGCTCTCCGCGTGGGCGGCTGGTCCCCGTTTAGTCTAATGATTAGTGTGAGATCCCGTGCGCCGTCCGCGCGTCATTCCGATCCTTGCGCCACTCCGGGTGGTGGAAATGGAGGACGTGATCGCCGTTGTAGGAGGCGACCGCGGCGTTGAAGGTGATCGTCCCCACCTGCCGCCAGTTCTCGAACTCGCGCCGCTCTTTGAGGGCGCTGCCCCTCGTCACTCCCTCATCAGTCGTTTCGATGCGGAAGACGATCGGGCGCTTGGGTTGCGGGTCTCCGCGGTCGTAGATCTGGGCCATGATCTCGTCGCGAAAATCGAGTGCTTGGCCGGGGATGAAGGGTTGCTCCGGGACGACGGAGAGTTGCAGGAACTCCGGAGCGCGGGTCGGTTGCCCCGCCGGCAGGCCCAACTCCGCGATCTCGTAGACCTGCCGGATCGTCGGCTGCGTCTCGGCGCGCTTGAAGGCCACTCCGGACGCCATCAGCGTCGGAAAGCCGAGGCCGCGGCGGAAGACGGTGGTGTTCGGGGCGTTGCGGAGGACGGCTTCGTTTATCGTCTCGCTGTAATCGCCGCCGATGTCCTGCTGCGTAATGAAACTGGCGGTCGCCAGGCGCTCGGTATGCTCGGGGTCCGTCGTCGGGTAGATGCGGCCGACGAGCGACAGCGAGCGGGTGTTCCCACGCCGGGTCTCTGTGCAGCAGGTGGAGTAACGGGCGATGACCAGACCACGGCTGCCTTTTCCGAAGTAACCCGTGTATGGCGTCTCCTCGGAAATCTCCCACATCCCGGTCAGGCAGATGGCGTTGGCGTGCAGGATGCGCCGATAGCCCTTTCCGTCCGGACCCCAGCGAAGGTCGGCCTTCGAAGCCAGGGTCCGTCGTGCCGCGGCGAGCAGGACCCACGGCCTCTTGAAGGAAAAGAGGCCGCGCATCACCGTGCCGAACGTGACCGGGAACCTCTCGAATGGAGGCGTCCCGGGCGCTCCCCAGATCTTCTGGTACGGGTTCGCGAAGATCGCGTCGCGTACCTCGGCGTACCGGGCCCCTTGAAACTGCCGATCGGCTTCAGTCAGCCCTTCGATTGCCAGTTCGTCGCTGCTCATTGTGTGAGCAGTCTACAGCCGGGTGATGGGGTTCCTGCCTTAAAACGACAAGCTGGCAAAGAATGTGCTGAGGCTGGCAGACAGAAAGAGGAGGTTCTATGGCTGGATTGATATGGTTTCTGATCATCGGTGCGATCGCAGGCTGGCTTGCTGGTGTAGTCATGAAGGGCGGCGGGTTCGGCCTGCTCGGTGACATCATCGTCGGCGTCATCGGCGCACTACTCGGCGGCTGGCTCTTCGGAACGTTCGGCGTCTCCCTCGGTGGCGGTCTCCTCGGCAGTATCCTCGTCGCTTTCATAGGCGCGTGCATCCTCCTGTGGTTGGTGCGCCTCATCAAACGAGCGTAGGGGGTCCGCGCGGCGGCAGGGGCACAGACAGGAGTGTCTGTGCCACATGGGAACTGGTATCTGGCACAGGCCCGGCCACATGCCGATTCCATGTGGCACAGACACTCTTGTCTGTGCTTCCTGGGGCTCCGCCCGCATTTCAATGCATCCGCTTGCCGCCGGCTGGCGTATCGTCACTGCATGAGCTCGATCGAAACGCCCCGCCCGCCCGGCAATGACGGTCTCCCGCTCGTCGGTGAGACGCTGAAGTTCGCCAAGAACCCTTTTCGCTTTATCGAGGAACGCCTGGCCCTTCATGGACGGATCTTTCGTTCGAATGTCCTCGGGCGGAAGACCGCCGTCGTGGCGGGACCTGAAGCGGCGGCACATTTCATCGACCCCAACGTCATCATGCGCGAGGGAGCGATGCCGCCGCACGTGCAGGAGTTGTTCGGCGGGCGCAGTCTTCCGCTGCTCGACGGCGAGGTTCACAGCACGCGCAAGAAGCTGGTCAACCAGGCCTTCAACCGCGCCGCGATGGCCGCGTATCTGCCGATCATCCAGCAGACTGTGGAGCGCTACTTCAAAGCGTGGCCGGCGGCAGGCGAGATGCGCTGGCTCGATGAACTGAAACGGCTGTCGATCGAAGTGATCTGTACGACTGTGCTGGGTATGCCGCCGGGCAACGAGATGGACCGCCTGCGCCAGGACTACGGAACCGTAACGAACGGCTTCGCCACGCTGCCAATCAACATTCCGGGCACGCGCTATCGGAAGGCGCTGCAGGCGCGCGACAGGATCCTCGACGTGCTGCGGCGCCTCGTCCGCGAGCGCCGCCAGACGCCGGCGGACGATGGGTTGTCGCGTATGCTCGCCGCCGCAAAGACTTCCGGCGCTGCGCTTTCCGATGACGAAGCCGCGCTGGAGCTGCATCACATCGTCATCGCCGGCTTCATCGTCTTCGCCGAGCATGGGTCGATCGTGCAACAACTGACGGCCCATCCGGACGTCCGCGAGAAGCTCGCGGCGGAGGTTGGCGAGAAAGCGCCCGACGGCGCACTGTCACTCGAAACGCTCATCGCGATGCCCTATCTGCTGCAGGTCGTGAATGAGGTCAAGCGCCTCCGTCCCATGGTCGCGGCAGTCTTCGGAAAGACGAAAGCGCCCCTGCAGTTCGACGGCGTCTCTGTTCCCGCGGGTTGGATGGTGATGTGGGCCGTGACTCCCAGCCACGTTGCGCAGAGCCTCTACACCAATCCGACGGCATTCGACCCAGATCGCTTCTCGCTGGAGCGTGCCGAGGACAAGCGACACGAGCATGCGTTCTCGCCGCAGGGCGCCGGCCCGGCCACAGGACACCGCTGCCCCGGCCTCGATTTCGCCACGTACTTCATGGAAATCTTTGCGGTCGTCCTGTTGCGTGGCTTCACCTGGCAGCTACCCCCACAAAACTTCGAGATGGATTTCAGCAAGACGCCTCCGGAACCGAAGGATGCGTTACGGGCGACGGTGAGGGCGAGGTAGGTTCATGTCGCAGGCTCACGAAGGCACAGACAAGAGTGTCTGTGCCACAAAAGTTAGTGGTCTTGTGTCACAGAAACTTCCCAAATAGCTCGAGACTTGCTTGTTGAAGTGATGGGATGACTTCCCATCGAGAGCCCTTCTCCCCTCCGCAGAGGGGAGAAGGTGCCGAAGGCGGATGAGGGGTTCCCTCGCGAGGGTGTGCATGCGGTTGACTTCACTTCTCACCGTGGAGAGTGATGAGCCACCGTGTTCCGGCGTTTACGTAAAACGTTCCTTCGAACTCATATAGTCTTCGACCATGACCGTCCCCGTTCTCACCATCCCCGGCCTCTGGAACTCCGGGCCGGAGCACTGGCAGACATATTGGGAGGCGCGCAACCCAACGTTCCGGCGCGTGATGCAGAGCAGCTTTGATCTACCCGATCGCGATGAGTGGATCGCCACGCTCGATGCCGCCGTCAAAGCCTGCGCGCAGCCTCCGGTACTCGCCGCACACAGCCTCGGGTGCTCGCTTGTCACGCATTGGGCTGCCGAGTGCGGTGGACAGGGAGTACGCGGCGCGTTTCTCGTCGGGCCCAGCGATGTGGAAGCGCCTGACTACCCCGTCGAAGGACGTAGCTTCGCGCGCATGGCGTTGTCTACGCTGCCGTTTCCCAGCATCGTCATCGCCAGCACGAACGACCAATTCGTCACCGTCGAGCGAGCGAAACAGTTCGCCGGCGCATGGGGAAGCCGCCTCGTCTTCATCGGCGATGCCGGCCACATCAACGGCGCATCCGGACATGGTCCATGGCCGGAGGGGGAGGCTATGTTGCTGGAGCTCTGGGGGAGTGTTGACTGAAGGGTCGGGGGAGAGGAAATGTTGAATGTTGAATGTTGAATGTTCAATGTAGAAGCGAAGCGGTTCTTCCATTCAACATTGAACATTCAACATTCGGTTTCAGCGCAGCGATGGCCGCCGAGGGCGGCGGCCCTACACTCGTTCCATCACCACACCTCGCACCGTTTCCCGCTCGGGCGGACCATCGCCGAATCGGCTTTGCATCCGAAGGTCTTTGCGAACTCCGGGATGTTCGAGAGCGGGCCGATGACGCGGTACTTGGCTATGGGATGCGGGTCTCCCTGCACCATCAGCCGCTGGGTCTCCGGGCGTGTCTCGTCGCCGCGGAACTGGCCCCAGGCGATGAAGAACTGCTGCTCGGGTGAGAAGCCATCGATGGCGACGGCCGGCTTGGTCTGCTGCGCTTTCTGAAAAGCCAGCCAGGCGATCTTCGCTCCGGCGAGGTCACCGATCGACTCTCCCAGCACCAGCTTGCCGTTGTGGTGAATGCCGGGCTCGATGAAATAGCTCTCGAACTGGTTGACCACGCAGGCGGTCCGCTCCTGAAAGCGCTTCAGATCCTCGGCGGTCCACCAGTTGTTGAGGCGCCCCTGCGCATCGAACTGCGCGCCCTGATCGTCGAAGCCGTGGCTGACCTCGTGACCGATCACGACACCGATGGCGCCGTAGTTCACCGCGTCGGCCGCATGAACGTCGAACGCCGGCGGTTGCAGGATGCCGGCCGGGAAGACGATCTCGTTCAGAAGCGGGTTGTAGTAGGCGTCGGACGTGGGAGGGGTCATTCCCCATCGCCCACGATCGACCGGTTTGCCGATCAGCGCCGCATCCTCGAACGTGCCGAACTTCAACCCCGCCACGACATTCTCCCAATACGACGTCGGGCCGATGGCGACGCTGCTGTAGTCCTTCCACTTGTCGGGATAGCCAACCTTCGGATTGAACGTGGCCAGTTTCTCCAGCGCCTTCTTCTTCGTTTCAGGGCTCATCCAGTCGAGCGAACGGATCGTGTCGCCCATCGCCGCAAGAAGGTTCTTCACCATCTCCTGCATGCGCGCCTTGGCCTCGGGTGGGAAATAGCGCTCGACGTAGCGGCGCCCAAGCGCTTCGCCGAGGAGCGCGTCATCGAATTCGACGCAACGCTTCCAGCGTGGTTTCATCTCCGTCGATCCGCCGAGGTACTTGCCGTAGAAAGCGAAATGCTCGGCAGCAATCGGCGTGGAGAGATGCCTGGAGGCGCTGTTGATGACATTCCAGGCCAGGTAGGCCCTCCAGGTGCTGAGCGGCGTCGAGCGCAACTCCTTCTCGACCGCACCCATGAACTCTGCCTGATCGACGTTGAGGTCGTTCGGCGCGATGCCGGCGTGCTCGAGGAAGCGCGTCCAGTCGAAGTGCGGTGTGAACTTCTGAAGCGTGGAGAGAGCGTACTTGTGATCGGTGGCGGCGGGATCGCGCAGCGATACGTTGTCGAGCTGGGCGGCGGCCAGGCGCGTCTCCATCGCGAAGATCACGCCGGACGCCTTCTTCGCCGCGGCATGATCGTAGCCGGTCAGCTCGAACATCTTCGCCACGTGAACCTTGTACTTCTCGCGAGCGCCGGCAAACCGTTTCTCCGGCTTGAGGTAATAGTCGCGGTCAGGGAGCCCGAGGCCGGCTGCGAATACGCGCGCGATGACGAAACCAGGGTTATGGTTGTCAGACGCCGATCCCATTCCGAATGGCGCGGCGATCTGGAGGTCGAAGAGATCGGTGATGGCCTTCTGCAGGCCGGCATTCGTGCGTATGGAGTCGATCTGATGCAGCAGCGGACGGATCGGCTTCGTGCCCAGGGCATCGATCCGTTTCTGGTTCGTGCACGAAGTGTAGAAGTCGCTGATCTGCTGGTCGATCGATGCCTTTGGCCAGTCCTTCCGTTTCGATTCGTCATCGAGCAACGTACGCAGTTGCTCTTTGTTCTGCTCGCCCGCCGCCCAACGCCGGCTCCATCGTTGCATCGAGCCCGGAATCGGATTCGCCGCGCGCCACGCTCCGTTCGCGTAGTCGTAGAAGTTGGTGCAGGCGCCGGCCTTCGTGTCGATGTCCTGTACGAAGACGCCGCGCTCTGTCTGTGCGGAAAGGGTCGTGGCGAACAGGCAAAAAGCGATCACTGTAATTCGCATGGTTTGAGTATAGCTATGTCAGAAGAGAGGCCTATCCGCAGATTGCGCTGATGAATCAGATAGAAGAATCGTTTCTAATCTGTTTCATCTGCGTAATCTGCGGATGAGCTTTTCTTCTATGGCGCCGCGAAACGAGGATCGCTGACGAACTCGCGGTCGGTCAGTGTGCGCAGGAAGGCGGCCAGGGCGGCGCGTTCCGAGGGATCGAGCGGGAGCTTGCGGGCGACGACGTATCGTTCGATCACCTCATCGAGCGTGGCGATGCTGCCATCGTGCATGTAGGGAGCTGTCAGCTCGATGTTGCGCAGCGACGGGACGCGGAAGGCTCCGTCGGTTACGCCGTTGCGGACGAGTACCGGGTTCGTCTTCGAGTGGCCGGCGTAGCGCGATTCGGCCGAGAAGTTGAAGCCTTGATGGCACTCCGAACAGCCGGCGCGTTTGCTGAAAAACAGGCGCATGCCGCGCCATTCGGACGGCGACAACGCATGTTCATCGCCGCCGTAGACCAGCCGGTCGTAGGTCGAGTGTCCGGAGATCAGCGCCCGCTCGAACGTGGCCAGGGCTTTGGCGATGTTGCGGATCGATACGGGCCGGCGCTCGTCGGGAAAGGCTTCGCGGAACATGGCGGCTGTCGCGGCGTCGTCGCGGAAGCGCGCAAGGATCTCCTGCTCATGTCCGCTCACTCCCAGCTCGATCGGGTGGGTGTTGAACATCGGTACGATGGCCTGTTGCTCGAGCGAACGGACACGCGTGCTGTCCCACGTATAGCTGGAGTTGTAGCCGGCGTTGGTGAGCGTCATGGCGTTGCGGGTGTGATGCTGTCCCGTCGATCCGATCGCCGTCGGGCGGCCATCGCTGAAGGCGTGGCTTTGCTGATGGCAATCACCGCACGACTGAGCTCCATTCGCCGAGAGGCGGCGATCGTAGAAGAGCCGGCGTCCCAGTTCGAACTTCGCAGGCGTCTGGAGGTTGTCGGGTTCCGTCAGCGGAAGCGGGAAGCCGGCAGGCAGCCGCCAGTTGAATCGCGATTCGGCCGGAGCGACTGCCGGTGAACTACCGCCTCCACTGCACGCCGCGGCGACGGCGAGCGTCGCCGCGGCGATCAGGAAGTGAAGTTTCACCACGAGCGGAAGCTGGAGGTCTGCGCGGTCAGTGCAACGGTCTGCCCATGGATGATCTCGCGCTGGCTGACCCATTTCGTGAAGTCGTCCAACTGAGCCGGGTCGGCGCCGGCGGCGTCTGCGTGGCGTGAGGCAACGAAGCCTTTCATCGCGATCAGCAGCGCGTCGGCGCGCGGGCGATCCATCGAGAAGAGATCGGTGTATGCCTTGCGCGCCTCTTCGATCCGGTTCAAGCCGAGGTAGGCCTCGGCGCGATACTCGAGGGCGGGCGTGTAGTCCGGCTGGATCTTGAGAGCCGTGTCATACGCTTCCAGCGACTCCGTGAACTTGCCCATCTTGCGGTAGGTGAATCCCAGCTCGCTGTATGCCTGAAAGAGCTGAGGGTCGTTCTTCACGGCGCGCTCGAGATCGGCAGCGGCGTTCTCGAGACCCTTGGCCAGCCTCCCCTGGAGCTTGGCTGCTTTCTGCGGATCGGTGGTGAGGGCGGCCTTCATTTCGTCGTGCATCTTCGCCAGACTGTCGATACGCCGTTCGGCGTTGTTGAAAAAGTCGGCGGCCTGATCGTGGGGAGAACGCTGCGGCATCGGCGTCGGCGTGGACCCCATGCCGCCGCCCATGCCTCCTCCAGGTCCCGAGGCGATGAGGGCTGGTACTGCCAGTAACGTTAAAAGGATGGCGGTGACTGCTCGTTTCATGAACTCCTCCTGCGGAGATTATGAACCTGTCGCGGCGTTCCTGCCCCATCGGCTGGGTAAGGAATCTGTCAGGTTCCCGATCCGCGAAGAGAGCAGAAGGCAGAAAGCAGAAAGCAGAAAGGATCGAGGCGCGGAGCATTTCCGCTTTCTGCCCTCTGCTTTCTGCCTTCTCAGGAGGAATCACGAGCTCGTAGCTACGTTTGCTTCACTCCAGCGGAACGACTGTTGGGCGATGCAGCCAGCTCTGGGGGTCGCCGATGATCAGACGGACGGGGAACCAGGAATGGCTCGTCTTCACCAGACCGAGATGGGCCGAGTCCGGCGGGACGTCGAACGCCAGCCGGCTCTGCACAGACCCGCCTGGATCCACGAGCGAGGTGACCGGTTCTCCGGCGAGGCCCGCCTGTGTCAGGGCTTGCTGACCTGACGGCGATACCTCGTAACGGCGGCCGAGGTCGTCGATCAGATAGATGTAGACGTCTGTCTCGCGTTGCGGGCTCCGTCGGGCGCGGCTGCTCACGCGAAGCGTCACCACGCAGAACGCCCCATTCGCCCGTGTGCCGCCGATCGTGTTCTGGCGCGCTGCCTTTTCGACGGTGATGCACCAATCGTCGAAGCACTGTGGCGCGCCGATAGGAACCTCCTTCCGCGATTCCGTCAGCGAGAAGCCGGTCAGCACCAGCAGATACACGGCGATGGAGAGCAGCAGGCGGATGGCTGTCGTTCCCGCGGCGCGGAACCGGCGGCGGATGGTGAGGTAAGCGATGCGAGCGACGGCGACGGCCGCCGCGGCGAAGCAGATCAGAAAAAGCAGGTCGGAGAGCGACATGCGCGGCAGAATAGAGCATGTGCTTGTCAGCAACAAGTACTTGTCATTGAGTGCCGGATTGTCCAGGCGGCGTTCAATACGTCATGCACGCGCCACCGGAGCGCAGTAGAATACTCGCTCCAAAACATATGTCCCGACACGAAGAGCGAGACGATTCGTACGATCTTCTGAGTCAGTACCTGCATGAGATCGCGCAGGTGCCCCGCCTGACGCCCGAGCGGGAGCGTGAGCTCGGGAAGCGCGTTCAGGAGAACGACAAGGCCGCGCTCGAGGAGCTGGTCAAGGCCAACCTTCGATTCGTAGTCTCCTACGCGAAGAAGTACCGCAACAGCCACGTCCTCTTCCTCGACCTGATCAACGAGGGAAACATCGGCCTGATCCACGCAGCAAAGAAGTTCGATCCCGGCAAGAACGTCAAGTTCATCACCTACGCTGTCTGGTGGATCCGTCAGTCGATCCTGCATGCGCTGTCCGAACAGGGAGGGGCGTTCCGCCTTCCTCCGAAACGGGCCAGCCTGATGTACCGGCTCGAGAGAGCCATCGCCGCCGCGATGACGGACGGGAAGCAGATCCCGACGCCGGACGAGCTGGCCACGGAGCTCGGCGTCAGCGTCAAGGAAGTGCAGACGCTGCTCCGTGCCACCAACGACAACTTTTCCCTCAACGCGGAGCTGGGAGAAGATTCGCACACAGAGCTGGCCGACCTCATCGAACAGACCTCGGTGCCGTCCGCGGAAGACACGATGCAAGTGCAAGGGCGGCGGAAAGAGCTGCTCGGGCATATGTCGGAGCTCTCGCCGAAGGAGCGCCTCGTCCTCAGCCTCCGTCACGGTGTGACCGACAACGTGCCGAAGCGGATCGATGAGCTGGCCGAGTTCCTCAACCATCCACGCGCGAAGGTGGAAGCGGTGCTGCGCCCGGCCACGAAGAAGGTCTGCGACGTGCTCACGATCACGGAGAGCGAGCTGGCGCAGTTGCTTCTCTATACGAATCCGAACGCGAAGGCCTGGTGGCGCTTCTGGTACGAGCTGGGCGACCTCACCGCCGGCATGACTCCGCAGATCGATCAGGAGCGTGTACCTCTGCTGGCATTGCACAAGCAGCAGGGCGCGGTGCAGAAGAGCGTCGAGGCGCTGCCGATCGAAGAGAAGACCATCCTGAAACTCCGCTACGGTGTCTTGCAGGATGACGAGCTGACGCTGCGCGACATCGGCGAGATCCTGGGCCTGTCGCGCGAACGCGTGAGGCAGATCGAGTCGCGGGCGGAAGCGAAGTGCAGGCGCAGCGTGCGCCGGAGGTAGGGTTTGCTGCCTGCGGCGTTGTCGGCGCTGCGCGCGTTATCGGTTGTCTGCGCTCGCGCGTTAGCGCCAGGCGCGAGACGGTCGTACTCCAACGCGCGAAGCGCAATCAACCGAGAACCGACAACGCACGAAGTGCAGCCAACCAACAACGCCAACGGCAGGCAACGCCGCAGGCAGACAACGCACGAAGTGCAGACAACCCGACAACGCCTCAGGCAGACAACGCACGAAGTGCAGACAACCCGACAACGCCGCAGGCAGACAACGCACGAAGTGCAGACAACCCGACAACGCCGCAGGCAGACAACGCACGAAGTGCCGCCAACGCCGCAGGCCGTATCCATCAAGCGTTCTTCAGCAGTTCCGCCACAGGGACGCCGGCCTTTTCCAGCGCTTCGAAGGAACCGACGTCGCTCCAGCCGAAGTCGCCGCGGATGGCGGCGACGCGGGGCGCTTTCTCCATCAGCGCGTAATCTATCGAGATCGACGGCATCGCTTCGTAGTGCTCGACGCGTTTCGCCGGATCGCCGCTGGTGACGATAAGGTCTGCGAGCGCGGCAATCTCGGGGGCGGCTGCTTCGAGTGCTCTGCGGAAGACACTGGCGCGCCAGACGAACATGCTGGCGTTCCAGCAATAGCCACCCTTCCGCAGGAACTCCTCCGCACGTTCGAGGGATGGCTTCTCGTGGAAAGCGGATACGCGGAAGACTCCCGTGACCTCCATCTCCGCGCCCAGTTGGAGATACCCATACCCCGTGTTCGGCTCCGCCGGCTCGATGCCGATGGCGACGAGGTAGTCGGTGGCGGCGGCGAAGTCGTACGCGCGGGCGAGCACACGGCTGAACTCCTCCTCATCGGCTATGTAGTGATCGGAGGCCAGCACGGCGATGACGGCATCGTCGACGACTGATTCGATGGCAAAGCAGCAGAGGGCGATGGCCGGACCTGTGTTTCGGCGCGCAGGCTCGGTCAGGATGTTCATCTCCGGCAGGCTCGGGAGCTGCGCCGCGCACTTCGACGCGTACTGCTCATTCGTCGAGACAAAGATTGACGATGGCTCCACCAGCTTCGCCGCCCGGCTGAACGTCTTCTCGAGCAGTGACGCGCCATCGAAGATGCGCAGGAACTGCTTCGGATTGTCGTCCGATGAGAGTGGGCGGAGACGCGAGCCGACGCCGCCGGCGAGGATGAGAGCGGTTCTGGTCATGGGTGTTGGGGGGTGGGGAGTGGGGAGTGGGGCGTGGGAGTTGGATCCGTGGCAGTGGAATCAGTCGCATCACGTGCGGCAACAGCGTCTTTCGCGGCCTCTGCTCCCACACCCGACACCCCACTCCCCACCCCCGCGTCAGGCTTCTTTCCAATAACGATCAAGCTCAATCCTCTCTTCGGCCGATCTCCGTCCAGCGCTTTGAGCAGCGGGACGATGCGGTCGAAGAACTTCGACTGCGCGCCGGGCAGCGAGCGGCGTTTGAGCACGTTCGAGTTCAGCCACCAGGCCAGCCTGGCGGCACGATTCTGGTAGACAGCCTCTTCCACCTCGAAGCCTGATGCCTGCAGCATCGCAACCAACTCCTCTTTATCGTAGCGGCGCTGATGACCGATGCCGCGGTCCATCGGGCCGAACAGACTCTTCCCCGCTGGTACGAAGATGATGATCCGTCCCCCGGGCATCAGGATCTTATTGGCGCGGCGCAACGCGGCCGCGTCATCGGTTGTGTGCTCGAGCACGTTGATGCAGAGGATCGTGTCGAGCTCATGGCTGGCCGCGTCGAGAGAATCGTCGCGGTCGAGATCGAGGCGTTCGACGATCATGCCGGGCCGGCGGCGGAAGGCGTTCCGAAGCCTGTCGATGTAGGGCGTTTCCTTGTCCGTGACCACGATCAGTTCGCGGCCGTACAGAAACCGGGTCATCGTTCCGGAGCCGGCGCCGGCTTCGAGCACACGCTGGCCGACATACGGGGCCACGCGCTCCCAGATCCAGCGGTTGTACCGCTTGAGTGAGCCGCGGCGGCGCAGCGTCTTGTATGTGGCCGGCTCGTTGGAGGGATCGTCGAAGAGGCCGTAGCGGAAGATCGTCCAGATGGCGCTGAAGCCGTCCTTCCAGTTGATCTTTTTCCCTTCCCAGTAATCGCGGCCGTAGTACGAGATCGGCACCTCGTAGATGCGGTAGCCGCGCCGCGCCACCTTGGCCGTAATCTCCGGCTCGATCCCGAAGCGGTTCGATTTCAGGTTGATCGATTGGATGACTTCGCGGCGGAAGACCTTGTAGCAGGTCTCCATGTCGGTGAGGTCGAGGTTGGTGGTGCAATTGGAAAGGAAGGTCAGGAGATTGTTGCCGAGGCGGTGCCAGTAGAGCATCACCCGCCGAGGGTAGCCTTCGAAGCGCGAGCCAAAGACGACGTCGGCGTGGCCGTCGACGATCGGCTGGATGAGCTTGGGATACTCGTTCGGGTCGTACTCGAGATCGGCATCCTGGATGATGACGATGTCCCCCACAGCCTCGGCGATCCCTCGACGGATGGCCGCTCCTTTTCCCATGTTCACCGGTTGAAAGATGTGGCGGATCTCCGGCCACTGCGCGGCCAGAGCGGCCACGACTGCGGCGGAGCCGTCAGTCGACTTGTCGTCGACGACGATGATCTCCTTGTCGATCGGCACGTCGCGCACGTGCCGTAACACCTCCGCAACCGTTGACCGCTCGTTGTAGCAGGCGATGACGACCGACAACTGCGGTGGTTTCTGGGAAGCATCCGGCATTGGAGCGCGTATTGTAAGCTGTTGAAAACGATGACCGATTCAGCCGAAAAACCGCCACACCAAACGAGCGAGACTCTACGGAAGCTCCTGCACATCGGCATGGGCTTCGGCGCGCTGCTGCTGCTGAAGCTTCCGTGGCGCTATGCGGCGCTGATCGGTGTGGCCGGGATCATCGGCAACTGGCTGCTGCTTCATCGCATCGTGGGCCGCCGGGTCTCGCGTCATGAACGGGGATGGGATGTCGGTATCGTCCTCTATCCATTCGCCGTCACGGTACTGATCGTCGTCTTCAACTGGCACCTCGAGATCGCGGCGGTTTGCTGGGTGCTGCTCGCCTTCGGCGATGGATCCTCGACAGTCATCGGCCAGCGGCTGCCGCTGGCGCGGTTGCCGTGGAATCCCGCCAAGTCGTGGGGCGGCTTGCTGGCCTTCGTGCTCTTTGGCGGAGCGGCGGCGTTCGCCATCGCGCGTCTGTTCGGCGCACCTCAGGATGTTGCCATCGCGGCGGCTGTACTGGTCAGCGCCATCGTCGAGTCGCTGCCGCTCGGTCTCGACGACAATGTGACCGTGCCGTTCATTGCTGCCGGCATCCTCGCGGCGATGGCGATCAAGCCGGGGATCTCCTTCGCCGGCGCTCCGCCAGTGGCCTGGCCCTGGATCGTCGTCAATACCGTGCTGGCAATCGCCGGGTATGCCTTGCGGAGCGTCAGTGTCTCCGGCGCGCTGGCAGGCTGGATCCTGGGATGCGTGCTCATCCTCGGCGGCGGTCCGCCTCTCTACGTCGCACTGCTGGCCTTCTTCATCATCGGCACGTTGGCGACGAAACTAGGCTTCGCACGCAAGTTACGCGAAGGTCTGGCTCAGGAGCAGGGTGGGCGGCGCGGTGCCGCGCATGCGTTTGCGAATGTCGGTGTGGCCGCGATCTGTGCCGTCGCCTGCTGGCGCGGGCTCGGATTCGTTCCGCTGTTCATGGGCATCGCAGCCCTTGCCACCGCCGCGGCCGATACCACGGCATCCGAGCTCGGCCAGCTCATCGGCCGGCGCGCCTTCCTCCCGCTCTCGTTCCGCCGTGTCGATCGCGGGACCGAAGGAGCGATCTCGATCGAAGGGACGCTGGCCGGAATCATCGCCGGATGCCTTGTCGCCATCGCCGGTACAGCCATGACCGTGCATCACTTTCGCGCCGGCTTCACCGGTAGCGTCGCCGTCGATCGAACCTATGTCGTCCTCGTCATCACCGCCTGCGCGTTTCTCGGCTCCTATCTCGAGTCGATCCTGGGCAGTTGGAACCGCCGTCACGGCTCACCGATCGCCAACGGCACCCTGAACTTCGCCAACACCCTTCTCGGAGCGTTCCTTTTCTGGGTGGCTTGTCACTGGGTGCCGATGTTCGGGTTTGAGTTTTGATATTGCGCTTCGCGCGTTGGCTGATGTCTGCACGGCGTGCGTTGTCTGATGTCTGCACTGCGTGCGTTGTCTGCGCTTCGCGCGTTGCCTGCCTGCGGCGTTGTCGGTTAGCTGCACTGCGTGCGTTGTCTGCGCTTCGCGCGTTGCTGATGTCTGCACTTCGTGCGTTGTCTGCTACGAGGCCATCGTACTCAACGTCGAGCACACGAACGTCCAACGCACGAAGTGAAGCCAACCGACAACGCCGCAGGCAGCCAACGCACGAAGTGCAGCCAACGCACGGAGTGCAGACAACGCGCGCAGCGCAGATAACGAACGAAGTGCAGCCAACGCACGGAGTGCAGACAACGCGCGCAGCGCAGATAACGAACGAAGTGCAGCCAACGCACGCAGTGCAGACAACGCGCGCTGCGCAGACAACGCACGAAGTGCAGCAACGCACGAAGTGCAGGCAACGCACGAAGTGCAGGCAACGCACGAAGTGCAGCCAACGCACGAAGTGCAGGCAACGCACGAAGTGCAGCCAACGCACGAAGTGCAGCCACCGCACGAAGTGCAGCCAACGCACGAAGTGCAGCCAACGCACGAAGTGCAGCCAACGCGCGCAGCGCAGATAACGAACGAAGTGCAGACAACCCGCGAAGCGGAACCGACAACGCGCGAAGCGCAGGTAGTCAGTGTCCGTTGCGCGATGCCGCGCGAAACACGGCTCCGTTCTGCAGCTCGCCGACGATGTGATCGAGACCTTTGTTGCTCTGCAGGGCCACGTGCTGCGCGTACTCATCGCAGACGGGGCAGAGCTGACGGCTCAAGTCGGAGTCCGGAACGCGCGTACCACACAGTCGACAACTGGAATCAGCGTTCGGTGCCATATGTGACATTGTAGCATCCGCCGTGCCCGCCGCTTGCAGGAGCCTTTGCACGAGCCGGAAAAAACATGCCCGCCAAACTGAGGAAAATCGTCATCGTCGGACGGCCTAATGTAGGCAAATCGACGCTGTTCAACAGGTTGGCTGGCAAGCGTCGTGCCCTTACCCACGACATGCCCGGGATGACGCGCGACCGGCTGAGCGACGTCATAACCCTCGATAATGGAAGGCGCTACGAGCTCACTGACACCGGAGGGCTCGAGTATGGCGACTCGCCGATGTCGGCCTTTGCGGGCGAGATCCGCGACCAGGCCCGGCGCGCCCTGGAAACCGCCGACTTCATCCTTTTCGTCGTCGACGGCTCAGCCGGTATCCTCACCGAGGATCGTGACATCGCGCAGGAGCTGCGGGCCGCGGCTGGGCGGACGCTGCTGCTCGTGAATAAGGTCGATCGCCGGGATGCCGCGGAGAACGTAACCGAGTTCTACGAGCTTGGTTTCGAGCGGCTCATGCCTCTCTCCGCCGAACATGGCGAGGGGATCGACGAGCTGTTCGACATCATCGGCGAGATGTTGCCTGCCGATTCGGTCGAAGAGGTGGATGAAGACGACTACGGCCCGATCCGCATCGCCATCATCGGCAGGCCGAACGTCGGCAAGTCGTCGCTGCTCAACCGGCTGGCGGACGAAGAGCGCACGGTCGTTTCGCCGATCTCCGGCACCACGCGCGACGCCATCGATACACAGATCGAGCGCAACGGAACGCAGTACCAGATCATCGACACAGCGGGTATCCGCCGGAAAGGCAGGACGCACGACGAGGCGGAGAAGCTCTCCGTCATCTCGGCGCGCAAGGCCATCGAGCGCTGCGAGATCGCGCTGGTCATGTTCGACGCCAACGACGGCGTGACCGGACAGGACGCCACCGTCGCCGGCTACGCCGAGGATGCCGGCAAAGCGGCCATGCTGCTGGTCAACAAGTGGGATGCGTCCGAGCACGGGCAGGACGACTACAAGAAGGTGGAAGAGGAGATCCGCTTCAAGCTGAAGTTCCTCCCGTACGCGCCGGTGGAGTTCATCTCGGCGAAGACAGGCCGGCGGGTGGAGAAGATCTTCCCGCGCATCGACGAGATCGTGGCCGGCTACCGCAAGCGCTTCCAGACCTCAGAGTTGAACCAGATCCTCGAGCGCGCCATCCTCGCCCACCAGCCCCCCGCCGTGAAAGGCCGCCCGCGGCGTTTCTACTACACGACGCAGCTCAAGACGCAACCGACCACGATCGCCCTCTTCTCGAACATGGACGAACCGCTTCACTTCTCCTATCGCCGCTTCCTGGAGAACCAGTTTCGCGAGGCGTTAGGACTCGTCGGCTGCCCGATCCATCTCGTGCTTCGGGCGCGGAAGGGGATGAAGAAGTAGGGTGTGTGTGGGGTGGGGGGTGGGGGGTGGGAGTTTGGGGTGTGGGGACGAGAGTCAAAGGCAAATGTTGAATGTTGAATGTTCAATGTTGAATGTTCAATGACGAGGGCCAGTGACCTCCATTCAACATTGAACATTCAACATTCAACATTTGCCTTTGACTCTACGATCCCCCACCCCCCACACACCAATCCCCAATCCCCACACCCTACCTAGGAAACGCCTCCTTCACTCCTCCATCCACCGGCAACATCGCTCCGGTCGTCTTCGCCGATCGTGGCCCCGCCAGGAACAGCGCTGCTTCGGCGACGTCATCAGCAGTCACCTCGGTTTTGAGGAGCGTGCGGTTGCGGTAGAAGTCGGGGAGACGATCGGCGGCGATGCCGTAGGCGGTGGCGCGCATGGAGCGCATCTCGTCGCTCCAGAAGCGGGAGCCGCCGAAGATGGCGTCGGGGTTGAGCATGTTCGCGCGGATGCCGAGCTCGCCGCCTTCCAGCGCCACGATCCTGCAGAGCTGCGCTTCGGCCGCTTTGCTGACGCTGTACGCGCCGAAGTCTTTGCCGGGTGCAGTAACGTTCTTCGAGGCGTTGAAGACGATACTCCCGCCGGTCTTCTGCTGTTTCATGATCCGCAACGCGGCGCGCGCCACGAGGAAGTGGCCGCGGGCGTTGACAGCGAAGCTGCGGTCCCAATCGGCCACCGGGAGGACGTCCAGGCTGCCGAACGAGGAGATGCCGGCGTTGCTGACGATGATGTCGACACCGCCATACGCGCGGATCGTCTCCGCGAACGCGTGCTCGACGCCCTCTTCATTGGAAACGTCGAGCGGCAGTGCCATTGCACGCCGCATTCCGTGCTTCGCAGCGATCCCTTTTGCCACCTCGCCGGCGAGAGCCAGATCGACGTCGGTGACGACGACATGCCCTCCCTCCTCGGCGAAGCGCTCCGCACAGGCCCGGCCGATGCCGCTGGCGGCACCGGTGATGATGACTACTTTGCCGGCCAGCTCCTTTTCCTTCGGCAGTAGCGTCAGTTTGTACAGCTCGAGCGGCCAGTACTCGGCGTGAAAGGCGTCCTCGTCATTCAATGTCTCGTAACCGCCGGCGTTCTCGGCGTCTTCGATGATGCGCATCGTGTGCCGATAGATGTCGCGCACGATCCGCGCCGAACGCGCGTCTTTGCCCGCTGTCCACATCCCAGCGCCCGGGACGAGGACGACGCGCGGGTTCGGATCCAGCATGGCGAACTCGCTCGGGTGGTTCTCGTAGTGAGCCGTGTAGCGTGCGACATACTCGGACAGCGCCTTTTCGACATCATCGCCGGGATCGAGAAGCAGCGGATACCGCTTCGTGTAGAGCAGATGATCGGGCGTAGCCGGTCCGATCTGCGCGATTCGTTTCGCATCATCGCGAGCGAGAAAACGGAGCACGTCATCGCTGTCGTCGAATTCGAGGATCACTGAGCGGTGAGCGCCGAGCGCGCCGCGGATCGAGGGGGCGATCTGTGTAGGGCCGCCGCCCTCGGCGGCTGTGTTCTCGCGCTGCGTGAGACTGACCGCCGAGGGCGGCGGTCCTACACGCGACGACAGCCACTCTTCCGCGCGGCTCACCAGCTCGATGTGTTTCTCATACGCTTCCTTCGCGCTTTCCCCCCACGTGATCAGACCGTGGTTCATCAGCACGAGGCCCTCGGCGTCCGGCTTCGCGGCGAACGCATCGGCCACGTCGCGGCTGAGGCGGAATCCCGGCCGCAGGTAGGGGACTGTGATGACGGAGGCGCCAAAGCAATCGCCGGCCGTCGATTCACGGCCGCGCGTGTTCGTGAGCGCGAGGATGGCATCCGCGTGCGTGTGCAGAACGGCACGGGCAGGGAGAAAGGCGTGGAGCAGCGTCTCGATCGAAGGCCGTGCACTGGCCGGATCGACAAGGCAGCGAGCCAGGTAGTCGACCATCTCCTGATCGCTCATTTCGCCGTCTCGTGTGCGCAACGGCTCGATGTAGTCGAGACGGACGGCCGGGAACTGCTTCGGCACGATCGTCTTCATATCGCTGCCGCTCGACTTGATGTACATCACGTCGATCGGCCGGCCCAGGATGTCGGTGGCGCGCGACTTCACGCTGTTGTTGCCGCCGCCCCAGAGGACGAGCGATTCTTCCGCGCCGGTGAGGCGCGACTGGTAGACGAGTTGGTCGAGCTCATTCTCAGGCGTCTCCGCCCATCGGTTCTTCATGCGGCGTATTATCGACAGAGAACCCAAAGGAGGAAGTCATGAATCGTCTGCTGTCTGTTCTTGCCATCGCAGCCGCGGCGTCGCTCTTCCTTGCAGCGGCACCCGAAACGCCGTCTCCGCAGGCCGAGCCCGTCAATCTTCGCGTCGAAATCTCGCCGGCGTACACCGGCCCATACGAGCTGCTGCGCGAACAGCGTCCCGACACGTACACCTGCACAGCAAATCTGTTCGATGAGCCGAGCCATCGGCTTTACGGCGGGGTTCTGGTGATCGTCCGTCCCGGCCAGGAGCAAACGACGACCGCGACTGCGGATGGACTGACGATGACGATGAAGGGACGCGTCGATGCCGGCCGCACCGGCGCTGTTGCCGACGTGACCATCCTCCGCGACGGCAATCTCATCGCTCATCAGATGAGCCGCGTCAACCTGATGCGGCCGGGGCGTCAGCGGATTTACTGAGATCGCACCACTGGGGACGTTTGTTCCCACTACGGGAGGCGGGCGATCAATCGAAGGCAATCCATGTCGTCAGCAGACCAACCATCCGGTAGTGGGTCAGTTTGTGCCGTGGTTTGTAACACGCCTCGGATGACGGGGACGCCGAGGGAATGCGGGAGCTACTCGCGCGCCAAGTTCACGACGATGCCAGGTGCGTTGCTGCTGGTGTTTACGATGACGCGAGTTGCAGAGTGATCCTTCACGCGAATCGGATTGCCGCCGCGCCGTGACCACTGGAACGCGGTTCCACCTAAATCTTGCGGAGCGACGGGCGTCGTGAGGCCGACGAAACTCAAAGCCTCCTGCGGTGATCCCGGCACGCGTCTGAGGTCGTATCCGATCAACGCGACGACGCCGTCTTGGATGCAGACATATCCCCGCTCGTACTCGACTTGTTGACCCCTGTTGAGGTCAGCACATTCACCTCTGCCGGTCTCTCGGCCCAAGATCGGGGAGAGATCCCGTGGTTTCTCCAGAATGTAATCCTCGACCCGAAAGTCGGGCGTAATGGTTGGTGTAGCGGCCGTAGTCGTACGTCCCTGCGCGGGGTCCTGATCCGGGCTGTACCTTTTGCGTGTGCCCCACCAGATTGCCACGCCCGCGATCACGACAGCGAAGGCCGTGATGGTCGATAGCGCGAGGAGGAACTTAATGCGGCCGTGAAGTCCTTTCATGTGGCTGACGACGGCGCAGGGATGGGGCCAATTCCGGGGTACAGGAAGGGACGCAGGATGGCGATTGCGACTTCCGCGTAGCTGGCTTGCGAACCGTTGATCTTGAGGCAGGTAACGCCGTCGTCGCAAACGTCGATGTCGATCACTACATCCACGACGCCGTCATTCGTCACGATCCGGTGCTCATCTTTCATCAGTGAGATGCGAACCGATTTCTCGCGAGGCATCGCGACTGGACCGGGAACTTGCATCTTGATGATTCTGGCTTCCGGGTTGCCGTTCGTTTCGAGCGACGCAAAGCGAGTGATCCGGCGAGCGTCGGCAACGTTTGCTTTCAGTTCATCCCATAGTCCTTTGAATAGAACGTCTGCATCGGTGCGGATTTGACCGTCTCGCTTCGTGATATCGGCAAGGTGCTTTTCTGTGTCATCAATCCATGTCATCGCGAGTTCCCCGAAACTATCAACTCGATAACCTACACGCCCCGACCCTGCGCGCGCAACTCGCCATCTTGCGCGTGGCGTATAACCGGACTAAACGCCCCGCTCAAATTCGCGTGGTTTCCGTGCAGGCTGAAAGTCCCGACACGTGGATAGATTCGTCGTCGCTCATGCCGTTTCTCTGAGTTGCTGATCGGCCACGAACAGCATGTCGCGCACTTTCCAAACCGTCGTCTCGATCCCTGACGCCATCGCGGGCGTTTTGCCCTTCAGCGTCGAATGCTTGCGGCAGAAGTTGTAGTAGAAGAACGTCATCGCGATGACGGCCCGGTGGTACTCGATTCGTTTGCTGAAGGCGTTCGTCAGCCGCGTGAAGCGGCGGTTCATCATGCGTACCGAGAGATTGCTGCACTCAACGTAGCTGGTCGAAATAAGCGCCCTGTCGGGATCGGCCGCGACGGTCCGCTTGATGATCGACTTACACTCACTCGGCGAGCAGCGAACGTGCGCCGGACGCTCGGAAGCGTTCGGAGTTGCGGCGTACTCCTTCACGACGGTTGCGTAGTCGATGTCTCCACGGAACGCGACCTCCACGGCCTCGGGATAGACGCCGTGTCCGTCCGTAGTCAGTTCCACGCGGCGCGTGAGACGTGACGCAAGGTCTTCCATGAACGCAATGCCGGTCGCGCCGGTGCGGTCGCCCATGCGCCACGTAATCATCAGCTTCGATGTGGCGTCGATCGCCGTCCACGTCCACACGTCGCGCCATCCGAAACGATCGAGGACTTCTTTCGATATCCCGGTCGGAACGTTCTTCTCTTTCGAGTAGCAGAACGACCAAATTTCATCGAACTCCACGCGCGCCGTTTCGAGACCGCGCAGCCACTGCCGTTGAAACGCTTCGCATCCCTCGCCGACGTTGCGAATGAGTTTGAGCGCGGTGCCTTCCGCGATGCCGGTGATTCGGCACACGGCCCGTACGCTCATACCTTCCACGATGCAATTCAGCAGGTGCGTTTGCTTCTCGGGAGTCAGCTTGTTCATGTGTAACAATTGAGCTTGCTTAGCTCTTATAGTCAAGCCCTTACTCGCTATATTTGCAGCCAGTTGTGAACATACTGCTGCGCGGTTTTGACACCGCGCGGCAGGTAATTTTTGCGGTAGATAGGCAGTTGTCTGCCAGAGCGTTTCCGGCCCGATCGTCTCGGACCACGTTGCACAGACCACGGGCCTTCCAGTAAAGTAGTCACCCTCACGGGGAACCTCCTTTTGGTCGCAACACACAGCCGACGCCGATGCGTCGGCTGTCGTGTTTTCAGAGGAACTGAAGTTGTGGGAAGCGGCTTACGGCGTGCTCATCGATCACCTCCGAACGGTTCCTGTTGAGGAACTCGCTTCCGGTCAGTGACGGCCCTGCCGCGTATCACGCTACCGGATGGAGGCAACTAGCGGCCCTACCGTGTCGAAGCCAATTGCGTGAACGCGGAGGATTGTACAGCAGGGTTTGAGGGAGAGCAAGCCGCTTACTTTGGCTGCCGACTCTTCCAGCGGTTCAAACCGCCCTTGCGGGAGATGGCGCTGCGCTGCTCGGGCGTGAGCTTAGCGGTGCGACCTGTTGCCCTTCATGGCGCGCTCGCGGTATGCGCTGCTCGGCATCCGCTCGCCTGTGACGCGCTCAAGGATCGCCCGCGCGTTGATGATCGCCTCGTCAGCGGCATCTTCGTTCACGTCGGGAGCGTCGTCGGTTCTCTTCGGATTCGCCATCGCGACCAATCTAACACTGGCAGCCGGCGCGCGTAATCCGATAGCTGTTACAGATGGCCGTTCAAATTGACCCTCTACCAACCATCCCACTCCCCAACTCCTCACTCCTGTCGATGCTACACTCAGAGCCTCTTCGCAAAGGGGGCTCTGCATGCGTCACGTCGTTGGTGCGTTGGTTGCCGCGCTTCTTCTGGCTCTTCCTGCCGTTGCGCTCGACCTCGGGCGCGCTGAGGGAGAACTTGTCATCGATGGCAAGAAGATCCCGCTCAGCTATGCATATGCCATCGCAAAGCAGAAGAATCAGTTGAACGACCGGCCCGAGATGACCCGGATCATCCTGACCGACAAGGCGCTGCCGGACGGCGCCAACCTGGCTGGCCTCGATGACAGTCTTCCCGGCGATCTGAACGGCGTCATCATCGCCGTCGACAAGCTCGGACGCGTTGGTCATGTAGCCGTCCAGCATCCAACCGGCAACTACGATGGCGGCTATTTCGAAGGGGTCCCCGACTACGAGTTCAAGCCGAAGAGAGTCGACCCCGGGGCGTTTGGCGGCACTGTGTCGTCACTCCGGGTGAAGACGAATACGATGACCTTCTCGTATGACGCCTCCTTTCTCGCTGCGCTGAAGTGAGGTTGTGAGCGGCGGGCGAGAGAGTCCAAGGCAAATGTTGAATGTTGAATGTTGAATGTTCAATGTTGAATGAACCGGAGGCTCGGCTCTCGTGGCCTCCATTCAACATTCAACATTGAACATTCAACATTCAACATTTCCGTTCTCCCAACCAACCATCCCGCCGTCTCCCACATCTCACTCCCCACCCCCGCTCCCAACCTGTACACTTTCCCCCCTGAATGGCTCTCTTCTCGAACGAAGTCGCTGACGCGGTGAAGCGCCTTGCGGCGAAGACGTATGGGACGCAGGAAGAGCGCGACGATCTTCTCGGGCGGGTTGAAGGAGCCGAGGGCGTCCGCGCGCGCGACGTCGTCTGGATGCTGTTCCGGCCCGACCGCGCGCTGCGTGAGTCCGCCGTGCGCGTTCTGACGCGAATCCGAGACGCGGAAACGCTCGACGTGTTCATCGGCGAGTCGAAAGGCAAACCGGAACAGGCAATGCGCGCCGCCGCCGCCGCCCTCTTCGCGCTCGGACTGCAGGGGATGGATTCACGCTTCATGCAGTTGCTCGCTCCGCCGGTCAAGGAGACCAAGGAGACGCGCGAGCTGCAGGAAGCGACGCGGCGCTTGCTCGTCGAGGCGCCGATCACCAAGCAAATTGAACCGCTGCTCTGGCAGCTCGCGTCAACAGGCAATGCTGACGACCGCATCCCGTTTCTCAACAAGCTCGCCTCAGGCGACGTCGACGAGCAGGGTTCTCGGCGCTGGCGCAGACTGGCCGCTGATTCGAGTCCGGCGGTACGCGAGAAGGCCATCGAAGTTCTCGCCACCAAAGCGCCGCAGCACGCCCTCGACCTACTGATCGAAGCGCTTCCGACGTCCGGCTACGCCGTGCAGCAGACGATCGTCGAGTCGATGACGAAGCTTGCGGCCGGGCAGGGCGTGGCATTCGCGGAACGGCTTCTTCCCGCGCTTGCCTCGGGCGATGCCCAGACCCGCACGGCGGTTTTGAAGATCCTCCTCGGCATCGGCGATCCCGCGGGCGTGATCAAGCGCTACATCCGTTTCTCCAGCACGCTGGCCGGCTTCGTCCGCGACCGCGCGCTCGATTCGCTGCGCGAGTTTGGCTCCGCGCTCATCGAGCCGGTCATCGAGCTGCTGCATGATCCCGATCCTGACACCCGCTCCGGCGCCATGGCTGTCGCCGGCGGTTTCGACGACGTGCGCATCGTTCCCGCGACCATCCCGTTGTTGCGCGACCCCGATTGGTGGATTCGCATCTCCGCCGCCGACACGCTCGGCCGTCTCAAAGATCCGCGCGCCGTCGAGCCGCTCGTCGCTGCGCTGGCAGATCCCGACATGAAGTGGGCTGCAGTCGAAGCGCTCGGCCGCATGGGAGATCAACGCGCGTTGCCCGCCCTCGGGCGCATGCTCGCCGACCCGGCGCCCGATGTGCGCATCGAGGTCATGCTGGCGCTCAAGAACTTCAAGCACCCGCAGGTCCGCAACGCGCTGACGAGTGTGGCGCAGAAGGATCCCGATCGAGCCGTTCGCACGCACGCTCTGGAGATCCTCGATGAGCTGTCGGTTACCGACCGCAGCTCGATGTCGCAGGTCGACGCCATCCGCAAGGCTGCGCTGACGGTCTCCGGCGCACAGGGTGAGCCGCGGCTCAACACGCTACTCATTGCCACCCGCAATCAGGGAGCATCGGATTTTCATCTCTCTGTCGGCCAGCCACCGATCGTCCGGCTCGCCGCTGACCTTCTGCGGGCGCAGGGCGATGCATTCACCGCCGCGCAGACAGAGGCCATGCTGAAGGAAGTACTTAGTCCCGCGCAGTGGTCAACGCTGGAGAAGTTCAACCAGATCGATTTCTGTTACGTCATCCCGCAAGGCGGCCGCTATCGAGCGAACGTCTTCTTCGACCATCGCGGATACAACGGCGTCTTCCGCGTCATCCCCGAGAAGCCTCCCACTATCACCGAGCTGGGGCTGCCGGCGCATCTCGCCGAGATCTCCGATTACCACCAGGGCCTGGTCCTCGTCTGTGGCCCTTCTGGATCCGGAAAGTCGACCACGCTGGCCGCGCTGGTGAACCTCTTCAACGAGACGCGCAGCGACCACATCCTGACCATGGAAGACCCGGTCGAATTCGTCCATCCGTTCAAGAACTGCCTGATCAACCAGCGCGAGGTCGGCTCGCACACCGTATCGTTCGCGCGCGCCCTTCGCGCCGCGCTGCGCGAAGACCCCGACGTGATCGTGATCGGCGAGCTGCGCGACAACGAATCGATCACGTTGGCACTGACCGCCGCGGAGACGGGCCACATCGTCCTGGGCACACTGAACTCGACGAGCGCGCCGAAGGCGATCGACCGCATCCTCTCCAGCTTCCCCGCTGACGAGCAGCCGCAGATCCGCGCGTCGCTTTCCGAGTCGCTCAAGTACTGCATCGCGCAGCGCCTCCTGCCTGCCAAAGAAGGTAGGAAGCAGGTGGCCGCGTTCGAAGTGCTGAAAGGCACCGGCAACGTCGCCACGATGATCCGCGACGAGAAGACGTACCAGATCTACTCAGCGATGCAGATCGGCCGTTCCCTCGGCATGCAGACATTCGACGAGGCACTGAAGGATCTCCTGCGCCGCGATCAGATCACTGCCGAGACCGCGTACCTTGCCGCGGTGAAGAAAGAGGACTTCGAGTCCATGGTCAGCGCCGACTTCATCGCCAGGGGGAAAGCCTGAATGGCGATGCAGAAAATTGACCGCTTCCTCAAGCTGATGAACGACCGCGGCGCGTCGGACTTTCACCTGACCGTTGGCCGTCCTCCGATGCTTCGCGCCTCCGGGACGATGGAGTCGATCCGTTACCGCACACTCTCCGAGGGCGATTTCAACGAGATGCTGAAGCCGGTCACGCCGGCCAGGTTGTGGACCGAATATCTCGAGACCGGCGACATTGACTACTCCTATGAGATCCCCGGCGTAGCGCGCTACCGCGTCAATCTCTTCCGCCAGCAGCGCGGAGGGGGCGCGGTTTTCCGCGTCATCCCCACGAAGATCATGACGCTGGAGCAGCTCGGGCTGCCTGATCAGGTGCGCCGCGTCGCCTCGATCCGCAGCGGGTTGGTGCTCGTCACCGGTCCCACCGGCTCGGGCAAGTCGACCACCCTGGCCGCGATCATCGACCTGATCAACGAGACCAAGAGCCTGCACATCATCACCATCGAAGACCCGATCGAGTTCGTCCATCCGAACAAGAAGTGTCTCGTACACCAGCGCGAGATCGGCTCGCATGCGAAGTCGTTCGCCGAAGCGCTCAAAGCGGCGGGACGCGAAGACCCGGATGTGATCCTGGTCGGTGAGATGCGCGATCTGGAGACGATCGGTATGGCTCTCTCCGCGGCCGAGCGCGGCACGCTGGTCTTCGGGACGTTGCACACGAACAACGCCGCCAAGACCATGGACCGCATCATCAGCGTCTTCCCCGCCTCGGAGCAGGAAGGCGTCCGCAACGTCCTCGGCGAAACAATCCGTGGCGTCGTCGCCCAACAGCTCCTGGCCAAGGCCGGCGGCGGCCGCGTGGCCGCCATGGAGATCCTCTTCGCCTCTCCCGCCATCGGCAACATGATCCGCGAGGGAAAGACCTCGCAGGTGACCAGCGCCATCCAGACCGGCGTCAAGGACGGCATGATCGACATGGACGGCTCCATCCGCCGCCTCTACGAAGCCGGCAAAGTCACCGCCCGCGCCGCATATGACAAAGCGATCGATAAGGAGCAGTTCAAGGATCTGCTGGAGAAGCCGTCGTAGCGACGTCGTGAGAATCTGGTCCCACTTCTGGTCGTCTTCTCCGGTGCCACCACAATCTCTCCATCGGCCAGAGAGAGTGTGTGCGTAGAGCGCCGGCGCCAGAGAGAGCACTGCTGCCTGTGCAACTGGCCATCATTGAAAGCCCAGGAAGTCCCGCACTCCAAAACGCGCAAAGCGCAATCAACCGATAACTGACAACGCGCGCAGCGCAGACAACGCGCGTAGCGCAGACAGCGCGCGCAGCGCAGACAACGCGCGCAGCGCAGACAGCGCGCGCAGCGCCGATCACGCGCGCAGCGCAAAACCCTACCTCGTCTTCCTCACGAAATCCGCATCGATCCCGTGAATCCTCATGTCGACCAGCTTCTCGACGGGGATGTGTTCGTAGCCGGCGTTCTTCAGCTCGCGGATGTAGCTCACCGACACGCCGTGGATACGCATGGCCACGAGGTCCCCAGCTTTCAGGTTCGTGTATCCGAGGTCGTGAAGATCGCGGACGTATTCGAGGGAGGCGCCGTGGATGCGGAGGGAGACGAGGTTCTCGGACTCGAGGCCGCGTACTCCGAGCTCCTTCATCCCTTTGATGAACTCCGGGGATACGCCGTGGATGCGGAAGTTCACGAGCTCTTCGGCATCGGGGCGGTATCCGAGAGCCTGGATCTCGCGGATGAACTGGGGGGTGGCTCCGTGGATGCGGAAGTTCACGAGCTGGTCGCCGTCCGGGCGGTAGCCGAGAGTGTTGAGCTCGCGGACGATCTGCGGCGTGGCGCCATGGATGCGGAAGGTGATGTACCTGTCGAGATCTTCGCGGTAGCCGAGCGATTGCATCTCTCTGATGAAAGACGCGGAGACGTCGTGCAGGGCCAGCGAGAAGAGCCGCTCTTCATCGAGATCGCCGGCAGTGACGCCGAGTCCGCGCAGTGTGGCGGCGTACGAGGCATTTGGCTCGAAGTTGAATCGTCCGACGCCGTCGCCATGCACGAAGCTGCCGGTGAAATGGATCGAGCCTGCGTCGCGCACGAGGCGGAAGTCGGCTGGTGTGTCTGTTGCCGCATCCATCTGCGCTGCGGTGAGACCGGTGAAGGCGTTCCGCTCGATGGGGTTACTGTTCTGGTGATGATCGCTGATCATCTCGATCTGCAGCCTGCCGTCGCCGCGGTCGGAGAGATGCCACGCGCCATGCGTTTGGGACGCGCGCGCGGCGAAAGCGGCGAGGAAGAAAAAGAGAGCAAGAGCTAGTGAGCGGTGCATTTGGTTGCCTCCGGTACGGTTGGGTTGCTGGGTTGCGCGGTCCGGTTTCGAGGTGACTTCTATCGGTTGCAGTTGCCGAGTTGCGGGGGGGGGTGGGGCTGCGAGACCTCGCAACCCAATAACCACTAAACTCAGCAACCGCGACTCACCACGAACTGCTACTTCACCTTGTACTTCGACAGCTCCTTGATGAAGTCGGCGTTCACGCCCATCGCGGCCATCCGAACGAGGTCCTTGACGGAGAGATTGGTGTAGCCGGCATCGTTGAGCGACTTGATGAACTCGGGGTTGACGCCCTGTGCGCGAAGTTGGATCAGATCGCCCGTCGTCAGGTTGTGATAGCCGGCATTGGAGATCTGCTTCACGTATTCGGGCGAGACACCCATGGCCCGCATGTTGGTCAGTTGCTTCGTGGTGAGGTTGGCGTAACCGGCTGCCCGCATCTGGGCGACGTATTCTCCGGTGACGCCGATGGCTCTCAGCTCGGTAATGCTGCGCGCGCTCTCGAACTTGACGCCGGCGTCGCGCAGGCCCTTGATGTATTCCGGGCTCACGCCGACCGCTCTCATTTCAGCGATGTCGTCGAGCGACAGCTCGCCGAAGGCTCGACGCATGGCGTCGATGTAGGCAGGCGTGACGCCCGCCGCGCGCAACTCGATCAGATCGTCGATGCTGAGCTTTCCGCCTTCGCCGATGTGGTGATGCTTGCGATGGGCATCGGGTGGCTCGGGCGCTTCGGGTGTCTCTGGAACCTCGATGTCGTAGAAATTCGTGCTGATTTTGGCGAGTGCGCGAGCGGCCATCCTCGGCGCCACGGCTGCGGCTATCCGAGGCGCGGCGATGGCTATACGAGGCGCGATGGCCGGCAGGGGAGCGATATTGGCGAAGACCCCATCGACGATACCGTCCGCGATGCCACCTCCGATACTGTTTCCGACTCCATCAGCGACTCCGAATCTGACTCCACCTGCGATGCCTTCCGGTATTCCTGCGATCGCCGCGGGCCGCGGGACGGCGGGAGTGGAATCATCTGCGGATTCATTATCGGATTCAGTGTCTGGAGCTTCGGCGTCATCCGACTCGTCCGCTGTCTCGGCTTTCACCTCGACCGTGGTCTGCGCGGTCTGAGGCTTTGGCGTGGGCTGCGGATCCGCTTTCTGCTGCTGGCCACGCAGCGGAAGCGAAGGCGCGATCAACAACGCCAGAAGGACGGTGAGGAGCGCGGCACCGGCGACGAAGCGCGACGGTGCGTTCGGGGATTCGGCGCGCGCGCCAGCCAGGCGGCGGATGCGGCCGATGAGTGAACCGCCGTTGGCTGCCACGAAGGCCTGAGCGTCTTCGACGCGCAGTTCTTCGAGCCGGGTGAGCGCACGAGCGTAAACGAGAGGCTTGCCTGAGACCGCGACTGCCACGTCATCGCAGCAATGCTCGCGCTCGATGCGGATGCGGTTCGAGATCCACCACACGGCCGGATGATAGAAAAGGAGAGTCTCCACGACCGCCTGCATCAGGTTGACGAAGAAGTCGTTGCGGCGGATGTGGGCCAGCTCGTGCGCCAGGATCATCTCCATCTGTTCTGTGGAGAGGCCGGTCAGCGTCGCCGCCGGCAGGAGGACGACAGGACGAAGCCAGCCGATGACGGTCGGTACTTCCACAGCCGCGGACTCGAGGAGATGAACGGCCCGCCCGAGTTTGAGAGCATTCGCCAGACGGCTCGCCGCGCGCTGCCACTCCGGAGCAGCCTCGGACGCATTCCGCTTCGCGATGGAGTGTGCCCGCAGCCATCCGAAGAGAAGCCGCACTGAGAGGAGCAGTACGCCTGTCAGCCACACCAGGACAATCTGAGGGAGGTGGGATCTGGTGAAGGTGGCCAGTGCTGCGAGCCGGGAGTCAGGAGCCGGAGGTTGGTTGTCAGCGAGGCTTTCCGCGTTGAGATCGGTAGCTGAGGCGGGTGCGAGTGCGACGCTTTCGCTCCCACTACCGATCCCAGACTCCCCACCCCCGTCATACGCCCTATACGCGGTAGCTGCGCCGAGGGCGACGAGGAGAACGAGTGCGCCGCAGGAAGCGAGGTAACGGGCATTCGCGCTCTGCCGCGAGAGCAGAGCCAAGGTGGCGGCGAGGATCGCGGCGACGAGAAGCCCCTGCCAGAGCAGATGCAGGAGTGCCCAGCCGATGGCCTGCGCCAGAGGTGTGCCGAGGAGTGTGCCGATTCCGTTCATCGCGATTCTCCTTCAAGAGTGTCGAGCAGCTCGCGGATGGCGTTCAGCTCGGCGGCGTTGGTCTTGCGGCTCGAGAGTGCCTGCATGACCAGCTTCGTGGCCGAGCCGCCGAACGCTCGCTCGGCGAGATCGGCCAGCAGTTGCCGCTGCGTCTTCTGCTCGCCATAGCGCGATTGATAGACGTGCGCACGTTCGGTCTCGTCACGGACGACGAGCCCTTTCTCGGTCATGATCTGCAGGAGTTTCAGGATGGTCGTATAGCCGGTCGAACCATCCTTGTTGAGCTGCTCGTGGACGTCGCGGACGGTGCTCGGTCCGCGTTCCCAGAGCACGCCCAGGATGGCCAGCTCGGAGTCGGTCGGTCGTGGTGGTTGTCGGTCGCTCATGGTCGTTTCCTCTTCTACGTGCGCAATCATACGAAGTTTTTCGTTGATGTCAACGAAGAACTTCGTATGTTAGGGAAAGGCTCATCCGCAGATGACCCAAATATGAGATTGCTTCTGCCCATCTCGTCTGCGTTAGTCTGCGTAATCTCCGGATAGGCCTTTCGGCATCAGAAACGTCCGCCGGGCCAGGTCGGAGTCGAGTGTGGTGCGATCGTAGTAGCGGTCGAGGATGGAAGGCTTCCACGCGAAGAGATCGGGATTCTCCGCCGAGAACGCTTCGAAGTCGTCCGCCGGCCGCCGCTGCATCCGCTCGTGAATCAGGAGCAGGCAGGCCCAGGTGATGGTCTCGTGGTAGAGCTCGGGGTGACCGTTGGCGGCAGCGAAGCGCTTGAGGGATGTCGTGAAACGGGCCAGCGCGTCGAGCGGCGGCAGGTCACGGAGATAGATCCACGCCAGCCGGACGTGATCGCGGTGGTGGAAGTTCTCGTTCGGCAGCGTGCAACGCTCGAACCCGCCGGCGAAATCAGCATCGTTCATACGGTGTGCTTCTTCCCTTTCGCAGGCGTCTTTCTGGCTGGCTGCTCGATGAGCTCGTGCGAGTCAGCGGCGTTGAGCGTGAGGCCGTAGACCTTCTTCAGCTCGGCGATCTTCTTCAGCGACTCTGGGCCGAACGGCGCTTTGCCTTCGAAGGAATGCAGCACGATTCCTTCGATGAGGTCTCCCAGCGACGTGTCATGCACTTCCGCCATGGCCTTGAGGACCTTGAGGATTCTCTTCTCGATGCGCATTCCGGTCTGGACGCGTTCAACGGTGACGGTCATGAAACGATGGTATCACGGTACATTGGTACACCATGATAGCGGTCACCCAACCAACTCATCCAACAACGCATCTTTCTCCCGCCACAGCCCCTCCATCCACGTCTTCAGCTCCTCGCGTTCGCGGCTGGGGTGAGTGACGGCGGGGTCGAAGAACTGCGTGGGGGGATCGAGGCGGCGGGCGTGGATGATGATCGTCGGGATGCGGCCGCTGACGAACTGGAACATCGTCACGTCGTTGTCGGGAGGGTAGGCGAGGGTGACGTCGTACATGGCGTCGAGCTGGTCGCCGAGCGCAGCCAGGACGAATGCGATACCTCCGATGCGCGGAGGGAGCAGGTGGCGATAGGGAGATTTCTGCTCGTCGCGCCTGGCCTTGGTGGCGCGCGTCCCTTCGACAAAATTCAGCACTGCCACGGGGAAGTTGCGGTAACGCTGACAGGCCTTGCGCGTCGTCATCAGATCGGTTCCGCGCTTTTCGGGATGCCTCTTCAGATACTCCGCCGTGTACCGGTGCATGAAGGGGAACTCCAGCGCCCAGCAGGCCTGTCCGACAATCGGTGTCCAGAAGAGCTGGCGCTTCAGGAAAAAGCGGATGAACGCCGCGCGGCCGTGGAAGGCCCGGAAGAGGGCGAAGATGTCGACCCAGGAGAGATGATTGGCGATGAGGAGGTAGCGCCCGTCAGGTGTCACGTCGTCGCCGATGCCGTGAACCTCCCACCGCGTCGGCAGCATCAGATCGAAGATGCGGTCGTTGCCTGCCACCCACCGCGTGGCCAGCCAGGCCAGCATCAGGATCACGCGCGTGCGGGCGTGGCTGCGCGGCGCTGTGACATGGATGGCGAACTTCACGATCCCGAGCAGGACGATGCACGATCCCCAGAAGGCGGCGTTGACGGTCAGGAGGAGGATGGTGATCGTTGCGCGGATCATGGTTCGCAGGTCGGTCCGGAAGAGGCGAATGTTGAATGTTCAATGTTGAATGTTGAGTGTTGAATGAAGTCGGCGAATCCGTCCCCGCGCACATTCAACATTGAACATTCAACATTCAACATTGCTTTTCTTCTCCCACGGCGAGCCCGACCAGGCGAACGAACCCGACGATGGCTGCCGCACCGAACAAAACGAAAACCCCAGCCCGCCAGTCCGCCTCATTCCATCCTCCGAAGTCGAGCGCGGTGGCCAGGGCACCGAGGGCGATCGCGCTGGCGAGAGCCGCGATTAGCTCGACAAGCCACCTCGCCGTTCGCGCGAATGGGACGGTCCGGGCCAGGAAGAAAACCGCCAGAGCGCAACCCAGCCAGAGGGCGATTCCCATCGGCGCCGGAGGTTAGCACGCCTTTCGCATGAGGCGGACTCTAGCTGAGGAGTACGAAGCCATGATGACGGAAGCGACCACGCATTCAACCGGCGCGCGACACAAGATCCTCGCAATCGAAGACGATCCTGACGTTCTCGCCCTATACAAATCCTATCTGCAGAAGCGTGGCTACGAAGTGCTCTCGGCCAGTGGTGCCACCGAGGGGATCTCACTGCTGCAGAGTCATCCCGACACGAGACTCATCCTGCTCGATCTCAACCTTCCCGGTGGCATGAGCGGCGAGGAGTGGATCGCCTGGTACATTTCTCAGGGGAAGAAGACCCCGGTGGTGGTGGCCTCAGGCAAAGGCGACATCCTGACCATTACCAAGGGCAACAACCGCACCGCCGCGCTGACGAAGCCGTTTCATATGGAAGAACTGCAGGAGTTGATCGAGGTACTGCTGGCGGATGACTGGCACGATCAGGTGACCGTGGATACGAAGTCGCATTGAACGCGGTAGGTCAGTCGATTAGTAGATCAGTCGATCAGGATGAGGAAGCCGCACGCCCGTCGTCGTCCTGATCTACCGATCTACGAATCCACTGCTCAACGAGTCTCACCCATCATTCCCGATCGCTTCGACCGGGCAGTTATCCAGAGCGTCCTTAGACAATGTCTCCTCTTCCGGAGTTTCGGGCTGCTTGTAGACGTAGGAAAAGCCGTCCTCGTCGTTGCGCTGGAAGTTTGCTGGGGCGGTCTCACGGCAGAGGTCGCAGTCGATGCATTGCGTATCGACGTAGTACCGCCCCGGTGCCTGTCCCGGCACCCTGTCGTTCGGATCAGCCATTTCGTGTGTTGTCTCCCGTGAAACGCCGCAAGCCGTGATCGCGTCGCAGATATGGAGGCGCGCATTGTAGCGCGCACTATGATTCCGTCAAACCAGGAGGTTGCATGAAAAGATTTCTACCCTCGGTTCTCGCCGCCGTCATCTCAGCGAGCGCGTTCGCCCAGCCGTCGTCACCGTCGCCGCGCGAGCCTGCGCCGCCAGACACCGTGAGCGTCACCGGCGTCGGCCGCGTCACGGTCACACCGGACCGCTTCTCGTTCAACGCCACCGTTCAGACGATGGCGCCGACGGTCGAGGAAGCAGTGAATGAAAACAACACCAAGGTCACGGAAGTCGTGGCCGCGCTGAAGAGCGCCGGCGCGAAGCCGGAGGAGATCAAGACCGCGAACTTCTCGATCTTTCCGCAGCAGGACTACAGCCAGCAGCAGCAGGGAAAACTGCCGCGCGTCATCGGCTACCAGGTCTCGAACAGCATCACCGTCACCAGGAAGCAGGTCGCCGACGCCGGCCGCCTGCTCCAGTCAGCTATCTCCGCCGGCGTGAATCAGACTTCGGGTCTCTCGTTCTCGGTCTCCGATCCAGACAAGGGCCGCGATGAAGGATTGCGCGCCGCCTTTGCCGACGCGCGGGCCAAAGCCTCTCTCCTCGCGCAGGCCGCCGGCCGCAACCTGGGTCCTGCCATGACGATCAACGAGCTCGGATCGATGAGCCCACAGCCGCGGCCGATGTCGTCACCTCGCGTGATGGCCGCACAGGTTGTGAGCTCACCGGTGCCGGTCGAGAGCGGGACGGAGGAGCTGTCGTTTACGGTGTCGGTGGTGTTTGTGCTGAAGTAGGGAGTAGGGTGTTGGGCGTGAGGACGGGGAGTCAAAGGCGAATGTTGAATGTTCAATGTTGAATGTTGAATGACCGGTGCGGAGGTCTACTCCATTCAACATTGAACACTCAACATTCAACATTCAACATTCGCCTTTGACTCTCCGCCCACACCACCCGCTTCAGTCACCCGAAATGATGTTCCCCAACACATCCCCCGCGAATCCGCCGAGCCCCTTCGACTCGTCCTGGTGTCCTCCCGCGGCTGCCATGATGCGATTGGCGAGGCGGCTGAAGGGGAGAGTCTGCAGGACGACGTGCCCGGGACCGGTGAGCGTCGCGTAGAAGAGGCCTTCCCCGCCGAAGAGAGCATTGCTGAAGCCGCCCACGAACTGGATGTTGTAATCGACGGTATCCGCCATCGATACGATGCAGCCTGTGTCGACGCGGAGCTGCTCGCCCGCCCCGAGGTTGAACTCGAGCATGTTGCCGCCGGCGTGAAGAAAGACCAGACCCTGTCCGCTGATCTTCTGCAGGAGGAAGCCCTCGCCGCCGAACAGTCCCGCGCCGAAGCGCTTCGTGAAGGCGACTGAAAGGTCGATGTTGCCGATGGCGCAGAGGTAGGCGTTGCGTTCCGCGAGGATGGTGGTGTTGTCGAGCTGGATGGGAAAGATCTTGCCGGCGATCGGGTTCGCGAGAGCCATGTGAGCGGAGGCGGTCCGGCAGTGGAAGACGCTCATGAAAAGCGTCTCACCAGCCAGAAACTTGCGCATGAGACCTTTCATCAGCCCGCCCTGCATCTTCGCCTGGAGGTCGATTCCCTGCCCCATGTACAACATCGACCCTGCCTCGGCGTAGATCTCTTCGTTCTGTTTCAGCGTGATCTCCAACGCCTGCATCACGTCCCCGACGATCTTGTATTCCATGCGTCCTCCGTGTGTTGGATTCTGACCTGCTGGTTGTGGCCTCTGCCAGAATACCGCCGTGCCGCGCACCGAACCGATGCCTCTGCTCGACGCGCTCGCGCAGTTCTATCCCGACTCCTCGCGCACGACGCTCCGGCAGATGCTGCAGAACAACCGCGTCCGGGTGAACGGCGAGACGGAGAAGGACGCCAGACGCATCGTCGATCCGGACGAGATCATCGAGGTCATCGCCAAGTCCGACCAGCGTGTACTCCCCTCCGGTATCGCCATCCTTCATGAAGACCGCGACGTCATCGTCATCCTCAAGGCGCACGGACTCCTGACCGTTGCGACGGAGAGGGAGCGGGAAGCGACGGCGCAGGCATACCTGAATGCGTACCTCGGCAGCGCCGGCGAGGAACGTATTCAGGTCGTCCATCGGCTCGATCGCGAGACTTCGGGAGTGCTGGTTTTCGCGAAGAATTTCTTCGCCAGGGAGCGGCTCAAAGAGCAGTTCATGGTCCACAGCGTCGAACGGATCTACGTTGCCATCATCGAAGGGACAATCGAGCCTTCGGAAGGCACCATCGAGTCCGATCTCTTCGAGCAGCGTGACTTGAAGATGGTCAGCGTCGATGCACACGCGGACGCCAAACACGCCATCACGCACTACCGGACCATCAGCTCGAAAGGCTTGTACTCAATGCTGGAGGTCACGCTGGAGACGGGAAGGAAGAACCAGATCCGCGCGCATCTCTCGGAAGCCGGCCATCCCGTGGCCGGCGACAAGATGTACGGCGCGAAGACCAACCCTCTCGGCCGCCTCGGCCTCCACGCCAAGCTCCTCGGCTTCGACCATCCGACGACAGGCAAACACCTGGTGTTCACCGCGTCCCTGCCGAAGGTGTTTCGGGAGGTTGTGAGGTGACGCGTGCTACGATTTAATGATCGATAGCGTCTGAAGGTGATAACCGAATGGCCAGAACACGAGTTTCACCCAAGTATCAGGTCGTGATTCCCCGCGAGATCCGCGAAGGTCTCTCGCTTCGTCCCGGACAGGACATGCAAGTGATTCGCAAAGGGAACATCATCATGCTGGTGCCCGACCGGCCTATCTCCGCATTCCGCGGCATCCTCAAAGGCATTCCGACAACCGGCTTTCGCGAAAAGAAGGATCGTCTGTGATCGTTGTCGATTCCTCGGGTTGGCTCGAGTTTCTAACCGACGGCCTGCTGGCAACGTCTACATCCCGAAAAAACGCTGACGCTTGGATCGCGGCTATCCCCGCAAACTACTGAAAACTCACCGCCAGCTTCGAACCCTCTTCGCGGTGAATCGTGTCGACGAAGCGGATGGTGTTCGTTTTCAGCGACATGAAGAGCGATGAGGTGCGGACGCCGCCGCCGAAGAAGCGGACGCCGCGCAACAGATCGCCATCCGTGACGCCGGTCGCACAGAAGATGATGTCGTTTCCGGAAGCCAGATCCGACGTGTCGTACACCTTCTCGGGGTCTGTGTAGCCCATCGACTTCAGACGTTCGTCCTGCCACTTTTCCAACGGCTTGAGGCGTCCCTGCATGCGGCCATTGAGGCAGCGCATGGCTGCCGCGGTGAGCACGCCCTCGGGCGCGCCGCCGATGCCCATGGCCGAGTGAATGCCGGTGCCGCGTACAGCAGCGGCGATGCCGGCGGAGAGGTCGCCGTCGGTGATCAGCTTGATGCGTGCTCCGGCCTCGCGGATCTGGGCGATGAGGTCGTGATGCCGCTCGCGGTCGAGGACGACGATCGTCAGCTCATCGACGTCGCGTTGAAAAGCCTCGGCGATCTGATTGAGGTTCTCGTGTACAGAGTTCGTCAGGCTCACAAAGTCGCCCGCGGTCGGGCCTGCCACGATCTTGTCCATGTAGACGTCGGGGGCGTTGAGGAGGCCGCCCTTTTCCGCGGCCGCCAGGACGGCGATCGAGTTGGCGGAGCCGGTGGCGCAGAGATTCGTCCCCTCCAGGGGATCGACGGCGATGTCGATCTCGGGGTAGATCTCGCCTTCCGTCCAGCCGCGCCCGAGGGGCTCGCCGACGTAGAGCATCGGAGCCTTGTCGCGCTCCCCTTCGCCGATGACGACGGTGCCGCGCATCTTGAGCCGGTTCAGCTCTTCGCGCATCGATTCGACGGCTACCTGATCGGAGTACTTCCGTTTGCCGTAGCCCATCGTGCGGGCCGCGGCGATGGCCGCCTTTTCAGCGACGCGTAAAAAGCCGATCTCGAGACTGGATTCCATGGTGCTCCGTTCGTGCGGGAATTGGCGGCGCAGACTCTAGCAGAATCCGATGAGCGGAGTTGTGCGGGATCTCACGCATCCGCCGGCGGCCGGGCTTTTTTTGGCCGGACGGCAGTTACATGAGATAGAAGTGCTTCGGATGACGCAGGACCCGGCTGACCCGCGGTCAGTGTTCGAGGAGCTGGCTTTGCCACTCTTCGAGCCGCTCTACAACTACGCCCGCTGGCTGACTCGTGATCCCACTGAAGCGGAGGATCTCGTGCAGGAGACGTATCTCAAGGGATTACGCGGCTTCGGCTCCTTTGCGCCGGGGACGAACTTTCGCGCATGGATGTACCGCATCCTTCGCAATACGTTTCTGACGTCGCGCAGCGGCCTTCGGGTGGTGCAGCCGGTCTCGATCGACGACGATCCCGGTCGGTTCGAGCAGATCCGGGTGGAGGAGACACCGGAATCGCTCCTGCTCGCTCGCGCCGACGGTGAGGCCTTGCGCCGGACGATGGAAGCGTTGCCATTGCAGTTCCGCGAGGTGCTGGTGCTGTCCGACATCGAGGGAATGAGCTACCGCGAAATTGCGGAGACGCTGTCGATTCCGATCGGCACTGTCACGTCGCGTCTGATCCGGGCGCGCCAGAAGGTGCGGTCAGCGTTGCGAGGTGAGCAATGATGCGAGATCTTACGGCCGGGGAGATCGAACAGTACGCGGACGGTGAGCTCGATGCCGCCGATGCCGCTGATGCCGAGGCGCATCTGCGCGAATGCGCCCGTTGCGCGAACGCTGTCTTGTCGGTGCTGCAGATGAAGCGAGCGCTCCAGGTGATGCCGCGCTTCACGCCGCCGGCGGCGTTGCGGTCGCGTGTGCTTGCGCTTCCGCCCAGGCGTTCGAACGCGGCTTGGTGGCTCGCCGCCGCGGCGGTCGTTGCTCTCGTGGCCACCGGCACAGCGTTCCTTCGCGCCCGCGAGATGGCGGCCGTCCAGCTCATCGACCTCCACACCACCATTGTGGGGAGCGCGAATCCGGTCGATGTACTGTCGACCGATCGTCACACCGTGAAGCCCTGGTTCGAGGGAAGACTGCCGTTCGCGGTCGACATCCCTGACCTCTCTGCGACGCCATTCCGACTCATCGGCGGGCGAGTCATCTATTGGCGTGGTCAGCCGGGAGCCTACCTGCTGATCGGCAAGGGCGCGCATCGCATCTCCCTATTCGTCTTCGCGGATGACCAGGTGGCACGCGCGATTGCATCCCACGCCGGTATGACGATCAGCGTGTGGCGGTCAAAGGGGCTTGCGTACGTCGTCGTCGCCGGCATTCCGGCGGAGGACATCCAGCCGTTGGAGCGGGCGTTCGCCCCGCGTTCGTAGCGCCGGCGCTACGGTTGCTACTGTGTTGAGGCCCGCATTTCCTGGTGATGGATCCGTCCGCCGAGGAGATTGGTGCGTGCCGCCACGGCCAGGGACATCAGGATCGCCAGCACCATCATCACTTCGAGCCAGCGCGGACGTGTGCCGCGGAGGTGGCCGGCGATGAGCGCGATGATGGCCAGCCCTCCCGTGATGCACGCCACGATGACAAACCAGCCGGCCGAGTCGTCGTGAGGACCGATCATCTTCGTGTTGACGCCGGCGATCGGAGGCTTGGCTTTCGTGATGAAATCTGCCGCAGCGTCGCCCGACAGATCGGCGCCGATGCCGCAGAGTGCGGCGATGATGGCGACGAAGAGTCCGGCAGTGACGAATTCACGTCTGGCTCTCAACAATCCGAAGACCAGCAGGCAGAACGCGAAGAGCTCGGCGTACAGCGGCGAGTGGTTGAAGGCGAGGTGGATGTGAACGGCGCTGAAGTCCATAACGATGAGAATGCTAACTCTTTGGCTGCTTTTCGTCTCGTCAATCCAGTTGGGGTCCCTCCCCGTAGTAGGAGGAGCATGACATCCGGCAACCGCGAAACCCCGAGACCGCGAGACCGCGAGACCAGGCAACCAGGCAACCCAGCAACCCTGATCACCATCGCTCTCTTCATCCTCCTCATCGCCTTCCGCGCATCCGCTCATGACTTCTGGATCGAGCCTTCGACCTTCCGGCCGGCTGTGGGAGAGCGGGTGACGGCTGCTTTGCGCGTGGGCCAGAAGCTCAAGGGCGATCCGCTGCCGAGGATCCCTCAGCTCATCGACCGTTTCTTCATCAAAGGCGAGAGTGGGTTGGAAGGTCCTGTCGTCGGACGGCCCGGCGCTGATCCGGCGGGAATCGCCCTCGTCACCGACGCCGGTCTCCGCTGGATCGGCTACCAGAGCAATCCCTACCCGGTCGCTTTGGAGGCACCGAAGTTTGAGGATTACCTCAGGGACGAAGGACTCGAGAGGATCGTCGAAGAGAGAAAAAGGAACGGTCAGTCTGCGGCTCCCGGACGTGAGCGCTTCTATCGCTGCGCCAAGGCTCTCCTCGACACTCCAGGCGGAACAAGCGCCGCGTCGCACGTCTTCGATGCGCCCCTCGGCTTCACGCTCGAGCTCGTGCCGCGTAAGAACCCGTACACCATTCAGCCGGGCGGGGAGTTACCGCTCACGGTGTTGTTTCGCGGCAAGCCCATTGCCAATATCCTCGTCGTGGCGATGAGCAAGGATGATCCTGACAAGGGCGTCCGCGGCAGGACGGATGCCAAGGGCCGAGTGACGCTCAAGTTCGCGCACGCCGGTTTCTGGCTCATCAAGGCTGTGAACATGGAGGCGGCTCCGGCTGATGCAGGCGTCGATTGGGAGAGCTGGTGGGCCTCCATCACGTTTGATCTCTCCGGAAGCGTGAAGTGACTCCGCGCAGGCTTCTGGCGGCGCTTTTCCTCACGGCGGGTCTCTGCCTCCCGTTGCTCGCTCACGAGCTGGGGATGATGCAGGTCGAGGCGACGTTTCAGAAGGACGGAACCTACATCGTCGATCTCCTCGTGGACCGCGAACATCTTCCGTTGCAGGTCCGCGGCGCGGGCACGTCGCCGGACGCCTTTCTCCGAGGGATCGAGACATCGGTGGTGCTCGCCTTCGACGGCAAGCCGGCGGAGCATGGAAAGCCCGACGTGACGACTGTCGATGGCAAACCGAACGTGACGCGGCTGCGGCTGTCGGGCCGTACCCCCTCCGCGGTCTCGCGATTCACATTCGCCGATGACGCCATCATGGGTCTCTTCGTGCTGAAGCTGCGTACCGAGGGGAGGGAAGGGACGATTACGCAATGGGTGGACGGGGGGAAGACCAGTCCGCCCTATCCGCTCGACCGGGCGGTCGTACCGTTGACAAGGTGGGAGATTGTAAAGCTGTACCTCCGGCTCGGCTTCAACCACATCCTGCCGCGCGGCCTCGATCACGTGCTGTTCGTGCTCGGCATCTTTCTTCTGGCGGTCGATCTCAAGCCTGTGCTGTGGCAGGTTTCGGCCTTCACGGTAGCCCATACCATCACGCTGGCGCTCACGGTCTACGGCGTGGTTTCGCTCTCTCCCAGGATTGTGGAACCGCTGATCGCACTGTCGATCGTCTATGTGGCCGTCGAGAACGTATTCACAGCCAGACTCCATGCGTGGCGCCCCGTCGTCGTCTTTTGTTTCGGCCTGCTGCACGGGATGGGCTTCGCCGGGGTTTTGAACGAGATCGGCCTCCCTCGCTCGGAGTTCGTTCCTGCGCTGCTCTCATTCAATCTGGGCGTGGAGTGTGGTCAGCTCACCGTCATTCTCGCGGCGTTCCTCGCTTTCGGACTGCCCTTCCGCAAAAAGCAGTGGTACCGGCAGCGCATCGTCGTTCCGGGCTCGCTCATGATTGCAGCCGCCGGTCTTTACTGGTCGATTCAACGTGTATTTTTTGCCGCCTGAATGCGACCGTTCTAACAACCCAACCGTAGATCGGGTGAACTGAACAACGCGGCCGTCATCGCTGCAAAAAAACTAAGGAGAAACAATGAGACTCTCTCCCCTATACCGCCTGGCAGGCGCGCTCACGGTTGCGCTTGCCATTATTGCACCGCAGGCTCGAGCCTCCAGTCACCGGGAGGCGCTGGCAATCCTCAACGAGCCTTGCGCTGACAACACCGACACATTTGCCTGGGTGTCGAATGGAGCGCACGACAAACTCTACCTGATCATGGACTACAACCCGCTCCATGAGCCGGGGCAGGGGAACCAGGGTTTCCGCGCCTGTAACGGGTACCGCTATGAGTTCCACATCGGAAAAGGGACCAGCCTGAAGGACGAGGCGGTATACCGCGTCGAGTTCAAGAACACGCTTGTCCAGGCGCCTCTGCCTGGTCCGGCCGATCCTCTGGGCGGTGGCAACGAGTTGCTCTGGCAGCTCACCGGTGGCACCGAGACGATGACTGTGACCCGAGTCATCGCTCCGGGAAACCCGAACCCTGTCGTTCTGGGCGAAAATGTCAAGGTTCTTCCGAACAACCACGGTCCTCAAACCGACCGCCTCGTCTACGGATTGGGCCCTTTCAAGGGATACGATTCCGGCGATCCCACCAGCCGCGATCATGGTCTCTTTGACCAGACCTTCATCGACAGCTACATCCAGACTCTCGCCGGCGGCGCCAGAATCATCGCCGGAGACTTCGACGATCCGTATCAACTGGACGAGAAGGGTATTTTCGATCTGGTCAATCTCGGTAGAGGCGACCTTGGAGGAATCCAGGGAGCGCGGTTCACGCCTATCGAAGACGTGTTCGCCGGCTTCAACGTCTCTTCGATTGCGCTCGAGGTGCCGGCCTCCGATCTCTTCCCGAACGGAATTCCGCACAATGGCACTCTCAATGCCACGTCGACCGACAGTCTGCTCCGGGTGTGGGTAAGCATCAGCCGCCAGGCCACGCAGACTGTAGACAACACCAATATCATCACCGGTCTTCGTGGGTCCGGCAACTACGTACAGGTCGGCCGCAACGCGCTTCCGCTCTTCAATGCCGGCCTGGTGGGCACGCAGCGGCAGACGCTCTATCTGCATACCGATCCGATGAAAGATGTCAGCCGGTTTGGCAACGACATTCTCTACCCGGTTCTTGTTCGTGACGCCGAAGCGCTCGGTATCTATAAGGCGCTGGGCGTGCCGGCCTCCTCGGTCACAACCCTCAAGGGCCCACGCCTCGACATCATCAATGCCATCAACCTGGGACGGCCCATTCCGATCGCAGACGGATCTACCGGCGACGTCATTACGCTCGATGCAGCCATCGATTCGTCGTTCCCGAACGGCCGGCGCCTCGGCGGCGGGACCGCTCCCAATCGTCATCAGGTCAACGTCAATACGGTCCTGCTCAGCCTCATTGTCGCCGGTGACCCGGCCGCCGGTCTGGCCAAAGGCGTCGAAACGAATGACAAAGACTTCCTGCCCAGGTTCCCGTTCCTCGCTCCTCCCCATCAGGGCTTGCTGCAAGGACACGGCGGAATCAATGCGGTGGTCCAGCCGACCATCCCCGACCCGAACGCGGTACAGCCGTTTCAATGACATGCATCAACACCACCAACCGACAAATAGGAGACTAGACACGTGAGAAGACTGATTTCTCTCATGGCACTCACCGTGGCGGCCGTCATTTCGACGTCTGCCTTCTCGCAGCCCGCCCGTCACATCGGGGAACAGGCCTTCGCCTCCGACTTCCAGACCGTGCCGGTCATGGCAAATACGCCCGGAAAAGGCGGAACGTTCCAGTCGTATGTGGCGATCTTCAACCCCACATCGTCCGCCTTTTCGGTCGCCGTGACGCTCTTCGATGCCACCGGTAGCAAGCGCACGACGCTGATTTCGCTGGCGGCAGGCGAGATGAAGACCTACACCAACTTCCTCGATTCTTTGTTCGCTGGTTTCACCGGAGGCGGCGCCGTGACCTTCCAGAGCCCCGACTCGACCGGCGGAGCTCGGAACAACCGCTTCATCGTCAGCACGGAGGTTCGCACCGCCGGAGCGCAGTACGGTACGACGATCCCTGTGCTCGAGTTCGCGGGCACGAGCTCCCGATCGTTTGCGCCGGGGATCACCGTCGACTCGAACACGCGGACGAACGTCGGCTGCTTCGACCAGTCGAGTGCCGTGAACAGCGTGAAGGCCACGATTCTCGACAGCACAGGCAAGCAAACCCTCGGATCGGTCACGCTGAACCTCGCTCCAAACGGCTGGGGTCAAACGGCCGTGAACACCATCGTGAGCGGCGGATACGTGCAGTTCGATCCGACGGACTCGGCCGTCTGCTACGCGGTGGTGGTGGACAACGGCACGAACGACGGACGCTTCATCTCCGCCGCGGAGTACAAGCCGTAGTTCGGTAGAACTTTGGTTGGGAGTCGGGGGTCGTGAGTCGGAGCGATGCTCCCTCTACGATCCCCGACACCCGCGTCTCTCCGCATTGCGGGGAGGTACGTTATCGGAGCTCGGTTGTCCGTGTCGGAGCAATACTCCCTCTACGACCCCCGACCCCCGCGTCTACTTCTTAATCGCTTCCGCCTCGCGCCGCGCCGTCGCCTCGCGCTCATCCTTGGCCGACATCGGCGGGTTGTAGGCCGGGATGCCGGTCACCGCCTCTCCGATGATGAGGTTGTGGATGTCGTGCGTTCCCTCGTAGGTCTTCACCGACTCGAGGTTGAGCATGTGGCGGATGATCGGGTACTCGTCGCTGATGCCGTTTGCGCCGAGGATGTCGCGGGCGGAGCGGGCCGACTCCAGGGCGATGTTGACGTTGTTCATCTTCCCCATCGATACGTGATGCGGCTTCAGTTTGCCCTGATCCTTGAGACGTCCCATCTGTAGTGCCAGGAGCTGGCCCTTCGTGATCTCGGTGATCATCCACGCCAGCTTGTTCTGCACGAGTTGGTGCGACGCGATTGGCTGGCCGCCGAACTGGATGCGCGATTTCGCGTACGTCCGCGCCGTTTCGAACACCGACATCGCCGCGCCGAGCGCTCCCCAGGTGATGCCATAGCGTGCCTGCGTCAGGCAGCCGAGCGGATACTTGATGCCGTTCGTTTCCGGCAGTACGTTCTCCGCTGGGATGCGGCAATCGGAGAAGAAGAGCTGCGAGGTGACCGACGCGCGCAGTGAGAACTTGCCCATGTGGTAGGCGGTGGAGAAGCCGGGCGTGTCCTTCTCGACGAGAAAGCCGCGGATGACACCGCCGGCTTTGGCCCAGACCACGGCCACGTCGGCAATCGAACCGTTGGTGATCCACGCCTTCGCGCCGTTCAGCACCCACGAATCGCCGTCTTTGCGCGCATACGTGCGCATGCCGCCGGGATTGGAGCCGAAGTCCGGCTCCGTGAGGCCGAAGCAGCCGATCTTGTCGCCGGCAGCCAGCTTGGGGATCCAGTAGTCGCGCTGTTCTTTCGACCCGTAGGTGTAGATCGGATACATCACCAGTCCCGACTGCACGGAAGCGAACGAACGAAGGCCGGAATCGCCTCGTTCCAGCTCCTGCATGATCAGCCCGTAGGCGACGTTGTTCAGGCCGGGGAGGTCGTAATCTTTGATGGTGGCCCCGAAGAGACCCATCTCCGCCATCTTCGGGATGAGATGCATCGGCATCTTCTCTTCGCGGTTGGCTTCTTCGATGATGGGGATCACCTCGTCATCGACAAAGTCTCGGACGGTCTGACGAACCATCAGCTCTTCCTCGGAGAAGAGCGAGTCAATTTCCATGTAATCAACGCCGGGAAAGCTGGGCACGGTGACACTCCTGATATGAGATTCGGGAGTCGATCATATCAAGTAGGTATTCGTGCAACCGTACCCATAGGGCCCAGACTGCGCCGGGCCGCGGAGATTGGACGTCTCGAATATCCAATCGCCGACGGAGTCGGCGTGAGATCCGTAGCCCCCACCTTCAGGTGGGGGTTCCCATTCTTGACCCAGTTTGCAGTCCGCTTTAGCGGGCGACAGAGAAGGGGCCCTTCACGATCGGGACAACGCGCAGGCAAGGCTGTCGCCCGCTAAAGCGGGCTTGGCACGCCGGAGGCGTGCGCTGGAGATTGGACGTTTCGTAGCGTAAACAAAAGCACGCCGCAGGCGTGCGAGAAGGTAGCCGGTGGCCACGCCGGAGGCGTTGCCACCGGAAGCATTCGTATACGGAAGGCACCCCGGCAGGGGTGCGTGAAGGCGACGGCGAACTGAACATCATCGCTCGTGGTTCGCGCACCCCTGCCGGGGTGCATTTCCTAATACGAGCAAACCGGTGGCAACGCCTCCGGCGTGGCCACCGGCTATCCTCTCGCACGCCTCCGGCGTGCTTACGTTACGCTCCGAAACGTCCAATCTCCGGTGCCCGCTAAAGCGGCTTGGGAATTGGTGTCGACTGAGACACCCACCTGAAAGGTGGGGCTACTGTTCTTACGCCGGCTCAGGCCGGCGAGCGCGTCCGATCTCCATGGCCGTTCTGCGGTCTATGCAGGGTGGGCATGTTCCTCCGCGCCGTGTACAACACGTGCGGATGCGGATATCCGAAATCGATGCGGCGTGCTCGCACGTCACGGAATCCGAGACGCTCGAGACGCGCGGCGAAGGCCGCAGGTGTCTCATAGCTGAATGATTCGCCGAGGGTCAGGCCTAGCGCGGTGACGACCTTCTCCTGCATGGCGTTCCAGGCGTTTTTGAAACGCGCGGTCGGGTCCTGCTCTTTGATGATCAGAGCGCCTCCCTCGGCTAACCGATCGCGGCATCGAGTCAGCAGGGCGTCCCATTGATCGATCGGGATCTTATAGAGAACGTCGATGATGGAGATGGCGTCGAAGGTCCCGGCGATCACGTCGTCGAAGCCGATCACGAATTCGACGCCGTCGATCGGGCGAACTTTCCGTGCGTCAGGCTCGACGGCGACGACGCGGCGTGCACCGCGGGCGTGCGCGAGCGTGGCGAAGAGGCCGTGCCCTGCGCCGATGTCGAGCAGCGACGCATCGGACGGCATCGCGGCGAGGACGCGGAGCAGCGGACAAGTCCAGAAGCGCAGCAGGATGTGGACGCGGTCTCGCGGACGGCGCTTCCGGAAAACGCCGTGCAGTACGATTAGCGCGCGGATGAATCCCACACGGGCGATTGTACGGGGCTGCTGGCGCGAGGCGCTCGGCGCCGTCGTGGTGCTGGTCTCGCGCATCCTCACCGCGCCGCGCACGCCGTGGGAGAACGACGAGTTTCTTTTCTCCGAAGCAGTACGTAACTTCGACCCATCCCGCTACCATCCGCATCCGCCCGGTTTTCCGCTTTTCGTCCTTCTCGGGAAAGTCTTTCACGCCGTCGTACACGATCCGTGGCGGGCGCTCATCGTCTTCAGCATCGTGGCGGCGCCGATCGGATTCGTCGCCATCGCCCGCGCCTTTCGCAACTGGATCGCCGATCCCGATCTCGCAGTCTGCGGCGCGCTTCTCTACTACTTCTCCGCATCGATGCTCGTACACGGCACGCTCGCTCTTTCCGACGGACCATCGGTCATGTTCCTGGGGCTGGCGCTCTTCGCGGTCAGTTGTGGCCATGATGCTGAGCACGAGCGGAACGCCATCGCCATCGGCGTCTGGACGTCGGCGGTGGTGGGAACACGTCCGCAGCTCCTGGTCCCGATCGCGCCGCTGCTGATCGTCGCGCTGTTGCAGATGCGGACGATGCGTCAGCGCCTGGCCTCGGTCGCTGCGTTCGGTCTCGTGTCCGCCATGTGGTTCCTCCCCCTTGTCGATGCGGCCGGCGGTCTCGAAGCGACGCGCCTGTATGAGACGAAGCAGATGCAATACGTCGCTGCACACGACGCATCGATGTCGCGCGGCGGGCAATCGATGTTGCAGCTCGGCGTCCGCTTCGTCTTCCATCCGTGGGGCTCGAAGTACGTCACGCTCCCGCTCTTCGCCTGCGTATTCTTCGGCATCGCCGCGTTCGTGCGGCTGCTGCGGCGCGACAAGTTGCGGTCGGCAATCCTGCCGCTCATCGTCTTCACCGCCGTGCAGTTGATCTTCGAGCTCGGCTGGATGGACCCTGCCGACGGCGCGCGCTACAGCCTGCCGGCGATGATTCTCATCGCGCTTCTTGCCGCGCTCGGCCTTGGCGTCCTTCGTCAAAGTCTGAAGTTCAACGCCGCCCCCTGGACCGTGACGGCGATTCTCGCGGCCGCCACACTCGTCTATGTATGGCCGCTGGCCGGTGCGCGGACAAAGGTGCCGTCGCCTCCGGCCGCGGCCGCGGCATACGCGAACGCGAATCTGCCGGCGAACAGCGTCATCGGCTACGACATCGCGCTGAAGCCGCACGCGGAGTACCTGCTCTCGCGATTCCGTCTGCTTCCGATCGAGAAAGCGATCAGCGAGGCATACGACCATCCCGAGCTTCCTCTCGTCCTCTTCGCCAACGGCGTGTCGAGCGCGAGCAACGCACACACCTTCACCTGGCCGGCGAGCGACGCGTACGAGAAGCTGACGCGTGAGCTCTACCGTCAGGTGACGCTCGTCCCGAAGGCGGCGGGGGAGCGCTATCTGCCTGTGCAAGGCGTCTATCCGTTGGAGTGGACGGCCGCGGGCGATGAATGGCGATGGCTCGCGCCGGATGCGACCATCCGCCTCCCGCGCAACCACGGCAGCAATGCCGCCCTCACGCTCCGCTTCTCCGCCGACGTGCCGTATGCCCAGGATGAAGTCCAGATCTCGATCAACGGCCATGACGCCGCCGTCGTCAGCGTGGGAAAGCAACCTGTCGTGGCGACGATCGCCTTACCCCCCGATCCGCAGATCGACATCCGCCTTCGTTCTTCGCGTTCGTTCTCGCCACGGGCGCTCCTGCACAACCAGGATCCGCGTACTCTGGCCGTGCAGTTGACGAGTTTGGTTACGAGGTAGCAGGGCTCTCTCAACAAGCGTATAATTGCGGAAGTGCGTACCCGGTCCGTCGCGCTCGTCATCCCGATGTTCAATGAGGAATTGAATATCGAACACGCTATGACAGCTGCGGTCGAGGCCTGTACAAAGTATGCCGGCGACTACGAGATCATCATCGTCGACGACGCCTCCACCGATCGTTCGCCGTTTCTCGTGGCCTGCCGCGCCGCCGAGAATCCTCGTATCCGCATGATTCGCCACGAGAAGAACCGCAAGCTGGGCGGCTCGCTCAAGACCGGCTTCGCCGCGGCCACCAGGGATCTCGTTCTCTACATGGACGCCGATCTTCCGTTCGATCCAGACGCTCTCGGCCGCGCCATGCGGGCCATGGAAGTCACCGGCGCCGACATGATCGCCGGATACCGTCTCGACAGGACGCTCGAAGGGGCCAGGCGGACGCTCTACTCCTACCTCTACAACGGACTGATCGGCGTGCTCTTCGGCTGGCCGCACCGTGACATCAACTTTTCGTTCAAGCTGATGAAGCGGGAGCTGCTGGAGGCGGTGGAACTGAAGTCGGAAGGATCGCTGATCGATGCGGAGTTGATCGTGAAGGCGAAGAACCGCGGCTTTGCCATCCAGCAGATCGGACTCGACTACTTCCCGCGTATCCGAGGTGAGTCGCATCTCTCGTCGCCGCGCGTGATCTTCAAGATTCTCGTCGAGCTCGTGAAGCTTTATCCGGAGATGCGCGAGCGCGTCTCTCATGAAGAGGTCCAGCGCGTCGTGCGCGCGAAGCGTGAATCGAGCCCCAACGTGCTCCCGGAGATCGAGGAGCGGCCGCACACCGCGTGAGCCCATCCGTCGCGAAGCGGCTCATCGTCACCGCCGATGACGTCGGTCTCCATCGCGGCATGACAGAGGGGGCGATCCGCGCGCATCGCGACGGCATCGTCACCGCCTGCAGCATCGTCGCGAACGGCATTGCATTCGACGATGCCGTAGCGCGTCTACGCGATACGCCGTCGCTCGAAGTTGGCGTGCATCTGACCCTGGTCGAGGAGCGCTCGCTCACCGGAATGCGCTTCCCGAAGTCGTACGCCGGCTTTGTGCTCGGCCGGAAAGACATCGCCGCAATCGAGCGCGAGCTGCGCGCGCAGGTCGAACGGGTGCTCGCATCCGGACTGCGCGTGGCCCACCTCAACGGCCACCAGCACCTCCACATGCTCCCAAGCGTGTTCGCGATCACGGTCCGATTGGCGAGCGACTACGGAATTGGTTACATCCGACGCGTCTCCGATCGAGGCGGAAAAGGAAACATCGTCCGCCGCGCCTCCATCGCCGCCCTCAACCGTGCAGGGCCGCCGCCCTCGGCGGCCACATTCACCAACGGCCGCACCATTGGCATCATGGAAGCCGGCCACCTCACCGCCGCTCGCATCATTGACCTACTGCAACACGTCCAAGGGACGACGGAACTGGTCACGCATCCCGGCCTCGGCGTCGACGCGTATCCGCACTGGCGGTACGCGTGGGATGCCGAGACCGCGGCGCTGTGTGATCCAAGAGTGCGAAAGGCGATTGCCGATCGTGGGATCGAGCTGACAGGTCCCGGGTCGCTGGTTGCTTAGTACAGCACCCTGGAAGACAGTGTCCAGTTGCTCTCAGTCCGGCTGTCCGGCCGCTTGGTCGGGCCACCGCGGTCTCACGCACGGCTTGACGCGTAGACGTCGCTTCGGGGATCTGACTGAACCGGGCCGTCGGTTTGGGTCGAGTTTGGACGATTCTCGGCACCCCAACGGGGTGCGTGAGGGTAGCCGGTGGCCACGCCGGAGGCGTTGCCACCGGTTCGGTCATGCGAGGAAGGCACCCCGGCAGGGGTGCGTGAAGTCAGGCAGGATCGGTCGCGTAGAACGATGTCGAAATAGACGGTTAACGCACCCCAGCCGGGCCCCAGCCGGGGTGCCTTTAAGTTAGCCTGAAAAACGGTGGCAACGCCACCGGCGTGGCCACCG
>JBBRNB010000030.1:0-57500 GCA_038230535.1 Thermoanaerobaculia bacterium
CGCCGACACTGCCGCGCCGTTGGCGCGGCAGGATGATTTCGCCGGCCGGCGTTGGAGTTCCGATCGCTGTTCCGAATCGTGTTCTTGATGGTGGTCACTTTAACCGAGCACAAAGTGGTCACTTCTGCCGAGCGCCGAAGTTAGGAGGCTCCCCTTCTTGACAGGAGTGGATGATCGACTCATCCGAGTGGATAGATTGTATCGGAGGTAAGCCATGCCCGAACCCCGACCCCCACAACATCCGCCGCACCTTCCTCGGCCCTCGGCCTAACGCTAACCTACAACGCGTTCGAGGCGAGGAGCATCGGTGTCCCATTCGGTTTACCCTGTCAATCATTCAACCCTGCTCGGCAGCGCTTTAACTCGACGCCGCAACACCGATCACTTTTTTCGAGCGTTCCATCAACCTTATCTCCGAGCTCCATTGACCCTATCGAGGGACTCTTTCGACCCTATCGACAGCTCCCTTCAACCTCATCCGGCGATTTCCTGAACCTTGCCCGATGATTCGTTCGACCCTACCTGCGGTTTCCTTCGACCTTGTCCACCGATTCCTTCGACCATACCCACCAATCCATTCGACCCTATTCGTCGATTCCTTCGACCTTACCAGCCGATTCCCTCGACCCTGTACACGGTTCACCTCGACCCTATCCGCCCATTCCTTCGACCTTACCCGCCGATTCCCTCGACCCTGTACACCGTTCACGTCGACCGTATCCGCCCATTCCTTCGACCTTGCCGACCGGTCCCTTCGACCTTGTCCGCCGGTGCCTTCGACCTTGTCCGCCGGTGCCTTCGACCCTGTCAACCAATCGATTCCACCCAATGCAAGAGTCCGTTCAACCTTATGGCCCGTCAGGTTCACCTTACTCGCTGTCAGGTTCACCTGATGCCGCATTTCTGCGGCGAGAGATGATCTGCACTCTGTCTACAGAAAGGACAAGATTTATGTGGTTGACCTATTGACTCCCTGCCGAGATCGGTTATAATGGCCGGCAGCAGGGGGCGATGTAGCGCAAGGGCATCGTTCCCAGGCAAGAGACCACCGGTTGGGATGTCAAGGACCGACTCTCGATGGGGTGCTTGATCCGGCCATAGCCTGAGCCATAGCTCGCCGGATCAGACGCAAGTGGAGTTTGAGCGTTAGCTCCTCCGGCCCCACCTCCATGGTTGTACCTCCCGCGCTACGCGAGCTCGGGGGGAGGCGGACGGCGTTTTGCGGCGTCGTTCATGGTGGTGGATCCGGAGTTGGCTTCTCGAGTTGCGCATACAGCGGAAGAGCCGCTCCATAACGATGCAGGAGTCTAAACGTGTCGAATCAGAAGGCGGTAAACGAACAGAACGCCGTCACCACGGCGACGGACGTGCCGGGCATTTCGCCCGACGCGATGGTGGAACAGCTCCGGGCTCTGCGAGCGCAGATCCCGGAGTACGTGCAGTTGAAGGTGTCGGATGCGCGAGCGATCCGGACCGTGGCCAGCCTCAATCCGGAGTTCGCGCAAGCGGCGATCAACGGCGTCGGCGCGTCGCCGAGGGTCGAGGCTACTGTCGGTCAGAACGCGGAACAGCTGCAGCAGATGGCTGATACGGCTGCCCGCTGGACCGCGGTGGAGGACGAGTTGAAGGCGATGCTGAAGGGTGTTTCGTCAGCGAACCTGACGCGGCGCCATCGTCTGGGTCAGGCAGTGCTGTTGACGTACGCGGTCAGCAAGAAGCTCGTGCTGGTTCCGGAGCACGCCGACTTGATCCCGCACCTGGAGAACATGCGCCGGTTGAACCGCATGGGACGCCGGAAAGCGCAGGTGCAGCCGCCTGCCGCTCCGGCAACGGCGCCTGCGGCCACGCCGAAGGTTTGACGCAGTAACGTAGTGAGCCGGGTGCGCCGCAGTTCGGGCGCACCCGGTTTTTTGTGCATTGAGCTCGTTATCCGGAAGGAGCCGCGCCTGGCAGCGGCGGAAACGCCGTGCCACAACGAGTACAGACCGGGGCGGTTCCGTCCGCCGCCGAGCCAACCTCATGATCCCAGCAGGCTTAGGGCAGACATCTTTCGAAGCAGCCTCGTCTGCAGGTACCGAACCAAAGGCCACAACTCACATCCGTAGAGACAAGAGAGTCTGTGCCGGTGCTTGCCGAGACCAAACCTCGAGTTTCGCGCGAAGCGCTTTGGAAGTGCGGCGGCCGTAGCCCGCTTTCTGAGGTTACTCGCGCGGTCGCACCCCCAAAAGCGGTGGCTGGCGCCACCGCACTCCAAAGCGCGTCGCGCGAAATTGATGGATGGGCAGATCGATCTCGCCCAGCTCAGGTGGCCGCAGCTACAGCTTTCTGAGGTTACCCACGCGGTAGCACCCTCCCAAAGCGGTGGCTGGCGCCACCGCACTCCAAAGCGCTTCGCGCGAAATTGATGGATGGGCAGATAGAATCGACTCTGGCCTCTGCATGAAAATCTATCTCGCTCAGCTCAACCCTACCGTCGGCGCGCTTGGCGCGAATGCGGCGCTCATCAGGAGTGCGTATGCCGAGGGGGTGGCGGAAGGGGCGGATGCGGTGCTGGTTACCGAGCTGGCGGTGACCGGTTATCCACCGCGCGACCTGCTCGATCGCGAGATCTTCGTCAACGCCGCTTTGGAGACGCGCGATGCTTTGGCGGCCATGACCGGCGATACCACGCTCGTCTTCGGCTGCATCACGCGCAACGCTTCGTGGTGCGGCAAGCCGCTGCACAACGCGGCGATTGTGGCGCGCAACGGGCGGATCATCCTCGAACAGCACAAGTCGCTGCTGCCGACCTATGACGTCTTCGACGAGCTCCGCTACTTCGAGCCTGGACGAAGCGTCGGCGTGGTGGACATCGCCGGCGTTCGCGCGGGAATCGCCATCTGCGAGGATTTCTGGTTCGACGACGAAGTGCTCGGCACGAAGATCTATTGCCGCAATCCGATCGACGAGCTGGCTCGGCAGGGAGCGGAGGTCATCCTCAACATCTCGGCGTCGCCGTTCAACAGCGGCAAGCGGCGCTCGCGCTACGACCTCTTCTCGCGCATCGCCACGCGTTACGACATCCCGCTGGTCTACGTGAACCAGGTGGGCGGGAACGACGAGCTGCTCTTCGACGGCTCGTCGATCGTCATCGATTCCAAAGGACGGACGATCTTCTGCGCGCCGGCGTTCGAAGAGCACAGCGCGCTCGTGCAGCTCCACGGTTCACCGTGCGAGTCGGTGCTTACGGTACCGAAGGACGCCGAAATTGGACGGGCGCTGATCCTCGGCCTGCGCGACTACATCCGCAAGTGTGGGTTCAAGGACGTCGTCATCGGCCTCTCCGGCGGCATCGACTCCGCGGTCACTGCCGCACTCGCTGTCGAAGCGCTCGGCGCCGGACATGTCACCGGCATCGCCATGCCGTCACAGTTTTCGTCGCAGGGATCGATCGATGACGCGCAGACGCTGGCCACGAACCTCGGCATCGCGTTTCACACGGTCCCGATCGGGCCGATCTATCAACCGTATGAAACGGCGTTCAACGAGCTGTTCGGAAATGCCACCTTCGACCTGACGAACGAGAATGCTCAGGCCCGCATCCGCGGCAACCTCCTGATGGCGTGGTCGAACCGAACCGGAGCGATGGTCCTCTCCACCGGCAACAAGTCGGAGCTGGCCGCCGGCTACTGCACCCTCTACGGCGACATGGCCGGCGGCCTGGCCCTCCTCGGCGATGTCTACAAGACGATGGTCTATCGCCTGGCGCGCTGGCTGAACCGCGACCGCACTGTGATCCCGGAGTCATCGATCACAAAACCGCCCTCGGCGGAGCTGCGCCCGAATCAGACCGATCAGGATTCGCTGCCGCCTTACGATGTGCTCGACGGCATCCTGAAGCTCTACATCGAGGAATGGCTGGAGGTCGACGCCATCATCGCCGCGGGTTTCGACCGTGCACTGGTAGAGCGCGTGCTGAAGATGGTCGATACGAACGAGTTCAAACGGCGCCAGGCTGCACCGACGATCCGGGTGTCGAACAAAGCCTTCGGCAGCGGACGGCAGATGCCGATCGCGCAGCGGTGGCGACGGGAATGAAGGGTAACCCTGTCGTTCCAAGCCGCGTAGACGGCGAGGAATCCCCAGCCGGAGCTGCCGCCACCACCCGGCCCCGGTTTCAGGTTGGGGATTCCTCGCCGCGCTCCGCCCCGAAGCCTGTCTCGAGCGAGCGTCAGCGGCTCGGATGGGGGCTTCGCCGGCTCGGAATGACAGGTCGTTTGCTCCTCCTGGCTCTCGCTGGCGCGCGCACAAACATCGATCGTGCACAATGGGGTTCGGTCGTGCATGGTGGAGCGCGGGCTGAAGATGGTCGACATACGAACGAGTTCAAACGGCGCCAGGCTGCACCGACGATTCGCGTGTCGAACAAAGCCTTCGGCAGCGGACGGCAGATGCCGATCGCGCAGCGGTGGCGACGGGAATGAGGGGTAACCCTGTCATTCCGAGCCGCGTAGACGGCGAGGAATCCCCAGCCGGAGCTGCCGCCACCACCCGGCCCCGGTTTCAGGTTGGGGATTCCTCGCCGCGCTCCGCCCCGAAGCCTGTTCTGAGCGAGCGTCAGCGGCTCGGAGTGGGGCTTCGCCGGCTCGGAATGACAGGTCGTTTTCCGGCAGGTCATTTTCCGACGGGTCGTTTGCTGACAAGTTGTTTGCTCTTCCTCCTCGCCCTCGCTTGCGCGCGCACGAACATCGATCGTGCACAATGGCTCTCGATGTCTCCGAACGACAAAGCCCTCTACGTCCGCACACTCCTCGGGCACGAGAAGACGAAAGAAGCGAAAGGGGGCAATGACCGCGTGTTCCCTCAGACGGCAACTGAATATGTGACGCGGATCGACGATGCGTACGCACGTGGCGACCAGCGCAACGTCGATGCGATTTTCGAAGAGATGGGGAGGCCTCGCTGATGGCTGTCGTTCCGCACCCTCCGCTCCGGGAGTATTACGAGGCGCCCGACAAGCGGGAGCACTTTGTCCGCGATCTGTTCGATGACACCGCTCCCTGGTACGACTGGTCGGTGGCTTTCCTCAGCTTCGGATCGGGAGGCCGCTACCGCCGGCAGGCGCTCGAGCGCGCGGGCTTCGCGCGCGGCCAGCAGTTGCTCGACATCGCCACCGGTACGGGTGTCGTGGCGCGGGCGGCGCTGACCATCACCGGCAGCACGAACGACATCATCGGCATGGATCCCTCGATCGGTATGCTGATGGCAGGCCGCGAGAAGGCGCACTTTCCGCTCGTCGAAGCGGGCGGCGAGCACCTCCCCTTCCGCGATGCTTCGTTCGACATGATCACCATCGGATTCGCCATGCGGCACTTTGCCGACCTCGATGCCGTCTTCCGCGACTGCCGGCGTCTGCTCCGTCCGGATGGCCGCATCCTGATCATGGAGATCACAGCACCGGCCTCCCGCGCAGCGCGCTCGTTCCTTGGCGTTTACATGGGTGGCTTCGTCCCGGCGATGGCAACCATCATCACGCGAAGCCGAAAGGTGGGCCGGATGCTGGCGTACTACTGGGCCACGACACGCGATTGCGTCCGCCCCGAGGTGATTCTGGATGCGCTGCGCGGCGCAGGGTTCGCCGATGTGAGCCGGCACGTGGATTTGGGGATGTTCAGCGAGTACACGGGGAGGAAAGCAGAAGGCTGAAGGCAGAAAGCAGAAAGCAGAAATGTGCCGGAGCGGAGCATTTCTGCTTTCTGCTTTCTGCTTTCAGCCTTCTGAAGCCGCCGCCACTTCGTCCTGCTTCTCTTTCAACCGCACGATCTGAATCTCGAGGAACTCGCGGAGCGGGTCGCGCTGCTCCGGCGCCATCTCTTCGAACGAGATCGCTGAGCGGAAAACGTACACAGGGTCGTCGCCGGCGCGGCGCACCTGGACGAGCGAACGCAGTACCTGGCAGGGGATGTAGATGCCGCCGTAGCTGGGGAAGACGAGGGTGGCCGGCGAGCCTGCCGGGATGGGAGATCGATGGATCACCGCGGCACCGCTGAGGCTGAGATCGATCAACTCGCCATCGATATCGGAAAGCTGCACAGGGATAGACGCCGTCGGGAAACGCTCAGAACGACGGCGGTCTCGGCCGGAGGGCATGTTCCTATTCTGCCACGCCGCTGGCGCGGCGGGGCGTTATCTGCGCTTCGCGCGTCGTCCGTTGGGTGCGCTTCGCGCGTTTCAGGTGGGTGAAAGAAGTCTGCACGCGCGAAGCGCAAACAACCGACAACGCGGCGAAGCCGCAGACAACGCGCGCCGCAGGCCGCAGCCACGCACCGCGGCCGGCCGCGGCGAAGCCGAACGTCGCGCGATTGAATGTAGTCAGCGGTCATCGTTTGACGACCGTGACTCGATCGCCGCGTCTGAGCTGCAGGAGCGATGCCGCGCTGCCGTTCGCCACCGAGATCTCGACGCATCCGGTCGAGCCGATGACGGCAAACACACCGTCGCCGGTGTAGGTCGTGCGGATCTCGTCGATACGCTGCTCCTTGACGATTACGGCGAACGGCGCCGGCGGCGGAATGAGGTCGGTGATGCAGTTGCCGAAACGGTCGATACGGACGATGGTGCCGGGCGTGTAATCGAGCGATACACGATCGTCGACGCGCGGTCCCAACTTGGTGATAGGCAACCCATTCGCGAGCGCCGCCGCCACGGGTGCGAAACGATCGCGGCCATGAAAGGTGGTCGAGCCGCCTGGAAGGAAGAGCAATTCGTTCGCGACGTGGTACGTATCGCCGTCCACGAAGTGCAGCAATCCATTGTCCGGCGCAAGAAAAAACCGCTTTTCCGATTCGACCGCGATGATCCGCCGCGCCGTACCCACCCCCGGATCGACCACGCAGACGAAGATCGTCCCCTCGGGCCAGTACGGCACGACGGCGCGCAAGAAGAACGCCGCCTCCCAGACGTCGAATGGCGCGATGTCATGCGTCAGGCCGGCGATCGGCGCCAGGCAACGCGACGCGATCACACCCTTCATCGCCGCTACGTAAGGATCGCGCGTGCCGAAGTCGGTGATGAGGGCGATGAGCATGGCCCGAAACTATACTTCCCGCGGTGTTCCCAACCGTCCCCCCACCCGCGCAGCGTCTCCTCGTCTATGCGCGCCTGCCGGAACTCGGACGGGTGAAGACGCGTTTGGCGGAATCGCTCGGTGAGGAAGGCGCGCTCGCCGCGTACGAAACGATGCTGCGAGACGTCCTTGCCTCGATCGGAAAACCGTCACCGGAGATGGAGATCGAGATCCTCTGGGCGCCGGCCGAGGCGGCGAATTGGGAGACGTTGACACGCGCATTCGGAGACCTTCCTACCGCCATGCAAACCGGCGACACTCTCGGCGACCGCCTGTCGATGGCATTCTCGGAACGCATCTTCTTTCACGCCACGCAGAAGATCATCGCGATCGGCGTCGACGATCCCAGCCTGCCGCGGACGCTGATCGACGACGCCTTCGCTCTCCTCGACTCCTGCGAATGGGTGATGGGACCCGCCGAGGATGGCGGCTACTACCTCATCGGCTGCCGTGCGGCGGCATTCGATCCGATGATCTTCGTCGATGTGGAGTGGGGGACGTCGTCCGTCTTCACCACCACTCTCGCGAAGATCGAGGAGTGGAAGAGCAGCGTAGCGATTCTGCCGGTACGGTGGGATATCGATGTGATCGAGGATTGGGAGAGGTATATCGGAAACAGGGCAGCCTCCAGCTAACATCTCGCAACTCGGCGTTTGGCACGAATCGACCCGCCGATAGACCCAATGGGTAGGGAAAGCGTCCGGCTGATCACTCCTTCAGCATGCGGAGGTATACGTGCAAGCAAACCTGAACGTCGGAGCACTCCTGTGGGCAGCGCTTTTCGGTGCGATCGGCGGCATTGGCAACTGCATCATCGTCGAAGGAGGCTTCGTTTCGCCACGGAAGGTCCTGAGAGACGCAGGCAAAACCGTTTGGGACATTGGCGCTCTTGGAACGATTCTTGTCGGTGCCATCGCCGCGGTCGCTACGTATCTTCTCGGCACGTCTGATCTCTCGCTCGCGCGTCAGATGGGGCTCTCGGTCGCCGTGGGCGTGGGCGGCGGTAACATTCTAACGAGCCTCGCGCAGAAGGAACAAGCGCAGGTGTTAAAATTGCAGATTGATGCACTCGAGACGTCTCTCAAAGATGCTCTGGGAAGGTTGAAAAAACAATGAGTTACGCCGCACGCCTTCGCAGAATGTCGCTTCCCGTTTCGCACGGCCATTACTCTGGTGATCAGCTTCCAACCCTTGGCTTGGAAGGTGCCTTGGCGCTCTTGAAGCGCAGCCGCTCGAGAGCTGAAGTAGAGTACGCGAGAGCAGTTCTCGACAGAGTCGTGTCATCCGAAGGCTCATTGGATACTCATCTCCTGATGGATGAGGTGCATAACGCAGAAATACGTCCCGCGCAAGCGGCGATCCGGCTGTTGCGGGAGAGCCGAACCGAATTCGAGGCCAACCAGGCCGCAAAGGTGTTGCGGCGACTCATCAGCGACGAAGAAAATCCGATGGAGGAAGGGCACATGGTCGGCGCGTCTGAATCGCCAGCGGCGCTCCGTCTGAGCAGAATAAAGGTGCTCGTCGTCGAGGACGATTCAAACTATCGCGAGCTACTCGTCAAGACACTCGAGAGAAACGGCGCCTCTGTTTCCTCGGCAGTCGATATGAAGGGAGCCGTTGAGATTGTTGAGAAGCAAAAGCCTGACGTTATCGTTAGCGACATCAACTTGCCTGACCGATCCGGCTACAAGTTGATGCAATGGGTCCAGCGCCAGAAGGAGCAGATTCCTGTACTTGCCATATCAGGCGAGCCTCAAGACGCGCGGAATCTCCGGCGCTCCGGCTTTCGGCTTTTCTTCGTGAAAAGCAGTGGAGTGCCCGCTCAAATCGTTGACAGCATCTCTCATATGCCTGAAGTCGTCGGCTCGATGCTGCTCGTCGGAGGGGATCGCGAAGAGAGCATCCGACTGGCGCGACCTAAGGCGAGTTGAAGGCGGCGATTCGCGCCCGGATATCGCTTCGCGCGAATCAGGACTTCGACTAGCGTGTCCCACCTTTCCACGCCAGCCTGGGACTTGTGGTAAACGAACGTTCGTGCTAATTTCCGCCGCACTGAAGGAGGAGCCCCCCATGGTGCGTGATTCGATCAATCCCAAGTTCGTCTACCATTCTCCCGTCCACTTCGACGAGCTCGATCCGATGCAGATGCTGCACAACGCCCGTTTTGCCGCTCATGTGGAGAGGGCCGTGACAGCCTGGTACATGACATCCGGGAGGAAATGGGAGGCGCGAGTGCACGACAACCCGGATCAGTTCCACGTCGTCCGCGAGCTGCACATCGAGTATTTGAACCCGGTGGTCGGCCCGGGCACGATGCGCATCGACCTATGGGTGGAGCGCCTCGGCACGACCAGTTGCATCTACGGTTTCCTCTGCTCCAGCGAAGACGGACTCACGCCGTTCGCGCGCGGACAGCGCACCATCGTAAAGATCGATCCGGAGTCACATCGCCCCGCGCCGTGGACGAACTTCTTCCGCGACCGCCACATCACACTGCTCAAGGACCTCTCGGCGTACGCTTGAAAGGCGCATGAAAGGGGCACGCACAAAGCAGGGGATTCTCGAGCGGGCCGTCGACATCGCCTCGGTGGAAGGATTGGAAGGGCTGACCATCGGGCGCCTCGCCGAGGACCTGCAGATGTCGAAGAGCGGCCTCTTCGCACATTTCGGATCGCGGGAAGAGCTCCAGCTAGCGACGGTGGAAGCGGCCAGGCAACGCTTCGTCGACGAGATGTTCCGGCCGGCGTTGAAGGCCCCGCGCGGGTATCCGCGCCTCCTGGCGATCTGCCGCTCATGGCTCGACTACGTCAAGCGCGGCGTCTTTCCTGGCGGCTGCTTCTTCGCCGCAGCCTCGTTCGAGTTCGACGGCCGGCCCGGCCCGATCCGCGATGCCGTGGCCTCGGCCATGGACATCTGGCTGGGCGCCCTCGAGAAGGCCATCCGCCTGGCCAAAGACGAGGGTCATCTCGACAAGCGCATCGACGTGAAACAGCTCGCCTTCGAGCTCAACGCCCTCTTCTTCGGGGCCAACTTCTCGTACATGCGCGAAGACAAACGAGCCCTCGGCCGGGCCTGGAAAGCGATCGAGGGCCGGCTGGAGGCGTCGAGGGTCGATGACCAGGCGGAGGCCGGGAGTCGGGGATCGGGAGTCGGAAAAAGGGCCGCCGCCGAGCCGGCGTAGCGACGCCGCTGGCCCATTCCATGTAAGCTTGTAGGTACGGTGATGCAAAGTCGCCGAGAAAATGCAGGAGAACACTCGATGAGAAACACAGGCAGGGTCAAGTGGTTCAACGATTCAAAAGGCTTCGGATTCATCACGCCAGAGGACGGCGGGAAGGACTGCTTCGTTCATCATTCGGCAATCTCGGGCTCGGGATTCAAGTCGCTTGCAGAGGGCGATCGGGTCGAGTTTGACATTGTTGATGGCCAAAAAGGGCCCGCGGCAGCGAACGTCACGAAGATCGACTGAGCACTAGGTTGCGGGGGTCGGAGTGCCGGGGGTCGGGAGTCGTAGCCCGGCCCTTCAGCTATCTTCTCCGGCCCCAACCCCCGACAACCGACCCCCGCAACATAGCAGCGATCAGCACGAACTTTCCCCACCCTTCGGCGTATACGATCGTGAACCGATCTTTCCTCGAATGGAGAAGCCATGCTCGAACTGTGCATCGAAGGTCTGTCCAAGACGTATCCCAACGGTGTCAAAGCTCTGCAGGATGTATCGCTGACGATTCCGACCGGCATGTTCGGTCTGCTTGGGCCAAACGGGGCCGGCAAGTCGACTCTCATGCGGACCATCGCCACGCTGCAGGAGGCTGACTCCGGCTCCATCACCCTAGGTGACATCAACGTTCTGCGGGAGAAAGACAAGGTCCGTCAGCTCCTCGGCTACCTCCCGCAGGAGTTCGGCGTCTACCCACGCATCACGGCCGAGACCATGCTCGACCACTTCGCCGTGCTCAAAGGGATCGGCAATGCGCGGGAGCGCCGCGAGACCGTCGGTGCGCTCCTTCGCCGCACAAACCTCTATGAGTCTCGCAAGCAGAACCTCAGCACATACTCCGGAGGCATGCGCCAGCGCTTCGGCATCGCCCAGGCTCTGCTTGGCAACCCGAAGCTGATCATCGTCGACGAGCCGACCGCCGGGCTCGACCCCGAGGAGCGCGTCCGGTTCCACAACCTTCTCGCGGAGATCGGCGAGAACGTGGTGGTCATCCTCTCCACACACATCGTCGAGGACGTCAGCGACCTCTGCTCGCTGATGGCCATCATCTCCGGCGGACGTCTGTTGATGAGCGGCGATCCGCAAGCGGCCATCCGGGAACTGAACGGGAAAGTGTGGCGGCGGGCAATCGCCAAGCAGGAGCTCGACGACTTCCAGAACCGTTACACCGTCATCTCCACAAAGCTCGTCAGCGGGCGAACGGTGATCCATACCGTCAGCGATGAGCAACCCGACTCGACGTTCGAGCCAATCCCGGCGTCACTGGAAGACGTCTACTTCCACTACTGCAAGCCGGATAGCCAGGCCAGCCAGACGAAGGCGGCCTGACCATGACCTGGGACATCTTCAAGTTCGAGCTGAAGTACCACCTGCGTCAGCCGCTGTTCTACATTCTCTTCGTCATCTTCTTTTTCCTGACCTTCGGCGCCATAACCTCGGATGCCGTAACGCTCGGCGGCGCGCTGGGCAATGTCAACCGCAACGCGCCGTTCGTGATCATGCAGTTCCTGCTGATCATGTCGGTATTCGGCGTGCTGACCACGACAGCCTTCGTCGCCGGCGCCATCAACCGTGACTTCGAGTACAACACCGACTCGCTTTTCTTCTCGTCACCGGTGAAGAAGCACCAATACCTCGTGGGCCGTTTCACCGCTGCCTTCGTCTTCTCCGGCCTGGTCTTCCTCGGCGTGGTCACGGCAATCATGATTGGGTCAAAGATGCCGTGGCTGGACAAGGAACGCCTCGGAGCGTTTGTTCTGAAGCCGTACGTCTTCTCCTATTTCGTGCTGGTCCTGCCGAACCTCCTGCTGATCGCCGCGATCTTCTTCGCCATTGCTGCTCTGACCAGGAGCCTCATGGCCACGTACACCTCCGTAGCCGCCTTTTACGTGGCCTACGTAGTCTCGCGAATCTCGCTGCGCGACATCGAGAGCGAACAGCTCGGCATCCTGCTCGATCCCTTCGGCATCGCGCCGTTCGCCCGGACCACACGCTACTGGACCGTCTTCGAGAAGAACACAAGCGTCCTGACGATCGACGGGATATTCCTCTGGAACCGGGTGCTGTGGATCGGCATCGCTCTGGTCCTGTTCGGTCTCACTCTCGTCTTCTTCAAGATGGAAGCCGGCACCGCGAGTGGGAAAAAGAAGAAACTGAAGACAACAGAACAGGAGCTGCAGGTCGATCTGGCCACACTGGCGCTGCCGAAAGTCTCCCAGCGCTTCGGCGGCATGACCTCGGTGCGACAGTACTTCACGACCATCCGCGTCGAGACAGGTGCCATACTCAGGAGCCTGCCCTTCATCGTCATCCTGCTGCTGGCCGCCCTCAACACGATGGGCGGTGCGGCCTTCAGCGGCCCCATTTTCGGCACTCCGTTCTATCCCGTGACGTACGTGATGATCGGCGTGATCCAGGGCGGTTTCATCGGCTTCGCCATCATCATCGCCGCCTTCTACGCCGGCGAGATCGTCTGGAGGGAGCGGATGCTCAAGCTCAACGAGGTGACGGACACGATGCCGGCGCCTACCTGGTCGATCTGGGCCGGCAAGCTGACAGCGCTCTTCATCACGCTCTACATCGCCCTGGCCGTGGCCGTGATTACGACGATCGGAGTACAGGCCTACAAGCACTACTTCAACTTCGAGCTCGGTCTCTACTTCCGCGGCGTCTTCCTGGTCCTGGGCCTCCAGCTCCTGATGATCACCGTACTGATGTTCATCGGCCAGATCATCACAAACAACCGTTACGTCGGCTTCCTCATCGCGCTTTTCTACATCATTGCCCAGCCCGTGATGCAGGGTCTGCACTACGAGCACCGGCTCTACTCGGTTTTCGACCTGCCGGCCATGACCTACTCAGACATGAACGGCTACGGTCATTTCACCCGGCCGTTCGAATGGTTCAGCCTTTACTGGACGATCTTCGCCGCGATCCTGCTGATCGTCGGGCATCTCTTCTGGGTGCGCGGTACGGAGACCGCGCTGAAGATCCGGACAAGAATGGCCCGAGGGCGGTTCGGAAAGCAGGTCTTCGCCACTCTGGGCCTGCTCGTGATCGCGTTCGCGGCGACCGGCTGCTACATCTTCTACAACACGAACATCCTCAATCACTACACGACCGAGGATCAGCGGGACATGCGTGCGGCCGAGACGGAGAAGCTGTACAAGAAGTACGACCGCATCCCGCAGCCGCGCATCACCGACGTGCAGGCTGACGTCGGCATCTACCCTGACAAGCGGTGGGTCGACGTCCGCGGCTCCTACACGCTACTGAACAAGACCGCACAGCCAATTCGTGACCTGCACGTGGTCATTACACCGGACGTGCCTTCCTCAGTTCACATTCCGGGCGCATCACTGGCGCAGAACGACCCGGTCCACGGGTACTACATCTACCGTCTCGCGCAGCCGCTCGCGCCCGGCGCGACGCTGCCGATGACCTTCGAAACGAAGGTCCACAATCAGGGATTCGAGAACGCCAGCCGCGACAACACCGTCGCCGGGAATGGCACATTCGTGAATAACTTTTCGATCTTCCCTCACCTCGGCTACGTCCCCGCGATCGAGCTGCAGGAGGCCCATAAGCGCCGCAAGTACGGCCTGGCACCGCTCATTCGGATGGCCAGGATCGACGATCCGAAAGCACGGATGGACCATGTCATCGGCCGCGACAACGACTGGATCAACCTCGACACCACCGTGAGTACCTCGCCGGATCAGATCGCCATCGCCCCGGGGTACCTGCAGAAGGAGTGGTCTTCGAACGGCCGCCGCTATTTCCGATACAAGACCACCTCTCCGATCCTCGGTTTCTGGGCTTACCTGTCGGCGCGCTACGAGGTGAAGCGAAGCTCGTGGCATGGCGTACCGATCGAGATCTACTACGACCCAAGTCACAGCTACAACGTCGACCGGATGATCTACGGCGTGCAGAAGTCTCTCGACTACTTCACCGCCAACTTCTCGCCATACCAGCACAAGCAGGTGCGCATCCTGGAGTTCCCGGGCTACTCGCAGTTCGCGCAGTCGTTTCCGAACACCATCCCCTTCTCCGAGTCGATCGGCTTCATCGCCGACCTTCGCGATAAGGAAGCCATCGACTACGTTTTCTACGTGACCGCTCACGAGGTTGCGCACCAGTGGTGGGCGCACCAGGTGATCGGCGCAGACGTACAGGGCGGATCGATGCTGGCCGAGACATTGGCGCAGTACTCGGCGCTGATGGTGATGGAGAAGGAATACGGGCGCGACAAGATGCGCCGCTTCCTGAAGTACGAGCTCGACCGCTACCTGGCTGGCCGCGGCGGCGAGCTGGTGGCCGAGATGCCGCTGATGCTGGTCGAGAACCAGCCCTACATCCACTATCGAAAGGGCAGCCTGGTCATGTACGAGCTGCGCGACGAGATTGGCGAAGACAAGGTCAACGCCGCACTGCGCCAGCTCATCCACGATCACGCATTCGCGCAGCCGCCGTACCCGACGACACGCGACCTGATCGCCGGCTTCCGCGCCGTGACGCCACCGGAGAAGCAGTCGCTGATCAACGACCTCTTCGAGACCATCACGCTCTACGACAACAAAACGACCGAGGCTACGGTCACCAAACTCTCCGACGGAAGGTTCCAGGTGACCTTCACCGTGCAGTCGAAGAAGTTCCGCTCTGACGCGCGCGGCAAAGAAACCGAGGTCCCGATCAACGACTGGGTCGACATCGGCGTCCTGGGTGCCGCGAAGACGAAGGGCAACGAGCCGGTGCTGGCGCTGGAGAAACATCACCTCACCACGCCGGCTGCCACCTTCACGATGGTCGTCGCAACGAAGCCCGACCGGGCCGGTATCGACCCGCTGAACAAGCTGGTGGATCGGAATCCGGAAGACAATACGAAGAAGGTGGATACAGTGGAGGGGGCTGCGAAAGCCGCAGGCGGAAAGTAAGCTCCGAAACACCTGCCGATTGCCGAATCTGTCTATTCGTGTGTAGGGCCGCCGCCCCGGCCCACCTTGACGCGGCGCGGGGTGAGGCCGCCGAGGGCGGCGGCCCTACACGTGCGGCGTCAGCCGGAGTGTTCGAGTCAAGGTAGAGTTACCTCGATGCACATTCTCACCTCGGAGCAGATGAAGTCGATCGATCGTCGGACCACCGACCGATTCGAAATCCCGTCGATCGTACTGATGGAGAACGCGGCGCTGGCAGTGGTCGACGCCATCGGGGAGCACTACCCGGACTGCGACCGCGCTGCGATCTTCTGCGGGACTGGGGCGAACGGCGGCGACGGTTTCGCCATCGCACGGCATCTCGAGCAGCGTGGGGTTGTACCGAGCGTCTTCATCATCGGCGACCGCGGGAAAATTCGCGGCGATGCGGCGACGAATCTCGCCATCTGCGAACGGCTGGCGCTGCCGTTGTATGACGTCACCGACGACGACTCGCTGAACGAAGCGCTCGTTCACGCCGGGGACTCGGACCTCATCGTCGATGCCATCTTCGGCACCGGCCTCGATCGTGCGCCCGCGGGTCTCTACGCCGAAGCGATCACCTGTCTCAACGAGATGATGCTGCCGATCGTGGCCGTTGACCTGCCGAGCGGCGCGAACGCATCGAGCGCCGAGCCGTTCGAGCCTTGCGTTCATGCCGCGGTCACCGTCACCTTCGCGAGGCCGAAGCTCTGCCACGTCTTCGAACCGGCCGCTGTCTTCTGCGGCGAGGTCATCGTCGCGGACATTTCCATCCCCTCCGCCGCCATCGAGGACGAGAACGTCACGCTGGTGCTGACGACGCCTGCGGACGTCCGTCCGCATCTCGCGGCGCGGCTGGCCACAACCCACAAGGGGACGTATGGCCACGTGGCCATCGTCGCCGGCTCGGCCGGCCGGAGCGGCGCCGCGGTCCTCGCCGCACGCGGTGCGATCCGCAGCGGAGCGGGACTGGTCACCGTTGCCACCGACGCCGAGACCGCGGCGATCGTCCATGCCGGGTCCATCGAGTCGATGACGTTTTCAGGCGACGACACAGCGGCCTTCGCCGCCGGCAAGGATGCGGTCCTCATCGGTCCAGGCCTCGCAGATGACGATGGAAGCTACGGCCGCATACGCCGGATCGTCGCCGCGATCGACGTTCCTCTCGTCATCGACGCCTCGGCACTGAACGCGTTTGCTCTGCGCGCAGCCGAGCTGAATCCTCACCGGCGCCCTCGCGTCATCACGCCACATCCCGGTGAGCTCGCCCGGCTCATGGGATCGACGGCAAAGGAGATCAACGCCCGTCGTATCGAGGCCGCGCGCGAAGCAGCCCGCGCCACCGGCTGCGTCGTAGTGTTGAAGGGCTTTCAATCACTCATCGCCGAGCCTGACGGCCATGTGAACGTGAACCCCACCGGCAATCCCGGCATGGCCAGCGGAGGAATGGGCGACGTGCTCGGCGGAATGATCGCCGCCCTCCTCGCCCGCGGTATCGAAGCATTCGACGCCGCCATCGCCGCCGTCTACCTCCACGGTTTCACCGGCGACCTGTTGAAGGACGAGATGGGAGACATCGGCCTGGCCGCGATTGATCTGGCGGAGCGGATCCCGATCGCGAGCAAACGGCTGCGGGGGTAGGAAATCAGAAGGCGGAAGGCAGAAAGGCAGAAGTGCTTCGCCCGGCCACCATCTCTGCTTTGCCTTTTGCTTTCAGCTTTCAGCCCTCTGCTTTCTGCCCTCTGCCCTTGCCCTTCTGCCTTCCGCCTTCCGCCTTCTGCCTTCCGCCTTCTGCCTTCTGCTTCCTGCCTTCTGCTTTCTGCCTTCTGCCTTCTGCCTTCCGCCTTCTGCCTTCCACCTTCTGCCTTCTGCCTTCTGCCTTCTGCCTTCTGCCTTCTGCCTTCACCGCAACCTACAATGACGGCATGGCGCAGACGTACCTCTGTCGCGATGAATCGGATACCGAGGCCGCCGGCCGGGAGATCGCGCGGACGCTTGGGCCTGATGCCGTCGTACATCTAGTGGGCGACCTCGGCGCGGGCAAGACGTTTCTGGCGCGGGCGATCGCGGCGGAGCTCGGCGCGAACGCGAACGAAGTGGCGTCGCCGTCGTTCGCGATCGTGCATGAGTACCCGATCGCTGGCGGAGCGCCGATCATTCACATCGACGGGTATCGACTGTCCGAGAACCGCCGCGAATGGATGGAGATCGGCATCCCAGAGCTGTTGCAGGGCCCGGGCGTGAAGTTGATCGAATGGCCGAAGCGCGACTTCGCTGAATTCGAGGAAAGCCATGTCGAGATCACGATCCGAGTGAATGACGACGCGAGCCGCGCGATTGAAGTGAGCGGCCCCGCATGACGCCGCGCCGCCCCTCGGCGACGGAGATTCTCTTGACGCTGGCCGGCGCTGCCTGGGGCCTCGGCGCCGGCATCACCATCGCTTCGCTCTGGGTCGCCGAGCCGTATGCAGGACAACTCCCCGGCGTGATGCTCGCTCATGGGTTGGACTCGCATGGTCCGCTCCGGGCAATCCTTTCGGCAATCCTGTCACCGCTCGTCGCGGCGTTCCTGTTCCGGCCGCTCGCAACACGAGCGGCCGGCGCGCGGTCATGGGCGGTGCGCGCCATGGCTCTAGCGCTAGCAAGCGGATTGTGGCTCGCGCTCGTCGATCCGTTCGAATCCATCACCATTCTCTTCGCGCCGCTGGTGATGGTTGCCGTGATCTTTCTCGCCCGCGGCGTTGACGCTGGCTTCACGCGGCGGGATGTAATCCTCATCCCGAGCGCAATCGCGCTTTACATCACGTTCGCGGCTCTCATGCCGGCGGTTCCTCTGCCGGCTGTGATCCTGCTCGCATCGTCAGTAGTGCTCGCGGTCCGCATCACCACGGCGATCCTTCCGGGGACTCTCGAGCCATCGTCCGCATTCGCGTTTGCCCCGCTGGCGATGCTGCTCCATGCGCGGCTCTGGTTCGGCGACTCAGCCGTACTTTTGATCGCCGCGCTGCTGTTGATCGTCGTCTCGCCGCTGGTGTTACGCGTGTCGATTCGAGCGATCCAGAGGCGCGTGGTGGCCTACCTTATCTACCCGCTCTTCGCGATCGCACTGGCCGCATCGACCGATATCGCGTCGGTGGAAGGGATGCCGCGGCTCAACCTCTTCGAGGATGGGCATTCGCTGACGCCTGCCGCAGCGATGATGCACGGCGCGCGGCCGTATCGCGACGTCGTACCCGGCCACGGCCTGATCTCCGACGGCCTGCTCGATTTCGTGGTCATGAAACTCGGCGCCGCCGACGCAGGCGCAGTACTTCGAATACGTGGTGTGATCGCGGCTCTCCTTCCGGCCGCTGTCTACGCGGTCGCGCTGGCAGCAACCGGCTCAGCCGAGGGTGCGATCCTGGCGCTTCTGGCAACAGCGTGTGTCACGATCACAGGGACACCGTGGGTGTTGCCCGTATCGGCCATCGATGCGATGCCGCCGCTACGCCCGATCCCGTCACTGTTCGCGCTGGCCTTTTGCGCAGCCGCGGTGCGGGTTCGATCACGACGTCTGCTGGCGATGGCCGGCTTCCTCACGGTCGTCGCCATCCTCACATCGATCGAGTTCGGCTTCTACGCGATGTTCGCCGTGGCGGTGACGGTCATCCGCCTCCGTGATCTGCGCGCGTTCTGCGGCGCAATCATCGGCGGCGCGATCGCCGCGATTCCGACGGCCTTGCTGATGCTCATCGCCGGCTGCTTCGGCGCGTTTCTGCGCGTGACCATGTTCGAGATCCTCCCCCTTCGCGACGTCTACACGATCGCCTTCTTCGAGTTCCCGCAAACCTACACCGCGACGCGAGCGCTTCCGGAGATCGTTGCCGGTCTCTTCGCCATGCGCACCGTCTGGATCGTGCTCTGGGGCTCGATCGCCGTCGCGACATCGGCCGCGCTCGCGTTCCGGCAACGGCGGACGATCGAGCCACTCCTCATACTCGGCGCATGGGTGATGGCATCGGCGCTGTCATACGCGGAGCGAACGAACGTCTACTTCATGCCAGTGGCGGTCATTCTCGTCGTCGCCGTTGCACACGCGTTGCGCCGGAGAAAGCACGCGTTCGCCGCCGCTTCGCTCCTGGTCATCATCATCGCAGCACCAACAGCCTGGTTGCTGCACGACGGCCGGATGCGGCGGGAGAGCGGCGCTGATCCCGCGTTTGTCCGTTACAACGCCGCATCGCGCGCAGCCGGCGTCTGGATGAACATCGATAACGCCCGCAAAGTCGCCGCGGCGCAGGCCTTTGCCGGCAACGCACTTGCACCATCGGAGACCTTCTTCGATTTCGCGAACATGCCCATCCTCTACTACCTCTTCGATCGCCGCTTGCCGGTGCGGCAGTATGAGACGCCGTTCTACGAGTCTGAGGATCTGCAGCGCGAAGTGATCTCGCGGCTCGAACGCGACCACTCCGTCCGTGCCGCGCTGATGCAGTTTCCCAACCGCGGCGATCTGACGATCGACGGCGTTCCCAACACCGTTCGCGCGCCGATGGTCTTTGCCTGGCTGCGCGCGCATTTCGTTCCCGCGTATGCGCGTGATGGAGTGATCTTCTGGGTTCGGAAGGATTGAGGCTCGGTGTCATCCCGAGCGTGAGCGAGGGACCTGGATGGGTGGAGGCACGCATCTCAAAAGCAGCGCGCCTTCCACCCGCCCAGGTCCCTCGCTCACGCTCGGGATGACACATAGCTACCCCAGAAACTTGTAACCGAAGCCATGGACGGTGACGATGTACTCCGGCTTTGACGGATTCGCTTCCAGCTTCTGCCGCAACGACGCTACGTGGACGTCGACGGTGCGGGTGACCGGGGTGGCGTCGTAGCCCCACACTTTGTCGAGGAGCTCGTCGCGCGCCAGAACAGCGCCGCGATGCTCGACGAAGTAGCGCAGAAGTTTGAGCTCCAGGGTAGACAGCTCGACCGGCATCCCTTCGCGCCGCACCTCAGCACTGCGAAAGTCGACGTGTACCGGGCCGAACGCGTAAGAATCGGAGGCGTTTGCGGCCATAGTCCTCGAACGGCGCAGCAGCGCTTCGACGCGCGCAAGCAACTCCATCATCTCGAAGGGCTTGGTCAGATAGTCGTCCGCCCCGAGCTTCAAGCCGATGACACGATCAACGACCTGACCACGCGCGGTGAGCATGAGGATCGGAGTCTGGATCCCGCGCTGGCGAAGATCGCGGCAGACGTCGAAACCGTTCTTGCGCGGCAAGGCGACGTCGAGAACGATCAGATCGAACGGCGTGCGCGTGCCGGTGGCGAGCGCCGATTCGCCATCGCTCTCGACCGTGACCAAATAGCCTTCCGATTGAAAGCGGTCGCGCAGCGTGAGAATGAGGCTCTCTTCGTCTTCGACCAGCAGGATGCGCCGCTGCAACTCATGCATGCTGCGCGATCTCCGGCGCAGCCAGTGCCGTGGCGCGGGCTGGGAGGCGCAGCGTGAAGACGGCGCCACGTTCGCGCCGCCGCTCGACCGCGACACTGCCACCGTGGGAGGCGGCGATCTGTTTCACGATCGTCAACCCGAGGCCGCTTCCACGAACGCGATCGGCGCCGCGGCCGCGATAGAACGGTTCAAACAGGTGCGGCATATCGCGCGCCGCAATGCCAGGGCCACGGTCTTCGACGGATATCAATACGCTGCCATGATCAGCCGTGGCGCGGATGGCCACCCATTTGCCTGCGGCGCCGTGGCGGATGGCGTTGGCGATCAGGTTCTGCACTGCGCGCGCGAGCGACGACGAGTCGCCTTCGACGAGCGGCAGACCACGATCGACATGCGCCTCGATGACGACCGACTGCTCCTCGGCCATCCATCGGCAAGTTGTTTCGGCTTCGTCAATGACGGTGGCGATATCGACCGGTGCGAACGGCAGCCTGCGGCGCGACTGCATGCCGCCGTATGCCAGCACCTGGCCGATCATTTCCGTGAGCCGCCTCGATTCCTTGACGATCGCTGAGCCGTACCGCGCCACCTGGGAAGGTTCGGTGATGATGCCGTCGGCAAGGTTCTGTCCGGCTGATGTCAGAGCAGCGACCGGAGTGTTGAGCTCGTGGGTGACTCCCGCGACAAACTCCAGTTGCTGCAACCGCAGCCGTTCGGCGCTCCGCAGCAGAGCCGCGAGTGCGAGGACAGTTCCAGCGAGAACGGCCAGGATTCCGCCGGTGAGCATGAGGTTGCGGCGCCGCGTAGCACCGACAATCTCTTCGAGCGATCCCTTGTGAAACCGCACGAGAAGCTGCCAGAGCGAGCCCTGTGGCGGAGTCTCCGGCGGCATGAGAGGCCCCTCACCAGGATCACGGCGCAGCGCGCGAATGCTCAAGATGGGCAGCGTGAGATCGGCTCGAAAGGGTGTCGTTGCGCCGTCAGAGCGGTAGAGCACAACATCGCCCTCGGACCCGATGATGGCTACTTCATAGTTACGCCCATCCGGCGTATTGAAGTACCGCCGCGTGAGATCGGGCAGCAGGACACGCGCAAGGTAGTCCCGGTCGAGAGCGACGATGATGTACCCCGAGTCTTCCAGATCGGGCATCTTCATGTGCAGTGGCATGATCGGGTGAATCGACATCGACATCGCCGCCAGGTGGCGTTCCATCATGGCCCGCCGCATTCCGCCACACGGTATGACCAGAGCCAGCACTCCGGAAACAATCGGCCGCACCGGCCTCCCTTCGGCCGCGGCGGCGACGATCATCGCGCGCAGCGAAGCAAGCGATGCAGGCCACGACGCCGGGCGGACACCGTGGGCGACTGGATCGATGAGTTGCAGGTGATCGACTTCTTTGGGCGGGACGAAATAGATGGCGCTGACGATCCGCGGATCGCGCGCCGAGGCAACCCATTCATCGTAGCGGTGTATGAAATGCTCGGGCGTCGCATCCTGCACCGGCATCTGGAAAGCGAAGAAGATGCGCGTCAGCTCATGGTCGAAGTCGTCGCTGAAATGGTGCGCTGCGAACTCGATTCCGGCACGCATGCGGTGGCGCTCGGCGTCGGCCATCTGACCGATCCACCGGTATTGCAAGGTTCCCAGGACGGCCAGCGCGGCGCCGAGAACCGCGAGCGAGATCAGCGCTGCCACGGCGCTGCGGCTCCCCTTCATGCAGCGAGTCTAGCATTCGTCTTTGCGCGATAATCGCAGTCCCCCGTGGGATTTACGTTTCTTACAAACAGCTTGCCTGGGGTTGATTACTTCAGCCCATCCGATGCGTAGATTGCTGAGTGAAAGGATACAAACAACATGAAACGAATCATCATCGCCGCTCTCTGCATCACCGTCGTCGCCACCCTCACATTCGCCCAGGAGCCGCCGCACCGCATGTTCCTCCACAAGATGGACGCAGAAGTCGCCGCGTCGCTCGGTCTCTCCGCCGATCAGAAGACGCAGTGGGACGCCATCCATCAACAGCTCGCAGCGTCGGCTGGGCCGCTTCAGGAGCAGATTGGCTCCGCCGAGAGGCAGTTGCACGCGCTCGCCTCCACCTCGAACCCGGACGCCACCGCGGTCGGCCGGCAATTCCTGGCCATGTTCGCTCTGCAACAGCAGATGCGGGCCACTCACGATGCAACGAAGCAGAAGATCGACGCGATCCTGACGCCTGATCAGAAAACGAAGCTCGAAGCCATGCACGCGCAAATGGAACACGGCCCGATGATGATGCGTCACCCGGAGCCGGGGTCGCGCGACTGATCACCTCCGAGAGGTCATGTGCAGGGCCGCCGCCCAGGCGGCCTTTTTTTTGACAGAATCGGTTCATGAACGAACCGACTATCACGACCGAGGTCATCGCCTCGCACGGCCTCAGCCCCGACGAGTACCAGCGCATCGAGCAAATCCTGGGGCGCGCACCGAACTACACGGAGCTCGGCATCTTCAGCGTGATGTGGTCGGAGCACTGCTCGTACAAGTCATCGCGGGTCCATCTCCGCAAGTTCCCGACGACCGGACCGCGCGTGGTCCAGGGTCCTGGCGAAAACGCGGGCGTGATCGATATCGGCGACGGTTGGGTGGCGGCGTTCAAGATGGAGTCGCACAATCATCCGTCGTTCATCGAGCCTTACCAGGGAGCAGCCACCGGCGTTGGCGGCATCCTGCGCGACATCTTCACGATGGGAGCGCGGCCCATCGCCTGTCTCGACTCGCTCCGGTTCGGTGATCTCGACGCACCGCGGATGAAGTACCTGGTCGATGGCGTCGTGCGCGGCATCAGCGGCTACGGCAACTGCATCGGCATCCCGACCATCGGCGGAGAGACCTCCTTTCACCGCTCCTACAACGGCAACATCCTGGTCAACGTCTTCGCCCTCGGCGTAACGACGCGCGACCGGATTTTCAACGGCACCGCCAGCGGCGTCGGCAACCCCGTCATCTATGTAGGCTCAAAGACAGGACGCGACGGGATTCACGGAGCGACGATGGCCTCCGCCGAGTTCGATGAGGCGTCGGAGGAGAAGCGCCCGACCGTGCAGGTGGGCGATCCGTTCACCGAGAAGCTCCTCCTGGAAGCGTGTCTCGAGATCATGGAGTCTGACGCCGTCGTCGGCATTCAGGACATGGGTGCCGCGGGCCTGACGTCGTCATCCTTCGAGATGGCCGGGCGCGCCGGAACCGGCGTGCGGATGGATCTCGACCGCGTACCCGTGCGCGAGAGCGGCATGACTCCGTACGAGATCATGCTGAGCGAGTCGCAGGAACGGATGCTGATCGTAGCGAAGCGCGGACGCGAAGCCGAGGTCGTGCGCACGTTCGAGAAGTGGGACCTCAATGCAGCAGTCGTTGGCGAAGTCACCGACGACGGGTTCGTGCGGCTGATCTGGAAGGGCGAGGAGGTGGCGGCGATTCCTGTCGATCCTATTTCGACCGAAGCGCCGGTGTACGAACGGCCGATGTCCGCCCCGGAGCGTGTCATCCCGCAGTCGCTCGACCGCCACCGCGTCGATGATGGCGAGCTTACCGATGAACTGTTCCGATTGATGGCATCGCCGAACCTCTGCTCGAAACATTGGATCTGGGAACAGTACGACACGACGGTACGGACAAACACCATCGCCGGGCCGGAGCGCCGCGATGCCGCGATCGTGCGCGTCAAGGGTACCGGCCGTGCGCTGGCGATGACGAGCGACGTGAATCCGGTCTATTGCTACCTCGATCCGTATGAAGGAGGAAAACAGGCGGTGGCTGAGGCGGCGCGCAACATCGCCGTCAGCGGCGGAAGGCCGGTGGCCATCACCGACTGCCTGAACTTCGGATCCCCGGAGCGTCCTGAGATCATGTGGCAATTCGCCGAGTGCATCCGCGGCATCAGCGACGCCTGTCGCGCACTAGAGACGCCGGTCGTGAGCGGCAATGTGTCCTTCTACAACGAGACGGAGGGGCGTGCCGTCCTGCCAACGCCGGCCGTCGGTATGGTGGGCATCCTCGAGCACGAGACCGATGGCTGCGAGATCGTCTTTCCGGAGGCAGGACTTGACGTCGTCCTCATCGGCGAGACCCGCGATGAGCTGGGCGGATCAGAGTGGCAGCAACGTGCGATGCCCGATGCACTTGCAGCACCGCCGCGCGTCGATCTCGATCGCGAAAAGGGGCTGGTCGAGCTCCTCCTCGTCTCGTACAAGCATCGCCTTCTGCGCAGCGCCCACGATCTTTCCAACGGCGGACTGGCCGTGGCATTGGCCGAATGTGCAATGGAACACATCGGCTGCCACGTCGATCTCGCCGGCCACGCCGATGATGTCGATGCCATCGCCCTGCTCTTCGGCGAGTCGCAGGCCCGCGCCATCGTGACGACCGCTCAGCCTGACGAAGTTGTACGCCTCGCAAAACACCACGGCCTCACCGCCATGCGCATCGGCCGCACCGAGGTGGCGACGTTTCTCATCGAGCGCAACGGCATCCCGCTGATCCGGACGTCCACGCCGGAGCTGGCCCGCATCTGGCGCTCATCCTTCGCACTGCTCCTCGGCGGGGACAACGTGGATGAGGTGATTCGCGGAGTGGGGGAAGAGGCGGAGCTGATCGCGCGCTGACGTTCTACGTCGCCGCTGCCACAATCACCGGAAGCTCCAGCGCCACCGCCGCGGCATGCACGACCGACGCGATTCGCACCGCGTCGTGGACCTGATCCTCGGATAGGCCGCCTTCGATTACGACCGCTTCGTGCGAGCGGATGCACATCTCGCAGCCGTTGATGGCGCTGACGGCGAGGCAGAAGAGCTCGAGGTCGGCTTTGTTCGTGGCTGGTTTGGCGATGCGCTGCATCCGCAGCCGCGCCGGCTTCTGGTCGTACGACGGCTTTCCGATCATGTGACGGAAGCGGTAGTAGACGTTGTTCATGGCCATCAACGACGCGGCGGCGAGAGCGTCGTCGATGACGGCGTCGCCGGCTTCATCGCGGGCATCGGCGAGCATGGCGTCGAGCAGTTCAGGGTTGCGAGCGGCGGCCGCCGAAGCGACCGCCACCCCCCACCGCTGCGCCGCAGTCAGCGTGCCGGGCTGCAGCACACTCTGGAGATTGAGTTTGGTGTCGCGCGCGTTCTCGGGCAGACGCGCACGCAGCAATTCGACGGCGCTCATGATGCCTAGGCCGCGCCGAGCGTCTCTTGGCCCGGGCGCCAGTTGCACGGGCACAGCTCGTCGCTCTGCAGCGCGTCGAGCGCGCGGATCACTTCATCGACGTTGCGTCCGACCGAAAGGTCGTTCGCGTTGACCCAGCGGATGATTCCGTTCGGATCGACGATGAACGTCACACGGATCGCGGCGCCGGCCTGCGGATGAAGAATGCCGAGCTGCATTGCGAAGGCGGGTGTGATGAAGACCAGCGGCGTCTTCACGTCCTTCAGATCAGGATGCGCGACGCGCCAGGCAAGGTGCGAGTGTTCGTTGTCGGTGCTGCCGCCGAGAACCACGGCATCGCGGTCGGCGAAGTCTCCGCCCTTCTTGCCGAACTCGACGATCTCCGTCGGGCAGATGAAGGTGAAATCCTTAGGGTAGGCGTAGAAAACGAGCCACTTCCCCTCGTTGTCCTTCGTGCTGATGGTCTCGAATTCCTTCCCCTTCTCAGTGCTGACGGACGCCTTGAGGGCGTACTCGGGAAACCTGTCTCCAACGGTAAGCATGGGCATTTCTTGTTACTCTCCTTATGATTGGACGATGTCGCACTCTGGACACCTGTCTGACTGCTTCCGAAAAATCCTTCAGGCCTTGCGCCGTGTTCCTTTGCGAACTCCGCGCATCACCACCTGGTAGTCGTGGACCTCGAATCCCTTCAGCGAATCGATGTTGGAGACCTGGACCTTGTCCCACGGGATGTCGTGGATCATGCCGCTCTCCTCGTCGACCAGATGATGGTGCCGCTCTATCTTCGGATCGAAAACCACGCTGTCCTCGGCCAGAGTCAGCGCGCGCAGCAAACCCTTCTCCACGAAGAGGTTCAGCGTGTTGTAGACCGTGGCGCGCGAGATGTACGGCACCCGTTCCTTGACACGGGTCCAGACCAGATCAGCCGAGGGGTGCTCGGCGGTCTGAAGCACGTAGTCAGCCACAGCCACGCGCTGGGCGGAAGGCTGGATGCCGTGTTGCTGAAGCATGGTTACGCTGTCGCGCACAATAATTAGACTAAGTCTAAAACTATACGATGTCAAACGACCTGATCATGTTGACTCTTGCCGGCGTAGGCTCGGACTTGATTCGGAACTGCAGGACTTTACGATCTGGGGAGGGCAGCGAGGACATCATTTGATACCGGCGTTGAACTGGGAACCGATGCTGCCGTAGGAGCATTCCTGAGCATCCGCCCGAGACCAGATCACGTCCCACGACTCTGTTCGGGCTTGGATCTCTCACGAGCCAAGTCAACTGGAGCCCCCTGCCCATCCTCGACTCCGACCTTCATCACCGTGGCCCACGCCCAGGGTTCACCGTTCTGCCACAGTTCCGCTTCATTTGCGAGGTCCACCAAGGGCCACCGGCGCCGACGAGGTAGCGGGTGGCGTTACCCAGATTCGTTTGTATGGATAAGCATCCCTGTAGATCGCGATCGTCTGGTCTAGTAGCTGTTTTCGCGCAAGCGCCGAGGTACACTCGCTTCATGCGAACCACCCAGGTAAGCGAACTGAAGGAGCGATTGGATGAAGTGATCGAGGCGGTCAAGAACGGGGAGACGGTAGAGATCAGGGAGGGCATCGCTGCGGTCGCGAAGATGGTCCCGGAGATCACGAACGCTCGTCCTCCGCAACCGAAACCCGATCAAACTGCCCTGGAAGCACACATCGATGAACTGGTCCGTCAAGGCAAGGCTCGCCGAGGAACCGGGAAATTGCCTGACGATTTTTTCACTCGACCTCGGCCCAGGTTCGATGACGGCAGCGTTCTCGCTCAGTTGCTGCGCGATCGTGAGGAAGGTTGGTGAGGTTCTGGGACACGTCTCGTGCCACTTGTGGTTGATGAGCCCTCGACGAGACGAATGGCTGAATTACTCTCGGATGACCCGAGCATCACCGTTTGGATCTGCACTTCAGTTGAACCGGCGAGCGCGCTTTGGCGACGGGCGCGTTCACGCGACAGACTGAGCCAGCGCGATGCCGAGGCACTCGTCTCATCACTCGAATCTGTCTGGGCAGCAATCGACGAGTCTGTCGCGATCATCGATCGCGCTCGGCGACTTCTGACCACCCACCGCTTACGCGGGATGGATGCTCTTCAGCTAGCAGCGGCTCTTGTGGCCTGCGGCGATGACCCGACCACCCTCCCCTTCGTCACACTAGACCACGACCTTGCCATCGCCGCGCGAGCCGAGGGGTTCACCGTCCTGCCCTAGTTCCGCGGTCATTCTGCAAGGGAGAGGTGGCACTTCGTCTAGAATCGCCACACCAACTAAGACGCGCATCGTTGCCTTCGCGGCACGTGAATGAACTGGGACAGCTTCTTCCTCGACAATCTTTCGCTGATCGAACGGGTTACTTGGTTCGTCTGCCGGAAGTACGGCCTCGCGGGTGCCGATGCCGAGGATTTCGCCTCGACGGTGAAGGTCAAGCTCCTCGATGACGGTTACGCCGTCCTCCGCAAGTTCGAGAGTAAGTGCTCTCTTCCCACGTACTTGACGATCGTCATTCAACGCCACTACCTCGACCAGAAGATCCACGAATGGGGCAAGTGGCGGCCGTCGACGCGGGCACGGCAGGGGGGCGACGCCGCCATCTACCTCGAACGGCTGGTCAGCCGCGACGGCCTCGGCATTACGGAAGCGTCAACGATTGTCCGTCAAAAATATACGGAGCTCGACTCCCGGGCGCTGGAAGCGCTTGCAGCCTCGATCGTTGTGCGGCAACCGCGTCGTCCAACGAAGGTCGAACGGACGGAAGAGATAGGGGAGCGGGCATCGGAGGCGTCAGCCGAAGATGAGTTGCTGAGCGGCGAGCGCGAAACCGCGGCACGCCGTACGAGCGCGGTGCTGAGCCGTGAGCTCGATCGCCTTCCAGCGGAAGACCGCCTGATCATGAAACTACGATTTATCGACGCGATGAAGGTCTCCACGATGGCTGTTATGCTGCATGCCGATCAGAAGCAGCTCTACCGCCGCATCGACCGGCTGGTGGCCATCCTCCGCGAGGCCCTACTTGCCGGCGGCGTTGGAATGAGCGACATTGGAGACATGCTCACGCACGGCGCCGACGCCCTGCACTTCGATTTCGACGCCCCCAGCGCCACTCCGCAGGTGCCACCATGACGATGACGCTTGCACACCCCGCGGATGAAGCGCTCGGCCGCTTCGTCGAAGGGACGCTCGATGAGAGCGAACGGAAAGCCGTGATCGCGCACATCGCCGATTGCGACGAGTGCAGGATTGTGGCCGTCGATTCGGCGGAGTTTGTCGAATCCGCGAAAGTTGGTCTTCGTCAAGGACGGACCAACCGTAGCTGGTGGTTGGCTGTCGCTGCGGCGTCAATACTCGTCGTTGCCGCAGGGTTCACCTCTGCTGAGGATCCGGCGACAAGGGTCGAACCGAGCTATGCAGAACTTGACAGCCGCCCCCTCGAGGCACGTCTGAGCGGCTTTCGATATCTAAAACGCGTCACCACGCGCGGCGGCAATGATGAAGCCGCACCGAAACTTGACATCATGCGAAGCGATGCTGCAGAAGCCGCGGCTCGTGCGCACGCGATTGGATTCCTTATCCGCACGGCAAAATTTCGTCATGCTGAAGGAATTGGTCTTCTGCTCGCTGGCAATGCCGCTGAATCGCTGTCGCTCCTGAAGTCTGCGGCAACCAGCGATCCGAACAATGCGAAATACCGCAACGACTATGCAGTTGCCCTGATCGCAACGCGACAGTTTGAGCTTGCACTAGCGGTGTGTGACCACGCTCTACGTATCGACCCCCTCTCTCTTGATGCGCTATTCAATCGCGCTAAAGTGCTGGAGTTGCTTGGCCGGAACGATGACGCCATCAAAGCATACGCGCATTACCTTACAGTGGATCATTCTCCGTCTTCGCAGTGGGCAGATGAAGTCCGGCAGCACCTGGACATGCTTCAATCTTCACGATCACCCATGTAAATTTCCTCGCGCTCACGTTGTTCCAATCCACACCACCTACCGATGTTCGACAAGTTCCACGATGAATGCGGTGTCTTCGCGGTTCTCAACCATGAGAACGCGGCGAACATCGTCTACCTCGGGCTTTACGCTCTGCAGCATCGGGGGCAGGAGAGTGCGGGGATTGCCTCCGTGTCCTCGGACCGGCAGCGGTCGGAGACGAACATCGGCGAGGCCATCGGGCCGGGCGGGAGCGGGGAGCAGATCATTGCGCCGGGGACGATGCAGATCCACTCCGAGAAGGAGATGGGATATGTCGCGGAGATCTTCACTGAGGAGCGGTTGAGGCGGCTGCCGGGGGATATCGCCATCGGGCATGTCCGGTACTCGACAGCAGGCGGGTCGATGCTCTGCAATGCACAGCCGCTCGTGGCCTCGACGAGCAAGGGACCGATTGCGCTGGCGCACAACGGGAATCTCGTCAACGGGGCTGACATCCGGCGGCGGCTGGAGGCTGACGGCGCCATCTTCAACACGATGTCGGACACCGAGGTCATCGTCCATCTGATCGCGCGGTCGAAGGAGCCTGGACTCGAACGTGCTCTGGTCGATGCGCTCTCGCAGGTCAAAGGGGCGTACTCGATCGTTCTTCTCGCGCCCGGCCGGGTCTATGCCGCGCGCGACTCATATGGATTCCGTCCCCTGGTCCTCGGCAGGCTCGGCGATTCCATCGTCGTCTCCTCGGAGACCTGCGCGTTCGACCTCATCGAAGCGGAGACGATTCGTGAAGTGCGCGCTGGCGAAGTCGTCGCCATCGAATGCGGCGAGCCAGTGCCGCGCGTTCGCGTGGTCCATGAATTCGCCTGCGCTCGCGAAGCGCGGTGCATCTTCGAGCACGTCTACTTCGCGCGGCCCGATTCCGTCATCTTCGGCAACAACGTGGCCGAGGTGAGAAAACGCTTCGGCGCGCAACTTGCGCGCGAGCATCCCATCGCCGCCGATGTCGTCATGCCCGTTCCAGACTCCGGCGTCTTCGCGGCGCTCGGCTATGCGCACGAGTCGGGTATCCCCTTCGAATTTGGACTGGTGCGCAACCACTACGTCGGACGGACCTTCATCGAGCCGAAACAGTCGATCCGCAGCTTCGGAGTGAAAGTGAAGCTGAACCCGGTCCGCGAGATCGTGGCCGGAAAACGGATCGTCCTGATCGACGACTCCATCGTCCGCGGAACGACATCCAAGAAGATCGTCCGGATGCTGAAGGACTTCGGCGCGCGTGAAGTACACATGCGCATCTCCTCGCCGCCGACGACCGGGCCGTGCTACTACGGCATCGATACCCCGCAGCGGCGCGACCTCATCGCCAGCGCCAAGTCGGTCGATGAGATTCGTGAGTTCATCGAGGCCGATACTCTCGGCTATCTTTCCGAAGATGGGATGCTGACTGCCGTGCGCAATGACGACGATCCCCGGCGTCTTTACTGCACGGCGTGCTTCACCGGCAAATACCCCGTGCTGCACGAAGAGGCGGAGACCGCCGTCTCGGTGTAGTGCCGCGGTCGACGCGGACAGTAGTGCGTGATAACGGCCGCCGAGGGCGGCGGCCCTACACGTGCGAACGGGCGTCGGCCTGGGCGAAGGAGTATGCGGTCAGCCGGCCGGGCAGCGCCGACGCGGAAACCGGGCGGCTGAAGAGGTAGCCCTGGGCGGCGTCGCAGTCGCGGCGGCGGAGGAACGAGAGCTGCTCCTCGGTCTCGACACCCTCGGCGATCACGCGCAGTTTCAGGGCGCGGGCGATTCCGACGACGGCCGATACGATAGCGGCGTCGCTTTCGCTCGTGTCAAGGTCGCGGATGAAGGCGCGGTCGATCTTCACCGCTGTGATCGGGAAACGCTTCAGATAGTTGAGCGATGAGTAACCCGTGCCGAAATCGTCGATGGAGATGGAGACGCCGAGCGCGCGGAGAGCCTGAAGCACCTCGACCGTGGTCTCGGCGTTCAGCATCGCCGCCGTCTCCGTGATCTCCAGCTCGAGCGCGCCCGCATCGAGACCCGTCTCGGATAGTACGCGGCGGACGCTGTCAACGATGTCGTTTTGCTGGAACTGCCGCAGAGAGAGATTGACGGCCATGACCGGGAGATTGAGACCGGCATCCAGCCACGCGCGCATCTGAGTACACGCCTCGTGGAGAACCCATTCGCCGAGCGGGAGGATGATGCGGCTCTCCTCGGCAAGCGGAATGAATGCAGACGGATGGACAAGCCCGCGCTCGGGATCGTTCCAACGCACCAGCGCCTCCACCCCGATCACCATGCCGCTGGTCAGGCTGACCTGAGGCTGGTAGTGGAGGACGAGCTGCCCTTCGGTGAGGGCGCGCCGCAGACGCGCCTCGAGCGACAGCCGCTCGACCGCGCGCCGCCTCATGTCGTCGGTACAAAGCTGGTAGTTGTTCCGCCCCGATTCTTTGGCGCGGTACATGGCACTGTCCGCATTGCGAAGCAGCGATTCCGCATCGGTCCCGTCGTCAGGGAAGAGCGAGATGCCGATGCTGGCCGAAATCTTGATCGATGTGCCCTCGATCGTCAGAGGTTCCTGGACCGCCTTGATGATCTTCTCGGCCACATTCACGGCGTCCTCGGCCTGACGCAGCTCGGCCAGGATGATCGTGAACTCGTCGCCTCCGAGGCGCGCCACCGTATCGTCCTCGCGCACGTTGGCGCGCAGGCGGATTGCCATCTCCAGCAGAAGCTCGTCGCCTGCCTCATGGCCGAGCGTGTCATTGATCGACTTGAAGTGATCGAGGTCGACGAACATCACTGCCACCGGCTTGCCGGAGCGGCGCGCCCGGGAAAGGCTTTGTGTCAGCCGGTCGGTGAAAAGTTTGCGGTTCGGGAGTTTCGTCAACACGTCGTGATAGGCGTGAAACTCGATCTGTTCCTCGGCGCGTTTCCGGTCGCTCATATCGACGACCGTGGTGTGGATGCGGTCTCCGACCAGGGTGAGGTTCATGAGTCCCCAGATCGAGCGGCCGTCCTTCTTCAGCAGTTCGAGCTCCACGCTATTGAGCGTCGTCGAGTCTCGCAGGACCGACAGCAGGTCGGTTCGCTGCCCGGGCCGCACGTAGAGCTCGCCGGCGCGGCGGCCGATCAGTTCGGAGCGCGAATAACCCAGCATCGTCGCGAACGTCACGTTGCAGTCGATGATCGCGCCTCCGACGTCGGACACACAGACACCGGCGGCGTTCTGTTCGAACAAAAGACGATATCGGAGCTCCGACTCGCGGAGCGCGGCCTCGCCGGCAAAGCGCGCCGTGACGTCCCGGAAACTCCAGACCCGAACGTTGGCCACACCTTCCACCGCCCTGCCGGTCGAGTAGCGCTCGAAGCGGCGGCCGTCTTTGAACTCGAGCAGCTCGAAGCTTTCCGCCTCCGGTTGCGCATAGAGGGTGTCGATCGTCCGGAGAAAATGATCGGGATCGACGAGCTGATCGAGGACGCAGTTGATGAGGCCGCGGTCATCACCCATTTCCAGCAACGCGACAGGAATTCGCCACATGTCGACGAAGCGGTGGTTGTAGGTGAGAACGCGGCCACCGTCGCCGATGACGAGGATGCCGTCCGCCGTCGAGTCGAGCGTCGACTCGAGAAGCGTCACCGCCTTCCTCACCTCGCGCTCAGCTTCCTTCTGCTCGCGCATGTCGCGGCCGAGGATGACCACACCTGCGGGCTCGCCGTGATGAATGACCGGCGCAATTGACATCATCAGGTCGACCTGACGTCCATCGCCGCCGGCGAAACGGCGCTCCATGTTGCGGATGCTGCGGCGGCGAAACGACTCACCAAACGGATCGTCTTCGCCCTTGACGAGCAACTCTTCGAACTGACGCCCCACCAGGCTGGCCGCGCTGCAGCCCAGCACGCGCTCCGCGGCGGCGTTGACGAACTCGACGCGGCCATCGCGGTCGCAGACGAAGAGGACGTCCGCCATCGTACCGATGATTTCGCGCGCCGCCAGCGACGGCGTGATCGCCGCCAGGTCGTACTTACGGAAAGCGATGGCGACGATGACGACGAAGCCGAGCAGCGTGGCATAGCCGAACGGATAAACGGCAATCCCGAACTTCGGCAGGAAGTCGATGCCGCCGGCGTATGCGACGGTGAATGCGATGAGCAGCAGCCGGATTCGTTTCTTCTCCACGCCGCGTGACTTCGGGTAGGCCCGGATAAACTCAGCGAGCGACACGAGGAGATAGCCGAAGAAGAAGATGAGGAACGGCAGCGAAACGAAAAGTCTGTAGCGCGGGTAATAGCCCCACCAGTAACGCTGCACGCGCTCGATGAGCATACCGGTCACTGCGAGCGCGGAGAAAAGCATGGCCAATCCCCACGCCGCCACGATCGCGCCGCGCCGCTCTCTGGCGATGCGGAGCATCTCCGCCGTGAAGTGGAAGATTGAAGGGGCCAGGAACGGCACGCCGAGGTAGGCAACACGCGACCAGAAAAGCGCCGTCTCCGAGTCTTTCGCGCAATACATCAACGAGAAGGCCACGAGCCACACCGACGCCGACGCCGCGATGGCGAAGAACGCGCCGGCCACCCGCGACACACGGCGCACCAGAACGCTCGTACTGAAGACGAGCATCAGCGCCGCTGTCACGAACGTCGGCACCGCAAACGGCGAAAAGCCGTAGCGGGTGGAGTCGAAGATGTGGGGCACCGGACCTCTCTTTACTGGGACCTTGTAGTTTGCCGCACATATCGGCTTTTGTCGAACGCCCGGGTAGTTGGTCGGTGGGTCAGTGGATCAGTTGGTCAGGGGGGATCAGTGGGTCAGGGGATCAGAAACTCTGGCGTTCCTCGATCCTACTGATGGACTGGTCGACTGATCCACTGATCAACCTGATCCACTGATCCACTGATCCACCGATATCCACTGATCCAGTTTCCTTTCCGTGGCCTCGCGCATCCAACGGAGCATGAAACGCTTCGACCCACGGCTCTACCAGATCGGCGCGTTGACCTTGCTGCTGCTCTACGGCATCTTCGCGCTCGGCTTCGACGTCACCTTCTTCCGTGCCGCACTCCTCACCGGCATCGCCATCGCAACCCAGGCGCTCTGCGCGCGGCTCTGGCACATCGCATTCGATCCGCGAAGTGCGGCGATCTCCGGGCTATCGCTCTCACTGTTGCTGCGCAGTGATTCGCTGGCATTGCTCCTGACCGGAGCAGTCCTCGCGGTAGCCAGCAAATTCATCGTTCGCATCCGAGGGAAGCACATCTTCAACCCGACGAACGTCGCCATCGTGACGCTGATGCTGATGACAAAGCGCGTGTGGGTCTCGCCGGGACAGTGGAGGAATGTCGCTTTCTTCGGCTTCCTCATCGCCTGCCTTGGCGGTCTTGTTGTCAACCGCGCCGCACGCAGTGATGTGACCTACGCCTTCATCGTTGCCTGGAGCGTACTCGTCATCGGCCGTTCGCTCTGGACTGGAGAGCCGATGACGATCCCAATCCATCGGCTCGAGAACGGCGCGTTGCTGCTCTTCACCTTCTTCATGATCTCGGATCCGAAGACCACTCCCGACTCGCGTGCCGGCCGGATTCTCTTCGCCGTGCTCGTGGCATTCGGTGGCTGGTACATCAACTACCGGCTCTTCCGGACGAACGGAATTCTCTGGTCGCTCGCCGCAGCGGCGCTGGTCGTGCCTGTGATCGACGCGCTGCAGCCGGCGGCAAGATTCTCATGGATTTCCCGGTGTAGGGCCGCGGCCTTCCGCGGCCAGGCCGCCGAAGTGGCGGCCCTACACGATCAGGATCTCGCAACCGCATAAGGAGGCAGTCATGTCGAAACGCACATTCATCCTCATCTTCATACTTTTTGCCGCGGCACAGGCGCATGCGTTCTGCGGCTTCTACGTCGCGAAAGGCGACGCGAAGTTGTTCAACCGCGCCTCGCAGGTCGTCATCGTCCGCGACCAGGACCGGACTGTCATGACGATGGCGAACGATTTTCAGGGCAGCGCGCGCGACTTCGCCGTCGTCATCCCGGTACCGACCAAGATCGAGCGTGGACAGATCCACGTCGCTGACAAAGCGCTCATCGATCATCTCGACGCGTACTCTTCGCCACGCCTCGTCGAATACTTCGATCCCGATCCGTGTGCGACGCCGCCTCCCCAGATGGTCATGGCGCCGTCCGCCATACAGGAATCGATCACCGTCTCCAAGTCGCGCGACCGGGCTCAAAGCCTCGGCGTGACGATCGAGGCGAAGTACACGGTCGGCGAGTACGACATCCTCATCCTCTCCGCGAAGGAGAGTACCGGCCTGGAGACCTGGCTCGTCGAGAACGGCTACACGATGCCCAGAGGTGCCTCCTCGGTGCTGGGAAGCTACATCCGGCAGAACATGCACTTCTTCGTGGCCAAGGTGAACCTCGGCGAACAGGCCCGCCTCGGATTCAACTACCTCCGCCCTCTGCAGGTCGCGTACGAGTCGCCCAAGTTCATGCTGCCGATTCGCCTCGGCACGGTGAACGCGAACGGCGCGCAGGAGCTGTTCGTCTACGTCATCACGCCCAGGGGCCGCGTCGAAACGACGAACTACCGCACGGTCAAACTACCCAGCGACGTCGATGTGCCGCTCTTTGTCCGCAAAGACTTCGCGCCCTTCTACAAAGCTCTTTTCTCGGAGCAGGTGAAGCGTGAAGAGATGAGCGCCGTCTTCCTCGAGTACGCGTGGGACATGAACTGGTGCGATCCCTGCGCATCCGAACCGCTTTCCCGTGACGAGTTGAAGAAGATCGGCGTCTTCTGGCTCGATGGCGGCGGCGGAGTCTTCCTCACACGCCTTCACGTCCGCTACGACCGCGCGCACTTCCCGGAGGATCTCGTGTTCCAGGAGACCGGCGATCAGCGGCAGTTTCAGGCGCGCTACGTCATCCACCATCCGGCCAACCCCAGCGGATGTGCTGCGGCAGCCGGCTATCACAAGCAGCTTCGGGAGCGGCAGGAGCACGAGGCACAGAACGTGGCGGAACTGACCGGCTGGAAAATCGACGACATGCGGCAGAAGATGCATCTCACCTCGGCGAGCGTTGCTCCTGCCGAAAAGAAGTGGTGGGAAAAGATCTGGTGATGTTTACCGAACTCTGACGAACAGATGGCGAGGGGGTGCGTACATTGGCGCAATCGAAAGGAGCAGCCTATGAAACACTTCCTCGCCGCAGCGGCCATCGCGCTTGTGGCCTTCGGCGCATCAGCTCAATCACTTCTCACTCTTCCTCCCTCGGGTGGTAACGAACGCGCCGGCGTCACCCAACAGATCGGCCTCGTCAACGTGTCGATCGACTACAGCAGCCCGCACGTTCACAGCCCGCAGGGGCAGGACCGCCGCGGGAAGATCTGGGGAACGCTCGTGCCGTGGGGCATGGTCAACCTCGGCTTCGGCACTTGCAAGGAATGTCCGTGGCGCGTCGGCGCGAACGAGAACACGGTCTTTACGACCTCGCACGACATCCAGGTCAACGGTTCCACGCTACCGGCCGGCTCGTACGCGCTCTTCGCCATTCCACAGCAGGACGAGTGGACATGGATCTTCTCGAAGAACCACTCGTCATGGGGCAGCTTCTTCTATGACACGGCCGAGGATGTGCTGCGCGTAAAGGCCAAACCGGAGAAGGTCGAGTATCGCGAAGTGCTCACCTTCGACTTCACAGAGCGAAAAGACGACCACGCCACCGTGGCGATGAAGTGGGAAGAGCTGGCGGTCCCGATCGACATCACCGTTCCGAACGCCGCAGACCTCTACATCGGTCACCTCCGCAACCAGCTCCGCAACTCGCCGGGATTCACCGACGTCTCGTGGGAGCAGGCAGCACGCTATGCGCTCGACAACAAACACCCAGCCGACGCGCTGCCTTGGGCCGAGGCATCGGTCGACGAGAAGAGCGGCATCGGCCGCAAGAACTTCACCAACCTCATGACGCTCGCCGATGCACAGGACGCGAACGGAAAGACCGCGGAAGCAGCGAAGACACGCGCGGAAGCAATGAGCCATCCAACCGCGACAGTCTTCGACCTTCACGGATACGGACGCCAGCTCATCGGGAAAGGCAAGAATGACGAAGCACTCAAAGTGTTCGAGCTCAACGCCAGGCGCAACCCGGGCGTGTGGCCGACGAACGGGGGCCTGGCCCGTGCTTACTCGGCCCTCGGCCGCTATCCGGAAGCGCTGAAGTACGCGAAGCTTGCGCTCGCGCAAGCACCGGACGACGCAAACCGGAAATTCCTCGAGGGAGCCGTGAAGAAGCTCGAGGCCGGTCAGGACATCAATAAGTGAGCTTCTGACAAAGTCAGCGTCACGAGTGAACGCTGCTGACCGCAGGTACGACACGCTCGATCATTGACTGAACCAATGTGGCCGCGAGCTCGCTGCTCTCGAATAGAGACGGCGGGTTCGCGGCCAGCGCATCGACCACCGGCAGTACGCCGCCAGCGAACGACGGCAGCTCGTGATAGAGGTCGCGAGCCGTTACGTGGCAGTAGTTGACCGCCGCTGGAAGCTTCGCGTGCAACTCGGCATCGATGTGACCCGCGGTCGTGGGGTTCCAACCACCAATCCCGTCGATGAAGAGGACGTGTACCGGACCGCGCTCGCAGGCCTCCTTCGCTTCCTCCGTCACGCGCGCGGCAATGATGTGGGCCGTGTGCGGATATTTGATCGCCAGCAGCCGCTCGGCCATGCCGCCGTTTTGCGCATCCAACAGCTCCCGGAAGCGATCGAACTTCATCCGCTCTGAACCGTGCAAACCGAGAACGTTGAATCGATCGCGAGCGATCAGCCGCACCTTGCCGTGCTCCACGCGACAGCAGGCCGGCGAGTTGAAGTACGGCCGCTCCTCGGCGACCGGGGTCAACGACGCGAAAACACCGATCAGCCGGTCGTGAAAGCCACCGTTCGATTCGCCGATTTCTTTTCGAACGAGATCGCTCTCGATCATGGCCCGCCCGGCGGCTTCGTGCAGCCAGCCCCGCGGGTCATCGTCAGGGCGCGATACCGTGGTGATGTCAATCGCTTCGAAGGCATCGCCAGCGACGATGGCGATGGCGCGCAGCGCAATGGCGACGTCGAGATCGAGGTAAGGCGCCCCAACGTGAGCGGCGATCAGCGATTCCAAGTCATCGAGCCGCGACACATCGAACATCGGATGCGCCACGTTGCGCAGCGTCGCCACCAAGTCGCCGTTTACGCCAGCAACTCGAGCGAGCAGTGGCGAATGGAAGAGACGATCCTCGATCTCGACGCCGCCGGCTGCGGCACCGGCAAACGTGAACGGCAGCCTCGCCCGCAGCTCGTGCACGACTTCGTACCGCGTGGCGCGCGGATCGGCCGCCATGACAATCCGCTCCCTGAAACCATCGACCTCGTCCTTGGCGTGGCAGAGGATCGAATACTCCTCGATCGACTGCCCGGCGTCCGCGATCAACTGCATCCTGACGTCAACCCCCGCGCGAACCAGCTCACGCGCCAGCCATGCTCCCTGGACCAGATTGACGCACGAGTCTTCCCGGCAATGGATCGATTGCCCGCGTGCTTCGACGAGAAGGATGGCCGTGGTCACCGCCGGGACTCCTCCCAACTCACGACACGAAGTTGGATACCATCCGGAACGGTGGCGTCCCGCGGGCGCCCCGTTGCCGGCTCGCCAACCGCGTAGTACTTACACGGCCTCTCCACCTCGTCGTAATACGGCGAGAAAAGATCCAGAAACACCGTCGGGTCGAGAGCCGTGATCGTATGCAATGTCCCAGGCGACTTGCGCAGGACGAGTGCTGCGTCGTCTTCACCGAGGGTCACCTCGCCGCGTTCAATCGCGAGAAGCGATTCGGCATCCAGCCACTCATAGGTCCGAACGCGAATCCGACCTCGCAGGACCTTCGTGATCACGTCGAGCCCTGGGTGGTCGTGTAGCGGGATCCGCTCCCCTTCGGCGAGCGCAAAAACGCTGGCGTGGAACAACGGATCAGTCGTGAAGACCACCTCACGAGAGCCATGATCGGCCGGCGGGCGCGCCAGAAGCCGCTCAACATCGCCGGCAGCGCAACGCAAGCCTCGCGTCGATTCGGCCAGTGACGCCAGCGACTGGTCGCTCCATCCGGCACGCGCGGCCGACTCTGCATCCGCCACCACGCGCCTCATCTCCCGATTCATGTTTGCTGATGGACTGATGCGCGAATGTTACTTCGCTTTGAGCAACTTCCGGCGCATCGCCTCGGCGCGCGCATCGATCTCCGCGTACGAATCGCCGGCGATCTCGAACTGCCCCAGGACGACTCCGAATTCCGACACGGGCCTCACTCTCTCTCCGGCGCGGCGAAACGCCGAGAACTCGGGCATTGCTTCTGCGGTGTCGTAGTCGAGCTGATTGCCGGCAAGATCTTCGTCGAATGTGATGACGTTGAACTGCCCCGCCACACGGCCGGCCGGGCGTGGACAAGCGCGTGGCTCGCAGCCGGTGGCGACATCCGCCACGGCAGCGAAGATGTCCACTCCGAACGCCAGTTCGTAGATTCCACCGAAGCATGCCGCCGAGCGGCCGTTGACCTCGGTGAGCCTCACGCCGCCTTCCGTCAACCAGTACTCGATGTTGAAGAAACCGCCGTCGAACCCGAAGGCGCGGATCGTGTCGATTGTCTTCTCCCGCAGCGTTTCCGCGGTCTCCTCGCCAATGCGCGAAGGAGTCGAGAAGCTGTCGATGACACGCGTGCCGGCGAATGTGTTCGTATCGGTCATCGCCCAGATCCGGATCTCTCCGTGGAGAGACCACCCCTCCACCGTCACCTGACGTCCTTCGATGAACTCCTCGACCAGCATCATGTCCGTCGTCGCAAGGGGATACTTTCCGAGGTCCACAGCGCGCGCGAACAGCGGGTAGTACTGACGTGTCCAGGCCGGCAGCTCGCGGCGCGCCAGATCCATCGCCTCCCGCGTTTCATCGTCAGACGCGACCTTGAACCCGAGTAGCCCGAGCTTCAGCCACGGGGCCTTGAGATACGCCGGATAGGTCAACACCGGCAGCGGCTCATCGAGTAACAGCGCCTGGCATCGAATGGGATCGAGCTCGGCGCGGCGCCCGTAGAGTTTGTGCAGGCAGAGAAAGACCGCCTCCGGCGACGGGCCCCGCAGCCTGACCTCATCCGCCAGCACCGCCGCGATCAGATCGCCAAGGTCGTGCGTGGAGACGACGGCGCCAACGCGATGCGACGCCATCACCTCGCGGCAGCGTTCGAGATACACCATCGGATCGAACGCCGGCGAAGCCTCCCAGTGGCTGATTCCGGCATCGACGAAGTGAAAGCGATGCCCCTCGACTCGCTCGAACGCCCAGCGGTCGTAGGAGTCGGGGCAGACTACGAGGATGTCCACGAGGTGGAGGGTATCAAGCTCGGGACTTGCCCCCGTGGTGGTTGAGCCGCAGCCCTGGCCGGTTGTAAGTCAAGATCGTCCAGATTTTAGACAATGTTGTCGAAAAATTAGACAGCGCCGGTAAAAAGTTCGCCGAACGTCGGCGAGAAGTTAGTCAATGTTGGCGAGAAGTTAGTCAGTGTTGGCGAGAAGTTCGTCAATGTCGGCGAGAAGTTCGTCAATATTGGCGAGAAGTTCGTCAATGCCGGCGAGAAGTTAGCCAATGCCGGCGAGAAGTTAGTCAATGCCGGCGAGGAGGTTTGTCAACGTCGGCGAAAAGTTCGTCAACATCGGCGAAAAGTTCGTCAACGCCGGCGAAAAGTCAGCCGGCATCGGCGAGGACATTAGTCAACGTCGGCGAGAAGTTTGTCGACATCGACTAGGAATGGTGCGACATCGACGGAGACGATCGTCGATCCCGGCACCCCGGCGAGTCTTCCTCACAAGGGTGACTGACATCTGATTCGTGTCCAGCAGCTAGCGGTGTGAGAACGGAGGCAACATCGGCGTCACTTCGACGACCGTCATCATGCCGCGGTCTTCGTGCGCGAGGATGTGGCAGTGGATGACGTAGTAGCCGGGGTAGTCGACGAAGCGGCTGCGCATCTTGAAATAGCCGGGGATGATGATCGGAGTTGTGCCGCCCTTGCCGTCCGGCTTGTTCGCGGAGATGCCGGACGGAATGGGGAAGACATCCCACCAGATCTGGTTCTTCGACGAAGGAACGACCGAGGGATTGCACGGCTTCCAGGTCTGAGGATCAGCCTCGGGATTGAGGTAGCACTGGCCGGGAAGAATTCCGGTCTGCGTCGTTACGTACTTCGGGGTCTTGCGTCTGATTCGGGTCGAACACTTCCACAACCTGGAAGGGGTTGATGTGGATGTGGAACGGATGGGAGATGCCGAGGCTGGCGTTGGTGATCTTCCACTCCTCGACCTTGTTGAGCAGAACGCTCACACCGACTTCACCGTCGAACTTCTTGCCGTTGATGGTGTGCATCGCCGGCTGGGCTGGTGGTGCAACCTGCGCCTGCTTCGCGAAATCAATGGTCTGCCAACCCGTGACATCGGAGCCGGCAATGTCCGCGAGGAAGGGAGGGAAGGACGGCGCGTGGTCCATGAAGGCCATGGGTGGGTTGTAGGGAGTGCCACTGACCTTGATGCTGACCAGGCTGACGGGGGTTGGTGGAGGGGTGGTCGTGAGATTGGACGGGTCGACCTCGTTGAAAATCTGAACGCTAGCCGTGCACGTAAGTGTTGTTCCAACTGACGAGTGAGCCCGCGGGAACATTGAGCTGATCCGGCTCAGACGTCATCGTCCCCAAATCTGAAGCAATGCCGACTGAAAAATCGGCCATGATTCTCTCCCTCTATAGCGTTGGTGTTGGCGAACAGCGGCTTATCCAGGCAGATCCCTGACAGCTACCGCGACTGACTTCCTCGTTGGCTCTCTCTACCGGGCGTAGCCGGGATAGGCAGATTCGGCGCTGACCCCGGCATGCTGAGCGATTTGGCTGAATTCCATCCAATCTATGCCTGCGGGCAAAATCCGTCAAACCTGAACTGATTCCAGTTCTGTCCTAAGAGAGTACAGCGTAGTTTCGCAAGCTCTGAGGCGCACAACTCCTCTTCACGGACTTTCCAAGAGTGGAGGTATGGACGGCTCACTATTGTAGCAATCCGGAACTAACGCGGTGTATAAAGCCATTCACGTATCCGACGCAGCCATCCATAACAAGGGTGAGGTGGTCGCGTGGACCTTCTCAGGACTGTCGCCGGGTGCTCACAACTCTTTTTTCAGGAGGTTACAACCATGAAGTTCAAAGTCCTTCTCTCGCTTGCCTTGCTTCTCTGTTGTCTCCCGCTCGCAGCTCAGGAATGGCCGCAGTGGGCCCTCAACGCGCAGCACACCGGCGCGTTCGACGAAGACGGCCAGCACCTCAATCGAAACATCGTCAACCTCGTTTACGACCCTCTCGTCCCCGCTGAATTACAGCAGGCTCTCGACAATCTCGGGGCTGCTGACCTTCTGGCCCACTACCAGGCGCCGCTCCTGGACGGGAATAACGCCTACATGATGTTCAAGTCCGGCACGTACGACTTCAACGACTACTCCACACAGACTTGGGGTGAGACGAAGTACCGCTGGTCCGGCGGAACGCTGGTAAGCGTGTGGCAGTTCACGAGCGACTGGAAGGCGCCAGGCAGCCAGAACGACTTCTGGGAGCCGGTCTTCCATCCGGCGCTGGCGAACGGATCGCTATACGTTCCGGGCGCCGGCGGATCGATCTGGAAAGTGAACAAGACCACGGGCACAGGGACGCGGATCAACCCATTCGCGACCGTCGACCCGTTCACCTTCATGGCCAGCCCGATCACGGTCGATGAAGACGGGAACCTCTTCTACAACGCCATCAAGCTCGTGAGCGGCACCCCCGACTGGTTTGCCGACGACGTCGTCGACTCCTGGCTGGTAAAGGTCTCACCGACCGGGCACATAACGAAGGTCAGCTACTCGGTACTCACCGCCGGTGCGCCACTCGGCACCGCGCAGTGCACGAATGCCTTCTCGACCTCGCAACTTCCGTGGCCTCCATCGCCGGCGGCTGTGGCGCCGGCAGTGCAGTGCGGAACGCAGCGCCCCGCCCTGAATATGGCCCCCGCCATCGCTGATGACGGCACGATCTACGTCGCTACGCGCGCGCACCTCCTCAGCCGCGAGACGTTCCTCGTGGCCATCAGATCCAACCTGACGCAGAAGTGGATCCGCTCGCTGCGAAACCGCTTCAACGATGGCTGCGGCGTGCCACACTCCTCAGGTGGCCAGCTCCCGCCGAACGGCGCTCCCGGCGGCTGCCGCGCCGGTGCCAACCTCGGCGTCGACCCAGCCACCAACACCCCGGGCGGAGCCCGCATCCTTGACGACTCCTCCGCCACGCCGGTCATCGCGCCGGACGGGAGCATCTTCCTCGGCGTCTACACCCGCTACAACTACGCACAGGGCCACACGATGCACTTCTCGGCCAACGGCGATTACCTCGGCGCGTACCTATTCGGATGGGACTGCACCCCCGGCATCTACCGCCACGGGACTACCTACTCCATCGTCACGAAGGACAACCACTACGGCGGAGTCGGCTCGTACTGCAATGACGACACGATCTGCCCGCCGGACCGCAACGCCACCGATCCGACCTATCCGGAGCAGTACTTCATCTCGCAGACCGACAAGAACCTGCACAAGGAATGGTCGTACCAGAACACGAACACTCTGAGCTGCACCCGCGACCAGAACGGCGTCGTGACTTGCGTGAGCGATCACCCCCACGGCTTCGAATGGTGCGTGAACGCGTTCATCGTGGACGATGAAGGTGTGGTGTACGCGAACAGTGAGGACGGCAATCTCTTCGCCATCAAGCAAGGCGGCATCCTGCGCGACAAGATCTTCCAGCAGCTCGCCCTTGGCGCGGCCTACACGCCCACATCGATGGACGACCAGGGACGGATCTTCTCGCAGAACGCGGGACACCTCTTCGTGGCAGGCAACTAACCTCATCAACCAGGCAGACGAGGACAGGCGCGCAAGCGCCTGTCCTCTTTGCTGGGATTTGGTCATGCCCACCAGTCAGGCTGAGAAAGGTGACCGATTCCGCGCCTTGCACGCCCGCCCCGGCGCTTTCGTCATCCCTAATCCATGGGACGCCGGCACCGCCAGTATCCTGACTGCCCTCGGCTTCGAGGCGCTCACCACCACCAGCGCCGGTCTGGCCTTCACGCTGGGCCGCAGGGATGGCGCCGGCACCGTGAGCCGCGATGAGACTCTCGCCAACGCCAAAGCAATCGTCGATGCGACCGGCCTGCCTGTCGCCGCCGATCTCGAGAATGGCTTCGGCCATACGCCGGAAGCAGCGGCAGAGACGATCCGCCTTGCCGGCACCTTCGCCGGTCTTGTCGGAGGGTCGATCGAAGACTCAACCGGTGATCCCTCACGTCCGATTTACGATTTTCAGCACTCCGTCGAGCGAGTCGCTGCTGCCGCCGAAGCAGCGCACGCCCTTCCGTATCCGTTCGTGCTCGTTGGCAGAGCGGAGAACTTCATTCACGGCCGTCCTGACCTCGACGACACCATCCGCCGCCTGCAAGCGTTCGAGGATGCAGGAGCTGATGCGCTCTATGCGCCCGGGCTCACCAGGGCAGAAGACATCCGGACCGTCTGTGCAGCATTGAGCAAGCCGGTCAACGTCGTGATGGGACTGAAGAGCGGCTCATTCTCCGTGGCCGAGCTGGCCGCCATGGGAGTCCGGCGGATCAGTGTCGGATCCGCGCTGAGTCGCGCGGCCTTGGGCGCCTTCGTCCGAGCCGCGAGAGAGATCCGCGAGCATGGAACGTTCCGCTTCGCCGAGGATGCGATCCCATACGCCGAAGCAAACGACCTTTTATTCAGGGTTAAACGAGCCGAATAGCCGATCAATGCCCTCCGGCCGGTTTGGGCTTCGCCGTAGTAGTCGCCGGAGGCGCGAGATTCGGATCGATCGGTATTTGCGGAGGCGGCTCGACCACGATCACACCGAGACTCTTCAGCGCGCGCTGCGCCTCCCCGCCTGCCATCGGAAAGAGACAGCGCTCGTCCCACAATTTCTTGTATAGATCGATAGCACCTTCTTTGTCACCGCTGCCGAGGCGTTTCTTTGCCTCGGTGATTCTGGCGTACATCGTTTCGCCTCGAGCGTTGAACTCATCGCTCACCATCCTCTCGACTGAAGGCAGACTGAGCCGGCCGCCGGTGCCCTCGACTCGACGGACGACGTTGCCCTGCAGGTCGACAAGTACCACCGCCGGAAGCTTCCCCTTCTCGCCGAGCTTATCGACCATCGCCGCGTCCGCTGGAAGGACGATCTCAAATTCGAGGCAGCGGTGGGTATCCTGCAGCAGGGCCTTTGAGTTGAGCAACGGCGACTTCTCGACCTCCTCGGGCGTAGCCGGCAGCCAGTACAGAACGAGCGGTTCCTTGATCAGCGGATCACCTTTGGCCAGGAATCGCCACGGAACGAGTTCCTCGTATGGATCACCGGTGCCGGGACCCGATCGTATGACTGGTCTCGACTGCGCAAACGCGCAGGGAGTGACGATCAGTAGAAGGAAACAAAGGACGGCCATCGGCCGCGCGGCGCTTCGTTCGCGCGCCTGGGTTGACTCTGTCATGCGCATTGGACCTCTCCGGATCATGAACGTTGCTGGATTATCGATCATCGGAGAGACCGCACCGTTTCAAAACAGTCAGAGCAATACGGAAGCAGGCCGGCGCCACACTAACGCAACCGCGAAGATCCCTATCCCGATCGCTGCAACCACGTGCTTGAGTGTGTGACCGCTGGCAACCCTGACAACTTCGAATACCTGTGCATCAACCCGCTCGAGCAGTTTGGCAACGGCGTACGAAGCGAGCAGTCCCCAAAGGTAGCCGATGGGCCGGAGTCGGGACGGAAAGAGCATCATAATGAGAGGAATCTCGATCATCGGCAGGTACTGCACCAGGATGTACAGGCGAAGATCCCCTAGGCCCACGATCTCCGTGTAGCGCCACCAAGCGACCGAAGCGACTCCGAGGACCACGAGCCACAGCAGGAGTCTCGCTCCGAGGCGCGGTTTGATGTGCTCCCCAATGACGACCGCAAGAAAGGCCATGAAAGCGATCGACATCGGCAGCCGATCCCAGACGAGGGTCACGTTGTTGGGGTTCAGGTGGTAATACGCCGAACCGGCAAAGACCAGAGCGGCTCCCGCAAAGAACGTTACATAGGCCGCTCGGAGCTCGGGCAGAGCGCCCGGCAGAGCCCCTCGAACGAGCAAAACGAGTCCTGCTATGCCGGCGAACAGAAAAGGGACATTCGAGATGACGTCCCAGAAGTTAGGGACACCAAGAATCGTCCGCTGATCCGCGAAGGAGTGGTATCCGGCGGGCTGCGGAACGGGAGCATGGAGCACGACGGCTACAACGGCGACGATTGCGACAGCCAGCAGCGCCCCTGCTCTCGCGCTCATCAGAACGAGGAAGCTACCACAGGAGCAACGGGAGTCGAATGCCCCAACCTCCGACTCCCGACCAACTTTCCTGTTAACCCTACGTCCAATTCCACGTACAACATTGGAGCAACCTCGGAGAGACGCATGCGGAAGCTATGGAAAACACTGTTCATTCTGGTCCTGCTCGCTGGCGCCAGCGCCGGGCTTTACGCGTGGACGCGAAGCGGCAACAAAAGTGATGGCGGCCTGAAACATGTCGAGGTCATCGAGGGCTCGATCGTCGAAAAGGCAGTTGCCGTCGGTCAGATCCAGCCTCGGCAGAAGTTCTCGGTGAAGTCTAAGATCTCAGGGATCGTCAAACGCGCCCTGGCCCAGGTCGGCGACACAGTCCAGGCCGGCGATCCGCTCTTCGAGATCGCTCCCGATCCGACGCCGCTGGAAATTACGGAAGTCGATCGCCAGGTCGAGTCCGCCGCAGCGTCGTTCCGCAAGGCCGATGGCGACTACCAACGCTCTCTTCAACTATCGCGGTCGGGCGTCCTTCCGAAGTCTGACGTCGAGGCGAAAAAAGAGTCCTATGACCTGGCCCACGTAGCGTTGACGAAGGCTGAACAGAACCGGGACTTGACCCGCAAAGGCCGCCTCACCATCTCCGGCACCGAATCGGTCATCAGCGCGCCCGCCGCAGGCACGATCCTTACCCGCACGGTCAACCCAGGCGATCCGATTGTCCCGCTCACCTCCTACCAGCCAGGAACGGAGATGGCCACAGTCGCCGACATGCGCGACTTGATCTTCAAAGGAACCGTCGATGAGATCGACGTCGGCAAACTCGCGGTGGGCATGACCACCCGAATCAAGGTGGGCGCTCTACCGACCGACGTGGTCACCGGACGCGTCTCCCGCATCGCGCCGCAGGCCCAGCAGAAAGAGGGAGCAACGCTCTTCGACGTCGAGGTCGAGCTCGATCCGAGCAAAATCACACTCCGCGCCGGTTACTCCGCGAACGCCGACGTCATCATCCGCGAGAAGAAAGACGTCCTCGTCATTCCCGAACGCCTCGTTACCTTCTCCGACGGCGGCAAGAAAGCGAGCGTCGAAGTGCCGGGCGCCGATCCTAAATCGCCGAAGAAGGTCGACATCAAGACCGGCATCTCCGACGGCCTCAATATCGAGGTGCTCTCGGGTCTGAAAAAGGGAGACAAGCTCGTGGAGCGGCCACCGAAGGAGATTTCGTAAGAGCCGAGTTGCTTGGTTGCTGAGTTGCTGGGTGGCCCGAGTGTCCGGGTTCCGGCGCTGGCAACCCAACGGCCGGCAATTCGGTAGCACGGCAACTTGGCAACAAGCCCATGAAAGACGTCCTCAAGCAACTCGCACGCGACCTCAAAGCTGAGAAGCTCCGTACGTTCCTTACGATCTTCGGCATCGTCTGGGGCACCGTCGCCATCAGCCTGATGCTCGCCTTCGGCACGGGACTGCACAAGCAACTCATCAAGTCGACGGCAGGCCTCGGTGACCGCATCGTCATCGCATGGCCGGGATTGACATCCATCCCCTACGAGGGACTCGGCAAGGGCCGGCGCATCCATATTCGTGACGAAGATCTGGCGCTCGTGCGCGGCAACGTCGAGGGACTAAAGGCGATTTCCGGCGAGTACCAAAACAACATGAAGGTCGAGTACGGCACGAAGACCCTCTCCGTGGATACTTCGGGCGTCGCGCCCGACTTCGGCGCGATGCGCAACCTGATCCCGCAAAGCGGCGGACGCTTCATCGATGCAATCGATGTCAACGAACAGCGGCGCACCGCCTTCCTCGGCGACAAGCTGGCCAAAGACATCTTCGGCACAACTCCCCCCGTCGGAAAGACGATCACCGTCAACCAGTGCCCCTTCCTCATCGTCGGGGTGCTCATGGAGAAGGATCAGGACTCCAGCTACAGCGGCCGGGACAACGAAAAGATGTTCATCCCCTCCACGACCTACTGCGCCCTGAACGGCGACAAATACGTCGGGAACTTCGTCTTTCAGGCCGCCACGTCCGGCGACACGAAAGCGGTCATCAAGCGCATGAGCAAAGTGCTCGGCTCACGGCTGCGATTCGACGCCGCCGACAAAGAAGCACTGTCGATGTGGGACACGACCGAGCAGTTCCAGTTCTTCGACACATTCATGCTGGCGTTCAACGGCTTTCTCGGCATCATCGGTGTTCTCACCCTCGTCGTCGGAGGCATCGGCGTGTCGAACATCATGAACGTCGTGGTCGAGGAGCGGACCCGTGAGATCGGCATCAAGATGGCCCTCGGCGCGAAGCAGCGCTACATCCTCTCGCAGTTCCTGATCGAGACCATGATGGTCACCTTCCTTGGCGGCGCCATCGGGTTCGCCATCTCCCTCACTGTCTGTGCTCTCTTTCCAAAGCTCGGACTCGGCGAGTACGTCGGCGATCCGGTGGTCTCTCCGTTGGTGGCGATCCTGACGTCGCTTGCCCTCGGGCTGGTCGGTCTCGTCGCCGGCTTCTTCCCCGCCAGAGACGCGGCCAGACTCGATCCAGTGGTAGCGATGAAACTTTGAACACCGGGCAGCGCGCTGCAAGGCGCACGATCATGAATACTGACCTCCACGTCATCCTCAACCTCTTCGCCACCTCGTCGCGGCTGCAGAAGAAGCGTGCGTACCTCACGATCGCTTCGATCGCCTGGGGAACGGTAGCCATCCTGCTGCTCCTCGCATTCGGAGAAGGGCTCAAGCGGCAGCTCGACAAGAATCGCCGCTCGACCGGCGAAAACCTGGCCGTGATGTGGCCGAGCGAGACCACGAAGGCGTGGAAGGGGATGCCGCCCGGCCGCGCTATCCGCCTGCACATCGACGACGTCGATTTTCTCCGCGAGCGGATGCCGGAGCTCAAAGCCGTCCACGGCGAGCTCAATGCCGGCCGCAACGCCCTCGTCTACGGCCGCAAGACAGTCAACGGACGCGTCATCGGCGCCAACTACATTTTCGGCGAAGACCGCAAACACTACGCGCAGGCTGGCGGCCGCTTCATCAGTCCCGAGGATGAAGTGCAGCGCCGCCGCGTCATCTTCCTGGGCAACGATCTCGCCAAGGACATCTTCGGCGCCGAGGAGCCTGTCGGGAAGACGCTGCTGGTGAACAACGCCCCATACATTGTCATCGGCGTGATGCAGAAGAAAACGCAGATGGGAATGTACGGCGGTCCTGACGCCACCCACGCAGTCATCCCCATCTCGACATTCCATGCACAGTACGGCCGCGATGTTCTGAGCGTGTTGGTCATCGAGTCGGAGCAGCCAGAGGGGATGAAGGCGGCCCTTAAAAAGGTCAATGAGGTGTTCGGCGCCAAGTACCGCTACGACCCTACCGATGACCGGGCTCTGCAGACGTGGGACATGGTCAAGAGCGCGAAGACCACCGGCAATATCACGGTCGGGATCCAGCTATTTCTCGGCATCGTCGGCGCGCTCACGTTGCTGATCGGCGGCGTCGGCGTCGCCAACATCATGTACGCCGTCGTCAAGGAGCGCACAAGGGAGATCGGCGTGAAGATGGCCCTTGGCGCGAAACAGCGCTGGATCATCGCACCATTCGTTCTGGAGGCGCTCGTCTACACATTCATCGGAGGCGCGCTCGGCATCATCATCGCCACATTGCTCGTTTCATTGACCAGCTTCATACCGATCGAGAGCAACAAAGTGTTGTCGTTCCTCGGCCGCCCGACACTCTCACCCCAAATCGGCGTCGCCACATCACTCATCCTCGGCCTGATCGGCCTCGCCGCCGGCTTTTTCCCCGCAAGGCGTGCCGCCAGAATCGATCCAGCCTCAACACTTAGGTACGAATGAATACTCGCTGTCATCCCGAGCCGCCGCAGCCCCCGCCTCGGCTCGCCGTTCTCGCTCAATGCAGGTTGCTTCGCATTGAACGGCGAGGAATGACAGAAACTGGAGACCAGCAATGACCGCCAACAACAACAGCCTCATCATCCGGATGGAAGAGATCCGTAAGGTCTACGACACCGGCAAGGTCAAGGTCGAAGCGCTGAAGGGCATCAACCTGGAGGTCGAGAAGGGCGAAATGGTTGCGATCGTCGGTCCGTCCGGCTCCGGGAAGTCGACACTGATGAATCTCGTCGGATGCCTGGACACACCAACCTCGGGCATCTACGAGATTGGCGGCCAGGCCGTTTCGGGCGTAACACGCGACCAGCTCGCGGAGATCCGCAACCGTCGCGTGGGATTCGTCTTCCAGGCGTTCAACCTCCTGCCCCACATCACAGCTCTCGAAAACGTCGAGCTGCCGATGCTTTTCGGCGGCGTGAAACCCGCGGAGCGCCACCAGCGCGCCTCGCAGCTCCTCGATCGAGTCGGTCTCGGCGATCGACTCGATCACAAACCGACCGAGCTCTCCGGCGGCCAGATGCAGCGCGTCGCCATCGCCCGCGCCCTGGCCATGGAGCCCGACATCGTCCTCGCCGACGAGCCCACCGGAAACCTCGACTCCTCCGCCGGCGGCGACATCATGTCCATCTTCACTGACCTTTGGCAGCAAGGCCGCACGATCGTGATCATCACCCACGACCCTGCGCTCTCCCGCCGCGCCAGCCGCGTCGTCGAGATCCACGACGGAAGGATTACCTCGGATCAAGCGACGAACGCGGCCGCGTAGAGTACCTGCTACACCTCGCTTGCTTTCCTCATCTGCCACAGCAGGTGGCTGAGGTGAGAGCGTCGCGACTCACCGGTGGTTACGATCAGCAGCTTCATGATCTTCAGCTCGAGAGGATCCGTCAGCAGGAGAATCAGCATCTCGCGGAGGAAGTTCGTGCTCAGCGTTACGTCGTTGTCGGTGCCGACCCCAAGGCGCAGGCCCTTCTTCTCCCACCACGAGAAGGGGTGGTGCTTGTAGTCCGACAGGGCCCCGGTCAGCTTCTTGTTTGATGACGGGAGCGCCACAAGCGTCAGTCGCTTGTCGATCATCCGGTTCAGGACGTCATGCTGGTAGTGCTCGACTTCGCGGGCGTGGTGAAACTTCGTTTTGGTTGCTCGCGTCGCATCGGCATCCGTCAGTGGCTCTCCGCGCAATAGCTTGTCGCGGATGTCATGGCGCCCGCCCAGGTCCATGTCGAACAATTCGTCGTGCTCGCGCGATCCCTGCGCAAGTGGCTGACCGCGGGCGTTCGCGGCGAGGACGCGTTGCATCATGCGGTGGTAGTAGAAGTTCGGGTTGATGCCAAGGGAAAGGCCGTGCTCAATGGCATCGACGTACCAGATGTTCATGGCGTTATCGACCGCCTGGATGCCTTGTCGGAGCGTGTTCCATGTCTCGCCGTGGTGGCTGCGGGTGCGGAAGCCGTACGCCAGCAGTTTGCGAAAGCCGACGCGCATCTCCTGAAAGTGCGCTTTGCGATAGAAGCCGCGCTCGTTGCCGACGGTGTCAACTTCAGTGACAACATCGCGCAACTCCGGATGACGCTTAAGCAGCTCGATGATCTGCCGCACCTGATCGCCGAAGCTGGCCCGTTTCGAAGGATAGCGCGTGGCATCGTAGAAGCCAGGCTCCTTGCGAAAGCTCGGCGAGAGGATGAACTTGAACGCCGGGACCTCACTCTGAAAGTGGCGAAAGCCCTCATAGAGTCCCATCAGGACATCCTCCGCTTTGAGATCGCCGATACCTGGAATCTGTTCGGAGGAATCGGTCGTCTCGCGAAAGAGCGTGAACTTCAGCCGGATCGCGCCGACGTTCGCCTGGCTGTAAAGACGTTTGGCCATGTGGTAGGCGGCCTCGCGATGCGCCTCGCGCGTCGTGAGGACGAGCTTCGCCAGGTAAAGAATCTTCAGGTAACGGTCAAAGCCTTCGTCGTCGGCGAGGCGAATCAAGCGATCGACGTCGGCAACACTTCGGATCAGCAGCGCGCCCGGTCCGTAGACCTCGGCGATCTTCGACTCATACATCGGCCGCTGCGGTCCCTCGAGGAGCGCCGCCAGGCGCGGCCAGATGAAAGCCGCATCGAGCGAGCCGGTCAAGTGAATGTGCTCGTCGCGAAAGGGGATAGGGAACGCGCGAAAGAACTCCGCCAGCGAACGAGCCACGGCATGATCAAGCAGCGATTCGATCGGCGCAGCGTCGATGCGAAACCCGTCGAGGAGTGCACGAAAGCCGCGGATCTCCTGTGCGAGCTCAGGGTCGGTACTGAGTTGCGGAGCATGTTCGGCGAGAGCCAGCGTATCAGCGAGTGACAACCCGTTCGTTTCGCTGATGAGCTGAGTGAGGAACTTCGTGAGCCTGGGGACGAGGTGCATGTCACAGGGATGCTACCGCGGCCAGCGGGCGGCGATGACGATCTGAAACGCCAGCAGCGACGGCCAGAGATTGCAGATCGCTTCCTCCGCCGGCTCGATGGCGCGCTGGTAAAAGCGGAACGCGCGCGAGCCGGAGAGAGCAAGGTGATCACCCGCTTGCAGTTCTCCGGCGAAGCCCTTTCGCAGCAGTGGCGCAGCAGATTGGACGATCGAGGCCGTACCGCGCAAAGCCACGACCTCGAATCCGCAGTAGGCGAGCAGACGGCGTATCGATTTTCGCGTGTAGAAGCGGAGGTGTGTGCGGTCATACAGGCCGGACCATGCGTAGTCGAAGCGGCCCGCTAGCGTTCGCAGGCGGTTGTACCAGACACCGAAATTCGGCACGGAGATGATCCAGACAGCATTCGCCAGCTTCGGCAGCGACGCCGTCGTGCGCAGCCACTGCACCGGGTCGGCGATGTGCTCGAGGACATCGCTCAGAACGACGACGTCGACGGCAGGGACGGCGTCACCTGATTGCATCCACTCCTCGAGCGTTCCGTGAAAAACGCGATCGCACACATCGCTTGCCGCGGCTGCCGCGTCCGCGTTTGGTTCTATCCCGATAACGCGCGCATCCGGCCAGCGCGTGCGCACGACGCGGGCATTCGCGCCGCAGCCACAGCCAACATCGAGGATCGTGGAGTCCGGCCTGGCGCGGAGCGCGAGACACTCCAGCAGCGCGAGCACGCTGCGATTCGGCCGCTCGAGATACGAGTAGGCGACACGCTGCAGGTCGAGCGGATAGTCGTCGCTCATCGGCCGCGATCGTATCGCACGCCCGTTATACTGCGGTCGATGTTCGGGTCACATCGGGCAACTCTCGTCATTCCGGCTCTCAACGAGGAAGAAGGCGTCGTCGCGACGATCGAGCGCGCGCCGGAGAGTACGGACGAAATCATCGTCATCGACGGCGGCTCGTCTGACTCGACCAAAGTCAATGCCGAACGGGCCGGAGCCTCTGTGATCGTACAACTCGTACGCGGCTACGGTCTCGCGTACAAGACGGGATTCATCGCCGCAACCGGCGACATCATCATCACCGGAGATGCGGACGGCACCTATCCGGTCGAACTGTCGCCGCAGATCGTCGAAGAAATGGATCGGCGCGGACTGGACTTCGTCTCCTGTTCTCGTTTCCCGTTGGCCGACCGTCACAGCATGGAGTCGCTGAATCAGTTCGGCAATCGCTCGCTCAGCCTCCTTGGCAGCACGGTTTCTCTGAAGTACTTCCGCGACTTACTTTCAGGTATGTGGGTCTTCCGCAAGGCCGCGCTCTCCGAGCTGCGCCTCGTCTCCAACGGCTGGAACTTCAGTGCGGAGATCAAGCTCGAGGCGGCACACAAACTCAGAGGCCGGTTCGCCGAGGTTCATATCCCGTATCGCGAGCGCGTCGGCATGACACACAACGTGCGACCGTTTCGCATCGGCGGCGAGAACGCGCTTTTCATCGTCTACAAGCGCATCTCACAGCTCTATCGCGCCTACGCCATGCGCAACAGCGAGGATCAGATCCGCGCGCGGCGCGGGGACAGCCGGCTGTGAGCGACGCCGAGGAGAACGAGAAACTTTGGGGCAGCTTCTCGCTCGCGAACGAGCTCAGTCCAGCACAGCGGCACCGCTGGAGATTGGTAGTGCGTGAGCTGAAGGGCCTGCCAGAGGGAGCGGTTGTGGTTGACCTCGGCTGCGGGAGTGGCGCACTCCTGGAGAGGATCGGGCACGCCTTTCCAGACGTCAGTTTGATCGGAATTGATGTGGAGCCAAGGGCATTGGCAATGGCATCGCGCCGTCTCCCATCCGCCCGGCTTGTGAGAGTTGATCTCGATGCTGATAGCGACGTTGCTGTTCTTCAGGGATGCGCAGACGCCGTCATCTGCAGCGAGGTTCTCGAGCATCTCGCCGCGCCGGAAGGCGCTCTTAGGATGGCTGGCGAAATCCTTCGCTCCGGCGGGCGCCTCGTCGTCACCGTGCCTTCGGGCGCCATGAACGATTTCGACCGGGCAATCGGCCACCGCAGACACTACCGCGTCGGCGAGCTGGATGACTTGCTTACCAATTCCGGCTTTCGCGGAGTCCGCGCATCGGCGTGGGGCTTTCCGTTCCATACGCTGTTCCGCATTGCGCTTGCGGCCCTGCCGCGTACGACAGACCAGTTTACTGATGCGAAGATCGGCGTCGTTCATCGCTCCGTGTTCGGAGCTCTGAACGCCCTTTTCTATGCGAATGTACGCAGCCGCCACGTTGGCCGGCAGCTCATCGCGACGGCCACGCGTGCATGACTGGAAAAAGAAAAGGCCCTCGAGTTTCCCCAAGGGCCTTTCATAAATTTTATCCCGGCGGCGTCCTACTTTCCCACGCAGTTGCCCGCGCAGTATCATTGGCGATGAGAGGCTTAACTGCCGTGTTCGGAATGGGAACGGGTGTGACCCTCTCTCTAAGACCACCGGAAACTTGATATCGGGTGTTTAAGGTGAACTGAATACGGGTTGCAGGGATGCACACTGCAGACAACATCAAATCAAGGCATTTATGGTCAAGCCAAACGACCGATTAGTACTGGTCAGCTACGAGCATCGCTGCTCTTCCACATCCAGCCTATCAACGTGGTCATCTACCACGGGTCTTCAGGGAGAACTCATCTTGTGGTTGGCTTCTCGCTTATATGCTTTCAGCGATTATCCTTTCCCGACGTAGCTACCCAGCGATGCCCCTGGCGGGACAACTGGTACACTAGAGGTCAGTGCTTCCCGGTCCTCTCGTACTAAGGAAACCTCCACTCAATTCTCCTCCGCCCACAACAGATAGGGACCGAACTGTCTCGCGACGTTCTAAACCCAGCTCACGTACCGCTTTAATCGGCGAACAGCCGAACCCTTGGGACCTGCTCCAGCCCCAGGATGCGATGAGCCGACATCGAGGTGCCAAACCCTGACGTCGATGTGAACTCTTGGTCAGGATCAGCCTGTTATCCCCGGCGTACCTTTTATCCTTTGAGCGATGGCCCTTCCATACAGAACCACCGGATCACTAAGGCCTGGTTTCCCATCTGCTCGACTTGTAGGTCTTACAGTTAAGCTCTCTTCTGCCTTTACACTCGACGGCTGATTTCCAAACAGCCTGAGAGAACCTTCGCGAGCCTCCGTTACGCTTTGGGAGGCGACCGCCCCAGTCAAACTACCCGCCTGGCAATGTTCCGGATCCGGATGACGGACCTCGGTTAGAACTCCGGTACTGTAAGGGTGGTATTTCACCGATGCCTCCACCGAACCTAGCGGCCCGGCTTCAAAGGCTCCCACCTATCCTACACATACAGCACCAGAGTTCACTGCCAGGGTGTAGTAAAGGTGCACAGGGTCTTTCCGTCTAGTTGCGGGTAGCTGGCATCTTCACCAGCGCTACAGATTCGCTGAGCCCCTCGTGGAGACAGTCCCCAAATCGTTACTCCATTCGTGCAGGTCGGAACTTACCCGACAAGGAATTTCGCTACCTTAGGACCGTTATAGTTACGGCCGCCGTTTACCGGGGCTTCGGTTCGTAGCTTCGCCTTGCGGCTAACCACTCCCCTTAACCTTCCGGCACCGGGCAGGAGTCAGACCCTATACGTCGTTTTCGACTTAGCAGAGTCCTGTGTTTTTAGTAAACAGTCGCTTGGGGCATTTCACTGCGACTTACCGTCGCGTCATATCGCGAGGATACTAACGACAGCAAGCACACCTTCTTCCGAAGTTACGGTGCTAATTTGCCGAGTTCCTTCACGAGGGATCACTCACGCGCCTTGGAATTCTCTTCCCGT
>JBBRNB010000031.1:0-59942 GCA_038230535.1 Thermoanaerobaculia bacterium
CAGGATCGATCGCGTAGAACGATTTCGAATTCGACGTTTCACGCACCCCTGCCGAGTCCCCTGCCGGGGTGCCTTTTCATGCCCCTGCAAACCGGTGGCAACGCCTCCGGCGTGGCCACCGGCTACCTTCACGCACGCCTCCGGCGTGCTTTCGTTACGCCACGAACCGTCCAATCTCCAGCGCACGCCTTTGTCGCGCACAGCATGCATCGTCGTGAAGAACGCCATCTCACAGAAATCGCGCGAAGCTGGCCAGCCAGATGACGGCGGCAACGACCGGAGTCCATCGTGGAAGGAGCCCCGCGCGCGACGTTAGCCAGAAAAGCGCGACCACGAGCGCGATACTGAATATTTGCGTGACGGCGAAAAGGGCTCGTTGTGTCCCGAGCCGAGCTCGGCCGAGGTCGTGCCAGATCAGCGGGCGCACGTCGGTGTGAAGCATCGGCATCGTCTCCTTCCTGTCCAGCCGCTCGTCAAGGTAGTCGATAGCCTTCTGTGGAGCGTCGCGGACGCCCTGGCCGGAATGGAGATACTCGAGCACGGGTGAGCCGGTAAACGTGTCTGCCATCGCCAGACAGCCGCAGAAGAGGAAGAGGGTGATGAAGGCGATGCGCCACAGTCGCCGCGGCCACATCGCGTTCACGATGTAGCAGTACGACACGGCAAAGGCGAGCGTCACCGGGATGGCACGGCGCGGGTTGAGCTCCCAGTCCCAGGCTGCCACAACCATCTGCTCCATTACGTAGGCCACCGGTAGCAACGCCACGATCCACAAGCGCGGTGCGAGTTGTGGCCGCAACCGGATCAACAGCGCAATGCAGACAACCAGCAGCGGCCAGTGGATCAGGGCGACAATCTCGCGGAAGGCGACGTGGATACCGATGTGAGATGCCACGAACGGCTGCAGAGCGTTGTGGATCGGGTGCTTCGCGAAACTGACCCAGGCTCCCATCAACGGACCGAGGAACTGCCTGGTATTGTGCGAGATGCCGGCGGTTGGGCCGGCCACCAGACGCAAACACCTGACCCACACGATGATCGGCGCCGCTGCCAGGGCGAGATAGACGATGTAGTCGCGCGCGCGGGCGAATCGGCCGGCGAAGAGGAAGTACGCGATGACGGCTGTGAGAAGGACGTACGGGTCGTAGCTCAACAACAAGAGCGCGGTAGCAAGGCCGGCGATCCAGGGGTTGCGTGCGTCGCGCTCCGGGAGCGTGAGGATGGACAGAACGATGAGGAAGCTTACGGCGGGAGCGACCACGTAGTACATCGGCTGTCCGAGGTACTCGACGTAGGCCGGCAGAGTGAACGCGCTGAGCAGCGCCACCAGAGCCGCCGGGCGGCGGATCGCGAAATGGTCAGCGGCATTCACCGCCGCAAGCGCCACGAGTGCGGCGAAGAGATAGTTCACGAAATAGCTCGCGAAGAGATACGACCGCGTCAGGCCGGCCATGACCGACGTGACGAACGGATGGAACGGTGACCAGAGGTACTCCACGTTGTCCGCGCCGGCCGCGGGCGTGGCGTCGTAGAAGAGCTTCGCCGCGCCAACCAGCGGCAGCGCGTCGGGATTGACCAGCGCGCCCATGATTCGCGCCGGCTGCTCGGAATTGCCGATCACAGCCCACCCGTACGAGTAGGGCGACCGCCAGCCGAGGTGAGTCAGCGCGAGGAGTGCAAGCCAGGCCCATAGGATCAGGATCACAGCGGCCTTGGGCATGTCGCGGTGCGGCAAGGACTTTGCGTCGTCGGTCATCGATGCGGTGATGAGAGCCTTGGACTGCTGCCCGGTCAACCGGCGATGCGGGTACCATTGCACCGTGGAAACCGATCGGAACGATTTCATCGAGACAACGGTTCGCTCCCTGCTCGGAGGCGAGCTCGATGAGCTCGCGCTCAAGATCGTCACCGGCGACGATGGCCTCGACCGCACAATCCTCAGGCCGCGGGTGCAGAAACCCGGTCTGGCGTTCGCCGGATACTACGAATACATCAAACCGTGGCGCGTGCAGATCATCGGCGAGTCGGAGACCAAGTACCTTCAGAGTCTTCCGGCGCGCTTGCGCGAGAAGCGTGTGCGCGACGTGGCGGCGCTCGACTGCTCCTGCTTCATCGTGACGAAAGGGATCATCCCGATCGAAGAGCTCAAACACGAGTGCGAGAAACGCTCCGTACCGCTCTTCTCCACGCCCGCGATGTCATCCGTCTCGATCACGCGGACGACGTACTTCCTCGAAGAGACCATGGCTCCGAAGCAGACGCTGCACTCGGGGCTCCTCGATGTCTACGGAATCGGCGTGCTCCTCCTCGGCGAAAGCGGGATCGGCAAGAGCGAATGCGCGCTCGACCTGATCTATCGCGGGCATCGTCTGATCGCTGACGACATGGTGATCATCAAGCGCCACCCCAACGACGTCCTTCTCGGATACTCGAACGACCTGCTGCGCCATCACATGGAGTTGCGCGGCATCGGCATCATCGACATCAAGGATCTCTTCGGCGTCGCCTCGACCCGCGACGTGAAGCCGATCGATCTGGTCGTGAAACTGGAGAAGTGGGTCGAAGGAACGGAGTACGACCGTCTGGGCATCATCGGCGAAGTGTTCGAGCTTCTCGGGGTGACCAAGCCGTACGTCCGGCTGCCCGTTGCCTCCGGACGCAATCTGGCGCTGCTCGTCGAGATCGCCGCGCGCAATCACCTCATGAAGCTGCAGGGTTACGACTCGGCACGCGACTTTCTGGGGCGCATCGACGCGCAGATCGCCAGGCAGGGGAGTGGTGCGATCGATTCCATGCCGCACTCGAACCCCGAAGAGATGGCCAGCTCCGAGCGGCGGAGCTTGAGCACGAAGACACGATTCCATCCGGATGTGCTGGACCGCACGAGACGCCAGAGGTAGCGCCGAGCGCGGGACCTCATGTCCAAATTAGCTCAAGACTTGCCTTTCAAATGACGCGATGCATTCCCATCGAGAGCCCTTCTCCCCCGTGGGCGGGGGAGAAGGGCTCTCGATTGGAAATCATCGACGCCTGCGGTGTAGAGCGATAGCCTCTCTCGTCTACTAGGGAGAGTCGCTTCTGAGGTCAAATTCTCGACCTGATTTGGGCAGGTGTGGATCGTGGGCTTGCTCGCCGTTGCTGTTCCGTCACCGACAACGCGGTTGGGACCCATCATCGTCAGGATAAAATCAGACAAATGCCACGACCCGAGTACCTGGTCATCATCACCGGACTCTCCGGCTCGGGGAAGAGCTACGTGCAGTCGACGCTCGAGGATGTCGGCTTTTACTGCTGCGACAACCTGCCGATCGGGTTGATCGAGCCATTCCTGGAAGAGGTCGGAGCACACGAGAACGCCGACCGCGTCGGCATCGTCGCCGATGTGCGGACGCACGACTTCGCCAACATCTTCCCTGCGTTCTACCGGGAGCGGATTCAGAAACTCGTCGGACACGTCGTCCTGATCTTTCTCGAGGCCAGCGACGAAGTGCTGGCGCGGCGCTACTCCGAGACGCGCCGGCCGCATCCGCTGGCCAAGGACCAACCGCTCATCGAGGCCATCGCCGCGGAACGGGATGCGCTGACCGAGGTGAAATCGCTGGCCAACATGGTCCTCGATACTTCGCAGTTCTCAGTCCACGAGCTGAAAGCCGAGGTCATGCGGCGCTTCGAGCTGAAGGACGAGAAAGTGACGATGCTCGTCACCATCGTTACCTTCGGCTTCAAGTACGCGATGCCGTACAACGTCGATCTCCTTTTCGACGTCCGCTTCCTCCCGAACCCGCACTTCGTGGAATCGTTGCGCCCGAAGACGGGACTCGATCCCGAGGTGGTCGCGTACTTGAGGGCCCAGCCGGGGTACGACATCTTCTACAACAAGCTGCTCGACTTCGTCGCCTATCTCCTGCCCGAATACCAGAAAGAGATGAAGAGCTATCTCACGATCGGTATCGGTTGCACCGGCGGGAAGCATCGCAGCGTGGCCGTTGGCCAACGCCTGGCTGAGGATCTCGCCGCGAGCGGTTACGCGGTCGAGATCGTTCATCGGGACTGCAAGCGGTAGCCAAAGCGCCTTATCATTCGCCCCGCTGCAAAGGAGATCCTGTTGATTGGTGCTCTGATTGTGACTCACGGGAATCTGGCGAATGAACTGCTCGCCGCCGCCCGGAAAATTGAATCGAAGGCAGGCTTGATCGAGGCTGTGCCGCTGGAGTGGACCGACTCTGTTGACGAAGCTCGCGAGAAGATCCGAGCCGCCCTGGAACGTGTCAGGGCAGACGACGGCATCATCATCTTCACCGATATGTCCGGCGGGACGCCCAGCAACATCAGCCTGTCGTTTCTGGAGAAGGATCAGGTCGAAGTGATCACCGGTGTGAACCTGCCGATGATCGTGAAATACGCCACTCTCCAGCAGGACGGCAAGGACCTCACGGAGGCCGCGCACCTCATCAGCGAACGGGGCTCGAGAGCGATCCGGGTCGCTTCCGACCATCTTTCCGCGCAATGCCGCGCCGGAGCGTCGACGTGATCGAACACGACATCGAGATCAAGAACAAGCTCGGCCTGCACGCACGTGCTGCCGCGAAGCTTGTCCACACGGCCGCTCGTTTCCGATCCGACATCAAGATCCGCAAGGGGGACGAGGAGGTCGACGGGAAGTCGATCCTCGGCATCCTCCTCCTGGCTGCCGGACGGGGCACGAAGATTACCGTCAAAACGAACGGAGATGACGAGGCCGAGGCGGTCCAGGCGATCGAGAAGCTGATCGACGCGAAATTCGATGAAGTAGAATGACTTGCGGCTTGGCTCGGCCGCATTTTCATGCTCACTGACGGCACCGCCAGACTCGCCACCGCCTCGCGCAGCGCGATCCGCACGTACAAGGGGATCGGAGTCTCGCCCGGCATCGCCATTGGACGCGCGGTCATCATCGAGCGGCGCGAAGCCGCGATCTACCGCGTTCCCATCCGTGACGAAGAAGTGCCCTCCGAGGTCAATCGGTTTCTGGAAGCGCTGGAGAAGACGCAGAGCCAGCTCCAGGAGTTGAAGATCAAAGTCAGCCGGTCGATCGGTGACGAGTACGCATCCATCTTCGAAGCGCACGCGATGATGGTCAGCGACCCGGCCTTCTCGGACAAAGTCATCCAGAAGATCGAGGCAGAGCAGGTCAACGCCGAATGGGCGCTGGCCGAAGTGCAGGAGGAGCTGCAGGCGCGCTTCCGCAGCTTCGACGACGCTTACCTGCGCGAGCGCGTCGCTGACGTGAAAGACGTTGCCGACCGGGTGCTCAAGAACCTGCAGGGCATCGCTCATCACGACGTCTCCGAGATCACGCACGACGTCATCATCCTCGCCGACGACCTCACGCCGTCGGACACCATCCACTTCAATCGCCGGCCGATCGTCGGATTCGCGACAGAGGCGGGCGGGCGGACCTCGCACACGTCGATCATCGCCAAGTCGCTTTTCATGCCCGCCGTCATCGGCGTCCCGCGCCTGACGAAGGTCGTCGACAACGATGAGATGGTCATCCTCGACGGCTACGAGGGGACGGTCCTGGTCAATCCGACGCAGGCCATGATCGCCGAGTACCAGACGCGCGTGATTCGCCACGAAGAGGCGGAGCGGCGTCTGCTCGAGAACCGCGACCTGGAAGCGGTGACGAAGGATGATCGCCGCATCACTCTGCAGGCGAATATCGAGCTGGTGGAGGAGCTGAAGGATGCCATTCGCTTCGGCGCCGAAGGGATCGGTCTCTATCGCTCCGAGTTCCTCTACATCTCGAAGAGCCCGTTGTTGCCGAACGAAGAAGAGCACTTCCAGCTCTATCGCGCCCTTGCCGAAGCGACCGCGCCGCGTTGGTGCGTGATCCGCACCTTCGACCTCGGCGGACGCAAGCTCGCCAGAGAGGTGATCGGCAGCAAGGAGAACAATCCGGTGCTGGGGCTGCGCGGACTGCGCCTTTGCATGAAGCACCGCGACATGTTCCGGACGCAGTTGCGCGCACTGCTCCGGGCGTCGGCCTTCGGCAAAATCAAGATCATGTTTCCGGTCGTCACCAGCGTCCAGGAACTGCGTCAGGTGAAGACGCTCGTCCGCGAACTGCGCGCCGATCTCGACGCCGAGGGCATCGCCTACAACCCCGAGATTCCAATCGGAATCATGATTGAAGTTCCGTCCGCGGCGATCATCGCCGACATCCTGGCCACGGAGGCCGACTTCTTCGCGATCGGGACAAACGATCTCATCCAGTATTCGCTGGCCATCGATCGGTCGAACGAGAACGTCAGCTATCTGTACGAACCGCTACACCCTGCGTTGCTGCGGCTGCTCAAGGGCGTGATCGAGGCGGGGCACAAAGCAGGGATCCCTGTCTCGCTCTGCGGCGAGATGGCGGCCGATCCGCTCTTTGCCGTGGTCCTGCTCGGTCTTGGGCTCGAGGTGTTCTCGATGAACCCGTCCTCGATTCCGGTCATCAAGAACATCGTTCGCTCGGTTCGCTACAAAGACTGCCGTCGCATCGCCGAGGTCGCACTGACGAAAAAGACCGCACAGGAGATCGAAGAGTTCATCATTGAGAGCGTGGCGATGCGTTTTCCCGAAGGACTGGTCAACAAAACCCTATGAGCGACGACCGACAATTCGAGATATCACCGATCCAACGCGTACCGAAGCCGTGGGGCTATGAGTTGATCTTCGCAAAGTCGGAGCGCTACGTGGGCAAAATCCTGCACGTCAATCGCGGCGAGAGCCTCAGCCTGCAGTACCACGAAATCAAAGAAGAGACACTCTTTGTTGTATCCGGGGAGCTCAAGCTGACGATCGAAGTCGACGGCGACCGCCGGGAGTTGTTGCTGCACCAGGGTGAGGCGTTTCACATTCCTCCACGAATGATTCACCGGATGGAAGCACTCGAGGACACTGACGTCGCCGAGGTCTCGACGCCGGAGCTCGACGACGTGATCCGTCTCGATGATCGATACGGACGCACCGGCACCACCAGCGCATGAAACAGTTCATCGCCATCGCAGTCTTCCTCGTGGCCACTGCCGGCCTCGGGGATGACTCGCCGCTTGTAAAGGCGGCCAAAGCGAGCGGCGGACCGAAGAAGAAGAGCACAAAGAAGGTCATCACCAATGCGGATGTGAAGAAAGCGTCCGGAAATGTGACCACCACCGCCTCTCCCAAGGCCCCGGCCACGCCATCAGCAGCGCCGGCCGGATCGATCGCAGACCCGGACAAGCGGTTCCATGACCGCGTCGAAGCGCAAAAGCGGACGGATGCGGCGCAGGCGAAAGTAACCAATCTCGATAAGGAGCTCGACCGTCTGGAGCAGTCCTACTACGCGGAGAATGATCCGAACTATCGCGACAAGACCATCTCGGAGCGGTTCGAGCAGACGAAGAAACAGCTCGAGGCGGCGCGGAAGGATCTTGCCGAGGCGCGGGACGCGCTGGAGAAGTTGAAGGCGCCGCCGTCATGACCAAGACCTTTTTTATCCAGACCTGGGGTTGCCAGATGAACGATCTCGACAGCCAGCGGCTCTCCGGCAGTTTGAAGCTGCGCGGTTACCGGCGTGTCGAGAACGAAGGAGAGGCGGATCTCATCCTCCTCAATACGTGCTCGATCCGCGACAAGTCGGAGCAGAAGGTGTTCTCGCACCTCGGACGGCTGCGCGAGCTGAAGAGTCAGCGCGAGAGCCTGACGATCGGCGTCTGCGGCTGCGTGGCGCAACAGGAAGGGGAGGCCATTCTCCGCCGCGCGCCCTGGGTCGACTTCGTGATGGGTCCGGGAAACGTCGGCCACATCGATCAGATCCTCTCCGGCGACCGCCGCGTAGCCATCGACTTCCCGGACGATCGGAACTATGACTATCTGACGGTCGACCGCCCCTCGGCCACGAAAGCGCAGGTAACCATCGTCGAAGGCTGCAACAAGAACTGCACCTTCTGCATCGTTCCGACCACGCGTGGCCGCGAGGTCTCGCGTCCGTTCGACGACGTGCTGCGCGAGATTCGGGCCGCTGTCGATTCCGGCCGCGTGGAGATCGAGTTGCTGGGACAGACGGTCAACGCCTACCGATGCCCGATCACCAATCACGATTTCGGCGCGCTCCTTTCCGCGGTCGCGCTGGTGAAGGGAGTGGCACGGTTGCGCTTCATGACCTCACACCCGGCCGAGGTCAGCGACTCGATGATCGCGGCCATGCGGGACCACGAAAACATCTCGCGCTATCTCCACCTGCCGGTGCAGTCGGGATCGTCGAGAGTCCTGCGCCGGATGAAGCGCCTCTACACGCGCGAGCATTATCTCGACACCATCGCCCGCATCCGCGCCGCTATCCCGGAGATCCAATTCTCGACCGACATCATCGCCGGCTTTCCGGGCGAGACGGAGGAGGATTTCCAGGAGACGCTCTCGCTGATCGATGAAGTCCGCTACGGCTCGATGTTCGCGTTCAAGTACTCGCCGCGCCCCGGAACGCCGGCGCTGCGGATCGGTGCGCCGGTCGATGACGAGGTTGCCTCCGAGCGCCTGACGCGGGTTTTCGACCTGCACGAGCGTTTCAAGAGGCGGCACCTCCAGTCGTATCAGGGCCGAATCCTGGACGTGCTCGTCGAAGGGCCGAGCAAACATGACGCCACGATGCTGACCGGCCGGACCGACGATAACGTGGTGGTGAACTTCAGCGGTGATTCATCGGCCCGTCCGGGGAGTATGCTGGGCGTGCTCATCGAGCAAGCGCAGCATCACACGCTGCGCGGGGAGGCCGTCGCATGAGTGAGCTCGTACCGATGTCGATCAAAGGGCTGATGCTCGACCCAGTCTCAAATTCACCAATCGTTGTTTTGAAAGATGAAGAGGAGAAGTTTTTCCTGCCGATCTGGGTCGGTATCTTCGAGGCGAACGCCATCGCGCTGCAGCTCGAGAACGTGGCCACACCGCGCCCGATGACGCACGACCTGCTGAAGAGTGCCATCGCGCAACTCGATGGCCGCGTGACGCGCATCGTCATCAACGATCTCCGCGATTCCACGTTTTTCGCGCAGATCCGGATGATTGTCAACCGTTCCGGCGCCGATACGATGCTCGAGCTCGACGCGCGCCCGAGCGACGCCATCGCCCTGGCCCTTCGCACGGAAGCGCCTATCTACGTCGCTCAATCCGTCCTCGATCAGGCTCAGACCATCTCGCCCGACAACGAAGATCAGGACGAGAGAGCCAGGAAATGGTTCGAGCAACTGGATACGGAAGATCTCGGCAAGTACAAGATGTAGGTGTGCGGGCGTCGGATGTCGGGAGTCGGGGGTCGGAGTGAACCCTCTCCCGTAATTCAAGCCCAAACTCCGACGCCCGACCCCCGACAACCGACTCCTGCACACCAGTTGTCATTTACAATCCGTCAAAGTCCAAATGATCATTACCGTAGCCAATCAGAAGGGCGGAGTCGGCAAGACCACCACCGCCATCAACCTCTCCGCCGCCGTTGCCAACAAAGGCCACAGGACGCTGCTGATCGACCTCGATCCTCAGGCGAACAGCACGATGAGCTACGTCGATCAGCGTGCCATCAAGCGTTCGATGTTCGACGTGCTCGTGAGCGAGGAGCTCGGCCTCAACGACGTCATCGTCCCGACGCCGCTGCCAAACCTTTTCCTCGCTCCGTCGAAGATCGCCCTGGCCAAGCTGGAATCGAAGCTGATCGGCGAGCTCGACGGACCGTTCCGCCTCAAGGACAAGATGAAGGATGCCTCGTCGGAGTACGACTACATCTTCATCGACACTCCGCCGACGCTCGGCATGATCACTGTCAACGCCATGGTGGCGTCGACGCACGTCCTGGTCCCGATCCAGTCGTCGTACTTCGCGCTGGAAGGGACGGACGACCTGCTCGAGACGATCGAGAAGATCAAGGCTCGCCCCAATCCGAACCTCCAACTCCTGGGCGTGGTCATCACGATGCACGACAAGCGCACCACGCTGGCGCGCGACATCCACGCGCAGATCGGACAGGTATTCGGCGAGCGGCTGTTCAACACCGTCATCACGAAGTCGATCCGGCTCGAGGAGAGCCCGGCGTACAAGGAGTCGATCTTCACGTTCGCTCCCAGATCCACCGGCGCGATGGAGTACTACTCATTGAGCGAGGAAATCCTTTCCCGTGTCTAAGGAAACGCCATGAGCATGAAACGCGGACTACCCGAGCGCGCCTCCATGCGGCACGACGCGCATTTCGTCGAAGAGCTGGCACGCCGTTCGGGGCGGCACATCGGTTCCATGATCCCGCTCGAGCTCATCGAGCCGAATGCGGATCAGCCCCGCACGAACCTCGGCAATATCGAGGAGCTGGCATCATCGATCCGCGAGAAGGGCGTGCTCGAACCGATCCTGGTGCGCTCCGCCGGCCCGAGCCGCTACCAGATCATCTCGGGTGAGCGCCGCTTCCGCGCCGCCACCCTGGCCGGGCTCGACGAGATCCCGGCCATCGAGCTCGATGTCGACGACAAGGAACAGCTCGAGATCGCGCTCATCGAGAACATCCAGCGTAAAGATTTGACGGCGTTTGAAGAAGCCGAGGGCTTTCTGGCGCTGCAGCAGAAATTCGGCTACACCCACGAGAAGATCTCGCACGTGATCGGCAAGTCGCGCACGACCATCACCGAGACGCTCTCGATCAACGAGATCCCCGACCGCATCCGGGCCATGTGCCGCGAGGCCGGCATCTCCAGCAAGTCGATCCTCGTGCAGATCGCCAGAGCCGGCGACGAGCAGGCCATGGATGACGTCGTACGCCGCTTCGCCGCCGGCGATCTGACACGTGATGAGGTGCGTAAGCAGACGGCCAGGCCGGAGCCGAAGAAACCCGGACGGCCGAAGAACTTCACCTGGCAGGTGAAGGACAAAGCATTGCCGTTCTCCGTGAACCTCAGCTTCCGCAAAGCCAACGTCGGCAAGAGTGAGATCGTTGATGCACTGCGCGAGTTGCTGCGGCGTGTCGAGAGTGAGTGAGTCAGATCACGATTGACATAGCGGGCGCATCCCCCTACACTCCCGCCCAACATGTCTCGCCACACCGTTTCGATGATGCGCCGAATGGTGATGCGCCGCCCGGGCGCGGACGCGTAGACTGACTGCCTCCCGACCCGGGTCCCTCCAAAGCTTTTCTCCCCCCAAGTCAGCAACATGAGAGTCCGCCGCCATCCGTGCGGCAGGAGGGGAACGACATGTACCGTTTCGACACACTCGCTATCCACGCCGGGCAACCCAACGATGAGGTCACCGGCGCCGTTACTGTTCCGATCTACCAGACGTCCACATTCGGCCAGATCGAGCCGGGCGTACACCGCGGCTACGGCTACGCTCGCACGGAGCATCCGACACGGCGCGCACTGGAGGAATGTCTGGCCTCGCTCGAGGGCGCGCGATACGGGCTCGCGTTTGCCAGCGGGATGGCCGCAATCCACAACGTGCTTTCACTCCTGCGGAACGGCGACCACGTGGTCTCGACGCAGGATCTCTACGGCGGCGCCTGGCGCATCTTCACGAAGTACTTCTCGAAATTCGGAGTTGACTTCACCTTCGTCGACAGCGGCGACCTTGTTGCGGTCGAGCAGGCAATTCGGCCCGAGACCAGGCTGCTCTGGCTGGAGACACCGTCCAATCCGCTGCTGAAGACGACCGACATCGCCGCCTGCAGCGCCATCGCGCGCCGCGCCGGCATCCGCACCGTGGTCGACAATACCTTTGCCACCCCGGTGCTCCAACAGCCGATCTCTCTGGGTGCGGATATCGTCCTGCACTCGACCACGAAGTACATCAACGGTCACAGCGACACGCTGGGCGGCGCGGTGATCACCGACGACGAGACACTCTTCACGGAGCTGAAGTTCTTCCAGAACGCCATCGGCGCCGTCCCCGGCCCGCAGGATTGTTTCCTCATCCTGCGAGGCATCAAGACGCTGCCGTTGCGCATGGCCCGGCATTGCGAGAACGCCAGGGGAGTGGTCAGCTATCTTCGGTCGCACGACCGCATCGCGCGGGTCCACTATCCCGAATTCGGCGCCATCGTCTCGTTCGAGCTCGATGCCGATGTCCAGGAGACCATCGCGTTCACGAAGCGTCTGCGGCTCTGGACGCTGGCGGAGAGTCTCGGCAGCGTGAAGAGTCTCTTCTGTCATCCGCCGACCATGACCCATGCGTCGGTTGAACAGGAAGTTCGCCGCCGTATCGGAATCGCGGACGGGCTGATCCGGCTGTCGGCCGGTCTGGAAGACGTTCGCGATCTGATCGACGATCTCGATCAGGCGCTGGCGGAAGTGGCTGCGCCGAGGAGCGTTGCATGCGCAGGATAAACATCGGCCTACTCGGATGCGGCACTGTCGGTAGCGGCTTTGTCAGTCTTCTGGAGCGGGAGCGCGAGCGCATTCGAGGCCGCGACGGCGTCGAGATCGCCGTGCGGCGCATCCTCGTTCGCGACCTGGACAAGGTGCGTCCCGGCATCAATCCGTCGCTCCTCAGCACGTCGGCCATCGACATTCTCGACAATGGCTGCGACATCATCGTGGAGCTGGTCGGCGGCATCCATTCCGCCGGCGCGTACGTGCGGCGAGCGCTGGCGAACGGCCGTCACGTCGTCACTGCGAACAAGGCGTTGCTGGCGGATGCCGGGCGGGAGCTGTTTGCTTCCGCCGCGCGCAATCGGGTCCGCATAGGATTCGAGGCCAGCGTCTGTGGCGGGATTCCGATCGTCCGGGCTCTGCGGCACGGGCTGGCCGGCGACCGGATCGAATCGATCAGCGGAATCCTGAACGGCACCTGCAACTACATCCTGACGCGGATGGAGCAGGACGACCTGGAATTCGGCGACGCGTTGCGCCTGGCCACAGAGCGTGGCTTCGCCGAAGCCGATCCGTCGCTGGATGTCAGTGGCGATGACGCCGCGCAGAAGCTTCGCATACTGGGAGAGCTGGCGTTCGGTCCGCAGAACGTGAGGATGCGCGTCCATGGAATCGGCGACGTCACGCGAGCGGAAGTTGAGCAGGCTCGGGCCAGGAGGTGCGTCGTCAGACACGTGGCAACAGCCCGCCGCGTCGCCGGCGGGATCGAGATGCGCGTCGAGCGGCGCGAGCTGCCGGACGTTCATCCCTTGGCGGCTGTCCGCGATGAGAACAACGCCATCATGATTCGAGGCCGGGCCGTCGGAGAGATGATGTTTCAGGGGAAAGGAGCAGGGTCGCTTCCGACGGCAGCAGCCGTGCTGTCAGATGTGATCGAGATCGCGAGCGGGAACTGAACCGTACACATGACTTAACATAATCGCTCTTACCAGACGCTGTGGAAACCTTTCAAGTTGCCGCGAATCTCTCGTCTGATCAGGAGGTTACAATCGCCGCCGATGAAGATCATGACGCGGTACATCTTCAAAGAGATGCTCGGGCCGACCGCGCTCGGCTTCGCGTTCTACACCTTCATCATCCTGATGAAGAACCTCTTCGACTTCGCCGGGATGATCATCAAGCGCTCCTTGCCGGCGTCGACCGTCGGCAGGCTGCTCTACCTGTCGCTGCCGCACATCGTGGTCCTGACCGTGCCGATGTCGCTGCTGTTCGGCATCCTGATCGCGGTCGGACGCCTCTCGTCGGACTCCGAGATCATCGCCATGCGTGCCCTCGGCATCTCCACGCGGACGATCTACCGGCCGGTCTTCCTCTTCAGCTTCCTGGTCTTCCTCATCAACCTCTATCTGATGAACTTTGTGCTGCCGCACGGCAACGCTGAGCTCCAGGCGCTGAGATCCGAGATCTTCACGTCACAGATCGAGAAAGAGCTCAAGCCTCGGATTTTTTACGACGAATTCGAAAACCTCACGATCTACGTGAACGATGTCGATCCGAAGACTGCGCAGTGGAAGGGTGTCTTCGTCGCCGATAGCCGGAGTGCCGATGAGACGCGCACGGGAACCAGCACTGGGCCGGTTACGATCGCGCAGCAGATCCGGAATGCGCGTACCGAGGCCGCGCAGCCGGCGAGCATCCTGCCGCAGCGATCGAGCAACAAAATCATCGTCGCCGAGAGCGGCAACCTTTCGATCCTGAAACCGAGTAAGCAGATCTGGCTGAATCTCAAGACCGCCGAGACTCATCTCTGGGACCCGAAGAAACCCGCTCAGTACGATTTGAACACCAACGCCGTCCAGCGGATGCGGCTTCCGGACAAATACTCCGATTCCGGCGGCGGCTACCAGCGCTCCCTGCGTGAGATGAGTTTCCGCGAGCTGATGGAGCAGGCACGCTGGTCCCAGTACTCGCACGATGCCGATGCCCGCGAAACCTACTGGGCGGCAAAGGTCGAGATGAACAAGATGTTCGCGATTCCGTTCGCGTGCATCGTTTTCGGGATCCTCGGGCTGCCGCTCGGTATCACGAACCGGCGAGGAGGCAAAAGCTCAGGTTTCTCTTTAAGTATTGCGATCATCCTCCTCTATTACGTGATGATCAACAACCTTGAGCATCTGGCGGACAGAGGCAAGATCGGTCCAGCGGTGGCGATGTGGACGCCGAACGTGGTCCTGCTCATCGTCGGCATCTATCTCCTGATCCGCGCCAACCGGGACACCGGCGCCCGGCGCTCCGATACCGGCTTCTTCCGGCGGATGGTCCAGACGATCAAATCGCGGAGGACGGAGGTCTCCGGCGCCGTCGCTGACGACGATGAGCCGGCAGTTCTCAGCCGGTTCGACATCACCTTTCCGAACACGCTCGACCGTTACATCCTGCGCGAGTTCCTGAAGATCCTGATGCTGGTCCTGGTGTCCACCGCCGCTCTCTACCTCATCGTCGACTACACCGACCTCAGCGGAGACATCCGAGCGAACCACATCCCTCTCCACGTCGTGGCCTCGTACTACCGCTTTCTGATCTTCCAGATTCTGAACTTCACGATGCCGATCTCAGTGCTGGTCTCGACGCTGGTCACATTCGGCATTTTCTCGAAAAACAACGAGATCACGGCCTTCAAGTCGGGCGGGATGTCGCTCTACCGCGCGGCGCTGCCGATCATCGGCATTGCGCTGGCCATCAGCGTCCTGGCGTACCTTCAACTCGACTACGTGCTCCCGTACTCGAACCAGCGGGTCGAAGAGTTGCGCAACAAGATCAAGGCGAAGCGGAACATTCACGCGGTTTCCGCGGCGCACCAGCAGAAGCTCTGGTTTCTCGGCAAGGGCCGTTACATCATCAATTTCCTTGCCTACGACCGCGACGACAAAGAGCTGTCGCAGGTGCAGGTGTTCGAGTTCCATCCGACGAAGTTCCGCCTGACGCGGCGCGTCTACGCCGAGCATGCGCGGTGGGACGGAGTAGGCTGGGCGTTCTCGAATGGGTGGGTGCGCTCATTCGGCGACGACAACAGCTCGACCGATACACCGATCACGCGCCCGCTCCGGCTGTACTACAGCGAGCGTCCCGAGGACTTTGCCACCGAGGCGCGGGCACCGGAACAGATGACCTTCGCCCAGTTGCGGCGCTACATCGAAACGATCCGCAAGTCCGGCTACGCCGCGGAAGAGCTGTCGGTGAAGCTTTACACGAAGACGTCGTGGCCCTTCATCAGCCTGGTCATGGCTCTGATCGCGCTGCCGTTCGCGTTCCGCATCGGCAAACGCGGTGCGCTCTACGGGGTCGGCATCGGCCTGATCCTTGGGATCTTCTACTGGATGATCTTCGCCGTCTTCACGAAGTTTGGAGAGGTCGGGAACCTGCCGGCCATGCTCTCTGCCTGGAGCGCGAACATCCTCTTCGCCATCGCGGCGGTCTACATGTTCCTGAATGTGGAGACGTGAGAAGCTGCGCGGGCTTCGCCCACGCGTTGAGGGTTGTCTGCGCCGCTAGGCCGCGCGTCACGCCGACTACGTCGGCGGCTCGAGTTTGGACGTTTCTCGGCACCCCGGCAGGGACCCCAACGGGGTGCGAGAGGGTAGCCGGTGGCCACGCCGGAGGCGTTGCCACCGGTTCGGTTATGCGAGGAAGGCACCCCGGCAGGGGTGCGTGAAGTCAGGCAGGATCGATCGCGTAGAACGATGTCGAATTCGACGTTTCACGCACCCCTGCCGGGGTGCCTTTTTATACCCCTGAAAACCGGTGGCAACGCCTCCGGCGTGGCCACCGGCTACCTTCACGCACGCCTCCGGCGTGCTTTCGTTACGCCTCGAAAACGTCCAAACTCCAGTGCGCCGCTACGCGGCGCGCTCGCCGACGGAGTCGGCGTGAGAACCGTTGCCCCCGGCTTCAGCCCGGGGGGGTTGGATGCCCATTAATTTAATGTTTCGAGCCCGCTTCAGCGGGCGATAGGAAGGTTCGCGAGGCTTCGCCCTACTCCACGAAACGCTCGACTCCCCTTTTGTAGGTCCAATGGGACGAATCTGTCGCCCGCTGAAGCGAGCTAACAAGGGAGGAGAACCTCCAATACCCCCGGCTGAAGCCGGGGGCTACGGTTCTTACGCCGGCTCCGTAGGCGCCTCGAAACATCCAATCTCCAGGGCACCCCAACGGGGTGCGTGAGGATAAGCCGGTGGCTACGCCGGAGGCGTTGCCACCGGTTCCGTCATGCAAAAGAAGGGCACCCCGGCAGGGGTGCGTGAAGTCGGGCAGGCTCGATCGTATGGAACGATATCGAGCCCGACGTTTCACGCACCCCTGCCGGGGTGCCTTTTTCCTACTTCCTGGGTAGCCACCGGCTTCCAGCCGGGGGTTCTGGATGTCCATCAATGTTTCGAGCCCTCTTCAGCGAAGAAAGGAAGGCGTAGACCTTCACCCTCATTGCAGAACGGACGCGGCCGGAGGCCGCAGACGACCGAGGACGCGCGGCATCGCCGCGCAGCTAACGTGCAACGCGCCCGTCGCTCAGAACCATTCGCTCCTGCGGCGCGTGCTGGCTTCCATGTGCGGCATCGCCACGACGCTCGTCAATACGAATCCCGAGGTCTGCAACAGGCCGTCGGCGGCGCCGACAGAGACTGTGTTCCGGCCGCGTTCCACGACGAGTTGTACGTAGCAGGTAGAGGCAAGGCAGTCGGCGTGCTTCACTTCCGACAGCTCCCCTCTCGAATTCGCCACGGCGATGGCCAGGCGCATCGGCGGCAGCGACTCCGGGAGCTTGACAGACAGAGCGACCGTGCAAGTGTGGCCATCGCAGGAGACGTCGCCGGCGCGAACCTCGAAATCGAAATCGCTTGGCGATTGCAAAGCCAGCAGCGAAGCCAGGACGCGCGAATCGAGGTCCGAGACAGTGCGGCGTGCGTGCGGAACGTGAGCCCGCAGCGTCGCGGTCAACGGCCGGCGCTCGACGGTCGTCCCTTCCGGAGCGGGAATCGTTGTGACAGGCGGAGAGTGATCGGCGCGCGATGGCACCGCGAGAGTACTGATCAGGATCATTGCCGGAACGAGAGCCCCGAGTCGCATCCCATGTCCTCCGCTTTGGTTAGACGAGGGATAGAGTAAGCCTGGATCGCCGGTTTGTCGAGTTTGCGGGGGTGGGGAGTCGGGGGAGGGGTCGGAGAGCTACGGCGCAAGGTTCAAGCTTGCGCGGTGAGGTTTCAAACTTGCGCGGTAAGGTTTCAAGCTTGCGAGGCAAGGTTTCAAGCTTGCGAGGTAAGGTTTCAAGCTTGCGAGGTAAGGTTCCAAACTTGCGCGGTGAGGTTTCAAACTTGCGAGGCAAGGTTTCAAGCTTGCGAGGCAAGGTTTCAAGCTTGCGGGGTAAGATTTCAAGCTTGCGCGGTAAGGTTTCAAGCTTGCGAGGCAAGGTTTCAAGCTTGCGAGGCAAGGTTTCAAGCTTGCGAGGCAAGGTTTCAAGCTTGCGCGGTAAGGTTTCAAGCTTGCGCGGGAAGATTTCAACGCTGCACACGCTTGCGTGAGCCACTCCTCGCACTCAGATCGCGTTCACGATCTCCTCGCTCAGACCCTTCCACTTGCGCAGATACGCCCGGCGGTCGGTGTTGTACTTCTCGACGAGTTGGTTGTACTCGTCGCCCCTCCCCTGCCGCTCGTACATTTTCTTCGGCTGCAAGTAGTCGGCGTCGTCGATATCCGGAACCTCAGTCGCTACCAGATAGCCAAAATCGGGATCCTTCTCCCACTTGATCGTTCCCTCGGCGATGGCTTTTACAACTGCCGACGAGTGCTGAATCTTCACCTTCTTCGAGCGCTCATCCTTCTCATCACCGCCGATGCGTCCGGTATTCATCAGGTAGACGTCCATGGGACTCTCCTTCATCAGATCGAGCATCCGGTTGCCCTGGAAGGCGTGCAGCAGCGGGAAGAAGGGATTCGTTCCGGGCACCCGAAGCGACTTGCCGGCTTCGGCGGCTCCTCCGGCGCTTGTCCCTTTCGTCTCCCCGAGCATGAAGTACGCGGCCGCCAGTGGCCCCTCGAGCTTGGTCACGGCAGGGATGATGTTCTCGTTCCGGTTCAGGATCAGCAGGAAGTCGACGTTGTTCACTTCGCGCGCGTCGAAAGCTCCCGCCACATCGTCCATCCGGATCACAGCCCGGCCATTCGGCGTGTACGACGTATCGAAGTAATCGATCCTGCCGCTGTCATCCTGGGACACATTCTCCAGATAGGCGTGCGGCGAGGCACAGGCGTGATAGATCGTCGGCTCGTCCTTTGGATTGAGGCCGAAGGTCTTGGCAAAGCAGCCGTTCTCGGTGGCGTACACCTTGCCACCAGGCATCAGCGCGCAGAAGTCGTCCTGTACCGGCTGTGAGTTGTTCTGCTTCGTGAATGTCGTGGTCGTTTTGCCTGTCCCCGAGAGGCCGACAATGAGAGCAACCTTGTTTTCGCCCCCGACGGGGATCACCTTACATCCCGCGTGCAGCGCCAGACCGCCCCGCTCGTAGACGATCTTGTTCCACATCCGCAATCCGCCCTTCTTCGATTCGCCGAAGTAGTCGGAGTGGAAAACGCGCGTGATGTAGTTCTCCAGGTCCACCGCGATGAGCCGTTTGTCCGGATATCCCCCGGCCTCGAGATTCGGCGTATAGATGACGGTGACGACCGGTTCGAACGCCTCCAACTCCGCCGGCGTGGCTGGATAGAAGAGGTGCTGCTGCATTCCGGCGATGTTTGCGTTTGCTTTCTCGATGATCAGGCGAGCCGCGACGCGGAACTGAGGGTCATTACCGATGAACCCGTCGACGACGAGCATGTCGCGCGTCCGGATGTAGTCGTTCTGAAATTTGGCCATCCGGCCGTACTCGGCACGGCTGATCGTCTGATCGGAGTGATGCTCCGGCGTGTCGGTGGCTACAAACGTCGAGCCTTTCGAGCGCGACACCACTTTCGTGCCCACGTTGACGTTGCCGAACTCAGTCTTACGGCAGTTCGGCATCTCTTCCGTGAAGCGGCGAAGTTGCTCAGGAGACGGGTTGACTGCCACCGACTTCGGCTCGACTGGAAGCGTCAGGATTTCGGTCATGCGTTCGTCCTCTCGACGGATCAGATTGTGTGAGTACTGGCTCAAGGCAAGAATTGCGCCGGAAGGCCGCGAAGGTGCGGGATTTTACACGAAACCATAGAATGCTCCTCACTCCCAGGAAGGAGGCTCAACATGTATCTCGTACGCGACGTTTTTCAGTGCAAGCCCGGGAAAGCAGGCGCTCTCGCCGAGCGTTTCAAGAAGACCATCCCGTCGATGCAGACGGAAGACCGTTTCCGAAACTGCCGGGTGATGGTCGATGCCGTAGCCAGCTACTGGACCGTGGTCATGGAGTGCGAATTCGAGTCCCTGGCCGACTTCGAGCACCACATGGCCGAGTACTCCCGCCGCGAGGATGTCCGCGAAGCGATGGCCGGCTACATGGACCTCGTCGAAGGCGGCCACCGCGAGATCTTCAGGATCGTCTAGCCGATGAGGATCGCGGTCATCGGTGCTGGTGGTGTTGGCGGCTATTTCGGCGGCAAGCTCGCTCACGGCGGGGCGGACGTCGTCTTCATCGTACGCGGCGCGACCCTCGACGCGCTACGCACGCGCGGCCTGCGCGTCGACAGCATCAAGGGTGATTTCGTCATCGAGCGTCCGAACGCTACCGACGATCCAGCATCGGTTGGCAAAGTCGATGCGGTTTTCGTAACCGTCAAGACCTGGCAGATCGCCGAGGCTGCCCACCAGATCAAACCGATGATCGGCGACGACACCATGGTGATCCCCCTCGAAAACGGGATCGATGCAGCCGGCCAGGTTTCTGCCGTGCTCGGGCCCGAACACGTAGCCGGCGGCCTGTGTGGCATCGTCAGCTTCCTCGCCGCTCCCGGTCACATCCGGCACATCGGCATCGATCCCTTCGTCATGTTCGGTGAGCTCGACAACCGGCGTTCTGCGCGCGTGGAGCGACTCCGCGAGGCCTGCGTCGCCGCCGGTGTCCAGGCGGACATTCCTTCCGACATTCACCACGCGCTATGGTCGAAATTCGTCTTCATCGCCTCGATGAGCGGCATCGGTGCGGCGACACGTGTCCCCATCGGGGTCTGGCGCGCGATGCCGGAAACACGGGCGCTCGCCACGCGTGCCATTCGCGAGATCGTTGATGTTGCCCTCGCCCGTGGCGTCAACCTCGGCGGTGACGACGCTGTCGAACGGACCCTCGGCCGCTTCGACGGACTTCCCCCGGACGCCACCTCCTCGCTTCAGCGCGACATCATCGACGGGAAACCTTCCGAGCTCGATGCCCAGCTCGGAGCCGTCGTCCGGCTCGGCCACGACGCCGGAGTGCCCACTCCCGTGTGCGAAACGCTCCTCACACTGCTGTTGCCGCAGGAACAGAACGCGCGGAAACATTGAGAAGCCGCTTCCTGTCGCATACCATCACCGCGGATGTCCAAACCCCGAAAAACTGCCGTCATGCGTGATGCGAAGATTCATCCGGCCATCGCGGAGGCCAGACGGGTGCTCGAAGTCGAATCGGCGGCCATCCTCGGCGTCATCGACCACCTCGACTACACCTTCGTCGATGTCGTCGAGCTGATCAACGGCTCCGCAGGACGCGTCGTCACGATGGGTCTCGGCAAGTCGGGGATCATCTGCAAGAAAGTCAGCGCCACGCTGGCATCGACCGGCACCCCGTCGTTCTTCCTGCACCCCGCCGAGGCCATTCATGGCGACCTCGGCATGATCGTTCGAGGCGACATCGTCCTGGCGATCTCCAACTCCGGCGAGACCGAAGAACTGCTGCGCCTTCTGCCGAGCATCAAACGCATCGGCGCGGAGATCGTAGCCATCACCGGGAACCCGCAATCGTCGCTGGCGAAGGGCGCTGACTACCACCTTTCCGCCGCCATCTCGAAGGAAGCGTGTCCGCTCGGACTGGCTCCCACCGCTTCCACCACTGCCACGCTCGCACTCGGTGACGCACTCGCAATGGCGCTGCTTCTCCGTAAAGGCTTCAAAGAAGAGGACTTCGCGTTCCTCCATCCTGGCGGGAAACTCGGCAAGCGTTTCCTCCGTGTGTCCGACCTCATGCACGGCAGAGCGCAAACGCCCCTCGTTCCGCTGGCCACTCCGATGCACGACGTGATCTACGAGATGTCGGCCAAAGGCTTCGGCATCACGGCCGTAGTCGATGCCGAGGGAACGCTTGCCGGAGCCATCTCCGACGGCGATTTGAGGCGGCTGCTGCAACGCGATACGGAAATCCTCAAGAAGACCGCGGCTGATTGCATGAAGCCCGACCCTGTAACGATCGACGGCAACGAGCTTGCCTCCGCCGCGCTCGAGAGAATGGAGCAGCGGAAGATCACCTCGATCTTTATCGCTGACGCGGCGGGCCACGTCGAAGGTATCATTCACCTGCACGACCTATGGGGGCTGGAACTCTTTTGATGGATTCAACGACAACAGTCGTGCTGCGCTATCGCGACGGCCGGACCGAGCGGGCCACGCTCATCGAGACCGACATCGACCACCAGATCGTCCGCATCACCCGGGACGATGGGTCGGACGACGAGGTGCCTTTCTCGACGCTGAAGGCGCTCTTCTTCCCCCGCACCGCGCCGGAGCAGGAGCTCGAACCACCGGCCGGCAGCACGATCACCGTGGAATTCGCCGACAGCGAAGTCATCCGCGGCGTCGCACAATACAACCCCGAGCGCAATGGCTTCTTTCTGTTTCCGCTCGATCGGAGCAAGAACGAGCGCATCTTTGTTGTCAATTCGGCGATCGTTTCGATCGAAGTCGAGAAGCTGTAGGCGTGCTGACTACCTGTGTCGGGCCGCCGCCCTCGGCGGCCAGTCTCGCACGTCTAAGAATCAAGCCGCCGAAGGCGGCGGCCCTACACGAACTTCGGTTCGGCACCAGCTCTGCAACCAAGCCACAACGAATGAAGATCCTCAACCTACTCATCGCCTTCATCCTCCTCGCGACCACCGCCAGCGCCGCCGAGCTCGACCGCGCTGCTGCCGCGCTGTCTGGCACGCAGGCGCAGTTCACGCAGCGCTTCACTCCGAAAGGCTTCAAGAACAGTCAGACGGATAGCGGCGTTGTCGTTTTCGGTACCGTTCCGATGATGCGCTGGAGCTACTCGAAGCCGGAGGAGAAGGTCTTCGTCTTCGACGGCAACCGCTCCTGGTTCTATCTGCCCACCGAAAAGCAGGTGACCGTGACCACCCTTGACGACCAGCGCCGCAGCGAGCTGCCATTCCTGATCATCGGAGACCCGGCATCGCGTGACCGTCACTTCGTCGTCCGCGAGACCATGCGCGCTGGAAGCGTGATCGCCACGCTTCAACCCAAGGACGCGGCGGCGATGATCCGCAACGTTACGATCACCATCTCTCCGGCCACGCATGCGATCCAACGTGTCTCCTATGCTGACCGCGACGGTAATGAGACCACTTTCGACTTTTCCGGCTTCACAAAGCGAGCCGTAACGCCCGATCTCTTTCATTTCACGCCGCCAGCCGGCGTCGAAGTAGTTGAACAATAGGAGCACATCCATGCCTCAGGATTTCTCGTTCGACGTTGTCTCGAAGACCGATTTGCAGGAAGTCTCGAACGCGGTGCAGCAGGCGCAGAAGGAGCTGGCGCAGCGTTTTGATTTCAAAGGAAGCAAGAGCTCCATCGAGCTCGCGGCCGAGGAGATCGTGCTCGTGAGCGACGACGAAGGGAAGCTGCGCAGCGTCAAGGACATCCTGGAGTCGAAACTGGTCAAGCGCGGCGTGTCGCTCAAAGCGCTCGATTACGCAACCCTGGAGCAGGCCGCCGGCGGTACGGTGCGGCAGAAGGCCAGCATCATCCAGGGTATTGAGATCGAGAAGGCGAAGGCGATCGTGAAGGCGATCAAAGAGGCCAAACTGAAAGTTCAGGCATCGATTCAAAGCGAGCAGGTCCGCGTCACCGGCCGCGCAAAGGACGATCTTCAAAAGGCAATGGCCGTCGTCAAAGGAAACGACTACGGAATCCCGCTGCAGTTCACGAACTACCGTGGTTGAGGGTTCCGGACAACTTCGATTATTCTGTTCGCCGTGACGTCGCCCTTACCCAGCAGCGCGCCAATCGAACAGCTCTCGCGCGCCGAGCGTCTTCTCGATCTGGTGGCGCCGAAGCTCCTGCTCGTGGAAGAGGAGTTGCGCCGCAACTTCAACTCGAAGATCAAAACCATCCAGGACGTCGGCGACCATATCCTGGCCGGCGGCGGCAAACGGCTCCGCCCTGCCCTGCTCCTGCTGGTCTCGCAAATGCTCCGGTACGACGGGCATCGGGATGTGACTTACGGCGCCGTCGTCGAGTTCATCCATAACGCCACGCTCGTTCACGACGACATCATCGACGAGGCTGAAGTCCGGCGCGGCCGGACGTCGATCAACTACCGCTGGGGCAACAACCTCACCGTTCTCGTCGGCGACTACATCTTCATGCACTCCATGTCGATGGCGCTGGCCGAGGCCAATCTCGACGTGCTGCGGCTGCTGTCGACCACCACCATCAAGATGATCGAGGGGGAGATCCTGGCCCTCGAGCAGAACGGACGCGCCGATCTCTCCGTCGACGACTACTTCACCATCGTCGAGCGAAAGACCGGTCTCCTGTTCGGAGCATGCTGCCGGATTCCGGCGTATCTCGTGAACGAATCAGACACCCTCGGCCAGTCGCTGTTCGACTACGGCATGAACCTGGGCATCTGCTTCCAGCTCATCGACGACATCCTCGATTTCACCTCGAGCACGGAAGTCCTCGGCAAACCGGCCTTGTCGGACCTGAAGGAAGGAAAGCTGACGCTGCCGTTGATCCTGGCCATGCCGCGCGCGACGCCAGCCGAGCGCGAGAAGATCGCGCTCATCGCCGCCGTGAAATCGTTCGACGGGATCGACCCCGCCGAGATGCTGGCCCTGGTCCGCAAGTACGAAACGCTCGACGAGACCCGCGCCATCGCCCGCGACTACGCCAACCGGGCCCGTGTGGCACTGGAAGCGTTCGGCGACTCGCCCGCGAAAGAAGCGCTGGAGCTCGCGCTGGATTTCGTGCTCGAGCGCGATCGGTGATAGCTGCACTTCGTGCGTTGTCTGCGCTGCGCGCGTTGTCTGCTGGATTGCGCTGCGCGCGTTGTCTGCACTTCGTGCGTTATCTGCGCTGCGCGCGTCTGCACTTCGTGCGTTATCTGCGCTGCGCGCGTTGTCTGCACTTCGTGCGTTATCTGCGCTGCGCGCGTTGTCTGCGCTTCGCGCGTTATAGGTTGTCTGCGCTTCGCGCGTTAGGTCCACAAGTCGTGCAATCAACCGATAGCGCACGAAGTGCAAACAACGCACGAAGCGCAAACAACGCGCGAAGCGCAAACAACGCGCGAAGCGCAAACAACGCACGAAGCGCAAACAACGCGCGAAGCGCAAACAACGCGCGAAGCGCAAACAACGCGCGAAGCGCAAACAACGCGCGAAGCACAGACAACGCGCGAAGCGCAGACAACGCACGAAGCGCAAACAACGCGCGAAGCGCAGACAACGCACGAAGCGCAAACAACGCGCGAAGCGCAAACAACGCGCGAAGCGCAGACAACGCGCGAAGCGCAAACAACGCGCGAAGCACAGACAACGCACGAAGCGCAAACAACGCGCGAAGCACAGACAACGCGCGAAGCGCAAACAACGCGCGAAGCGCAAACAACGCGCGAAGCGCAAACAACGCGCGAAGCGCAAACAACGCGCGAAGCGCAGACAACGTGCGAAGCGCAGACAACGCACGAAGTGCAGATAGCGCAGACAACGCGCGCAGCGCAGTTACGACAGCAACTCCATGATCTCCGCCATCCCGGCGCGAGCGCGCAGGTGGAGAGCCTCGGCTGCCCTGTCGCCGGTGATACGCAGGACCTTGTTGTACTGCTCGATCGCTCTCCCATAGTCCTGCAGACAACGGTGATAGATCTCCCCCTTGCAAAGCTTGGCCTCGGCGTTCAGTGGATCGATCTCCAGGATTTTGTTCAGGAAGATCAGCGCGGAGTCGTACTTCTGCTCCTCGAGCGCCATCCGGTAGCGCATACGGTAGAGGGTGATCAGCTCGTTGTTCGTCGGCGCGATCCAGGCACCAGGCAGGCAGTTGCGGATCGCCGAGAGAAGCCGGTTGTTCGCGTTGGAATTCGAGCGCTTGACCTCCAGTCGCTGTCGCATATCTCACGCCCTCCCACTTCCACGTCACTCGAATGTATTCATCTTAGGTTCGAAGAGGCCGATCGTCAAGACGTTGACTAGTGGGATGTGGGGTGTGGGGAGTGGGAGGTGGGAGAGAAACGCGAGGTCCTCGTGTGTATCCGGGTTCAATCTGCCACACCCGACTCCCCACACCCCACCCCCTTTCGACTACCATCTCGCCCCGATGCGTACCGCCGTCTACCCAGGCTCCTTCGATCCGTTGACGAATGGACATCTCGACATCATTCAGCGTGGCTCGAAGCTCTTCGACCGGTTCCTCGTAGCGGTGCTGGAGAATGAAGGCAAGGCTCCCCTCTTCAGCGTCGCCGAACGGATGGATCTGATCACGCGCTGCACCGCCGGCATGGCCAATGTCGAGGTCCATTCATTCTCGGGACTTCTTGTCGACTTCATGCGCGGTGTCGATGCCAACGTCGTGGTGCGGGGCATCCGCGCCGTTTCGGACTACGAGTACGAGCTGCAGATGGCGCTGATGAATCGCGAGCTGCACTCGCAGATCGAGACGATCTTCATGCTCCCCGCCGTCGAGTACACCTACGTCTCTTCCCGCCTGGTCAAAGAGGTCTTCCGCCTCGGCGGCGACGTAGGCCGGCTCGTTCCGCCAGCCGTGCTCGAGTCGTTGAAAGCGAGACTTCCGGTGACAGCAGGATGATTCCGGGCGTCGGGCGTTTCAATCTGCCCTCGGATCCAAGGCGTCCCGAAACCTGTCGCCGATGATGTTGAAGGCGGCTACGGTGAGGAAGATCGCTACACCTGGAAAGACCACCAGCCACCACGCGTACTCGATGAATTGCTTGGCCGAGGCGAGAATGCTGCCCCATGTCGCGGTCGGGAGCGGAACGCCGAGTCCGAGGAAGGAGAGGGCAGACTCGGTGAGGATGGCGTAGGCAATCCCGAAGCTCGCCGAGACCAGCACGGGCGCCAGCGCGTTCGGCAGAAGGTGCCGGAAGATGATGCGGGAGTCGCTCGCGCCGCTCGCGCGCGCCGCGTAGGCGAACTCCATCTCCCGGATCCGGAGAAACTCGCCGCGTATGTAGCGTGCCGCGTTCGTCCACGTCGTAAGACCGAGTGCGATCATGATCGTCCAGACCGAAGGACCGAAGAACGCCACGATGGCCAGCGCCACGAAGAGCAGTGGAAAGCAGAGCACAATCTCGATGAGCCGCGACACGATCCAGTCAGCAATGCCTCCGTAGTAGCCGGCGATCGCGCCCAGAAATGACCCGACGATGAGCGACATCACCGTCGCCAGAAAGCCCACAGTCAGCGACACGCGCGCACCGTGGATCATGCGCGACAGGACATCCCTCCCCAACTCGTCCGTACCGAAGCGGTGATGGGCGTCAGGGGGTTGCAGGCGGTTGACGACGTCGACGTCATTCGGGCCGAACGGAATCAGCGAAGACTTCGACGAGCTTGCGATCAGCGGCGCCGAAATTGCGAGAAGCGACACGAAAGCCACATAGACGAGCGCGATGACTGCGAGCCTGCTGACACGAAAGCGGCGCCATGTGATCGCCCACATCCCGCTTGCCGTTGCGCTCACCGCCCCTCCAGCCGGATGCGCGGATCGGCCGCCGCGTAGAGAAGATCGGCGACAAGGCTGGCAAGTAGCGTGGCTACCGCCGTGGCGACCGAGAGTCCGAGCACGGTCGGATAGTCGCGCATCAGGATGGCGTCGTAGTAAAGGCGCCCGATCCCGTCCCACTGAAAGATCTGCTCGACGATCACGCTCCCCGAGATGAGATACGGGAGCGAAAGCCCGAGAAGGGTGATCAGAGGGATCAGCGCGTTGCGGAAGGCGTGGTGCCACAGTACGGCACCCGAGGTGGCCCCTTTCGCCCGCGCCGTGGTGATGTAATCCTGATGGATGACCTCGGTCAGCGCCGATTTGGAGAAGCGCGCGAAGATGGCCAGTTGCGCGTACGACAGCGTCACCACCGGCAGGATGAGGTGCTTGACACGGTCGGCCAGCTTCATCGCCGCGCTGAGCTCGAGGTACTCGTCCGACGTCATCCCGAAGAGCGGCAGGACGTTCAGGCGGACGGCAAAGAGCTGCATCAGCAGCAACGCCACCCAGAAGCCCGGCAGCGAGTAGAGGAGAAATGACGTGACCGCGGAAATGCGCTCGATCGGCCGCCCCGATCGCGACGAGCTCCAAAGACCTATGGGAACGCCGATGACAGCGGCGATGATGAAGGCGATGGCGTTGAGGATGAATGTATTCGGCAGCTTCTCCGCGATCAGCTCCGTGACCGGCCGATGATCGATGAAGGAGCTGCCGAAGTCGAGCGTGACGATCCCGCGAAGCCACCACCCGTACTGGCGCGTGAGTGACTCGTCGAGGTGATGCACATGCCGGATCTCGTCGAGCACGGCCCGTGAAAGCTGCTGGGTGCCGTGCGCACCCGCATAAAACAAGATCGGATCGCCCGGCACGCTGTGCACGAGCGCAAACACCGCGATCGTGATCCCGAAGAACGTCAGAACGCCATACAGCAGGCGGCGAATGACGTAGGTGAGCATTGGGCGAGTTTACTGCACCGAGGTTTGCGAACCCTTCGCGCAACTTGAATGTGTAGGGCCGCCGCCCCCGGCGGCCAGCGGAACGCTACTCGTCGCCACGACGTGGTTGTGGCGGTCGTGGATCGAAGACGAGCGCCAGCTATAGCAATCACCTCTTCTGCTGGCTCTTCGGGATGAACCAGTCCAGTTCCCCTGGGTACCAAAGGTAGATTCCCCAGCCTTTGCTCTCCTTCACATTCTTCACTCGCTTCGTCAACGCCCACTTCGTCGAGACTTGAACGGTCCAGGTATAGGGCTGATCGCCGGCGAGGACGGCGTGGAGCTGGCGATAGATCTGAACCCGTTTCGCGCGGCTGAGCTCGCGGCGGCCCTGGTCGATCAGGGCGTCGGCTGTCGGGTTGTTGTAGTAGACGACGTTCTGGCCACCCGGCGGGAACTGTAATGAGTGGTAAAGCGCCCGCGGATCCGGGTCAGGATCGAGATCCCACGCCAGATACGCGGTCTGGAAGTTGCCGGCGAAGACCCTCGCCAGGAACGCGCCCGGATCGAGCGGCGTCACCTTCAGCTCTATTCCTATGTTCTTCAGCTCCGCCTGATAGAGCTGCGCGAATGGATTGGAGGCCGAGTTCCCGCCGACGACGTACATCTCCAGCGCGAACGGTTTGCCCCCTTTGTCGAGTACCCCGTCGCCGTTCGTGTCGAGCCACCCCAGGGAGTTGAGGATTCGCTTCGCCTCTTCCGGGTTGTACTGGATCACCGGTACTTCCGGGTTGTAAGACCATTGATCCGGTGTAAATGGTCCGTTCATCGCCCGCGCCGTGCCGTGATAGAGGTTGTTGATCACCGATTGCAGATCGACACACATCGCCAGCGCCCTTCGGACACGTTTGTCGGACAGGAGCGGGTCATGTTCGCTCCATGCGATGTAGTTGTATCCGGAGATGTAGAAACGCCTGAAGTCGAGCGTCTTCTGCAGCTCGGGACGACGGCGCTCCCTCATCCAGATATCGGAAGTGATGATGGTCTCGTCGATATCGCCGCGTTTGACGGCCAGCCAGGCGGTGGTGTCATCGACGATGACCTTGAACAGGATGTTCTGAATGTGCGGCAGCACTCCCCAGAAGTCTGCACGGCGCTCCAGCAGAATCTCTTTTCCGGGAACGCGGCGAACCAGCCGGTATGGGCCCGCGCCGACTGCGCTCATAGTGAAACCGGTCTTGAAATCGCCCTGAGAGTAGACGTGCGCCGGGATCGGCCGGATACTCGTGAAGTACCCCAGTTGCGGCGCGAGCGCTTCCTTGAACGCCACGACCACAGTGTGGGTGGCGTCGTCCGCGTGCGTCTTCGACGGGTCCCATTGCTCGAACTGCCCGGCGAACTGCGCCGACTCCGACTTCGGATCAACGGTCTTGGCGATGGTGAAGACCACGTCGCTCGCCAGCACCGGCGTGCCGTCCGAGAAGGTTGCCTTCGGATTCAGATGGAACGTGTACTCCTTCCCGTCAGCCGAGACCTCGTATTTGTCGGTTAGAGAGCCGGCGGTGCTCGGAAGGAGGTTGGCATCGAACTGCAGCAACGGCGTGAACAGGTAGGGCACGACGTAGTGGTCGTACTTGCTGTCGATGAGAACGGGATTGAGAGTCTTGACGTCACTGTCGAGCCGCCGGATGAGCGTTCCGCCGTCTACTGGCGTGTTTTCATCCTCCGCCATCTGCGGCTGCACCGGCCTCTCTTTCGAACATGCGCCGAGAAGAAGCAGGCTGAGAGCGAGAGCGACGCGTGTGTATTTCACGCCGGGGATTATAGATCGCGGTTCGCGGAGTCGGAGGTTGAATGGGCTGGGAAGAGGAGCGCATTGCCGTCAGCGCGCTCCCGCGCAGTCCATCTCGGGTCCCGTCAATCGCGAGGACCGGTTTTAGCCAAGTCCTCTTTATCTTCTCGGTGCAACGGGTTCCGGGCGGCTGCTCCCCTGTACCAGGGAGGCCGCGATGACCGGCTTGGGCCGGCTGAGGTGAGGAATTCCCACGCATCTGGATTCTGAGCATCGGCGATCAGCCGGCGTTCGATCTCTCGATGAGGTAGCGCCTTGCTCCGAGTACGCATGCGTCTCATCCTCACGGCGTGATCGACTCCGTCGCCACGTTGTAAAAGGCATCCACCGCGCGGACGATGACGAACTTGCCCGCGAGCGTGGAGCGCTTCAGGCGATACGTCTCGTTCGGCGAGTCGCTGATGCCGTCGACCGGGGTGATGCGGATCCATTTCTGCGCGTCGGCGGAGTACTCGACTTTGCCGATCGGCGAGAGCTTGTCGGTGACGTGGATGACGACGTCGTCGCCATCCGACGTGAATGCGATCGCCGGTGGTGTGTTGTCGATGACGAACTCGATCCCTTCCTTCACATCGGTCAGAGCCGTGTCGGGGTTGTCCTGGCTGTCTGTCGCGGTGAGCCGCAGCTCGTAGGTGCCGTCGGGGAGCTGCGAGGTGTCGAAGTTCATCGAGCCGTCTTCGACGTTGTCGCGCAGGCGGAGCCATCTCTCGGCTCCCTTGCGGCGGAACGAGAGCGTGTAGCGGAGAGAATCGCCGTTGTCATCGTGCGCGCGCCAGATCACCGTCCGGAAGCCTTTGCGGTAAACCCTCTTGCCGGGCTCGTTTTTGTCGCGAGGCGTGTCGAGGCTGATGAAGATCCCGTTCTCATCGGGATTCGTTGCCTCCACCACCTGCGGCGACTGCGGATAGCTTCCGGTGATGTAAACGATGGCGGGATCCTGAACGATCACGGTGTCGATGACCGGAGCGACGTTGCGGTTGACGAAGGCGACCGTCACGGCGTCGACGGAGATATTCGCGGCCGGCTTCGGCATGGTCAGCTTCCATTGCGCGTACCTGCCCGGAGGGGTATCGACGGCCCCGTTGCTCGTGGTCGATGCGGCGCTCCAGGGACTCCACGTCGCGTCCGGAGTGCGGGTGTTGCCGGAGCGGAAGGCGATGGCGAGATGCCCGTCTCCGACGTTGTCCCCTTCGATCCGGTAGTTGCCGAAGCGCGAGAAGTGCTCCACATCCTTGGCCGCGGAGCGGAACTCGGCCTTCGCGGAGGGACCGGCTTCCATTCGATAGACGGCGCCGCTGTTCGTGGTGGTGATCAGCGTCTCGGAGCCGGCGGTCGAGATCGAGACGACCTGCTTCTCCGCTACGCTTCCAGTGAGCGACACCTCGCTCCCCCTCAGTTCGTAGATGCGGCCCTGTGGCCCGGTGGCGAGCAGGATCGAGCCGTTCGGACCGCCGCTGACGCAGTAGGCCATCTCGTGCTCGAACTTGCGGACCACTTCGACGAAGCCGTCGGGATTGATCTTGTAGATTTCGCCGCTCCCGCTGGGACCGCTCGATCCCGATCCGGAGCTGTCATCGAAAGAGACGCTGACCTCGACGCTGCCGGCCGCCTCCTCTTTCTTCTGTTCGCCCGCGGATGCGCTCGTGCTGGCCGTCGATGTTGGGCCGGACTGCCCGGCCGGTTTCGCCGGGGTGGCTTTCACCGGCGCGGAAGAGGGGAGGACGTTGCTGGCCGCCGAGGCCCAGCCGATACCGTTCGCATCGACGTAGATCGAGGAGATCTCGGACAGCGGCGAATCGTAGAGCGCGTGCGTCACACCGTCGGCGCGGATCTCGTAGATGCGTCCCTTCGCAGAGCCGCCCGCGAGGATCGTGCCGTCTTTCTTCACCGCCAGGCAGCGCAGATGAGTCTCCGGCGAGTCGAAGAGTATCTTCCCCTCGCCTTTCGGCGTGACTCGGAACAGCTTTCCGTCGACGCCGGTAGCGACGGCAAGGTCGCCATTCGGCAGGAAGTCCAGCGCCCAGATGTAGGCCTGCTTCGGATCGTAGAAGACGGTTGCCTTGCCGTCATTCGGATCGATGCGGTAGACCTTGCCGTTTGGCGATGTACCGGCATAGAGCGCTCCGTCGTGGAAGGCCAGCGCGTAGACCTCGGGCTCCGGCGCGGTGTAGATCGCCTTCAGCTCCGTACCGTGGAGCCGATAGATCTTCCCCTCGTTCCCGGTGCCGAAGAAATGATCGCCGTTCGGCGCCGCCACCTGAGCCAGGACGAAAGGCTCGGTGAACGAGCCAAGCTTCTTCAGCGAAGGGCCCGGCCGCAACTCGCCGCGCGATGTGACCGCGAAGCCATCGATGTCACCGGCGAGGAAGTCCTCGGCGTTCCGAACCCTCCAGAACTGAGGGGCGACGGCGAAGACGTTGACTGCTGCAAGTAGAGATGCAAGAAAGACTGCGAGCGCGAGGCCTCGGCGCATTGTGCTGGTAATTCCTTTCGTTTCGGAGTGGATGCCGCGGATCAAATCGACGGCTTGACGTCGAGGTCGATCTTCACCACGCCGTCGACGATATAGGCGAGCGGGTGCGCGATGTGCTGGGAGGCATGGTAACGGACCGGCGCCTGCAGACCGTTGGATGTGTCGCTACTGACGATGGCGCGCATGGTCGGCGGCAGGTTTGGCAGGTAAACGCCGGCCGTGACCTCGCCATCGGTCGGTTCATACAGCCCCAGGGTGAGCTCCGTGGAAGGGCGAAGCCGCCGCAGGACGGCGATGACCTGATCGAGACTGCGTGGATCGGGCGGGACGAGCATGAAGTCGACCTGATTGAGCACCGAGCCGCTACCAACGAGCAGGTAGGCAGCACCGGCGGACTGATTGTCGGGGATGGTCACACTAAAGGTATCGACAAAGGCCTCGCCGCGGTATGGCTTCAGCACAGCGCGGACCTTCACCACGTCACCGGCGTGAACGCGTCCAGTCGGAGGCATCTCCAGAGAGGCCTGGACGATCTTGGCGATCTTGAGGTCGTCGGTATGGCGGAAGTGGATCTTCACGGATTCGATGTCGGCGGCGTGGAACTCGTTCGACATCACATAGCCGGCCACGACTGCGATGTAGGAGGGGATGGCTCCGCGCGCCTGAGCGCCGGCCCAACCCTCGCGCAACGTGATCGGCTCGTTGAAGCCTTTCAGCTTGATCTCCGACTCGAGCATGACCGTCCGCTCGCCCGCCGCACGTTGTGCATTCGCTACTACCGTATCGGCCGCCATGGCCAGGATCAGCGGGGTGAGCAGCCCGTGCCGCAGGACGTCGACGTGATACTTCTGAGCCGGTCCGGACCCTTCCACTTCCAGGTCGACAGGGATCATGCCGGCCTTCTCCCCCATCACGCCCATGATGCCGACCGCGCGATCCTGACGGAACGCGCCGACGACCGCCCCCGTGTTTGCAAACTTGAAGGAGCTGGCCAGACTAGGCATCACGCCGACGATCTCCGACTTCGCCATCGGGAACGCCACCTGGCCCATGTCGAGGAACGGATGTCCAAAGGCATAGACGCGATCACCGTCGATGTACGTGACAGTACCGGTAGCGGCGACGTTGAAGTCGCCGCGCAGAAGGACGGCGCCGATGGCGTCGCCCGCGGCGAACTCTTTCGAAGCCGGAACTGCGCTTGTTGTGGAACTGGAGGAAGCACCGCTCGGGACAGGCATGAACCCCATCGGATCGAGGTACTTGCCGAACCTGCCGAGCGTGTCAGCGGAAAAGCTCGACATCGAGAGCGGTACGGCGATCGGCCGCGCGCCGCCAAAGGTCGATGCGGGAATGGCACCGGCCAGACTGCTCATCATCACTTCGAATTTCTCGGCTGTCTTGTGCTCGACGATCGCTTTGATGAAATCCGCCCCGCTCATGCGAGGCGTGGCCGCGACCATCGCGCCAGCCGGACCACCGTCGACCTCTGCAATCTTCAGCATCTCGTCGATGGGAGTGATTCCGGCGATCGCTTCCTTGGCGAACTGCCATGAGTAGGCCAGCGCCCCGATCACTTTACCGTCGATATAGACAGGCGAGCCGCTCATACCGGCAATCACTCCAGCGCGCTCGACCATCGGACCGGATACCTTCGCCAGGATCAGATCCTGACCGGGCGCGATGTTCTGGAGCACCCCGGTGATCTCGACGTCGAAACGTTCCAGCTTCGTGCCGTCGAACACCGTCTCACCGTACCCCCGCATACCCTTATGGACCTGCGAGAACGGCATCGTCGTGGTGGAGGCGGAAGCGGCCGCGGAGAGAATGGTGGCGAGAGCGATGGATATGGCGAGGATAGATCGATGCACGACGACGCTAACAGCGGCTCGGTTTTGCGCTATTTCGTTAAAATTGCCTTCGGCGTGGTCTGCGCTTGCGCGCGTTGTCTGCTTTTGGCGTTGTCTGCCCTTCGGACGTCCTTCAGCTCTGGGCGCTGTCCCACCCAGGCGCGTACACAAGGCCTGGAGACAAAGATGTCAACTCTTCCGGATACCACCCGCCAAGGCCAGCCAAGAACGCTGCTTGATCAACGCGCGAGGCGCAGACAACGACGAAGGCAGCGAACGCGCGCAAGCGCAGACAACGCCGAAGGCCCTAATCCGGTATCCAACACGTAATCGCAATCCCCCCACCCTCTCTCCTCGCAATTCTCACATTCCCGCCGTGAGCGTCGATGATCTCGCCGGCGAGGGCCAGACCCAGTCCTGTGCCTTCCGGTTTCGTGGAGTAGAACGGTAGGAGGGCGTGTCGAAGCGTTTCATCGTCCATCCCCTTGCCGCGGTCTTCGACGATGAGCGCGCTTCCGCCGCTGCGCCGCTCGACGCGGACGACGATGTCGTCGTCAGCACTCCCCGCCTCCCGCGCGTTCTTCACGAGGTTGACGAGCACCTGCTCGATCTGGACGCGGTCGACGAGTCCTTCGTGGGACGGTGGGGTCTCGGACACGAACGGTACGACGTGCCGGACGCCGTCGAGCAGGTTGCTCCATGCCACTGACTCGCGCCGCGGCCTCGGCAGCCTTGCAAGATGAGCGTATCCGTCGATGAATTGCTGCAACGAGGCCAGCCGCTCTTCTATGGCGGCGTTGATCTCGGCGAGCCGGCCGTCGTCATCGGCGCGCGCGCGGACGACGCTGGCTGAATGAAAGAGAGAGTGGATCGGCGCGAGGGAGTTGTTCAACTCGTGATTGACGACACGGATGGCCCGTTTCCAGATGTCGAGCTCCTGGCGCCGCAGATCCTGCGTCAGCCGGGCGATGAGGCAGAGCACGTGCTCCCGGGTGTTGAGAAAAAACGCTCGCCGCGTCAGTTGAAACGTCTCGCCGTCGACGGTGAAGATCGCGCCCGCGCCGGTGTGAAGCGCCTCCTGCAGCGCCGGCACCTGCTGTGCGAGCTCGTCGAACTTCCTCCCTTCCAGCCGCTCTCCGGCACCGAAGAGATCGCGCGCGGCGCGGTTGACGAAGACGATCCGGTCACGATCGCTCGTCAGAATCATCGCCAGCGGCGAAGCCTGCAGCACCGTCTCGAACAGCAGCTCGCGCTGTACCGACTCGTTTCGCTGATCGCGCAGGACGTCCCCGATGTCGTTGTAGACGGCCACGAGATCGGTGATCTCGTCGCTGCCTGTGACGTGCAGACGGAGGCTGAAGTCGCCGTCCGCGAAGCCGCGAACCCCATCGACCAACGCACCGAGGTTTCGCCGGATGCGCTGCAACGGAGTACGCATCGTGATCGTGGTGATGACTACGCCGAGGAGGAAGAGCGAACCGCCGAACGCCGCGGCGGCACGGGCCGAAGCGTGTAGGAGGAGGTTGGCGCCTAGTCCCGCGGCCATCGCAATCGAGGCGATGACCACAACGTGGTGAACCGCGATGATCCGCGTAAGGCGGCGTCTACTCATGATTGCGCTTCGCGCGTTGCCGGTTGCCGGTTGCTTGCGCTTCGCGCGTTGTTACTTTCCCTGGCGCACACGCCGCGAAACGATAACCGACAACGCGCGAAAACGCAGACACCGACAACCAGCACCGCGCGAAGCGCAGACAACCGACAATCGACAACGTGCGAGCGCAGACAACCGACAACGCGCGAAGCGCAATTATCGTGGCCGCCGCTCCAGTACGATGCCCAAGCGTTGCATTTTACGGTAGAGCGCCTGGCGCGACACTCCGAGCGCTCTGGCGGTATCGGAGACATTGCCTCCCCCTTCCCGCAGCAGCGTCTCGATCTGTTCCTTCTCGCCGTGTACGGGTGAGGGAACCTGTGGGCCTTCGCTCGACAGCGCCAGTTCGGATGCGGAGATGACGTCGCTCACGGCCGTCACGGTGGCGCGCTGGATGCGGTTCTGAAGCTCGCGGATATTGCCGGGCCAGTCGTACGAGACCAGAGCGTCGCGCGCGTCGTCGCCGAGACGCCAGGAGCGGCCGGAGCGTTTGCGTGCGGCGGCCAGGAACGATTCGGCGATCGGCAGAATGTCGTCACGCCGGTCGCGAAGCGGCGGAACGTGGATCTCGATCACATTCAGCCGGAAATAGAGATCCTGGCGGAACGTCCCCGCGCGAACAGACTGGCCGAGGTCGGCGTTGGTGGCGCAGAGGAGCCGGACGTCGACACGGCGGGTGTCGCTGCTGCCGAGCCGTTCGAACTCGCCGTTCTGGAGGACGCGCAGCAGCTTCATCTGGCCTGCCGCGGATAGATTGCCGATCTCGTCGAGAAAAAGCGTGCCGCCGTTGGCGGTCTCGAAGCGTCCGATGCGAAGCCGTTTCGATCCGGTGAACGCGCCTGCTTCAGCGCCGAAAAGCTCGCTTTCGAGCAACTCATCAGGCAGACCGCCTGCGTTCACGCGAACGAACGGCATCTTGCGACGCAGCGAGCTCGCCTGAATCAACTCGGCGACTTTCTCCTTCCCCGCTCCGTTTGCACCGGTGATCAGCACCGGAACGTCCGCCGCGGCCACCTGAAGCGCCAGCGTCACCACCCGGTGCATGGCCGCGCTTTCGTAGACGATGCCGCGCAGATCGCAGGTCGATGTCAGCGCTGCACGCGAGCGGCGTACCTCGCGTTCGCCACGCCGGTCGTTCAGCGCACTGCCGACGATCGCCAGCAGCCTGGCGTCACTCCACGGTTTGGCCAGATAGTCGGCCGCCCCTTCCTTCACCATCTGCACCGCCGTTTCCAGCGAGGTCCAGGCAGTGAGGAGGATGACCGGCATTCCGGGGTCGATCTTGCGCACGGTCCGGAAGAGCGCCAGCCCCTGCTCTCCGCCGGTGGCCCCCGGCGTGAAGTTCATATCCTGCACGACCACGTCTGCGTCCCCGCGCCTGATCACATCCTCGGCATCCGCCGGCGCCGGGACGGCGATGGCGTCGATACCGTGGATGTCGAACAGCAGCAGCAGAGCCTTGGCGACAGCCGGCTGATCTTCGACGATCAGGACCGTTCCCGCGATCCGGTCATGTGCTCCTGCCAAATCATGCTCCGCGTGAGGCCATCACCGGCGAGAAGCGCGTCGCGCGCATCGCCGGAATCAGGGTGGCCACGATGCCCTGGATCCAAAGCAGCATGATCGCAACGACGACGAATCGCCAATCGAGCTTTGCTCCATTCGTTTTCGTCACCAGAAGGACGTTCAGGCCATACGCTGCCACGACGCCGAGAATGAGGCCGGCATTGGTCACGATCCAGTTTTCCAGCAGGAAGTAACGGAGAACGGCGCCTTTGGTTGCACCGAGGGCGCGGCGGGTCCCGATCTGCTTGCCTCGCTCCGTGACGGTGAAGGAGGTCACACCGACAATCCCCAGTCCGGTGACCAGCACGATGAGGGCGATGACCATCGACATCGCCCCGCGCACGATTCTCCCCTGCGTGAAGTAGCCGTCTTTGATCTCGTCGATGGTCTTCATCTGAATGTTGCGTCCGTTGTTCGACCGCAGCATCCGTTGCTCGATCATCGGAACGACCTGCTTCATCATCCCCGGCTTGATCCGGACCAGGTATTGCGCGCCGCTGCGTGATACATGGCCGGCGTAGAGCACGGCATATTCGTGGATCGGCCAGCCGTACGGGTTGTAAAACGGGTCGAATGTGCCGGCGACGTTGATGACTCCATTGCCCGTGTCGATGAGCTGTTTGCCCACGGCGCTCTGTCCCTTGAACAGCAGTTTCTCCAGCTCGCGCGAGATCACAGCGGTACTGGGCGCCTTCGAATTCGGATCGTCGTCGAGATCGGAGTCCCGCAACGGCCGTCCGGAGACGAGATGCACGCCGAGCGTATCCAGTATCCCGGGTGTGTTGTAGTACATCTGCGTGCGGAACTTGCTGCCGTCGGCGCCTCCGGCCGAGACCTCGCCGGAGCTGCCTCCTCCCTGCCACGGCAGGAAGTTCGTGTTGGCCACAGCCACCACACCTGGGATGGACTGGATGACGCGCAGATCGGCGTTGACCGCGGAGATGCGGTAAGGCAGGTCCTTGAACGCAGGCTCGAACGGCCGGGTACGAACCCAGACGATGTTGTCGTCGTCGAATCCCGAGGTCTTGCTCATGCTCTCGTTCTCGGTTCGGATCATGGTGATGGCGTTCGTCACCACGGCCAGCGTGATGGCGATCTGCACCACGATCAGCAGGAAGCGGATCTTGTTGCGTTTCAGTGCACGGATGATCGGTCCGAATTCCATGGTCGTTCTCCTCGTCAGATCTTGAGTTGCACGGCAGGCTGCACGGAACAGATCCGCCAGGCCGGATAGAGGCCGGCCAGAAAACCGGCTCCGAGAGAAAGGAAGAGGGCAGCCATGATCATCTCGCTGTCCAGCGCGATGACCGAGGTCGTCGTGATGAGCTTCCCGATCAACCGCATGACACCGATCGACAGCAACATGCCGATGATGCCGCCGGCCAGACCGACCAGCTCACATTCCGTGATGTGCTGAAGGAAGACGTCGAGCCGCGTTGCACCGAGCGCCCGCCGCACGGAAACCTCGGGAGCGCGCGCCAGGAACTTGCTGAGCAGCAAGCCGGTCAGGTTCAGTGCGCAGATGGCCAGGAAGAGGATCGAGATCGCGGCCATGGCCGTGACCTGCGGGCGGATCACTCCTGATTCGACCATGAGATCGAGCAGAGAGGTCACGCGATTCATCAGAGGCCGCGGGAAGCGTCCGTGCTTCTTCTCCTCGAGAACATAGCCGTCCACGAAGCGGCGGTATTGCGCGGCATCCGCCGGTGAACGGAGCTCGACCCAGAACTGCACCCAGTCGGTGTCGGAGGCGAGGAACTCTTCGAACGTGTTGCAGCACCCTTTCCAGCCGTCGCTGTTGCCGGCGGACCGGATCTGCATCGACGGGGTGAGCGAGAAGGGCATGTAGACCGGCTCCGGCGCCGCGACGAAGTTTCCATTCATGTCGTACATGCGGATGAACGGGCGCCACGGCTTCAACACGCCGGAAACGGTGAACTCCCGGTCCTCGATGCGGATGCGCTTGCCTACCGAATTCGCGCCGGCGAACAGCTTCTGATTCGTGTCGTCGTCGATGACCACGACCTGCTCGGCTTTGGCATCGGCGCGTTTGTCCCACGGTCCTCCATATGCGAAGGGAACCTCGAACATCGGGAAGAAGTCCGAGAAGACCAGACGGATCATCTCGCTCGATGGCCGCCCCACCTTCGGGTCGGGATACACAGTCATCTGTCCGATGAACGACGCGCTCTGGCGTACCGGCATGTTCGACCGCATGAGGGCCATGGCATCGCGGTAGCTGATCTGAGGAGGGATGGCCTCGCCGGGACCTCCCGGGGCGGTCGGATACGGCGCGTGCGGATCCCAGTTGTCCATGCGCACATAGAAGAGGTTGCTGCTCTTTCCGGGGAGAGGGTCACGCGCGAACATGTGGCGGACTGTGGTGAAGGTCGTCGAAGCGCAGATGCCGAGGGCGATACCGCCGATGATGACGGACGTCAGAATGGGATTGCGGCGGAGGCTCTTGATGGCGATGCGAATGTTGTAGCGCAGCATGCCGTCCTCACTTCGCCGATTTCAACGCGCCGCCGAAGAGAGCGGGCGGCCGGTCGACGTCGATGACACGGCCGTCGAAGAGATGGATCTCGCGCGAAGCACGCGCCGCGCATTCCGGGCTGTGTGTGACCATGACGATGGTCGTACCGCGCCGGTTGATCTCGTCGAGCAGATCCATGATCTCGCGCGCCATCAGCGAGTCGAGGTTACCCGTCGGCTCGTCGGCCAGGATCAGTTTCGGATCGGCCGCCAGAACGCGGGCAATGGCCACGCGCTGCTGCTGACCACCAGAGAGCTGCGACGGAAGGTGATGCATGCGCGAGGAGAGGCCCACCATCTCCGCCGCACGCTCGATGCGCGTCTTCCGCTCCCCCGCCGGCATCCCGCGATAGCGCAGCGGAACGTCGACATTGTCGAAGAGATCCAGGTCGGGGATCAGGTTGAAGCCCTGAAAGATGAAGCCGATCTTCTGATTGCGGATGTGCGACATCTCGCGGTCGGTGAGCCGGCTGACGTCTTTGTCGTCCAGCTCGTAGACGCCCCCTTCGAAGACATCGAGCAGGCCGGCCACGTTGAGAAACGTGGTCTTGCCCGATCCCGAGGGTCCCATGATGGCCACGAACTCCCCGGTCTCGACATTGAGCGAGAAATCCTCCAGGGCATGGGTCTCCACCAGCTCGGTCCGGTAAATCTTCTTGATGTTCTTCATGCGAAGCATCGATCTGTCTCCTGTCACCGCAGAATGAGTGAGTTGACGTTGCCGAATGGCGAGGTGTCCGAGAGGATCACGCGATCGCCCCCGCGCAATCCGCTGATGATTTCTACTTCTGAAGCACCGACCGATCCGAGGACGATCGGCCTGCGCGTTGCCAGCCCGCCATCGACGACGTAGGCGCTCCGTCCGCCGCTGGCCTCCACGAACGCTCCTCGGGGGAGCTTGAGCACGTTCTTCTTCGATTCGAAGACCAGCCGCGCCGTCACGCGCTGGTTCTGCCGCAGCCCCGCCGGCCACTGCTGATCAGGGACCGCCCGCGCGGTGATCTGATTGCCGACGATCTCGGGCGAGACGGCGGTGATGTGTGCCGCGTTTTCCCCGCTTCCGTACCCGATCATGAGCGACGTCCCGATCCTCACGTCTGCCGCGTACTCCTCGGGTACCGTGATCTCGAGCTCGAGCGACGAGAGGTTGATCACTGTGAGGATGGCCTGATTCGCGGCCACAGAGTCGTGTTCGTTGACCGTGATCGCGGCCACCATCCCGTCGAACGGCGCGCGGATGGTGAGATCGTCGAACCGCTTCTGCATCTCGCCGGTCGCCGATTGCTCCCGATCGACCTGCAGCTTGCGGCTCCTGACGTCGAAGTCGACGGTGTCTTTGTTCAGTCCGATCTCGCGCTGCGCCTGCGCCACTTCCAGCTCGGCGACATGAACGTCGTCCTGCGCTTTCTCAAAGTCCGAACCATTGATCAGGCCCTCCTTCCGCAAGAGCTCCGCACGATGCAGCGCACGCCGTGCCGCTTCCAGCCGCACCTGCGCCAGCGCCACCTGCTGCCGGAGACGCGCATCTGATTGCGAACCGGCGATCTTGCCGCGCTCGTAGTCGGTACGGAACGAGAGCAGTTGCGTACGTGCCTGCTCCAACGTGCTGCGCAGCTCAGGACTGTCGACGACGGCGAGGACGTCACCCTTGTGTACGACACTCCCTGCCTTCGTCCGCAACGTCACAATCCCCTGCGCCGGACTGATGAGCGTCGGATGCAGCGCCGCGACCACCCTTCCCTGCACCGAGATGTCGCGAACAAGATCCCCTCGGCTGACGGTTCCGATGGCGAGTGTGGTGGCGTCCACCGCCCGATCCGCGCGCGACCACCGCCGAATCGCCGGGAACGCGACAGCAAGACCAATGACGGCCACGAGGATCACTCCCCCCGCAATCACCCTCGCCCGCGTAAACCACGACCCAGGCGCCACCTCGCGATCCATGGAGGAAGCGTTTTCAATCATTCGGTAACGCTACAGCGCAACCGAGGTGCCATGAGTCAACTGGTTGATTTCACGATGGTTCGATGATTTTGTGGCTGTCCGCCAAGTGTCCGGACGGACATGTGTCCGCGGACAAGTGTCCGTCCCGTGTGTCATCCCGAGCGAGAGCGAGGGACCTGGGCGGGTGGCGGCGCGCAGACGTAGATCCACCACCTGTAGAACCACGCGAGGATTCAACGTAGTACTGCGCGCCCCCGCCCAACCCAGGTCCCTCGCTCTCGCTCGGGATGACACACACACACACCACCACTCGTAGACTCTCGGTTGCCTGAAACGACTCCGAGGTAGCCTCGGATCATGCGTTTCTACTACGTCTACATTCTCACAAGCATCCAGCGAGTGCTCTACATCGGAGTAACCAGCGATCTCGAAAAACGGCTGGCAAGTCATCGTGCAAAGCAGTATCCCCGCAGCTTCACGGCTCAATACAACGTTGACCGGCTCGTCTACGTCGAGGATTACACGGAGATCACTCAGGCCATCGCGCGCGAGAAACAGCTCAAGTCGTGGAGACGCGCGAAGAAGATACGTTTGATCGAACGGCAGAATCCGAGATGGACGGAGCTCGCATGGGGTCAGGAACCTCCTGAAACCGACGACCCGTAACCATCTGTCATCCCGAGCGTGAGCGAGGGACCCGGGCGGGTGGCGGCGCACTGCAGCAGATTGAATCCCTTGATTGACTTGATTCTTCGCGAGCATGTATTCGTAGCAAATCGATGACACGAGCAGCTACCACCCGCGCACAGGCCGCCATTCATCGACGATCGCTCCACTGTCGACAACGTGATACCTGTCGTACATCGCAGCGGTGAGGCAGGAGTGATTGGGGATGATGCGCACCCGCGTACCGACCGGCGGCGGTGAAGACATCCTGAGTTTTCCATGCTCCTGCGACAGCGCAACCAGACGCGCGGGCAACGCCTGCAGTGAAGTGTCGCAGACGATGCCGTAGCCGAAGTTCGGGGCGATGTGATCGGGACCAACATCTTTCGACATCGCCAGCGCGCCGGCATCGATGATTGCTTCCCGCCGGTCGGGATAGGAGCCGACGACCGTGGCCAGCACCGAGACGGCGACGTCGTCGATCGAACAGGAACCGAGCGTGGCCTGGAAGGCGTCGAAGAAGACGTAGTTGCCGGGGCGCACTTCGTCGGTATCAGTGAACGTGTCGACCATCGAGGTCGTCGGCGTCGAGCCGATGCTGCGGGTGACGCCGGCGAGACCGGTCAGCGCCCGGAACCTCGTCAGCGATTCGGTCTCCTCGGTTGCGATACGCCGTACCTCATCGACGCTGTGCGCGTTGTACGAGTGTCCTGCGTGCGTGAGAAATCCATGGAAACGGACGGCAGGAGAACAGGAGATTGCGATGGCCAGCCGCGCACTTTCAGGATCGTTCGGATCGACACCGGCCCGGTGATAACCGCAGTCGACCTTCAGGAAGACATCGAAGACGACGCCGTTCGCGGCGTGAAACTCTTCTACCGCGCGTAGAGCAACCTCGCTGTCGACCAGAATGTTCAGACGTTCGATGCGCGCCGCAAGCGCCGCGGCGCGTGGCAGTTTTTCGGGCGCGATCGGTACCGCGTAGGTGATGTCGCGGAACCCGCCATCGGCAAAGAATCCGGCCTCGGCCATGGTCGAAACGGTGATTGGACCAATGCCGCCGCCGTGCTGCATACGTCCGATCTCGATGGCCTTGTGTGTCTTCACGTGTGGCCGGAATACGACGGATGAGGCCATGGCCCGGCCGCGCATGCGAAGGCAGTTTTGTTCGACAATGGAGCGGTCGACGAGAAACGCGGGGGTTGGGAGAGTGAGAAGCGGAATGTTCAATGTTGAGTGTTGAATGTTCAATGTTGAATGGAGCGAGGCAGGCGCGTGGTCCCCATCATTCAACATTCAACACTGAACATTCAACATTCAACATTCGCTTCGCCCATGACGAGCAATGACGAGCACTCCATGAGAAAGATCATCCACATCGACATGGATGCCTTCTACGCCTCCGTCGAGCAACGGGACCGGCCGGAGTTGCGCGGCAGGCCGGTCATCGTCGGCTGGCCGGGCGAGCGGAGCGTGGTCTGCGCGGCATCGTACGAAGCGCGCAAGTTCGGCGTCCATTCGGCCATGCCGGCCACGCGCGCCATGCGCTTATGCCCCGAGGGGACGTTCATTCACCCGGACTTCGAAAAGTATCGTGCGGTGTCGCGGCACATCCGCGAGATATTCACGCGCCACACCCCGCTTGTCGAGCCGCTGTCGCTCGATGAGGCCTATCTCGACGTCACCGAGGAGCTGACCGGAATCCCGACGGCAACGGAGACCGCCGAGACGATCCGCCGCGAGATCAAAACGGAGACCCACCTCACCGCCTCGGCGGGCGTCGCGCCGAACAAGTTCCTGGCCAAGATCGCCAGCGACTGGAAGAAACCCGACGGCTGCTTCGTCATCCGCCCTCATCAGGTGGAGCGCTTCCTCATGCCGTTGAATGTGCGCAAGATCCCCGGCGTCGGCAAAGCGACGGAGAAGATCCTGACGGAGATGGGCATCGCCACCGCCGGCGACCTGCATTCGTTTACCGTTGCTCAGTTGGTGGCCCGCTTCGGCAAATGGGGCACACGTCTATGGGAGCTGGCCCGCGGCATCGATGAGTCGCCGGTGGTCCCGTCGCAGAAACGGAAGTCATGGTCGAGCGAGAACACATTCGCCAAAGACATCACGCTCGACGAAGTGACGGCCTACATCCGCGAAGAATCGCAGAAGCTCTGGCAGGCGCTCAGCGACAAGAAGCTGACCGGCCGCACGGTGACTGTGAAACTCCGCACCGGCGACTTCAAGACCGCCACCCGCCGGCTGACACCCGACTCTCCCCCATCGAGCGGCGACGACCTGGCCCGCATCGGCGCGGAGCTGCTCACCCGCTTCGACTTCCCTCCCGCCAGCCGTTACCGCCTCGCAGGCATCGGGCTCTCCAATTTCGTCGACGAGGATGATGAAGAGCCGGAGGCGCCGCAGCCGGAGTTGTTCGCCGGTGGCGGCGTGGGCGAAGGTGGGTAGGGGTGGTGATCACCGGCCGGCCACCAAGCCTGTCATTCCGAGCCGCCGTCGCCCCGGAGGGGCAAAGGACGGCGAGGAATCCCCAGCCGTCAGCCGCAGTCGCTCCGCCCCTCGGGGTTTTAGCCTGGGTTTCAGCTGGGGATTCCTCGCCGCGCTTTGCCCCTCTGGGGCGCCGCCTGCTCGGAATGACAGCCGCCAATGGCCTTGACTTCAGGCTTCGGCTGCCTGGGATCGCGGGCGTCCCGCCCGCTGTCGACTCTCGCGTGAAGCCGATGCGGGCGAGACGCCCGCGATCCCAGGGTCTCGAGAGTCATGGCCCATTGGAATGACGGCCTCACGATGGCAGGTACGTGAGACACGGGTTTCTACACAGTTTCCTACTGCGGCGGCTTGGCCGACGTTGCCGTCACCGGCGCGGCGCCCTTCGGACCTTCATCCACATTCGGGGCGGGAGACTCGGCGCCTTCGCCGGACTTCGCGGATGCATCCTGCGCGGCCTGCGTCGGCTCGAGCTCCTTCGGTTGGTAGAAGGACTTCTGCAGGTAGTACGGCAGCTTGCTCATGGCCACCGTTGCCCCGCTGCAATCCTTGTCAGGCTCCTGGCCGGCGATGAAGGCCTCCATCACCACATGCTCGCAGGGGCCGACGCCGCGGCGGCCGCTCTTCAGATCCATCGGCGCCATGATGATGCCCGGCGGCATGTCGAACTCCGGGCGGGACGTGCGGAGCTTCAGCACGTCGATCTGCTTCACGATGTCGATCCAGATCGGCAACGCCACCTCGGCGCCGGTCGCGCCGCCGCCGAGCGAACGGCTCGGATCGTCGTAGCCGACCCAGACGCCGATCGTGTACTCCGGAGAGAAGCCGAGGAACCATGCGTCTGTGTACGCGTTGGTTGTTCCGGTCTTTCCGGCCAGCGGCGGTGGAAGCGTATGCGCCTCGAATCCGGTACCGCGGTCGATCGTTCCGCGCAGCACGTGCGCCAGCTCGAAGGCCACCTGCGCCTGCGTCGCTTCGGACAGCTCGGGCAATTGCTCTTCGAGCACGCGATCGGTCTGGTCGACGATCTTTCGCACCAGGCGCGGCTTCACGTAGACGCCCTGATTGGCCCACACGTTGTACGCCCCGGCCATCTCGATCGGCGAGACACCCGCCGCGCCGAGCGCTGTCGATGGATAGCGCGGGATGTCCGAGGTGATCCCGCAGCGCCTGGCGAAATCGACGACGCGGTCCGCGCCGACCATCATCCACGTCTTCACCGCCGGGACGTTGATGGACAACTCCAGCGCGCGCTGGATCGTCACGATGCCGGCGTACCGGCCGTAGTAGTTCTTCGGCGAATAGATCTGATTGCCGACCGGGATGGCAACCGGCTCATCGAAGACCGTATCGGCCGGCGTCAGCCCCTTCTCGAACGCCGCTCCGTAGACGAACGGCTTGAACGACGAGCCGGTCTGACGCCGGGACTGGATGGCGCGGTTGAACTTCGAGATCTGAAAGTCGTAACCTCCGACGAGAGCGCGCACCTCGCCGCTCTTCACGTCGAGGATGACCACCGCTCCCTGCACCTGCGGCAACTGATCGAGCATCCACTTCCGGACGTGGCTCTTCGCATCCTCGTCGAGACGTAAATAGATGATGTCGCCAATCTTTAGGACGCCCTCCAGCGACTTGTTTTGCGTCCAGGCGAACGAGGCCGGCGCCAGCGTCATCGAGTCCTTGCCGACGCGGGCGGTCACACCCTTCTTGTCGACGGCCATGACAACAGCGGGATAGAGCTTGTCGGTCACATATGCATCACTCGACCAGCTCGGATCTTTGTATGCGTTCGGATCGATTCCCTCGGCCACGAGATTCCGCGCTGGCTTCCGGAACCCGCGGCGGCGGTCCCAGCGCCGCAGGCCGCGTTGCAACGCAGTCTCCGCAGCCTGCTGCATACGCAGATCGAGCGTCGAGTAGACCTTCAGGCCCTTCTGATAGAGGTTCTCGACGCCGAACTTGGGGCTGTTCTCGATGTGCTGGCGGATCTCCTCGGAGAAGTACGCTCCGATCCGCGGCGCTTCCTCTTTATAGGTGCCGAGGACGAGCGGCGAGCTCAGGAACTGCTGGAACTGCTGCTTCGAGATGTCGTGTTCCTCATACATCCGCCGCAGGACGTGGTTGCGTCTGGCCAGAGCGTGGTCAGGATGTGTGATCGGGCTGTAGTACATCGGCGACCGGATCATTCCTGCGATCATCGCGGCCTCGGGGATAGTCAGGTCCTTGGCGTGCTTGCCGAAATAGAGCCGCGAAGCCGCCTCCACGCCGTATGCGCCATGCCCGAGGTACATCTGATTCGCGTAGAGCTCGAAGATCTGATCCTTCGTGAAATTCTTCTCGATGTCGACGGCCAGGAAGGCTTCATTGATCTTCCGGCTCCAATCCTTCGACGGCGTGAAAAACACCTGCTTGGCCAACTGCTGTGTCAGCGTCGACGCCCCTTCCACTTTCTTGCCAGCCACGAGGTCCTTCAACGCGGCGCGGAGGATGGCCTTCGGATTGATGCCACCGTGGACGTAGAAGTCGGCATCCTCTGTGGCCACGATCGCCTGAACCAGCGCTGGCGCGATGTCGCGCTTGGCAACCACAATCCGCTTCTGGATCGAGTACTCGGCGAAGGCGACCCCATTGCGGTCATAAATCCGCGTGATGATGGCCGGCTGATAGTTCTCCAGCGATTTGACGAGCGGCACGCGGATGGCGTGCGCGAGGACGAAGCCGCCCGGTATCCCGAGAACGATCGCGATCAGGATGATGACGATGCGGCCAGTGTGGCGGCGTCGTCGGGCAGGAGGCGGCGAAATATCGAGAACACCATCAGACACGGCGTGAGTGTAACAAAGTGCCATGTGACGGAGGAGCACGGCGCTCCTTGTCCAGAGTTCTTGTGTAGGGCCGCCGCCCTCGGCGGCCATCTTTGAACAGCGCAAGAACCAGGCCGCCGAGGGCGGCGGCCCTACACGCCGCGCGGTGTCTGTGCCTCCTCCAGAATAGAATGCGCAGCTAATGACCACGCTCCCCACGCCGAAAGCCAAGCCGGTGCCGGATTGGAGCCGGCTTGTGGCTGACTCCCTGACGCAGCACGGCGCCTGGCATACGTACATCAAGCTCAATGAGGCGCGCGGCGCCTATCCGGATGACCTCTCCCTTCGCGGCTACACGGAGATCATGCGCAACACAATCGTGCGCGACCTCCTCGCGCATCCCAAGGCGATGCAGGCCGTACCGAGACTCACGGCTGAGTTTCTCTCGAATTTCGACCGCTTCAACCTTACCGCGCAGGAGGGCTACCTCATGTCGCTCATCGACAGCCGCCTCGATCTTCAGAAGCTAGTGATCCTCAGTCCTTTCGATCAATTCACCACGCTGTTTTACCTTGCCAAACTCCAGCACGAGCGCGCCATCACGGTACCCCAATGAACGTGAACGACAAATACATCATCGCCAGGCACCTCAAGACTCCGATCGCGATCATCAACGAGCATGGCCGCGTGGAGTGGGCAAACAACGCCTTCGAAGCAACCTTCGGCAACGATGCAAAGGATTGGCTGACACAGGCGGCGCGAGCGGTGGCAGGCGAGAGCGGCTGGCTGCAGGGTTTCTTTCTCGATGCCGAATCCCAGCGATCCCTCGACGTCGATATCGAGGGGCGCACCTATCGCGTCGACAAGATCATGCAGGTCGACGATTACCCCACCCCGACCGTGGCACTCTGGTTCGAAGACGTCACGCGGCAACGCGAGGCCGAGCAGGCAAAGTCCGACTTCACGGCTCAGATCGTCCACGACCTGCGTGGCCCTCTCTCCGGTATCCAGGGAACGCTCGAGTTCGTCCTTTCTCAGGACGGCTCGAAGCTCGACACCCTGAATGCCGATCTCCTCACCGAGGCTCAACGCGAGTCGGAACGGATGATGAGCCTCATCAACGAGATCATGGACTTCTCCAAGATCCAGTCAGGCAGCTTTGCGGTGGAGCAGGAGCCGGTTCGGATCGCGGGACTGCTCAAACGGGCTGTGCGCAGCCTCCAGAGTGTGGCGTCGCGCGACGAAGTCTTTCTCCTTTCCGCGCATGGCCGCGACATCCCCCAGATCATCGGCAGCGTGGAGAAGCTGACGCAGGCGGTGATCAACCTGATCTCGAACTCGCTCAAGTTCACTCCGAAAAGGGGACTCATCTCCGTCGGCGCGCAGATCATCCGCAACGGCGAAGTGCCGGAATCGATCGTCATCACCGTGACCGACAGCGGCATGGGCATCAAATCCGCGGAGCTCCAGCAGATCTGGGACAAGTACAAACAGAGCGGCACCAAGTCCCTCCGCGGCGGCGGCGGCACCGGCCTCGGCCTCTACATCGTCAAGCAGGTCGTGGAAGCTCACGGCGGCGAGGTGACCGTAGCTTCGATCGAGGGGGTAGGCACGAGCATGGTGCTCAAGCTCCCAGTCACACGCGCAGCGTAGAACCCCGGAACGCTGGCGTCCCGCCGGCTGCGCCGGTACGGCTCCAGCGTGCTCTTGTACACCGTCGGATTCAAGGCGATGCTTTTCAAACTGATTCGTCCGTCACAGCCCATCGAGCATCCCCTTCTTCTTCTTGATTCCAGCCACGCCACTGGCACGGAGCACATCAGGCCACCACTCCTCCGTAACATTCGCACTCCAGGAACGAACGGCCTCACGCGAAATCGATGGCGGCGCCGGGACGAATTGGTCGAGCTTGTCGAATAGGATCACCCGCTCGTCGGGAGTGGCCAGTCGGAAGAGGTTCAGCAACGTCAGCGCGTCGTGTCGCCGGGCCTGCGAAACGATCGTTGCTACATCGTGCGTGCGCACGAAGTCACGAACGGCTGTGCGAAACGCGGGGGTGGCGTCGTCGAAGAGAGGGACGGTCAGCTCGCCTGTCGTTGAGATCATCGCGGACGCACCTTGCGGAACGAGCGACTGTTCATAGCCGTGTGTGAGGTCGACCCAGCCGGCGGTGACATGCAGCTCTCCCCCGCCGCCGGCTGCAATGGTGAGGGTGTACTCGCATCCGAGGTCGATGGCGCGCGCGCGGGGGGTATCGATGACGAAAACGCCCGGCATCGAGGTCGTCTTCGCGTGGATCGTGCCGGCGGCGAGCACCAGGCGGTGACGCTTGCTTCGATTCTCGATGAGACGCAGCGTTGTATTTGCGCCGAGGTCGAGGATCCCGACCGCGCTCGACTCCAGCCGCACCGTGCCGCCGTCACCGGTTCGGACCACGTCTCCCGCACGCAGGATCTCGTGTGGGATGCTCGCCGCGCCAGTCGACGAGGTTGCCCGCCACCGGTTGGAAGGCGTGTGGAAGAGCACTTCGCCACCGATCACACATAGGATCAGTGCCGCGGCAACAGCGTACGGCCAGCGAGGACGCCGGCGCAGCACGACGACGCGCCGGAAGTCCGGCATCGGCGCGACGGCACGATAACGCCCAAGGAGCGCCTCGAGCTGCTGTACCTCGGCATCCGCCTCGCCGCTTCCATCCCACAAATAATCGTTGTTCATGCGGCCCTCCCACCGAGCGCATCGCGCAACAGTTGCATCCCGCGGTGAAGGTTCACACGCACTGATCCGGGCGTCAGACCGGTGCGCGCGGAGATCTCCGGCCCCGACATCCCTTCGACCAGCCGGAGCATCAAGGTCTCGCGATACGCTTCCGGTAACGCACGGATGGCCTCCAGCGCCCGCGCAGCCTCGGCGTCATCACTCTGAGTCCCGGGGGTGGCAAGCGTCGCGTCAAGTTCGACGGTGACGCTCATCCGCCGCCGATGATCCTCGCCCGCGTTGCGTGCGGTGCGGGCGATCCACCCCGCGAAGGCCGCCGGCTCGCGCAGCGTGCCGAGCTTCGTCAGCGCTGTGATGAAAACGTTCTGCGTCACGTCATCGGCATCGGCGGGAGGAAGGCGGCCAAGGAGTATCGAGTGAACGACGGGGGCATACCTGCCGTAGAGAAGCTCGAAGGACGCCACATCGCCCGCCTGCGCGGCACGAACGAGGTCGGCATCAGTGCGAACGGACATCAGCGAGGAGAAGACGGATTGTGTACCGGAAGTGTTAACAAGCGTAGCGCCAGCGGCTCGCTGGCGGTTTTTTGCGGAGTCGCCGGCGAGCCCGCCGGCGCTACGTTCGTCACCCAACCGTCACGCAACTCCAACGTCAAACCTCCGTAATGGCTCACACGGAGGCCGCCGGCATGCGCATTTGGGTGGCAGTGGCATTTGCTTCGATCGCTGTTTCGACGTTCGCCCAGACAACACCCGCGCCTCCCGCTCCACCCGCGCCGCCTCCGATCGCCATTCATCGGGCCGGCGCGCCGATCGTCATCGACGGCGATCTTGCCGATGCCGGTTGGCAGGATGCGGCGAAGATCGACTCCTTCGTCGAATCATCGCCTGGCAACAACACCCCGGCGAAGGTGAAAACGGTCGTCTATCTGTCCTACGACGACCGCTACTTCTATATCGGAGTCCGGGCCGAAGATCCCGAGCCGAAGAAGATCCGCGCGCCTTACGTCGAGCGCGACGGCGTGATCGGCACCGACGACAACATCGCCGTTTTTCTCGATACGCACGGCGACCGGAGGATGGGGCTCGAGCTTCGTGTGAATCCCCGCGGCATCCAGGCGGACGGCTTCTTCGACGACGCCGGTGGCGTGGAGGATTTCTCGCCTGACTACTTCTACGACACCGCCGCGAAGATCGACGCCGGTGGCTGGAGCGCGGAGTACCGCATCCCCTTCTCCTCGCTCCGCTATTCGAGCCGCAACCCGACCTGGAACATCCTGGTCTGGCGCAACTACCCGCGCGATTTTCGCTATGCCTTCCATAGCGCACCGCTCCCGCGCGGCTCGAACTGCCTTGTCTGTCATGCCGTCCCCATCACCGGCCTTACGGATCTCCCCGAGTCGGGACATCTGACCGCCGCGCCGTACGTCAGCAGTCAATACCTCGGCAAGCCGGGCGGCCCTCCCGGCTCCCCGCTGAACCACCACTCGCTCGATAACAATGCCGGCGCCGATGTGAAGTGGACGCCAAGCGCGACGAACGCGGTCGACCTCACCATCAATCCCGACTTTTCCCAGGTAGAGGCTGACGTGCCGCAGATAACCGTCAATCAACGGTTCGCCGTCTTCTATCCGGAGAAGAGACCGTTCTTCCTGGAGGGATTCGATCTCTTCAACACGCCGTTGCAGGTGGCCTACACGCGCACCATCACTTCGCCGCGCGGAGGTCTGCGCGCGACCGGAAGGATCGGCAATACGGCGTATACGCTGCTGACCGCGGACGATCGCGGCGGCGGACTGACCATTCTGCCGGGTCCGCTCGGCAACGATTTCGCCCCGCAGGATTTCCGATCCACAGACACCATCGCCCGCGTCCGCCACGAGATGGGGGGCTCCTTCGCCGGCGCCGTAATGACCGACCGCGAGGTCAGCGGCGGCGGCCACAATCGCGTCGCCGGTCCCGACTTTCTGTGGCGCCCCAACGATTCCGATACGGTCACATCGCAACTCCTCTTCAGCGACACCACCAATCCCGACCGCCCCGATCTCTCCCCTGCCTGGACCGGCCAGTCACTACGTTCGTATGCGTTCCGGGCCTCCTGGGACCACCAGGTGACGACGCACGACTACGGCGTGGCCGTGAACGACATCGGCAACAACTTCCGCGCCGACCTCGGATTTATCCCGCAAGCCGGCTATCGCGAAGCGCTCGCCTACTACGGCCGCCGCTACTACCCCGAACACTCAATCATCAGCTTCTTCCGGCCGTCCGTTCTGGTCGACCAGCAGGAGGACCTGAACGGCAACACCCTCTTCCGGCAGCTCTCCTTCGGCGTGGGAGTCAATGGTGCGAAAAACCTGGCCGCCGGCATCCTCTATCGCCCCGGCGAGAAGGTGCTGGCCGGTAGTAAGCTGCTGGAACAGTCGTACGTGACGTGGAACGCGCAGTTCGATCCGTCACGCCGGTTCACACGCGTCGTTCTGCAGGTGCGGCAAGGCCAGTCGATCGACTTTGCCAACTCCCGCGCCGGCAACGGCCCGAGTGCCCAGTTCACGGCAATCTTCCGTCCGATCGATCAGACGACGTTCGAGGTCGATGTGAACCGCGAATGGCTCAACGCCGCCGGCGGCCCCGTCTACACCGCACAGGTCGAGCGCCTCCGCGCGTTGTACAGCTTCACGGCCAACTCCCTCATCCGCGCCATCGTCCAGTACAACGACGTCAACCGCAACCAGACCCGCTACGTCTTCCCGGTGCCTCAACACAGCGGCGCCTTCCTCGGATCGATCCTCTACAGCTACAAGCTGAACTGGCAGACCGTCTTCTTCGCCGGCTACGGCGACGACCGCACCCTGACCGCGCGGAACGATCTGGTGAAGCAGGACCGGTCGCTGTTCTTCAAGGTGAGCTACGCCATCCAGAGGTGAAACGCCGCAACCGTTATTTCTTTTTGGGTCGCTTGCCGCGCTTGTTCAGGCGCTTCATCTCGTTGACAAACGGGATGAGGTCGTAGTTGGCCGGGTCCCGGATGAGCTGCTGGGCGATGTGGTACGCCTGCAGAGCCATGGTGCCAGCCTTGTTCGACCAGATGGCGGCGGTGGTCCGCATCCCGCGTTCGAGCTTGGATGCTTCATCAGTCACCGAGGTATACCGGGCCTTGAACTCTCCAGCCCATCGAAGCTCTTCCGGGTCGGTCCTGAATGCGCCCCGCAACGTCGGAGAGGCGTCCAGTGCTGACAGGATGATGCCGAGGAATTCGGGAGACACTTTCACACTCGCCACGAGCGAGCGGGCCTTCGCCAGGTCGAGATGCTCGAATCCGGGGATCTCTTTCGTGACCGCTTTGATACGGCCGACCAGTTCCTGAGGATCGGCAAACGTCTTACGTGACATGCCTCACGCTCCTTTCCTCTTCCCGGAAGTCATCGGGAAGGCAGCGACGATCATCAACGTCTTCCGGGAGAACGTCAAGGTCTTCCCGGAAGACCTCGAGGTCATAGGCGAAGATATCGTGGTCATCGCCGAAGATGTCCAGGTCATCCCTGAAGACGTCGTCAACGGCTCGTCCGTTCCCGACGTCTTCCCGCAAGAGCTCGACGTCTTCCGCGAAGACCTCGTCAACGCAAAAAGTCATCCAAAGGTCTTACGCGAAGACGTCTACATCTTCACCGAAGACCTCGGGAACACTCGTCGCATTACGCGCAACACGAGCTGCAACGCCACACGGTCGCCGCCAGTCGGGCCGAAGCTTTCGACCTTGGTTTCAGTGGTGGTGAGTCTCAGATCGACGGAGGCTTGGCAGACGACGAAGAGCTGGGCCAACGCTGACCACAACGCTCGAGACCGCGCTTTTATACCCAGTTCTCAATCTTGAGCCCCTGGATACGCCTGAAGTGCTTCAAGTTGTTGGTTACCAAGGCACCGCAGCCCGATCGGACTTCGGCCACGGTCGCCCCGGGGCGAGGAGGCGGCGTTCAGTCTCAAAATCATTCGCGCCGGCGGTAAATTCACGCCCCGAGTCTCACCGATGCATCTGACCACCGAGGATGCATTCTCGCACGGCATCACCATCGATCCGAGGGCACCCGACAGCTACTCATTCCAGGTAAAACCGGAAACACCGGAGTGACCAAATCGGAAACGGAACAGGTCCAGCTTCAGAGCGTCGAGATCAATCCACCAGGCCCCACGGGCGATCTGAGTGTGGAGTTCTCGAAGCTGACCGCACATACGAGCTCGATGAACCCGGCGCAGACCTACCACGTGACCGTCGCCGGCACGGTTTCCCGTGACACGGGAAGCCAGACCTTGCGCACGAAGCCGGTCGACCTCCCCTCCCAAAGCGGTGGCTGGCGCCACCGCAGTCCAAAGCACTTCGTGGATCGTGAGCCACGACTCGTGGTGTCGTAACTGCCATTTGTTCAATGGTTTGGCGGCAAGTTGAAAAACGAAGGCCTGGCCCCACCACCTGCTCTCGTGAGTTGAAAACGAAGGCCTGGCTCCACCGCCCGCTCTCGCGAAATCCTGATTCCATTTCGCGCGAAGCGCTTTGGACTGCGGTGGCGCCAGCCACCGCTTTGGAAGGGCGGTCCGTGTGCCGGTACCGCCGAGGTAGGGAAAGGTCACGTCCGCGACCCTCCGTCATTGGAGGTTGCCATGCTTGACACTCTGCTCGATCCAGGAAGCGCGACTGACTTCTTCACGCTGACACGCGGAGCAGCGTTTCGAGCTGAGGCGGAGTCTTTCGATCCGGTCAATGCGCTTTGGCTCGCCGAGCTGAGCCGTCTGATCTACCGCCGTTCCGGCGACGAGCACCACCCGCACCCCGCCCCCAGCCGAATCGACTTCCTTGCAAAGGTCGGCATGGAGGAACTGAAGTTCTTCGACGACGATACGACGGAGGGGGCTCTGATCCAGGCGTCGGGATTTCGGATACTCGTTTTTCGAGGTACGGAACCAAAGCGATTCCTGGAAGACCTCACCGTAGACATCAAGGCGCGGCTGGGTACAAAGGCTCCGTTTCCGGGCCTCGTTCACGAGGGCTTCGCGGATGCGATTCATCCCCTTTCGACTTCGATTCTCGGGCATCTGACCGATAGCGCAGGCACGCCCCTGTTCATCACCGGTCACAGCCTCGGCGGCGCCCTCGCCGTCCTGGCAACGTTCCTCTGCCAGCAAGCTGCGATTCCGGTGGCGGCCACCTATACGTACGGTTGTCCACGCGTCGGAGACGATGTCTTTTGCTCATCGTTCGCTCACGGAGACCATATCTTCCGCTTCGTCAATGACAAAGACCCCGTCCCACGGGTACCGCCGTTCCTCCTGACACGGTACCGGCATGCCGGTGTCCTCGAACAGATCGAGAACGACGGCGAGCTTCAACATGGCACGACGAACCAGGACGGCCCCGGCGCGATTCTGCCTCCATGGCAAAACCTGCTGGACCACATCCCCGTTCACTACGTCGAGAAGCTTCAAAAGATTGTGGCGGCTTCCGCCTGAGCCCGCGGGAAGGCTATGCATGATCGTCCGATGGTCGATACCATATGCGCATGCTCAAATGGTTTGGACCAAGCCGCAAAGAGGTGTGGAGTCAACTGAGTGAGACCATCGGAGGGCGCTTTATCGAAGGCGGCTTCTTCAAGACCGACAAGGTCGAGGCATCTCACGGCTCCTGGGTCGTGACGCTCGACAACTACACGGTGTCGACCGGAAAGTCGACCATCATCTTCACGAGGATGCGTGCTCCCTACGTGAATCCCGATGCCTTCCGCTTCACCATCTATCGGAAAGGCTTTTTCAGCGAGATAGGCAAGTGGTTCGGGATGCAGGATATCCAGACAGGTGATCCGCTCTTCGACGAGGCCTTCATCGTTCAGGGGAACGACGAGAGAAAGGTCCGGGCCCTTTTCGCGGATCCGAAGCTGCGCGAGTTGATCGCCGCCCAGCCAGCCATCCATTTCGAAGTCAAGGACGACGAAGGATGGTTCGGAAAAACGAAGTTCCCCGAGGGAGTCGACGAGCTCTACTTCCAGGTCACCGGCGTCATCAAAGACATCGATCGACTCCACCAGCTCTTCGACCTCTTTGCCGAGACCCTCGATCAACTCTGCCGCATCGGCTCCGCGTACGAACAGGCGCCGGGGGTCGCGGTCTGAATTCACTCGTGCAAAACGAGGTCACCCCGAAGCGCAATCGCGCTAACTCATCGAGCGCTTGCGTCTCGCCATCTGGCTGGGCGCCGTCTCGGCGCCCGAAATCTGGCGAAAATGGCGGCGAGACGCAGCCTTCCGGTCCGCCAGACTGAAGAAGAACTCGTCGGTGCAGCTCGACGACTTCTGCAACCGAAAGATACCGCACTACGACAACCGCTCGTAGAGCTCAGCGTTCTTTGTCAGGACGTGGGCTGACGCCGATTCGAACTCGGCATCGCGAGCCAGCTTCTCGAGAACACTGGAGCGAAGCAGTTCCTGGACTGACACTCCTCGGTCCTGCGCCGCCCGTTCCACCTTCGATGCGACTTCGTCAGGGAGGGTGATCTCAATCGTCGTCATACGTACAACTGTACCTCGCCGCCACGGGAACGCAAGGGCTGAGGGTCGTGGCTCGCACTTCGACTACCTCGCGGATAGAGCGCTCTCCACCGAGCGGGTATTTAGTCAACCAACGTCACCCCAAGACATCCACCAATTTTGCAACCGCTAAGTACCGGCTGCTCAACGGATTAGAACGCTCGTGAAAAACGAAGGCCTGGCCCCTCGCCGTTACTTCTATTCCTCGGAGAAACGGCGCTTCCGAGGGATCCTCGGCGTGCTCTGGCACGACCGCTACGACTCGAATTCAAAGGCGTTCTCTATCACGTAACGTCCCGCGGCAACGAACGGCGACCGATCTTCCGTTCGGACCGAGACCGCAGGGCCTTCCTCGACTTCCTCGGCCAGACTGCGAAGCGGTTTGGATGGTCGATCACGGCGTACGTCTTGATGACCAACCACTTCTATCTCGTCGTTCAGACCGCCGACCCGAATCTCTCCCGCGGTATGCACTGGTTCAACAGTTCATACGCCGGTGGTTCAACCGCACCAAAAAGCGATGCGGTCACCTCTATCAGGGTCGTTTCAAGGCTCCGCTGATCGAGAGGGAAGCGTACTTCGCCGAGGTGTTGCGGTACGTCGTTCTCAATCCGGTGCGGGCGAAAATGGTGGAGCTCCCCGGGCCACGGCTGGACTCGAGCCTGCTCCCGATTGGCTCGACGTGAAGTCGGCACTGTCGTTCTTTCATCCCGATCACGGCACCGCTCAAGCAGACTACCGGGAATTCGTTCTGGCGAAGATCGGCGTCGATGACTGCCTGTGGGACAAGCTGATGAACGGGATCTTTCTCGGAACGGAGGAGTGGGCACGTAAGGTGCGGAAGATCGTCGAGACCGAGCCGCGCTCGACCGATCATCCGCGGACGCAGCGCGCCGTCGGGCGTCCCAAGATGCACGAGATCGTCGATGCCGTCGGGAAGGCTGCCTGCACGACCGCCGCGTCGATTCGCGAAACGCGAGGAAGCATCCTGAGGAGTCTTGCCTCCTGGATCGGATGGCATCAAGGGCTGATCACTTTACGATCGATCGCCGCCGGACTGCGGCTGCGAACGAGGGACACACCTCCAACCTGATCCGACAATGCGACCGCGAATTCGGCTCTAACGGAACGCTCCTCGGCTGTCTCGACGTCGCTCTCGTGACGCTTCGATCCTGAAGGCTGCTCCCTACTTTTCACGATCACGATTCGCGACCTCGACCGATGACGCAACCGTCGCGGCTGGATGCACGTGCCTCCCTTCGTTCTACCGGTCTCACATGAGCGGATCGTTTTGGAGCGAGGAGCGCCGAACCGGCAATCCGGCGGCGCGTTCTGAACCCATGACAAGCGCGAAACATGGGTGGATCTGGTAAATCGAAGGCCTGCCCCTGAGGTCTTGACCAAGCCCCTACCGCGAATCGAAGGCGTGACGCAAACAAGGTTTCGCGCGGGGTTCGCACGCGTCACTCTCCCCGCTGGCGAGAGCTGCCGAGGGAACAAAGAGCTAGGCGGGCTTCGTCCCGGCTAGCCCATCGCTACCTGTTCCCGCGTGGTACGCGCCGCTTCCACTTGTCTTCATCGCGAGCCTGATGGGTCACGGCAAAGACGATGATCGTTTCCTCTTCGATGACGAAGTAGATCGAATAAGCAAATCGCGTCATCAGAGCGCGCCTGACCTCACCGTAGATCTTCGGATACATCAGCGGGTGCTCTTCGATGGATGAGACCACCGCGTCGAGCTCTTCCAGAAAGGCCGGCACCATGTGGGGTGCCTCGCTTTCGTACCAGCGGCCTGCATGGCGAACATCGGCTCTCGCCAGACCTCGGAAGCGAACCCGATACGTCATCGCTTCGGAAAGAGTTCGTCCCTGAACTCTTCCCACGAGATGGTGTCGGCGGGATTGCGCCGATGCTCATCGAGCCGCTCATCAATGAGCTCTTTATGCCACGCGGGCAGCGGGACCTCGGCTGGAGAGAGACTGTCCCACAACGTCTCGATCAGATGCAACCGCTCTTCGGCCGAAAGCTCAAAAATCTCTTCTTTGGTCAACGGCATAGCTCTCATTTTACCTGATTGCAGGAACGTATCCCCTTGGCTCGGTCTTCTTGCCTTTTGACCCGCATTTCATCCGCGCCCCTGCGGTCCCATCCCTTCGAGAAGAGGCAGTCCATCTCTCGGCATAAAGCCACACCGACCCGCGCGACCGGCAAGAGAGTCGACGCCCGCGCTCTGGCCGCTCTTGCCAAGAGCCGCAACTTCTCCACTGAAGGCGTCCGGCTCCTTTTCACCTCAAAGAGACTCTTCTCGCCGCCAAAGGTCTGGTCCTCGGACGCACTCTCCTACGCTCATCTTGTAAAAAAGGCAGACCTCAAGCGCTGAGGCAAGCGCTGGCAAGCGCTGGGGCCAGGCCTTCGATTTTCACTTTCCCCACCGCCGCCCGTTCTACCATCTGTAGCGCGACTTTCCATTCCGAGGAGCTTTGCCTTCGGCGCTCGGCAGAAGTGACCACTTTGTGCTCGGTTAAAGTGACCACCATCAAGAACACGATTCGGAACAGCGATCGGAACTCCAACGCCGGCCGGCGAAATCATCCTGCCGCGCCAACGGCGCGGCAGTGTCGGC
>JBBRNB010000032.1:0-59938 GCA_038230535.1 Thermoanaerobaculia bacterium
CCGTCAACCGAGGCGATCTCGATCTCGGCGACGATCGCCGAGCGCGACTGGCCGAGTGCCAGACCGCCGTACGAGACGACGTAAGTCAGATCGTTTCCGGTACGGCGGTTGATCTCGAACGCCGGGCTGAGATTGGCGGCCAGCACAGGCGCGAACAAGGAGCCCAGGCGGGAACAGATCAGGCTTTGCGGCGGCGCCGCCGGATCAACTCATCAATCGAGAAGAATCCGGGGCCGAAAGCGAGGACGATCAGAGACACCAGCAGATAAAGGAATGGCGCGGCGCTGGTGAATGCGTCCTGGTCTTTGAAGAAATTGACGACGGCCTCGTGGTCGGCGGTGAGGTAGGCCACGATGAAGTTGATCGTCAGCGGGATGGCGATCAGGCGCGATGCCAGGCCGATCAGGAGGAGCAGGCCGCCGGCGCATTCGAGCGAGGCCACGAAATACGCGTTGGCCGCCGGCATCGGGATGTTCAGGTGCGTGAGGAAGTCGATGAAACGGTCGATGTGCTGCAACTTCCCTTTCCCGGTCAGGAAGAGCTCCCAGCCGAACATCAGGCGCAGCACGAGCAGGAGCGGGCTGCGAAGTTTGTCGAAGCCCTTTGTCATGGCCAGGTCATACCAACGGACCAGTTTGTCGAACATGGCGTTCTCCTAGACCTCGATGGCAGCGAACAGGCCCGCGGCGCTCCAGTCGCGGAACCAGGTGAAGAGCTCTCCCTGCTCCGGAAAGCGGCGGAAGCGGCGATGAAAGGATGTGATGGCGCCGCCGATAGTTTGTCCGGCGATGAGTGAGCCGAGGAACGAGTGAGCTTCCCGGGAGAGCGGCATGCGGAAGACACCGTAGTCGCGGCGATGGACGGCGAGCCAGCTCTTCTGCCGCCGCGGCTTCATCTGCTGTTCTTCGCGCCAGGCCAGGAACGCCTCATTTGCGTCATAGTCGAGAGACAGCAGGCGCAGTGCCGGAATCGGAACGAGGAGCGCGCCGGCGACTCGATCCGGCGGAATGGAAGCGATGGAATCGCCCGGGAGCGGTTCCGCTTCGGCCTCGTCGAAGACCAGTGTCATCGCCAACTCGAGCTTCGCCAGATCGCGCAGGAAGATGCGTTGTTTCATCGTCGACGCCGCGATGTACTCCGGCATCGCATCGCCGAGCCTGTTCAGCGTATAGCTGCGCGACGGATAGCGCATCACGTAACCGCGCACCAGCTCCTCGAACGCATCCTCGCCGATGAAGTGCGCGAGTGCACCGTAGTCGGCACTGAGCGCTTCGATCATGCGCAGCAAGTACATGCTGTGATAGATGCCGACGCGCTGAACGGGCTGCAGTGTCCGCGACGGGAGGATGACCTCATCCACGCCGATCGGCGCATCCGCTGCCGCCTCATACACGTCACCGAGATGTGTCACCACGCCCTGCATCCATTCCTGCAGCGGCGCGAGGGTGATCTCAGACTGCGGCATGCGGAGCCTCGGCGGATGGGAGTGGGGAGTGCGCAGTGGCGTGTGGGAGATCAAGGATGTTACTGGCGCTCCGACCCCCGCGGAACGCCTCCGCCTTCCGCGCCTCGGCATGTACGGTCTCGAAATCGGGGATCTCGGCGTCCCACTCCATCATCGTCGAGACGTTGCCGATGCGTTCACAGGCGCGCGCGTACAGCGACCACACCTCATCGATGACGAAGTTGTCATGCGTGTCGATGATGTGCGTGCCGTGGTTCGCGTGCCCTGCCAGGTGGACCTGTACGACGCGGTCGGCAGGGATGGCATCGACGTAGACGTTCGGGTCGAAGCTGTGGTTGAACGAACTGACATAGATGTTGTTCACGTCGAGCAGCAGCCCGCAGTTGCTCTCCGCCGCCAGTGCTGCCAGGAAATCCCACTCCGTCATCGTGGAGGTGGTGAACTCGACATAGGACGAAGGGTTCTCGACGACGAGAGGCGTTTCCAGGAAGTCGGAAACGATCCGAACACGGTCGGCGGTGTGCCGGAGCGCCTCAGCGTTGTACGGCATCGGCAGGAGATCGTGGACGTTGCGGCCGCTGACACCAGTCCAGCAGAGATGATCGGAAATCCAGCGCGCCTTGACCGAGTGCGCCAGCGATTTCAGTTTGCGGAGGTACTCGAAGTCGAGAGGGTCGGTGCCGCCGATCGACATCGACACCCCGTGCAGCACGATCGGATACTGCTCTGCGATCTTCTCGAGCACGTAGCGCGGACGGCCGCCCGTGTCCATGTAGTTCTCGGAGAGGGCCTCGAACCAATCGACGTCGGGCTGCGTGCCCAGGATATGCGAGAAGTGAACGGTACGCAGCCCCACGCCGATGCCGAGGTCAGGGAAGTTGAATCGATTCATCGGATGTCTGTTGGAAGGTTGGAGGACAGACGCGAAACGCGCCTGTCCTCCGAGGTGGGAGAGAGAGTTACGAAGCCTTCGGCGGAACGGCGCAGGTGCTCTTGCCCTTGCAGTCGTTCTTTCCGCCCTGGCCCTGGCCCTTGCAGGCGTTCTTGCCGGCGCAGTCGTGCTTGTAATCCTTCGACGCGCAGCCGCCCTTGCCCTTGCACGAGTTCTTGCCCGCGCAGCTGTTGTCGCCGCTCTTGCAGTTGCCGTGGCTCTTACATGAGTTCAGGCCCTTACAAGCATGCTTGTCGGCGACGGCCTTGTCGGTGCCCATCGCCACAGCCTGCGAAGTGGCCTGGTTGAGGGAGAGCGCGTTCGACGACTTCACCTGATCGGCGCGCAGGGTTGTGCCGGCGCTGAGGCCGGCGATGACACCACCGAGTACGAGATAACGTGCTAGATCACGACTATTCATGGGAATCTCCTCCTGTTTTGTTGTTGAACATCGATTGAGATACGTTTGCTGCAACCGACTGGATGCGACCCCTACCTCAGAAGAACTCGCTTGCCGGCACCTCGAGTGCAGTTTCCTGCCCGATGAGATGCCGTCTCGCTTGGTTAGTGGCGGGGATTGTAGCGCTTTCGGCCACGAGCGTGCTCGCTGATGTCCGGGAAGACCGCCGCATTGCATTCGAGGTTGACGGCAGCCCCCTGGTACGGGTCTGCACAGGGGTGGAAGTGCGGAGCCTGCAAGGGTCGCTGACGCCCGAGCAGCTCGACGGTTTTGCCGATCTGGCGGAGCAGGCCGTCGCCGGCATCGCTCGTTTCACCGGGGTCGAGCCGCCAGCCCAGCGAATCGTCATCTATCTTTCGCCGCGGGTCGATATCTCCCACACCTATCCCCGCTACCCGGGGTCCTGGTGGCACGAGCCGCGCGTCTACATCGACAGCGAGCGGGTAGCCAGCCACTCGGCTCCCTATCTCCACGAGCTCGTACACGCGGTGGCCGGCGACGGCGGCGCGATGTGGCTCGAGGAGGGATTCGCGTCGTGGGTGGCATCGTCTGTGGCCACACGGTACGGCGGCTACTACGCACCGGTGCTGAGCGCCGGCAACGACCGCGTCGACCTGCAGGCTCGCACGGTGATCGAACGTTCGCGAGGGACGAACGAGGCCGGAACCTGGTTCACACCGGAGGAGCCGCAACTGGGATCACCTCGAGAGCGCCGGAACTTCTACATCGTCGCTCACTCCTTCACGAAGTTCCTCGCTGGGTCGCTCGGCGCGAACTGTCTCATCAGCATCTTCCGCGCGAACGACGTGGAGGCCCTGGCGCGTCTCTCGGGTGTTTCCATGGATGAGTGGCGACGGCGCTGGCTGGCGGGGTTGGGAGAGGAGACGGGGGTGGTGGCGGTTCGGTAAGGGTGTTGGCTCTCGGCTCCCCGGATTGTCAGCTCCTCTCATCCGGCAGCAATGTTGAATGTTCAATGTTGAATGGGAGATGAGACATCTGGGTATGACACCGCAAACATCCAGCATCAACAGATGTTTTGCACCTACCCGCCGATTGTGCGCAGTTCGCCAGGTGTCATCGAGCGAAGAGCGACAATCGCCTCTGGAAGCAGGGGACGAATGTGCTCGAGGGCCGCGACAGCCTGCTCACGGCCAACCGAGGGAAAATCCTCGAGAAACTCATCCAACGAATCTCCTGCTTCGAGATAGTCAATGAGATTCTCGAGAGGCACCCGCGTCCCGGCAAAAACGACCGCGCCGCCCTGTACGTCAGGATCTGATGAGATGACCTGTTCAACCGTCATCCGTAGATTCTACCGCTTCGATGAGGGCTGTCGCCGAAGCGCCGGCACAAACGTAGCGCCGGCGGCTCGGCGGCTGGACCGCCACCGGCCCGGTGGCGGATCTTTGAGAAATCGCCGGCGGGCCGCCAGCGATCCAGCCGCCGAGGCCGGCGGCGCTACTGGGCTTTTCTTTATCTCTCCTTAACGACGAACACGAACCTCCTGTGTTTCACTGGCAGTAATGCAAACCGGCGCCAAGCGACTCGTCACCTGAACGATGCGGCCGCGGAGAGCGTTGCCGTCCTTTCGGAACAGAGCGACCGTCTCCGCCGGAGAATCGAGAACCTTCTCACCTTGGCGCGCCTGGAGTCTGGCAAGTTTGTGCCGCGGCCTGAACCGACGCCTCCGGCCGATCTGTTTCACGCGGCGCGCGAACATCTGGCTGCATTGGCGGAGTGGCGGCCGTTCGAGGTGCTAGTCGGCGACGGCTGTCCCGACGTGCTGGTCGATCCTGTGCTGGCCGTTGAGATCCTCGTGAACCTCATCGAAAACGCGGATCGAGTCTCGCCGGCAGGGACGCACGAACCGCGTCCAGAGCTCGACCACGCGGCCGGCGGGAGCTGAAGTGGACAGAATCTCGTCCCGAAGTCTTCGCGATTCCTCCACTCGTCCTTCGCGAATCCTTCGACGAACCTTGGCATTCCCTCTGGACCGCTTCCGGGGACTCCTGTTATGAATAGCCGTGAGCAATAGGAAACCAATGATCAAACTCTGATCGGGAGGCATCACTCACATGTATGTCAGGCGTGACAATCTTGCGCTCTATGTCGCTGCAGTTCTGCTTCTCGTGACGGCTGTCAGTCGTGCCCAGGAGGCACCAGCACAACCTGCTTCCAAGTGGTACGACAGGGTCTCGGTTCACGGGTTTCTGGACGGCTACTACGCCTGGAACGACAATTCGCCGCGATCACACGAGAGCTTCATCCCTGGAACGGGGACGACCGCGAAGCGTGCCAACGAGCTCAACCTCAATCTCGCGGCGATCGACATCGTGAGCGATCCGAAGCCGGTGGGATTTCACCTGTCGCTCGTGGCTGGAAACGGAGCGGATGTGGTCCATGCCGGCGAACCGAAGGGAACAGCCATCGGCAAGGACGTCTACCGCCATATCTACCAGGCCTCGCTCTCCTATAACGCCCCGATCGGCAAAGGACTGCTGATCGAAGCAGGTGTTTATCCGTCGCACATCGGCTACGAGGCATTTTATTCAAAGGACAACTGGAGCTACACACGCGGGTGGCTCACAGACCTCTCGCCCTTCTATCAGACTGGGGTTAAAGCCAGTTACTCCTTCAACAGCCACTGGTCAGGACAGTTTCATGTGATGAATGGCTGGCAGATCATTGGCGAGAACAACAATGGAAAGAGCGTCGGGACGCAAATCGCGTATGCCGGTGACCGTCTCTCCGCCTCCTTCAATACGTTCGCCGGTCCGGAACTGGCGAATGACAGCAAGCACCTGCGAATGTTCGGCGATCTGGTCGCGACGTGGAAGGCCACGGCGAAGCTGTCCCTCGGCGCGTCCATTGACCGCGGCCGTCAGGCTCTCCCGGACGATGCAGCGGCGAATTGGCTTGGTGTTGCAGGCTACGCTCACTATGCGATCGACAATCACCGCGCATTTGCAGTACGCATAGAGCGCTTCCGCGATCCAGACAACGGCATCAGTGGTACTGGCCAGACGCTGTCCGAGGCGACGCTGACGTACGAGCTTCGTCCCGTTGACAACCTCATTCTGAAGTTCGAGGGGCGTCACGATCATTCGACTGCAAACGTCTTCGGCCGCGGCACTGACCGGACGTCGCCGAATCAGACCCTCATCGTCATCAGTGCGGTTGCGGTGTTCTGACAGTAGGAGATTCAGCGGTCGGGCGCACGCCCGAATACCTCGGCAAGAAGATCGAAGCACACGATGTGAAACTGACCATGCTGGCGGTGCTGATCCTCGCCGCCTGAATCCTCGCCGGCACCGCCGGCACGTTCCCCGTCGACGGTCCTCTGTTCACGTTCCTGCTGATCGGCGTGATTCTGATCGTGAGCGCGCTGACCTACTTCCCGGTGCTCTCACTCGGGCCGTACGTCGAGCACTTCCTGATGAACGCCGGAAAGGTGTTTTAGCCATGGCCGCGCAGAAGAAGCTGGCGTTGCTCGATCCCAACATCCTGAAGCGGGCGCTGGGCGACTCATTCCTGAAGCTCAGTACCCGCAGGATGATGAAGAACCCGGTCATGTTCCTCGTGGAGGGCGGTGCCGTCCTGACGACGCTTCTCCTGGTCCCTGGACTGTCGAAGCATGTCGATTATCTCTTGCAGGTTCAGATCACGGTGTGGCTCTGGGCAACCGTGCTCTTTGCCAACATCGCCGAAGCGGCCGCGGAAGAGAGAGGGAAGGCTCAGGCCGACGCGCTCCGAAGAGCGAAGACTGAGGCGACGGCTCGAAAGCTCATCGGATCCGAGCGCCGCGAGGAACTGATCTCCGCATCGCAACTGCGCAAAGGCGATTTGACGCGCGGCGCACTGACCACGTTCTCCATCGCCAACGACGTCGCCAAGTACTTCGCCATCATCCCGGCGCTCTTCCTGGTGACGTTCCCGGAACTGCAGGCGCTCAACATCATGCGGCTGGCTACACCGCAGAGCGCGATTCTCTCCGCGGTCATCTTCAACGCGCTGATCATCGTCGCGCTGATTCCGCTGGCGTTACGCGGAGTCCGTTATCGCCCGCTCGGTGCAGGACGCATCCTGCGCCGCAACCTGCTCATCTACGGCGCGGGCGGTGTGATCGTGCCATTTGTCGGAATCAAGATCATCGACGTTCTTCTCCACACAATGAGGCTCGCATGAACCGGGCGCGCCCGGAGCGCCGGCGGCCCGCCGGCTGGCCCGCAGGCGGCCCGCCTGCGGTTCTCCCTGCCCACAAATCCCAGAGCAAACCATGAAACATCACATCTTCATCTCGCTCCGCATCACAATCGTCCTGCTAGTGATCACCTGCGGTATCTATCCCGCCGTCGTCTGGGGGATCGGCCAACTCCTCTTTCCGAGGCAGGCCAACGGTTCCCTCATCAAGCGTAACGGCCGCGTAGTCGGATCCGAGCTGATCGGTCAGAACTTCGCGTCCGACCGCTACTTCCATCCGCGGCCGTCAGCGGCGAACTTTGACGGCACCGCATCCACCGGTTCGAATCTCGGGCCGGCCTCGAAGAAGCTGCGTGATGCCATCAGCGACTTCGTTGCAAAATACCCCGACACGAAGCCGGCCAACGGTATCCCCGCCGACGCTGTCACGGCATCAGGCTCCGGCCTCGATCCTCACATCTCTCCCGAGAACGCGCTGGCCCAATCGGCGCGCGTCGCCCGCGCCATCGCAAACACAGGTCGAGGCGATGATCCGCTCTCGAACGGAAGGAAGGTTCCTCGGTATTTTCGGCGAGCCGAGAGTCAACGTGCTCCTGTTGAATCTCGATTTGCAGGACGTACGCAGACCGCTCTCACCTTTGTAGAATGCTCCAATGCCCAAGCACATCGGAATCGTTGCCTGCTCCGCGGAAGGTGCTGCTCTCTGTTATCGGACGGTTTGCGTCGGCACACGCATTCGCTCGCCGAGTACGTGAAGTGCATTGACCGGGACGACTGGGAGGGGGTCGCGGAGTTGATGCTCTCCTCGGCCAACAAACTTGCCAGGATCGGCGCCGATTTCCTGATCTGCCCGGACAACACGATCCATCAGGCACTGCCGTACGCCGAGCCGCGATCGCCGCTGCCTTGGCTGCACATTGCCGAGGTCGTGGCCGGCAATGCCATCGACCGTGGGTTTCGCCGTCTCGGCATCATGGGAACACGTTGGCTTGTCAAGAGTGAGGTCTACCCGGACAAACTGACAGCGCGGGGTTTGGAGTACGTGCGCCCCAACAACGAGGAACGCGAAGAGATCAGTCGCATCATCATGGAGGAGCTGGTCTATGGCGTGTTCCAACCCGAGGCCGCCGGTTACTTTCAGCAGGTCATCTCGAGAATGAAGGCAGAGGGCTGCGATGCGGTCGTGCTCGGCTGCACGGAGATCCCTCTGATCATGAACGACGCGAACTCTCCGCTGCCGGTGCTCGATTCGACGCGCCTGCTTTCCCGGGCCGCGCTTCGCCGCGCAACCCAGGACGCGGCTGCATAACGGCCGGTTTCCGCGAGCCATGCCGCGCCCATTGACGACGCCCGCGCCGATCCGGACGAACTGCTGCGGCTGACGAAAGCGGACAGCTCCGGACGCGGCCGTCTGAAGGTCTACCTCGGCATGGCTGCCGGCGTCGGCAAGACCTTTCGCATGGGAGGGGGTTCGATATCGTGATCGTGGATGTGTGGGCAACTCTGTCATTCCGAACCGCCGTAGCCGCGCCTCTATTTGCGTGCCCACGGTTCGGCTGCGGAACGTCTAAACGCAAAAGGGCCGGACTCTCGTCCGGCCCCGTTTGTTCATTGGACGAAGTCCGGCCTGCGATTGCCGGTTAGTGGATGTTCACCGGGATCGTGATGATCTCCGTGGAGCCGTCGGCGGTGACTTTCAGCTTCAGGCTTGTGCTCGTACCGGCGGCGGAGGCGTTGGGGGTCCAGAGGATGCCGCCGTGGGTGTCGAAGAACTTCACGTCGGGCGGCGGGTCGATCAGGGCGAAGGTGACGGTGTTCGCAGAGTTGACGACTACGCGGAAGGCGACGGGGAAGGTGCCGGTCTGGATGTCGACGGCGCGGTCGAGGATGCCGTCGTGGTTGGCGTCGGCGATGGAGATGTGTCCCGAGTCGCCGAAGTCGACGCCGAGGAAGTTGATGCGGAGGTCGGCGAGGGCCAGAACGCCTGGGACGAAGGTCGGATCGCCCGAGGTGTTGTTGACGATGCTGCCGTAGGTGATGGCGCTTCCTTTTGTCACAACCGCTTGTACGGTGTCGTTGTCCTGCGAGGCGGCGTTGAAGAGCGCGGCGATGCCGAGGTTGTACTGGTTCTGTGAGCCGGCCAGGTAGGTAATCTCATTCGAGGCTGCCACGGTGCCGTCGGCGCGCACGAGGTCCCACTTCACGGACGACGCTGTGACCGCGTAGACGCCGAGGTTGAAGCGTGAATCAGTTGCAGACGACGGGCCGCTGAGCACGGCGATGCTGCCGATCGAAGGCGTGCTGGCCTGATCGACTGCCGGGATGTCCTGGCCGAACTCGCCGGATGCTGATTTGTTGAATGTGCGCGAGCTGACAGTCAGTTTCTGCGCGAATGCGCTGTCGAACGCGATCTCGATGGCGCCAGTGGCGCTATTGCGTCCGAAGCGAGTGGCTACGACGTCGGCGATGGAGACCGTAGCGCGCGGTGCGACGTTGACTGTTGCCGTCCCGCCCGCTCCAAAGGAGTCGTGGAAGGTGAGCGTTGCGATGATCGTGCTGGCGCTCATGTTGTGGAGCGTGAGCTCCGTCTGCCAGTGGCTGTTGTTCGAGCCCGGGCCGGTACCGGAAGCGGGGACGATGAGAGTCGTTGCACTCGCGGCGAGCGGAAGAAGTGATGCGATGACTGCGGTGAGGATGCGTTTGAAGTTCATGTCGGAGTTCTCCTTCGTAAGTTGCGCTTGATACGTACGTACGAAAAAGAGCGTCTAGAACTTTATGCGATCCACTCATCAGAAGTACGCAGATTAAATAGACATGAAAAAGGCACACGAGCGGCCCGCGTTGGCGGCCGCTGGCGTGTGCGTTTGGCGTGAGTGATACGGGGCTCGGCAGGAAAGCGTTTGGGATGCGTGAGAGTTCTCTTCGCCGTTGGTTCTCGCAGTTGAATCGAGTGTTGTAAGTAGGGTTCAATCCCGACAACCGACAACCGACAACCGACAACCGACAATACTCCACCCCGATATACTCCGGCCCATGCCCATCCCGCTACTCGATCTGAAGCTCCAGTACGCCACCATCCGCGAGGAGGTGCTCCGGGTTACCAATGAGGTTTACGACTCGCAGTACTTCATTCTCGGCAAACGTGTCGATGACTTCGAGCGTGACTTCGCCGCGTATTGCCATAGCAAACACGCCGCCGGCCTTTCATCGGGCACCGATGCGCTGCTCATCCTGCTCATGGTCCTCGGTGTCGGGCCCGGCGACGAGGTCATCGTCCCGGCGTACTCGTTCTTTGCCACGGCCGGGGTGGTCGACCGCCTCGGCGCGACGCCTGTGTTCGTTGACATCGACCTGACCGACTACAACATCGATCCGAAGCAGATCGAGTCGCGCATCACCTCGTGTACGAAGGCGATCATGCCGGTACACCTCTACGGCCAGTGCGCGGCGATGGACGAGATCAACCGCATCGCCACGAAGCACAACCTGGCGGTGATCGAAGATGCGGCACAGGCTGTGGGGGCTGAGTACGATGGCCGCCGCGCGGGTGTGCTCGGGACGACGGCCGCCTTTTCGTTTTTCCCTTCGAAGAACCTCGGCGCCTTTGGCGATGCCGGCGCGGTGACGTGCGAGGACGACGCGACTTACGAGAAGCTGATCGACTTCCGCGTTCACGGGATGCGGCCGAAGTACTACCACCGTTACGTGGGCGGCAACTTCCGCATCGACGCGCTTCAGGCGGCGATCCTTCACGTCAAGCTGCCGTATCTCGAAGGCTGGTCCGAGGGACGCCGCCGCAATGCGGAGACGTACGGGGAGCTCTTTGCCGATGCAAAGCTCGGTGACCGCGTCGTACTTCCGCGCGAGCTCCCTCGGCGCCGCCACATCTACAACCAGTACATCCTCCGTTTCACGGACGGCGACGTGACGCGCGACCGCGTGATGAATCATCTGAAGAGTGCCGGCATCGGCTGCGAGGTCTACTACCCTCTGACGCTGCCGCAGCAGGAGTGTTTTGCCGGCGTCCCGTCAGCCGCCGATTCCTTCCCTCATTCCAATACCGCCGCGGCGACGACGCTGGCCATCCCGATCTTTCCGGAACTGACGAAGGATCAAATGGCGGAGGTGGTGCGGGAGGTCGGGAACGGGCTACGGTGAGGTGAACGAAGCGGTAGAATTGCTGAATGGGCAAGCTCACGGAGAAAGCGCTCGCTGCTGCGGCTACTTTGCCTGACGACGAACAGGAAGCAATCGGTGCCTGCCTGCTGGCGGAGATCGATTCGGAACGGCGTTGGGATGAGTTGTTCGCGCGACCTGCGTCCCTGGCGATCGAACAGATGGAGGGCGAAGCGCTCCGCGCTCACGAAGGTGGTCTGACAGAACCTCTCGATCCCGACGCGCTGTGAGGCTCTGGATGCCCATCAATGTTTCGAGCCCGCTTCAGCGAGCGATAGGAGAGGTTTGCGAGGCTCGTCATGATTGACGAAACTCTCGACTGCCCTTCAGGCAGCCCGACGGAACGAATCTGTCGCCCGCTGAAGCGGGCTTGCAAGGGAGGAGAATCTCCAACCCCCCCGGCTGAAGCCGGGGGCTACGGTTCTTACGCCGACTCCGCCGGCACTCGAAACGTCCAATCTCCAGGCACGCCGAAGGCGTGCATGAAGGTAGCCGGTGGCCACGCCGGAGGCGTCGCCACGGGATCGCAAGCGCATGCGAGGGCACCCCGGCAGGGGTGCGTGAAGGTGCGTGATCGTCAATGCGGCGTCATTCGTGACCGTCCTGCCTCTCCATACGTTGATTGGATTGCTTCACGCACCCCTGCCGGGGTGCAGCTCAAGGCTCGAAATTATCCGGTGGCAACGCCTCCGGCATGGCCACCGGCTACCTTCATGCACCCCGTTGGGGTGCCGATGGCCGGTCGACGGCTACGTCGTCCGAACCTTAAAGCGGCAGCTTTGCTGCCGCACTCCAAAGCGCTTCGCACGAAATGGGGGCGGAATCTCGCTTTGAGCCTTCCATGATCCCCCTCCGCCACACCCTCCCGCCGCGGACGACGCCGGTCGTCAACCGGGCTCTCGTCATTGCCAACGGGGTCGTCTTTATCACGCAGCTATTCCTCGGGCAGCGGACCGAGATGATGATCAACGTCTTTGGCTTTGTGCCGGCGCGGCTGGTCCATCCGTCAGCGTATGGCTACTCGATGTTCGAAGTGGTAGTTACGCTCGTCACGTCGCTCTTTCTGCACGGCGGGTTTTTACACCTCATCGGCAACATGATCTATCTGTGGGTGTTCGGTGGAGCGGTTGAGGACGCAATTGGACACTTGCGTTACTTCGTTTTCTTCATTGTTTGTGGCGTCATCGGCAGCCTCACGCACACGATGTTGTTTCCTCACTCGACCATTCCTTCGATCGGCGCGTCGGGAAGCATCGCCGGCATCCTCGGCGCTTTCCTCGTACTGCGGCCTCGGGCGCGCATCATCACGTTGCTGCCGCTGGTCGTTTATTGGGCCCTGGTGGAGATCCGGGCTGTGGTCTTTCTGCCGGTCTGGTTCGGCATGCAGTTCTTCAACGGGTTCCTCTCCATCGGCGCGGCGCATCGGACGCAGGAGGTGACCGGTGTTGCCTGGTGGGCGCATGTCGGAGGGTTCCTGTTTGGCGCGGCCATCGGACTCCTGGCAAGGCGAGGGGCGCGGGAACGTGTGACACCATATGCGGCTGAAGGGGAGGACGTTTGAAAAAGGGAATCATTCTTGCCGGCGGATCGGGCACGCGGCTGTATCCGATGACGTCGGCGATGTCGAAGCAGCTCCTGCCGGTGTACGACAAGCCGATGATCTATTACCCGCTGACGACGCTCATGCTCGCCGGCATCACGGAGTTCCTGATCATCACGACGCCGGAGGATCAAGCGGGCTTCCAGAAGCTTCTCGGCAGCGGTTCACAATGGGGTGTCAGGCTCACCTACGCGGTGCAGCCGAACCCTGGTGGGCTTGCGCAGGCGTTTCTGATCGGACGGGACTTCGTGGCCGGCGATCCGAGCTGCCTGATTCTCGGTGACAACATCTTCTACGGTCATGGTCTCCCCGACTCCCTTCGCCGCGCCGCGGTGGGGGATCCTGGGGCGACAGTGTTCGTCTACCGTGTGCCGGACCCCGAGCGCTATGGAGTCGCCGAATTCGACGACCTGGGCCATGCTGTGAGCATCGAGGAGAAGCCGGCGAAGCCGCGCTCCAACTTCGCCGTTACCGGTCTCTACTTCTACGACGAGCGCGTGTGCGACTTTGCGTCGAACCTCGCGCCCTCGGACCGCGGCGAGCTCGAGATCACCGACCTCAATCGCGTCTATCTCGAACTGGGTGATCTGCGCGTCGAACAACTCGGGCGCGGCTTCGCCTGGTTCGATACCGGTACGCAGGAGTCGCTGCTGCAGGCCGCGAACTTCGTCGAGACGGTCGAGCTGCGGCAAGGGCTGAAGATCGCCTGCCCCGAAGAGGTCGCGCACTACCTCGGACTGATCGACGATCAGCAGTTGCGCGAGTTGGGGACGAAGCTGGCAAAGAGCACCTACGGCCGCTATCTGCTCAACCTGCTGGATGAGCAGGCGCAACGCGCGGCGCGCACGGCGACGACGTCATGACAAAACACGTCGTCTTGACCGGCGGCGCCGGTTTCATCGGCTCGAATATCGCCGACGCCTATGTCGCGCGCGGCTGGCGTGTGACCATCATCGACAATCTCTCCGGCGGCGACCGGCGCAACGTTAATCCGGGCGCCGGCTTTTACCAGATCGACATCCGCGACGCCGCGGCGGCGGAGCTGATCCGCGAGGTGAAGCCGGACGTCATCAATCACCACGCCGCGCAAATGGATGTTCGCAAGTCGGTCGAAGATCCTGCTGCCGACGCCGATGTGAATGTTGTCGGTTCGCTGCGAATCCTCGAAGCGGCGGTGGACGCGGCGGTGAAGCGCTTCGTTTTCGCGTCGACCGGCGGCGCCATCTACGGTGAGCCGGCCGAGGTGCCGCAGGGGGAGTCACATCCGACGGCGCCGCTTTCACCCTACGGCTGCGCCAAGCTGGCGATCGAGCGCTACCTGCACTACTACCGTGTCGCACGCGGACTCTCGTCCGTCGCGCTCCGATACGCCAACGTGTACGGCCCTCGTCAGAACGCCCACGGCGAGGCGGGGGTCGTGGCGATCTTCGCGGGACGTCTGCTCGGCAGCCAGCGATCGACGATCAACGGTAGTGGTGCTCAAACGCGCGACTTCGTCTACATCGAGGACGTCGTGGCTGCGAATCTCGCTGCATCCGAGGGTGAGTGGCAAGGGGAGTACAACGTCGGAACGGGTGTGGAGACGTCAATCGACGAGCTGTATGCGTCGCTTGCGTCGATCGCCGGTATCGACATTCCGGCAGACCATGGTCCGGCAAAAGACGGAGAACAGCTTCGTAGCGTTCTCGATGGCGGATGGCTACGGTCGCTGGCGAAACTCCCCGAATGCGTGGCTCTGCGTGATGGTCTTACGAGGACCTTCGCCTGGTTTCGCGATGTGGAGCGGACGCGATGATCATCACCCGCAGTCCTCTCCGAATCAGCCTTGGCGGTGGCGGTACCGACCTGCCGTCGTACTACGAAAAATTCGGGGGATTTCTCGTCGCCGCGGCGATCGACCGGTACGTCTACGTCACCGTCAACCGTCCTTTCGGCGCGGGGATACGGCTCAAGTACTCCGACATCGAAAACGTCGATACGGTCGATGAGGTTCGCCACCCGATTCTGCGCGAGGCCCTTCGGATGATGAATCTGCGCACGCCGCAGATCGAGATCACCACGCTCGCGGAGATCCCGTCCGGCACTGGACTCGGATCGTCCGGGAGCTTCACCACTGCTCTGGTGAAGGCGCTTTATGCACATCGGCGTCGTCTGCTGCATTCGAGTGAGGTGGCGCGGCTGGCCTGCGAGATCGAGATCGAGCGGCTTCATGAACCGGTCGGGAAGCAGGATCAGTACATTGCCGCGTACGGCGGTGTGACCTGTTTTGACTTCCATCCGGACGGATCGGTCGAAGCGCGGCCGCTGGCGATCGGCATGGATACGCTCTTCGAGCTGGAGGACAATCTCCTCCTCTTCTTCACGGGGCTTTCGCGCAGCGCCGGAAGCCTCCTCCAGGACCAGAAGACACGCTCCGATGATGCCGATCCCGAGATGATCGAGAACCTGCACTACGTCAAAGAGCTCGGGTACCGCAGCCAGCGTGCGCTCGAAGCCGGGCGGTGTCATGAGTTCGGTGAGCTGATGCACGAGCATTGGGAGCACAAGAAGCGGCGTTCACGCGGCATGAGCAATCCGAAGATCGACGAGTGGTACGAGGCCGGCAGGCGATGCGGTGCCATCGGAGGAAAACTGGTTGGCGCCGGTGGCGGCGGATTCCTCATGTTTTACGCCGAGGATCGCAAGGGGCTGCGGCAGGCAATGAGAACTGCCGGGTTGGAGGAAGTGCGGTTCCGATTCGATTTCGAGGGGACGAAGGTGTTGATGTCGTAGATTTGTTCGGAGGCGGATTCCGTCGATCAGTAGATCAGTTGCCTAGTGGATAAGAATCAGTACGGTGGGTTCGGTCGATCGGTAGATCAGCCGGTTAGTGGATCGGAATCAGTACAGGACGTGATCCTGATCCATGGGCGACTGGTCCACTGATCGACTGATCCTTAGCGTTCGAGGCGTCGCGTTACAATGCGGTCCCTCGTTCATGAGCTACACGGAACAACATCTTCAGGAAGCGGCGGCAATCATCGGGAAGCTCGATGTCGAGTCGATCGAACGGACTGCTCGTCTGCTCGCCGATCTGCGGGAGCGGCACGGCCGTCTGTTTCTCCTCGGCGTCGGTGGAAGCGCGGCCAACTGCTCCCACGCGGTCAATGACTTCCGGAAGATCTGCGGGATCGAGGCGTACGCGCCTACCGACAATGTCAGCGAGCTGACAGCCCGTACGAACGACGAAGGATGGGCTTCGGTTTTCATCGAATGGCTGAAGGTCAGCCAGTTGAAGCCGGCAGATCTTCTGTTCGTGCTCTCGGTCGGTGGTGGCAATCGAGAGAAGAACGTGAGCCCCAATCTCGTTGCCGCCCTCGAGTATGGAGAAGAGGTCGGGGCGAAGATCTGCGGGATCGTAGGCCGTGACGGAGGCTATACGGCGAAGGTCGCCGACGCCTGCGTCATCATCCCCACGGTCAATCCGCAGAACGTGACGCCGCACACCGAAGCGTTTCAGGCTGTGGTGTGGCATCTTCTGGTGTCGCATCCGATCCTGAAAGCCGCCGAGACGAAGTGGGAATCGACCAGGTAACCATGCGAGCGGTGTTTCTGGACCGGGACGGTGTGATCAACCGTGCCGATGTGCGCGACGGCAAGCCTTATCCTCCCCGTACGCTCGACGAGCTGGAAGTGCTGGATGGCGTGCCGGAGGCGTTGTCGAAGTTGCATGAAGCCGGTTTTCGTCTCATCGTCGTGACGAATCAGCCGGACGTCGCGCGTGGTACACAGACGCGAGAGACGGTCGAGGCGATGAACGCGCGGCTGGCGTCTGAACTGGCCGTCGACGAGGTCGTGGTCTGCTACCACGATGGCGATGCCTGCGATTGCCGAAAGCCGAAGCCGGGCGCACTACTCGATGCCGCGCGCCGGCATGGCGTCGAACTGGAGCATTCGTTCATGGTCGGCGACCGGTGGCGTGATATCGAAGCGGGGCAGCGTGCAGGGTGCCTATGCCTTTTCGTGGACAATGGCTACCAGGAGCAGCAGCCGGTAGCCCCGTTCGTCCGCATTCCGTCGCTTGCGGCGGCGGCGGACTGGATTTTGGAGAATCAGTGAGATGAAGCGCGTTGAAGACCTGAGTGTGAAAATCTTCGCGGACGGCGCCGAGAAGGCCGGGATGCTGGAGATGTACGCAAAGCCGTACATCAAGGGGTTCACGACGAATCCCACTCTGATGCACAAGGCGGGGCTCACCGATTATCGCGCCTTCGCTCACAGCATCCTCGAGGTCATCCCCGACCGGTCGATCTCGTTCGAAGTGTTCTCCGACGAGTTCGACGATATGGAACGGCAGGCTCGCGAGATTGCCACGTGGGGCGCCAACGTCTATGTCAAGATCCCGGTGACGAACACACGCCGCGAGCCGGCGTACGAGCTGGTGCGTAGGTTGTCCCAAGATGGCATCAAGCTGAATATCACCGCCATCATGACGCTCGATCAGGTACGTACCGTCGTCGCAGCCGTGAAGGATGGGGCGCCCTCCTGCATCTCCGTCTTCGCCGGCCGGATCGCCGATACCGGCCGCGACCCCGTTCCGATCATGACCGATTGCGTGGCCATCCTGAAAGCCGCACCGCGCGCTGAGCTCATCTGGGCCAGCCCGCGCGAATTGCTCAACATCATTCAAGCCGATGCCATCGGCTGCCACATCATCACCGTGACGAACGACATCCTGAAGAAGCTGCCGCTGGTCGGGAAAGACCTCGATGACTACTCGCTGGACACGGTGAAGATGTTTTTCGAGGATGGGAGGAAGGCCGGGTTCACGCTTTGATAGTCAGGCTGTAAACGAACAGCCGGAACGATCGTCGAATCGCAGAGTAACTGGTTTACCGGTATGTCTTTCCCAGCGCGACGGGTCGCGCTTTCCGCACTGGTCTTTCTGGCCCTCATCGCTCCGTTCGATGTCGCCAGCGCCCCCGCTTCGCGAACGTCTGAAATTCCGCGCCTGGGCACCCTGCAGGGCTGGAACGTCGTGCTCATCACGCTCGATGCCACCAATCCCGCGCGCATCGGTGCATACGGCGGCTCGCCGCACACCATGCCCTTCTTTGACTCTCTTGCCAGGAGGGGCCGGCTGTTCATGCACGCCTATACGCCCACGGGCTCGACGTCGCCGGCTCATGCAACCCTCCTTTCCGGCGCGCTGCCAGATAGGCACAATGTGGTTTACAACGGTGTGCCGCTCGCGCCGGATGTGTTCTGGCTGCCGGAGGAACTTCACAGGCGGGGGTATGTCACCGTGGCCAGCACGGTTGCCTTCTTTCTCCACGACTTGAACAAACTGGACCGCGGTTTCGATCACTTCGAGTATCCCACCGGGCCGGACTCTGCCACGCGGCCGTTCAGCTCAAACCATGTCGCCTATCAGTCTTTCAAGGAGCATTGCCTGCCGATGCTCTCTCCGTCGAAACCCTTCTTCGCGCTGATTCACCTCAAGGGAGGGCACACGCCGATCGTGCCCGTGGCCGAGGAGTATCTCCGTCGCCACTCGAAGAGCCTGCCTCCGGATAAGAAGCCCGTGTATCTGACGCCGGAACAAGCGACCTTGGGCGCGGTCGATCCTGCAGCCGTGATCGCCGACGACCTCGCGTATTACGACGCGAACCTCAGCGAAGCGGACGCGACGCTCAAGTTGATCTTCGACGACTTCAAAGCCCGCGGCTTGACCTCGAGAACGTTATTCGTGATCACCGCGGACCATGGCGATTCCTACGATCATGGTTTCGCCGGCGATCACTGGCCCAGTCCGTATGAATCAACGGTGCACGTGCCGCTGCTTTACTTCACGGAGAACGGTGCCATCCAACCGGGGCGTGTCGCCGATCGTATCGTCAGTCATGCGGATTTCGTTCGAACCCTCGCCTACCTGCTCGGCAGTGACTTGAGTACCGACCCACGATCGACCTCCACGAATTCGTTCGGCACGACGAAGCGCACCTCGATACGGATTGCCTCGGTCTCCGCGCTCACCTACGAGCAGGTCACCCGTCAGTTGCTCGCCGATCAGGGAGGCGATGCCTCGCGGTTGGCGAAGAAGGATGCGGAGGATCTCGAGCGGCTTGGTGTCTTCTATTGGGGTCGCATCGAACTGAGGCCGGACGGAATTTACAAATTGCTTCACCAGGGGAACCGGTTCGCGCGGGTTCTGAATGGGAGCCCCGTACATCTCTACAACGTCACTGCCGATCCCGCGGAGAAGGTCGATCTGCTGCAGAACGGATCGAAGAACAGGCCACTGGCGGTCGCTATGCTCGATCGGGCACGGGATGTCGATCCCTTCTTTGGAATGTTCATCTCGGATCTAAAAAATGCCCAGCTTCAGGTCCGCGACGCGCTGACGCGGAGGTTGGATCGCGAAACGATCGAGAAGCTGAAGTCGCTCGGGTACCTGCAGTAAGGGCGTTCCGTTTCTTTCCTAGTAGAATGCGCCGGCTTTGAAGGTCCTCGTCACCGGTGCGGCCGGGTTTATCGGTTATCACGTCGCCCAGCGTCTCCTCGTCCGCGGCGACGAAGTCATCGGCGTCGACAATCTCAACGATTACTACGATCCGAAGCTGAAGGAGGCACGGCTTGCGCGGCTGTGCGGCACGACCGGTTTTCGCTTCGAACGGCTCGACATTGCTGACGCCGAGGGCGTCAGGCGCGTCTTCGGGGAGTCGAAGCCGCAGCGCGTTGTCAACCTGGCGGCGCAGGCCGGAGTGCGGTATTCGCTGATCAATCCGCAGGCGTACATCGACGCGAACGTGCAGGGGTTTCTGAACATCCTCGAGGGCTGCCGGCACAACGGCGTCGAGCATCTCGTGTTCGCGTCGTCGAGCTCCGTCTACGGCGCGAATACGGCGCAGCCGTTCTCCGAGCATCACAACGTCGATCATCCGGTCTCACTCTACGCGGCCACGAAGAAAGCAAACGAGCTGATGGCGCATAGCTACGCCGCGCTCTTCAAGCTGCCATGTACGGGACTGCGCTTTTTTACGGTATACGGGCCGTGGGGCCGCCCCGACATGGCTCTCTTCAGGTTCACGCGGGGCATCCTCAACGGCGAGCCGATCGAGGTCTACAACTACGGCCGGATGGTCCGCGACTTCACTTACATCGACGACATCGTCGAGGGTGTCGTGCGGGTCGTCGATGCAGTGGCCGCACCGGATTCGGCCTGGAGCGGCGATGCCCCCGATCCGGCGCGGAGCTTCGCGCCGTACCGCCTCTTCAACATCGGCAACAACCAGCCGGTGCCTCTGCTCGACTTCATCGCAGCGCTGGAAGAGGCCTTGGGACGCAAGGCAAAGATGACGTTGTTGCCGATCCAGCCCGGCGATGTCCGGTCGACCATGGCCGACGTCAGCGAGCTCGAGTCGGCTGTCGGCTTCCGTCCAGACACCACCATCCGCGACGGGATCGGCCGGTTCGTGAACTGGTACAAGGAGTACTACGGGATCGACGCATGAGCGCGACAGCCGAACCGCAAGTCCTTCATTCTCTGCTGGAGTCGATCCATATCCGCTCTGCGCGCATTGGCGTGATCGGGCTCGGCTATGTCGGGCTTCCGCTGGTCCTTCTGTTCGAAGAAGAAGGGTTCCCGGTATTGGGATTCGACATCGATACGAAGAAGACCGAGATGCTCAACCTGGGCGAGACCTACATCCGCCACATCGGCCGGGAACGGATCGCCAAGGCCTTTGCCAACGAGAACGTCGCTGCCACCACGGACTTCGACCGATTGGCCGAATGCGATGCGATTCTCATCTGCGTACCGACACCCCTGGGCAGTCACCGCGAGCCCGACCTGCAGTACATCCGCGCGACCGCGGACGAGATCGCGCTGCGACTCAGGCCCGGGCAGATCATCGTGCTCGAATCGACCACCTACCCTGGGACGACACGCGAGGAGTTGCTGACCCGTTTTGAGGCGCGTGGCTTTGTCTGTGGCCGCGATTTCTTCCTCGCATTCTCGCCGGAGCGTGAGGATCCGGGCAACGAACGCTTCAACACACGGAACATCCCGAAGGTCGTCGGGGGCGTCGACGCGCCGTCGCTGCGCGCAGCTTCCGCGTTGTATGGGGCGATCGTCGATCAGGTTGTTCCCGTGTCATCGGCCGAGGTGGCCGAGTCCGCCAAGCTTCTGGAGAACATCTTTCGCGCCGTGAACATCGCCCTGGTGAACGAGATGAAGGTTGTGTTCGAACGGATGGGCATCGATGTCTGGGAAGTCATCGAAGCAGCGAAGACCAAGCCGTTCGGGTTCATGCCGTTCTACCCGGGCCCGGGACTCGGCGGCCACTGCATCCCGCTCGATCCGTTTTACCTCACCTGGAAGGCGGCTGAGTACGGGACGTGGGCACGATTCATCGAGCTGGCCGGCGAGATCAACACCTCCATGCCGCGTTACGTGGTCGACCGCACGGTCGCGGCCATCAATCAGCACGGAAAGAGCATCGTCGGTGCGAGGGTGCTGGTCATGGGACTCTCGTACAAACCGGATATCGACGACGACCGGGAGTCGCCGTCGTTCGAGCTGATCGAGCTGCTGCAGGAGCGGGGCGCCGTGGTGGCGTACTGCGATCCGTTCGTCCCGCAGGCGCGGCGCGGCCGCAAGCACGACCTCGGCCTGAAATCGATCGAATGCACGTCAGAAGCGATCGGTGCCTACGATGCCGTCGTCGTATCGACGCCCCACTCGCAATTCAGAGATCCGGCGCTCTGGTCGAAGGTGCGTCTGGCGATCGATACGCGCAACATCGTCCCGCGTGACGTCGCCGGGCTCAACGTCGTGCGTGCATGAGCCTGGGGTGCTCGGATACCGCGCAGCTTGGAATTTCCCTGGCCGAAAATCTTATTGACAAACTATCGTTTCTCAACCAATGGTCAAGTCCACGGAGCGTTCATGAAGCCGATGCCGTCGTCGTTTCGTCGTATCGCGGTGTCCTGTGTACTGGCCGCGGTGTTTTGCTGGCCGGTCGCAGCGGCTACCGTGAGCAAGCTCAACGATGATGTGCTGGCCCCGTTGCGTGGGCCGGTCGTGACGAAGAGGATCCTCCTGAACAAGGTGCCGCTCTACGCGCACGGCACCGCGGTGATCGACCTGGAGGAGTTCCAGCTCTGGGCGCCGGGCGGGAAAGTCATCGTCAAGGACGGGAAGAGCGTGCAGTATCTGGACCCCCCTCCAATGCGCTTTTTCCGTGGCCTGGTCAACGGCGATCCGGAGTCATTCGCTTTCTTCTCCGTCGACGGGGCAACCAAAGCGGTCTACGGACTGGTTACCACCCCCGACGGCAAGTTCTCTGTGAATGCTTCACGGCGACGACTGGCCCCTCGCGATCGCACCGGAAACGCCGATCGGGGCGATGACTTCGACTATTTCCTGACGGCGTCGGACGAGCGCGATGAGATGCCCATGACCGGGAAGACCTGGGAGTGTGGCGCAGACAAGATGCCGGTCCTCACGCATGTCAGCAAAAGGACGTCAGCCGAAACCACTGCCAGCGTTCACCCGATCCTCGCTCAAGGCATCAGCGGTACACAGTCGTACGCCATGGCCGTCGAGGTGGAGACCGATGACGAGCTGTATGCCGCCGCAAGCAACAGTGTCAGCGCGGTGACTGCGCTCGTCACGAACCTGACCGGCGCGGTCTCGACAATCTACAACCGGGATCTTCACACCAATGTCGTCCTGCAGAACTTGCACGTTTACTCGGGTGGCCCAGGTACCGATCCGTGGGTTGCGTCGGATATCTACAATGGTTTGGCCGAGCTCGGAAACTACTACCACGCGAATCACCTGGCGCTGAAACGCTCTGCTGTCATTATGCTGAGCGGCAAAACCACTTCAAGCGGAGTGGCATGGGAAAGCACGATTGGCGAAGGAGATGCGCCGGCTACCATCAACGCGGTCAGCACCTACAGCGGCGCCTACGCTTTCTGCGGATCGATCGGCGATCTCTCGGGTTCGTTCACAAGCACCGTTCCCGATCCAAACGCGACGACCAATGGAACGCTGTACGGCATGCCCACTGGCGGGAACAATTACTGGCCGCTGGAAGAATACGCGCACGAGCTTGGTCACAATCTGGCCGGCCACCACACGCACTGCGTTGCCATTACCGATGCCGAGAGAATCGCGGCGGGCTTCACCGACGGCAGCCCCGCCACGTCCGCGTCGAACTTTGTCGACCATTGTTTCGCGTCCGAAGGTGGCAGCTGCTTTGCCGGGGCGAACTATCAGACCGGATCTCAAGGCATCTTCAAAGGCACGGTCATGAGCTACTGCCACAACGTGTTCATCGGCCAGGTTCCTCAGAGCCGGTTCACGTTCGGGCAGCCGATCGAGCCGAGCCATCATGAGCTCGATGACTACATGCTCAGAGCCGGCGGGTCAATCGGGGGCGGCAACAACATCGTGAGCGCAGTCGGCACGTTCACGATGTCGACGATTACCGCTTTATCGAGCGTCCAGGCGAATTCAACCGGTAACACGGCCTCAGTAACCTCCGCGAATGGCGGTACCGTTACGTACGCCTGGACGATCACCGGCGGTACCATCACCAGCGCTTCGAACGTTGCCTCCATCACCTACACCGCCGGCGCGTCCGGAAACGTCGTGCTCCGCGCGACGGCCTATAGGAATGGCACGAACGGGTCTTCGTTCCCCAGCGGCGGGGTCGGGATCACCGACACCAAAACGGTCACGATTAATACCTGCACGGCGCCGTCGATCACAAGCCAGCCGTCTTCGACCACCATTGTGACGGGGCAGACCGCGACGCTGAGCGTAACCGCCTCCGGAACCGCGACACTCTCCTACCAGTGGTACACCGGCAATTCGGGCAACACGTCTTTGCCGGTTGGTGGCGGCACCAACGCCAGCCTCACGGTCTCGCCGGCGTCGACGACCTCATACTGGGTCAGAGTCACGAACGGTTGCGGCACCGCGGACAGCGTCACGGCCACGGTCACGGTTACGACGAACCCACCAAGCGTAGCGACGCTGTTCTACCTCGTCACTCCCTGCCGGATCATCGACACGCGAGATCCGAACGGTCCCCAGGGCGGGCCGGCGCTCGTGTCGAGAGGGACGCGCAACGTCACCGTCGCCGGCGTTTGCGGCATCCCGGCGGGGGTGGTGGCGATCTCCGTCAACGTGGCGGTCGTAACCCCCTCGGCAGGCGGCTATCTGACACTCTTCAACGGCCCCTCCAATGTTCCCCTGCCTCTGGCCAGCACGATCAACTTTCAAACCAACCGGACCCTGGCGAACAACGCCATCGTGAAAGTCGGCTCCGACACCATCAACGTTTACGACGGCGGCCCAACCATGCACTTCGTCATCGACGTCAACGGATACTTCAAATGAAACGGATACTTCAAATGAAAAAGATCACTGCAGCTTCGCGCACCCTCGTTCTGGCCGGTATGTTTTCACTCGTGCTGACTGCGATCGCTCCCAACGCCCACGCCCAGTACTCGTACTATGCGCTCACTCCCTGCCGGGTCGCCGACACCCGCAACGCCAATGGCGTGAACGGGGGACCGATCGTGGGAAGCGGCACGCAGCGGAGCTTCGCCGTCCGCGGAGTGTGCGGCGTTCCGACGACGGCGAAGGCGGTAACGATCAACCTCGCCATCACCGGCATGACGGCGGGTGGCTACATCACGCTCTGGCCATCCGGTCAAACACAGCCAGTGGTCTCCTCGATCAATTTCTCGGGGACGGAGCCTGCCCTGGCCAACGGCGCGATCGTCGGTCTCTCCACGAACGCGCAGGATCTCTCCGCGTATGTCGGGAGCAATAGCGCCGTGCACATCATCATCGACGTGACCGGCTACTTCCAATGATCCAGGGTCGCATGGGGCTGGAACGTCAGGCCGAGTCTGCGCGGCAGAAGTGTTTCTTGCGGGAGTCGGTTGTCGGGAGTCGGAGAAGGACGATCTGAATCCCCGACAACCAACAACCGAGGGCTTAGGCGGCTGCATCCCCGCTGCTGGAGACCTGAGGTTCGTTTGCTTCTTCCTCGCGAACACGCGCGTGGATCAGGCAGAGCACGACGATGATCGGCAACGAAAGCGCGAGCACCGCCACACCGTAGAGCGCGAGTTGGACCAGACTTCGCGAGTGCTCAGTCCGTACCACCGGAGGAGCGGTCAGGGAATAGAGCTCCTTCGACGGGCTGAGATTGGACGAGATCGAGTTGTAGATGTTGTTGACCTGGCTGAGAGCCTGCCTGACGTCCTTCTTCGCCATCTCGATTTCATTGTGTACGTCGGCCGCCTGCAGCCCACCGGGAGCGTTTGCCGTATCTTTGATTTGCCCGATCACTTCCTGGTCATACGAGACGGCATCCTGTGCGGGAATGACTCCCTGCGATGCGCGGCGGTAGTCATCGACGAGTTTCTGGCGATACTGAATATCCAGGGAATGAGACGTCAATGTCACCAGGCGGTCCAGGAACGAATCGCTGATCTGCGGCATGACCGTGTCCGACCGCTGTGGCGTGCGTAATGGTTCGCGAGTCGATGGTGCATTCGCGGTGGCGTTCTCAGGTGTGAAGCCGCGCTGATCGAGCGAATAAACCGCGACGGATTCGCGGATCGTGTCCGCGTAGCTCTGGATTCCTTTGAGGTAACGCTGATCGTAGGCCAACTGGCTTTCCAAGTATCGCAGCGTGGATGCCCGATTGGTAATCAGGCCGCTGGTGCTGACACGGCCGGTGAGTGGCTCGAGACGAAAGCGAATGATCTCTTCAAGGCGAAGGCGGATCTCCTCGAGCGATATGCCGTCGGAGCTGCGTACGAGCTCGGACCCCGGTACTTCACGAAGGGCATCGATGTTCTGAAGAACCTTGTAGACCTTCGAGCGAAGTTCCTGAATGGCCACGATCAGTTCGTCATTGGAATCGGCCGGCCCGATGATTTCGGGGGAGAAGACTGTGAGGCGGTACTTCAGCACGTGCTGGTCATTTGCCGCGTAGTGCGCCCAGCCGCTCAGCGTGTCGAGCAGAGCCTTTTTCACGACGCTCTCCGGAACGCCCGCTGTATCGGGTGTGCGGAGCCAGTTCAGCGAGAAGTCGTTCTTCGCTACCGAGGCGGACTTCGCCTGCCATTCGCGCAAGATCCGCTCGCGGTCGATGGCCGACAGCTTCGGATCGGAAAGGCGGGACTGGTAGTCGGCGGCCAGGCGCTCGTAGTCGAGGTTGGCTTCGAGGACGAACACCGCCCGGCTGAAGTTCGGAAAGCTCGTGAAGCGATCGATATGGTTGTCCTGGAACACCCTGAGAAGAATCGGCGCCGAGGTGATGTCGCTGCTCGTGAACTTGATCCCGTTCGGATAGCGTCCCTCGGAGGCCCCTTCGAAGTCGAGGCGGAACTGTTGCGTCGTAATCCGTTGCGCCGGCGAGAAAACGTACAGGCCTATGGCCGCCACAATGTACAGGGCGCCCACGGCCAGGACGGAGAGAACGATGGCTGGTGAATACGCGTGGAGAGTGTGAACCAGATGGCTGATCGATATCGGCCGCTCGGCGACTTCGACGACTTCGGTATGGTGAGAATCGGGCATGGCGCGCAAGGATCGCAGCGGCGAGGCGAGCCGTCAAGCGGCAACTGCGAGGAAGCGAACATGATCGCGGCCGGCGATCAGACCCTTCTGACGGCTGAGGCTCGAGCAGATCCGACGCCTGCAACTCGCCGGCGCATCGTTCGAGGTTTACGCGGAACCAGCCGGCTGACGTGGTCACGATCACGGAGGGACCGTTTCGCGGTTACACCGTAGCGGTGATCCGCAGCGGACGCGGTCAGCGCCTAGTGGTGTCGTTGTCGATGCTGCGAAAGAAACGTCGCTGTCGAATTCGAGCGGCCCGTGTTGCGGCGAGCGCGCAGGTAGGAGTCTGCGCGGTTTTGCGGTTGTCGAGAATCGCTTGTGGGTTGTCGGAGAAGGAACGATCTGAAAGTCCCGCCCCCCCCGCCCCGTCTCGCCCCCCCCCCGCCCCTCCGCCTCCCCCCGCCCCCCCGACAACCGACGACCGGCAACCAAGGCCTGGCACCGCCCTGCGTTGCGTTTGCTCACCCTTGATGGTTAAATCGAGTGCGTTCAATCGTTGAACAGTCCCAGATGAGTTATCACCCGACCGACGAAATCCGCTACCTCCTCCTCACATATCTCGAGGAGCATCCCACCTCCACGCAGCGCCAGGTGGCGCGCGCCCTCGGCGTGAGCATTGGCAAGGCGAACTACTGCCTCAAGGCGCTCGTGGAGAAGGGGTGGATCAAGGTGCGCAACTTCCGCAACAGCAATAACAAATCGGCGTATCTGTACGTCCTCACTCCTCGCGGCCTCGAGGAGAAGATCGACCTCACGCGCGCCTTCCTCCGCCGAAAGCGCGATGAATACGATCGCCTGGCCGAGGAAATTGAGAATCTCGCTGACGAAGTGCGTCGTCTCCAGACCTCGCCGAACCGGGCTCCCTGACGCGGGACCGGGGAGGCGACCGAGCAATGCTGACCGGGCATCTTCCCCGAGTTTGTCTCGTCGGTTTGTACACCGAAGGGGGCGAAGCCCGCGTGGGAGTGTCGAGGGGGCGTGAATCGAATGGTTGAACAGTTGCGAAAAAAAGCGCTCATTACGGGGATTACCGGACAGGACGGTTCCTATCTCGCCGAGCTTCTGCTCGAAAAAGGATATGAGGTCCACGGGATCATGCGGCGTTCCTCATCCTTCAATACGCAACGCATCGATGCCATCTACGAAGATCCTCACGAACAGGACCGGCGTCTCATTCTCCACTTCGGGGATCTGAATGACGCTTCGTCGCTCAACCGCATCCTGCGCGTTGTCGCTCCCGACGAGATCTACAACCTCGGCGCGCAGAGTCATGTGAAAGTCTCGTTCGATACCCCGGAGTACACGGGCGAAGTGACGGGCCTCGGGTCGACCCGCCTGCTCGAAGCGATCCGTGAGCTGGAGATGCGTCCGAGGATCTATCAGGCCTCCTCATCGGAGATGTTCGGGAAGGTGTTGGAAACGCGGCAGCGCGAGACCACACCTTTCTATCCGCGAAGCCCTTACGGAGTGGCCAAGGTTTACGCGTATTGGATGACCGTGAACTACCGCGAAGCCTACGGTTTGTATGCGACGAACGGCATTCTCTTCAATCACGAATCGCCCCGTCGCGGAGAAACATTCGTATCCCGCAAGATCACCCGAGCCGTGGGCAGGATCAAGCATGGCCTGCAGGATTGCCTCTACCTCGGCAACCTCGATGCGAAGCGAGATTGGGGCTACGCCCGCGACTACGTCGAGGCCATGTGGCTGATGCTGCAGCAGAACGAGCCCGACGACTTCGTCATCGCCACTGGAGAGACACATAGCGTACGCGAGTTCTGCACGCTGGCGTTCGAGCGCGCAGGGATGTCCCTCTCGTGGAGCGGCAGCGGCTTCGAAGAGAAAGGGATCGACCGCGCCACGGGAAGGCCGCTGGTCGTCATCGACCCTCGTTATCTGCGGCCGTCCGAGGTCGAGCTGCTTTGCGGCGACGCCACGAAAGCCAAAGAGAAGCTCGGCTGGTCGCCGCGTACGACGTTCTCGGAGCTCGTCGGGATGATGGTCGATACGGACGATCGTTTGGCGGCGGATGAAGCACAACTGAAGGGCGCCGGCGCGTGAATGAATTCTGGCAGTCGCGGCGTGTTTTGCTGACGGGTGGGGGCGGATTCCTGGGAAGCTTCATCCGTGAACGGCTGGAGCGGGAGCAGCCCGCCGCGATTCTCGCGCCGCGCCGGCAGGAGCTCGATCTCCGCGACGACGCCGCGATTCGCGAGTACCTCGCGCGTCACAAGCCGGACCTCATCATTCACGCCGCCGCAGTTGTTGGTGGCATCGGTGCAAACCGTTTGCACCCAGGCAGTTTTTTCTATGAGAACGCCATCATGGGGATTCAACTCATCGAGGAGGCGCGTCGTGCCGGCGTCCCGAAATTTGTTTGCCTCGGCACCATCTGCGCCTATCCGAAGTTCTCCCCGATCCCATTTCGTGAGGACGATCTCTGGAATGGCTACCCCGAGGAGACGAATGCCGCGTATGGCATCGCCAAGAAAGCACTGCTCGTGCAGCTTCAGGCATACCGCGAGGAATACAGCTTCAACGGGATTTTTCTTCTTCCCGTCAATCTCTATGGGCCGCGCGACAACTTCGACCTGTCGTCCAGTCACGTCATCCCAGCCATGATCCGTAAGTTCGTCGAAGCGAGGACTCTGCGCGAAGCCGAGGTTGTCCTGTGGGGAGACGGTACGCCGACGCGCGAGTTCCTCTTCGTCGAGGATGCGGCAGAAGGCATCGTTGCCGCGGCCGAGAAGTACGACGAAGGCGATCCGGTAAACCTCGGCCGAGGTGAGGAGATCTCGATCCGCGATCTGGCGACGATCATCGCCGAGAGGACAGGATTCCGCGGGAGTATCCGATGGGACTCGACGAAACCGAACGGGCAGCCGCGCCGCATGCTTGACATTTCCCGGGCCAGAGAGCGATTCGGCTTCCAGGCATCTACGTCGTTCGATACGGGGCTGGCCAGGACGATCGACTGGTTCGAAGCGCGGCCGCTTGCCGAACCGAGCGCCTCTGATCGCGACGTCGCTTCTCACTCACGATGACAATTCCCCTTCGAAGGCGAGTCTTCTATTGCTGCAACGCTGTTCGCCGGGTATTTGAGGACATCGTGGCGCGAACCGGCCTCTCTGGTGGAGGCACGCCCGTGCCGCCCGCGATCAAACGGCGTACCGTGCGCGAGTACGCGGCCCGCTACAGCGCGGTCGATTTCGTAGAGACCGGAACGTACTTGGGAGAGATGACTGCCTCGATGCTGCGGCGCTTCGAGCACCTTTACAGCATCGAGCTGAGCGACGTTTTGTTCAAGAAGGCCGTTACTCGGTTTGCCAGGCATGCAAATGTGAAAATCCTCCACGGTGACAGTGCCACACTGATCGGCCGCGTGTTGCCCGAATGCACCGGGAGGACGTTGTTCTGGTTGGATGCGCATTGGTCGGGAGGTATTACCGCGCGCGGTAATACCGACACGCCGATCGTCGATGAACTGGATCAGATTCTCGGCGGAGCGACGGGAGATCCGGTGATCCTCGTCGATGATGCGCGTTGCTTCGTAGGTAGGAATGGCTATCCGACGATCGAAGAACTTCGGGAACGTGTTGCGCGCTTGCGCCCCGCTTACACGCTGACGGTCGACCGAGACATCATCCGAATCGTCCCGCCATCTCCGCGCCATGAGTGAATTGTCACGATCCCCCATTCCGCTGGTCAGTATCGCCATTGCTGCGTACAACCGCCCGCACCTCATCGGCCTCACGCTCGACTCACTGCTGCACCAGACGGTGCAGGATTTCGAGTTGCTCATCACCGACGACAGCACAGACGACGGTACGCGCGAAGTCTGCGAACGCTACGCCGCGGCCGACCCGCGCGTCCGCTACTTCCGCAACGAGCGGCGCCTCGGCCTCGGCGGGAACTGCAGCCGCGTTCTCTCCATCTGTCGCGGCGAATTCGTCATACTCGCCGGCGACGATGACACCTACGAGCCGAACTTTCTGGAGCTGCTGCTGGCGGTGATGCGCCGCTGGCCCTCCGTGTCCATTGCCGCGTGCCGTGTCGATCTCATGCGCCCGATGCCGCTGGAGCACTTTGCAAGTGAGCCGTTGTCGTCGACCCTGCGCAACGCCAATCGGATGTTATGGCGCGGATACGGAAGCCTGATGACCGGCATGTACCGCCGCGACATGATGATGCGCACACTGCTCTACCGGCCGGTCATCGACGATGAGTGGGACGAGATCGACTTACTGTTCCTCTTCGACATGGCATTGCAGGGCGATGTGGTGAACATTCCCGACATGCTCCTCCGCAAGCCCCTTGGAGGCGTCTCGTCGAACATCCCCTATCGGACCATCGTGAGGGGACTGGTGGTTTACTTCGCTGCCGGCCGCGGCTACGCCACGCGCATTCGCCGAAGCGCATTGTCCTTCCGGGAGAAGGCGCTCCTATATGCCTCACTCGCGCTCCGATGGACGTTCGGAGCGTGGGAGTGGAAGAAGTACCTCGCCTATACGCTGCTGGTGACCCTCGATCCGAAGCGATACGTGCGCCGTCACGTGCGGCGCATCTGGGAGAAACGACAGCTCAGACGGGTGAGCGAACAGGGACGATGAAAAACAGCACGAAAGACTTTCTGAAGAAGGTCCTGCCGAACTTCGTCCTGAACCCAATCTATTGGGTGCGAAGCTACTCGCTGGTTCAGGGGAAGCTCACCTACCGGCAGGACGGGCTCTACGGGACCTGCAACACCGACTTCCTCCGGGAGCCAAAGTTCGTCGAGGCATTCCGTCTCGGCCGCGAGGCGGGTATTCTGAACGACACGCCAATCCATTACCGCGCGTACGTGGCCTGCTGGGCGGCGCTGAAGGGGCGCGGTCTGGAGGGCGACTTCGTCGAGTGCGGCGTCTTTCGCGGTGCGATGTCGCGCATGATCATGCACTACATCGATTTCCAGGAGCTGACGCGGAAGCGCTTCTATCTGCTCGACACCTTTAGCGGCATCCCGCTTGAGAGCCTCTCCGAGGAGGAGCTGAGCAGCCGGCGCCCGGCCAGGTATGAAGAGAGCTATGAACGGGTAAAGCAGACCTTCAGCGCATACCCGAACGTCACCATCGTCCGCGGCATGATTCCCCACACCCTGGCGGAGGTGAAGAGCGACAAGGTTGCGTACCTGTCGCTCGACATGAACGCCGCGGCGCCCGAGATCGCCGCCGCAGAGTACTTCTGGCCGAAGATGGTCAGCGGCGCGGTCACGGTGCTCGATGACTACGGCTGGGCAGGCAACGATGTGCAGCGACGCGAGTTCGACGCCTTCGCCGCGCGCAATGGCACGCGGGTACTTCCGATGCCGACCGGGCAGGGATTGATTTTCAAGTCTTGAGCATTCTCAAACGCAATCTCATCGCGAATTTTGCCGGCAGCGCCTGGAGTGCGCTCCTCAGCCTTGCCGTTCTGCCGCTTTGTCTGCGCCTGATGGGTGTGGAGGCTTATGGCGTGGTGGGTATCTTCGCCACGTTGCTCTCTTTACTCATTCCACTGGAGGCGGGACTGGGGATCGCCCTGAGCCGCGATCTCGCCGGGGCAGTCGGCAGAGGGGCAGACGAAACGGACGCGCAGGTACTTCGCACTTTGGAGATCATTCGCTGGAGCTTTGCCGCAGTTTGCGGTGGCCTGGTTTGGATACTGGCTCCGTTCATCGCACACCACTGGGTGAAGCCGCACGCGCTGACTCCGGCAACCATCGAGACGGCGGTGTTCATCATGGGACTTGTGGTGGCGGTGCAATGGCCGGCAAGCCTGTATTCGGGCGGTCTGAATGGGCTGCAGAAACAGGTTGAACTGAACGTTATCAATGCCGCGATGGGGACGATCCGCAGCGTGGGGTCGGTGCTGGTTTTGATGTTTGTATCGCCGACCGTGGTGGCATACTTTGTTTTTCAGATTTTCGCCAGCGCTCTCCAGACCGGCACCACTGCTGTCGTGTTATGGCGAGCCATCGGCGTGTCTCCGCAGCGTCCCTACTTTCGGCGCAACATCATCGTGAGGCTGCGCCCGTTCCTCATGGGAATGAGCGGAACGTCGATCTGTCTGTTGCTTGTGACGCAGCTCGACAAGGCCATCCTCAGCCGCATGCTGCCATTGACCATGTTCGGCTACTATGCCCTGGCATGGAGCGTCGCATCGAACCTGTTACGTTTCGTTGCTCCCGTGCAGGAGGCGTTTTTTCCGCAGTTGGCCGGAGCCGTGGCGTGCGACGACCAACCCAGGCTGGCCGTGCTCTATCACCGCATGACCCAGATTTTGATCGTGCTCACGGCGCCGCTTGCGTTGCTGGTGGTCGCCTTCTCTCGCGAAGCGCTTTATGTCTGGACGGGCAACGCGATGACCGCCGGCCGCACTGCTCCCGTGCTCATGCTCCTTATGTTCGGCACTTTGCTCAACGCGTTGATGTATCCCTCGTACACCGCGCAGGTCGCTACCGGCTGGACGCGTCTCCTTTTCGTCTTTAGTCTGTGTGCGGCATCGCTGCTCGCGCCTGCGCTTGTTTTTCTCGCGGCTCGGTATGGGACAGTTGGCGCCGCCATCGTCTGGCCCGCTCTGAACCTCAGCTTCATAACAATCCTCGTCCCGCTCATGCACCGCCGCCTATTGCGTTCGGAGATGGGTCGTTGGTACAGAAACGACGTGATCTTACCCGCGGCAGCGGGTCTCGCCGTCATCGGAGTCGCGCGACTATCGCTTCCGGCCGGTCTCAATCGGTCGGTATTGTTCGTCTATCTGGCGACGACAGGTCTTGTGGCCCTGGCCGCGACCGTTCTCGCCGCGCCAGCGACACGGGCGGTCGCTTTCGACATCGCGGCGGCCGCCTTGCGCCGCACCAAAGAGAACGCCCAGTGAAAACGACGCCCGAACAGCTTTACCTCGCCCTATTGAAGAAAACGCTTTCGTTTTCGCTCTGGCCCGAGCCTCCGCTGCCAATCCACACGTTCAACTACGCCCGGCCGGCGTGGAAGCGGAGAGTGATCGAGGCGGCGGAGAGTCTCGCCAGCGCGGTCGGACTGGAGATCGTCAGGCCGGCGCGCGTCACGGCAGCCGAACGCGAGCAGGGGCACAACTGGCCTTCGTATGCCGACACCATGATCGGCTTGTGGCGCCTCGACAGTCTGCAGGAGTGCATCGAGTCAGTTCTCGCTGACAAAGTACCTGGGGATTTGATCGAGACCGGCGTCTGGCGCGGTGGCGCATGCATCTTCATGCGCGGTGTGCTGCGCGCGCACGGCATCGACGACCGCCGCGTTTACGTCGCCGACTCATTCCAGGGTCTGCCTGCTCCCGACTCGGAGAAGTATCCGCACGATGCCGGGGACATCCACCATTTCCACCGCTTCCTTGCCGTGTCCGAGGAGCAGGTGCGAAGGAACTTTGAGCGCTACGGCCTGCTCGACGATCAGGTGGTCTTCCTCAAGGGATGGTTCAAGGACACCCTGCCGAAGGCCGTTATCACCACACTCTCTATCCTCCGCCTCGACGGCGACATGTATGAGTCGACCATGGACGCGCTGACGGCGCTCTATCCGAAGCTCTCGCGCGGCGGCTACTGCATCATTGACGACTACATCCTCCCGAATTGCCGGAAGGCGGTCGATGACTACCGCGGACGGCAAGGGATCAAGGCGCCGATCATCGACATCGACAAGACCGCGTGCTATTGGCGCAGCGAGTAGTATGCGAATTCTCTCCTGCGTATCACGCGGTTACTACGGGCAGAAGAACACCGTGGAGCCGATGTACATCGCCTTCACCGAGCCGCTCCGCGCGCTCGGGCACGAGGTCGATCACTTCGATCACTACCTGATCAAGAAGCAGTCCGGTCTTGCGGTCATGGCCGAGCAGTTCCTGGCCAAGGTGCGCAATGGCGGCCCCTATGACGCGATTTTCTACCAGACTTCATGTCAGCGCGTCGCGGACATCGGCCAGTCGGTGCGCGAGGCCGGCCGGTACGCGCCGATCATGGCCTGGAACAGCGATGACGACTTCAATTGGGGGCCGCAGACCAGTCTGATGGCGCCGTACTTCACTTTCATGTTCACCACCTACCCGCACATCTACGAGCAGAACCGGGAGCGCCATCCCAATCTCCGCCTCAGTCAGTGGGGTTGTTTCGACGGACTCGGCGATTTCGACCGGCCTAAGGATCTCGACTTCACCTTCGCCGGTCAGATCTACGGCGACCGTGTGCGCTCCTCGCGTTATCTGGCCAGGCGCGCCGGGCTGCGTGTCTACGGGATGATGTCGGGCATGGTGAACACGCCCGCCTTCCTCTACTGGCCTGGAGTTCGGAAATTGACCTACCGTTTCCCGGCCATTTATGGCAGTGCGATCCACTACGACGAGATCAACGAGATCTGGAATCGCAGCAGGATTTCGTACACGCCGATGGAGGCCAGCGTCGACGCCAACATCCTTCAGATCAAGAGCCGCACATTCGAGCAGGGTCTTTCGGGAACGCTCATGATCTGCCGGCAGAGCCCGAACCTTGACGAGTACTACGAGCCGGGGAAGGAGTTCGTGCCGTTCGATGATCTGGACGACTGCGTCGAGAAAGTGCGGTTTTACTTGACCCACGAGAGCGAGCGCGCCCGCATCGCCAGGGCGTATCATGACCGGACGCGCGCCGAGCACATGTGGACGCACCGCTTTCGGCGAATGTTCGACGACGTCGGTCTTGGCGCGCTCGCGCACCGCACGGCCAAGCGGATGGGTTGATTCGATGTGCGTTCAAGTTACCGGCAGCAGCAGTCTGATCGGCACGGAGGCCGTACAGCATTTTGACGCGGCAGGGTCAGGTCGTTACGGATTGAAAGCATGCAAAACGCTCCGCTGAAGAAGCGCGTACGGCGTGGTTTGCTCGACGCGTACGTGTTCTTCTCGCACGCGCTCTTCGATCCGATTGCCCTCGGCCGCGGAGCTAAGGCGAGAGTGCGTGCGCTGCCAATTTACGCCGCCAACCTCGTTCGGTACGTCCGTTCCAACAGGCGCGGCACGTTCCGCTTCACCATCCTCGATGCCTGGTTTCACACCTACGACCGTTTCTCCGACGCTGCCTCGCTGACGTGGCACTACTTCTGGCAGGACCTGTGGGCGGCATCGAATCTCTTCCAGTCGGGCGTGCGGGAGCACGTCGACGTCGGATCGCGCGTCGATGGCTTCATCGCCCATGTGCTTCCGTTCAGCCGCGTCACGGTCATCGACATACGGCCTCTGGGGCTGGACTGGCCGCAACTCGAGTTCCGTCAGGGGTCGGTCGTCTCTATGCCGTTCGACGACGGCGAAGTTCGCAGTCTCAGTTCGCTGCACGTCATCGAGCACGTCGGTCTCGGGCGCTACGGCGATCCGATCGATGGCGAAGGGCCGTGGAATGCGGCGCGCGAGCTGATTCGCGTCCTCGCGCCCGGCGGCAAACTGCTGATCGGCGTGCCCGTCGGACAGGAGCGGGTTTGTTTCGATGCGCACCGGATCTTCGCTCCTCTGACCGTGCGCGCGATGTTCGATCCCCTCGATCTCGTGGAGTTTTCGTTCATCGATGACCGTAATCGCTTGATTCGCAACGCCTCCCTCGAGGCCGCGGCGGACGCGTGGTACGGTTGCGGCCTGTTTGAGTTCCGCAAATCCGCGACGACATGAATGCACTGTTCTCCGCATCCTTCGGTCCACCCGAATGCGGATGCTCAGCGCGTCTCTCGGATGTCTCCCGCCTCAGCAGCCGTGCGCCGTATCGGTGTCGGAGAAGCGCCGAGCACACATGTGAGGCAACGGATTCAATAGATGTTCGAGGGCCGCGGTCTCTCGACTAAGGGTTGGGCTGATCATGCGAGTGTTGGTCACAGGCAGCAGTGGTCTGATCGGATCCGAAGCGGTGCAGCACTTCGATGCCGGCGGTCACGTGGTGCACGGCATCGACAACAACATGCGGCGCGAGTTCTTCGGACCGCAAGGTGACACGACGTTGAACCTGCAGCGGTTGATGCGGGAGACCCGAAACTTCACGCCCCACTCCATCGACATTCGCGATCGCCAGGCCATAGCAGATTTTTTCACTCAATACCCCCCGGAGCTGATCATTCACTGCGCTGCGCAACCGTCGCATGACAAGGCTCGCGACATTCCGTTCGACGACTTCGATGTCAACGCCGTCGGAACGATCAATCTGCTCGAGTGCACCAGACGGTACGTTGCGGACGCCGTGTTCATCCACATGAGCACGAACAAGGTCTACGGCGATGCGCCCAACGAGCTGCCGCTCGTCGAGCTCGAAACGCGGTGGGACTATGCGCGTCCGGAAGACTACGGCGGCATCACCGAGGAGTGCCGCATCGATCGTTGCCTTCACTCGCTTTTTGGAGCGTCGAAGACCGCCGGCGACGTTTTGGCACAAGAGTACGGAAAGTATTTCGGGATGAAGGTGGGGATCTTCCGGGGCGGGTGTCTTACCGGTCCCGCGCATTCCGGCGTGGAGTTGCACGGGTTCCTCTCGTATCTGGTACACGTCGCCGTCACAGGAAAGCCCTACACCGTTTTCGGTTACAAGGCCAAGCAGGTGCGTGATCAGATCCATAGCGCCGACGTAATCGCAGCATTCGAGGCCTTTGCCGCGGATCCCCGCCCCGGAGAGGTGTACAACCTCGGTGGCGGACGCGCGAACGCCGCATCGGTGCTCGAGTGCTTCGATCTCATCGAGCAGCTCCGCGGTTATCGTGTGAAGTGGACGTACGACGACCAGAACCGCATCGGTGATCACATCTGCTACATCTCGAACCTGAGCAAATTGAAGTTGCACTTCCCAGGGTGGTCCATTACGCGCTCATTGCCCTCCATCGTCGATGAAATGATCCACGCCGAAGAGAAGAGGCTGGCGAAGCAGAGCCCTTCGCTGACCGCGTAACCCGATGACCTCTCCTTCCGTTGCAAACGATCCGGTGCGTTTCGCCTTTGGCGCGAACTGGTCGCGGTACATGGAGTGCGTTGATGAGAGGCGAATCAGGGCCGCGGAGGAGTCCCTCATCGAGATGACGCGGAATGCAAAAGCAATCACGGGACGGACATTTCTGGACGCGGGCTCGGGCAGCGGACTCTTCTCGCTCGCCGCATCGCGGTTGGGTGCGGCGCGGTTGCACTCGTTCGACTATGACGCGAACAGCGTCGCCACCACGGCGGAGATCAAGCGCCGTTTCAGACCCGAAAACGTCGCGTGGACCGTGGAGCGTGGCGATATTCTGGACCGCGTCTATGTCGCTTCACTGGGGAAGTGGGACATCGTCTACTCGTGGGGCGTCCTGCACCACACCGGCAGGATGTGGGAAGCAATCGCCAACGCGTGCGATCTGGTCGCCGATGGAGGCTTGCTCTTCATCGCCATCTACAACGATCAGGGGTGGAAGACCCGAGTCTGGAAAAGGATCAAGCGCCTTTACAGTGCCAATGCCCTCGGCCGGGCGGCGGTGCTCTCCGCGTTTGTCCCGTATTGGACGTTGCGTGGAGCCGTTGGCGATCTGCTGCGGTTTCGCAATCCGCTTCGGCGATATCGAGACTACCGGTCCGAGCGAGGTATGTCGATTGTGCACGACTGGATCGACTGGCTGGGTGGATATCCGTTCGAAGCAGCGCGGCCGGAGGCGGTCTTTCGTTATGTGACCGATCGTGGTTTTTCGCTTAGGAATCTGATGACCTGCGGCGGCGGCCTGGGCTGCAACCAATTCGTATTCGAACGGCGATGATCTCCGAACGCACGCTCCCACTCACCGTGCTCATGGCGTTTCACAACGATGCGCCGTTCATCGGGCAGGCGATCGATTCCATACTCAATCAGACGTACGGCGACTTCGAGCTCGTGCTCGTCAATGACGCCTCGACCGATGGATCGCGCGACATCGTGTCCCGCTACCCCGATCCTCGCATCCGGCTGCTGGACAATCCGGAGAACCTCCGCCTTGCGCGTTCGCTCAATCGGGGATTGGATGCGGCGCGCGGCGCGCTCGTGGCCCGGCTGGATGCGAACGACGTCGCCTGCCCGGATCGTCTCGAAAAGCAGATGCGCTTCATGCACAATCATCCGGAGATCGCCTTGCTCGGCGGTCAGTACGATGTGATCGATACCTGGAGTCGGCCCATCCACTTGGCCGCGGTGCCGAAACCAGTCACCGAGCTCGGTGTACAGTGGTATTTCCTGTTTGATTCGCCGTTCATTCACTCCGCGGTGATGTTTCGGAAATCGGTCGCTGACGAGATCGGAAGATATGACCCGGCATTCGACTGGGCGCCATCGGAAGATGCGGATCTGTGGGCACGAATGGCCGTCAGCCATCGCATGGTCAACCTGGGCGACGTGCTCGTCTCGCAGCGGTACGACCAGAACTCGATTACCTACGACACCTCCAAGCCGTATCGCACCGACTTCAGCCCGCGGCTCACGAATTTCTTCGCCATGAACATGAAACACTATCTCGCGCTCGACAACGCGGACGAATGGGCAGGTTTGATGACCGCGCTGTTCCTCGACGACGCGCCTGTCGGCGCGGAGACAATGCAGAAGTATCTCGATGCAGTCGGGTCCATGGAGAAGCGGTTCATTGCCGTTCATCTGGAGGCCGCGGGCAACGCCGACGTGCGCCGCGGCAAAGTGCAGTTGCTGGCGCGGGCGCTGTTCAGGATGACGATGCGATCGCGGAGCGCGTCGCTGCCGGTATTCGCCCGAATGCTTTGCGCACATCCGCGGACAGCGCTGCGGCAAGCTCCGAAGTACGCGGCAGTGTGGTTGTTCGGATCGCGCGCCTGGAGCATTTGGCGGTGGTTGAGAGGTCGCGGGCAGGAGCAACGGGCCTGATGTGTGGCATCTGCGGAATCGCGCGCACCGAGGGAACGGTCGACATGGAGCTGATCGGCTCGATGTCGCACACACTGCGTCACCGCGGGCCTGATGACCAAGGTGTGTGGTCCTCACTCGACCGACGGGTTGGTCTCGGGCACCGGCGTCTTTCGATCATCGATCTCTCGGCTGCCGGCCATCAACCGATGCAGGACGCCTCCGGCAGCCTGCACATCTCGTTCAACGGGGAGATTTACAACTATCTCGATTTGCGGGAAGAGCTACGGCAGCTGGGTCACGCGTTCCATACCGCGACGGACACGGAAGTGATCCTCGAGGCCTACCGTGAGTGGGGTCTCGATGCGGTGAAGAAGCTGAACGGGATGTTCGCCTTCGCGCTCTACGATTTAGACCTCCGGCGTCTCTTCCTTGCGCGCGACCGCGCCGGCGAGAAGCCGTTGTTCTATCGGCACGCACGCGGCGTCTTCTCCTTCGGCTCGGAGCTGAAGGCGCTGATGCAGGATCCGGCGTTAGATCGCGTCATCGATCCGCTCGCGCTCAATCAATACCTCGCCTTCGGCTACATCCCCGTCGATTCGTGCATCTTCAAAGGTGTGCGCAAACTGCCCCAGGGCTGTGCCATGACGTACGACCTCGATGGCGACACGATCAAGGTGTGGCCGTATTGGACATTGCCGCAGCCGGCAAACGGGAAGGTGCCCCCCGAGGAGGAGCTGCTCGAAGAGCTGGAGCGTCTGCTGCTCGACTCGGTACGGATGCGCCTCATTGCCGATGTTCCGGTGGGAATCATGCTCAGCGGCGGTCTCGATTCCAGCCTTGTCACGGCAATGGCGGCTCGCGTCTCGTCGAAACCGGTACGAACCTTCAACATCTCGTTTCCCGGTCATGGAGCAGCCGACGAATCACCGTTCGCGCGAATGGTGGCGCGGCACTTCGGTACCAATCACATCGAGCTGGCAGCCGAATCGGCGACGGTCGATCTGCTTCCGGCTCTGGCTCGCCAATACGACGAGCCGATGGCCGATTCGTCGATGGTGCCGACGTATCTCGTATCGCGCCTCATTCGCTGTGACGCCACCGTGGCACTCGGCGGCGATGGTGGCGACGAGTTGTTCGGCGGCTATTCTCACTACGAGTGGGTGCGCCGGCAGGACCTGGTGCGGCGGTTGATCCCGTCGCCGTTGCGCCAGGTGGTGAGCGCCTTCGGCCGCGCGTTGCCGGCCGGTATACGCGGACGGAACTACCTGGCCAGCTCGGGACGCGATATCGACTGGAGTATCGCTCATGCGAACGTCTATTTCGACGTGCAGATGCGACGCCGGCTTCTTGCGCCATCCGGTCTGCTCGCCGACGAGTCGGCCGAGCTGCAGAAGGCGACCCTCAGCATCGGCCGCAGCGCGGTGCAGCGGGCGATGGCCATGGATTTTCGAAGCTATCTCGTCGACGACATCCTTGTGAAGGTCGATCGAGCCAGTATGTTGACGTCGCTGGAAGTGCGCTCGCCGCTGCTCGACCCGCGCATCATCGACTTCGCCTACGGCCGTGTCCCCGATTCCATGCGCGCCTGGCGCGGACAGCGCAAAGTCCTTCTCCGCAAACTGGCCCGCAAACTTCTGCCCCCTGAGCTCGACATCACACGTAAGCAGGGCTTCTCGATCCCTCTCGGCGAATGGTTCCGTGGCGACTGGGGAGTCTACATGCGTGACGTCCTGCTGCAGTCTGACGGCTCCTTCTTCGACAACCGGGCCATCCGATCACTGATCGCGGCACAGGAAGCCGGCCTGGTCAATACCCATCGGCTCTTTGCTCTCACCATCTTCGAATTATGGCGACGCGAATATCGGCCCTCGCTTTGAGGACGCCGGCCGCGCCCAAGCGGCGGCGTGCCGCCGCGGTCGCGGCGTGTCTTGCCCTGCTCATTGCGAGCGCGGTCGCGCTGCTGTTCCTGCCGCCGGATGACCGCCCGCTTGCCGCGCCGATGCTGGCCATCGGAATGACCGCAACCGTCTTCATGATGGTTCTTTGGTCGCGCGACGGCTCGCCTCCCGTCTTCGAGGCCGGAACGTTGTGCATGCTCGCCATTACTGTTTACGGAACGTTGCCGATGGCCGGCTTTCTCATGATGCACGGCCAGTGGGACCCGCTTTCCGACGGACGGTTGCAGAACTACCCGTTCGTCATCCAGGAGCTCGGTCTGTTCGGCTGGCGCTATGCCGTGTACGCAGCCGCATTCGCCGCCACATACATCCTCGTTCGCGGCCGGGCAACGGTGAAAACGACGCGGTTCACCATCCCGAAGCAGACGACGCAAACGGCTCTGATCATCCTCTTCATCGCTCTTTATTTGTGCAAGATTGCCCTGAAGGTCGTTTACGACTACGACCCGGACGATTTCACCTATTCCGACGTTGCCGGGTCGGTGGCCCGGTCGTTGGCCAAGACCACGCCCTACTTCATCCTGCAGATCGCCCATAACGTTCTCGGAGCGTTGTTCGTCGTCGAGCTCGGCCTGATGATTCTGCTCATCGCCTATTGGCGAAAGCGCTGGTGCCGGTATGCCCTGGGTCTCTGGCTTGTCTACGAGATCCTCTGGACCTTCATCACGCTCGGGTCGCGGGGCAGGGCCGTTCTGCTGCTGATCAGCGCCGGTGTTCTCTATCACCGGCTGGTGAAGCCGGTCAGTTTTCGTCTCGTCATCGTCGCCGGCACCCTCTTACTGGCCGGCTTTCTCGTCGCGGGCGTCATCAGAGTGGTGAGCTCCCCCGAAGCGATGAGAAAAGACGTCGGCCACGTTCTGACCGCGGCGAACGAGTTTCAGGGCCTTTTCGGCACCGCCTTCGACATCCATAAACGGAAGGAAGCGGGGAGCATCCCCTCGGTTCCGTGGCAGGTCTACGTCAGCGATCTCTATTTCCTCATTCCCAGTCAGCTCCTGCCGTTCGAGAAAATCGATCCATCGTCGTGGTACATCGACCTGCTCGGAGATACCGGCGCCGGTCCCGGAGTCGGATACATGTTCGGGGTGATGTCGCAGGCCGCGATCGGACTGGACTGGATCGAGCTCGTGCTCCGCGGTGTGCTACTTGCTGTCGCACTTGCTCTGCTGCAACGGTGGTACGTCCGGCACGGGACGAGCTTCTGGGCGACGCTCTTCACTCTGTTTGTGAGCATCTGGGCCTACTACACTTTCCGCGCCTCGACGTTTTACTTCGTCTACTTCGTCATCTACCACTTTTTTCCGGCGATCTTGGCGACGAAGCTGCTCGAGCGGGTCGTGAGCCGGTTGGATACTCGTCGCGTAGGGGAGCCCGGGGCGGTGGAGGCGTGAGGATTCTTCACATGATCCTCACCATGACCGGCGGTGGCGCGGAACGACAGCTCGCTTTTCTTGCACCGGCGCTCGGCAACCGCGGTCATGACGTTCACGTGGCGTACGTTTTTCCGGGCGCGAACTCGGATTCTCTGACCGGAAGCCCATGCACACTCCATCACCTTGCGGCGTCCCGAAAGTGGTCACCGCTGCTGCTCGCGCAGTCATTCTCGCTGGTGGGCAGGCTTCGGCCGGATGTTGTGCACACTTGGTTGACGCATTTTGACATCGTCGGAGGTACTACAGCGCGAACGCTGCGCGTTCCGTGGGTGATGAGTGAGAGAAGCGCCGCCCTGAGCTATCCGCCGACTCTGCTGAATCGGATGCGCGTTGTCGTCGGAAGACGCGCCGGCATGATCGTGCCGAATTCGGAGGGGGGCGCGAGCTATTGGATCGCCAGCGGTGCCGATCCGGCGCGAATCGAGATCCTGCCGAACTTTGTGCCAATAGCCGAGATTGAAGCGGCGCCCAGGATCGAGGACGAGCGTCTTTCGGACGACGCGGAGCTCATCGTTCATGTCGGCCGTCTAAGCCCTGAGAAAAATGTCCGATTTCTCGTTGACGCCTTAGCGCATGTGTTCCAGGCCCGGCCGCACGCACGCCTCGTTCTCTGCGGCGATGGACCGCTGCGCGCCGAACTGAGCGCGCAGGTGGAGGCAAATGGGCTGGCCGATCTGGTCATCTTTACCGGGTTCGTGCCCAACGTCGCTTCCTGGCTGAAGCGAGCCAGCGTAGTGGTTGCCGTCTCCCGCTGCGAAGGTCACCCCAATGCGGTGCTCGAGGCGGTCGCAGCCGGCGTTCCGGTCGTTGTCTCCGATATCCCGGCCTACCGCTCCATCCTGGGAGATGACTCTGCGTCGTTCGTTGCCGAAGACGATGCGCAAGCGATCGCTGCCGCGATCGTGAGCACGCTCGCCGATCACACAACTGCCGATCAACGGGCCGCATGTGCGCGCTCGGCCCTGACCTCGCAATCGCTCGATGCGACCGCGGCGCGCTACGATGCCGTCTATCGCCGGACAATCGAGGGAGCCGGTCGCGCATGATCTCCGATCTGCTCGATATCCTCGCTTGTCCTGACTGCGGCGGCTCACTTTCGTTGAGTGATGGAAGCATGGAGTGGGGGACTCTGGTGTGCGCGGCGTGCCGGTGCACCTTTCCGATCGTGAAGCACATCCCGCGCTTTGTCCCGGCCGACAACTACTCAAATTCGTTCGGATTTCAATGGAACAAGTTCCGCGCCACGCAGCTCGACAGCCGCACTGGGCTACCGATCTCGCGCGACCGTTTTCTTGCGGAGTCGCAATGGACGCCGGCGGAGCTGGCGGGCAAACGCGTCCTTGATGTTGGCTGCGGCGCGGGCCGCTTCGCAGAGGTTGCGCTTTCCACCGGTGCGAATGTCGTCGCGATCGACTACTCCAGCGCCGTCGATGCATGTTTCGCCAACCTCGGTCCTCACCCCAGGCTCTCAGTGATTCAGGCTGACGTCTATCGTCTGCCATTCAAGCCAAGCTCGTTTGACTACGTCTATTGTTTCGGCGTCTTGCAGCACACACCGGATCCGCATCGTGCCGCGCTGGCCCTTGCGAAGCCGCTAAGGGTGGGTGGAAAGCTCGCCCTCGATTTCTATCCGCGGCTCGCCTTGAATGTTCTCTGGCCGAAGTACTGGCTGCGGCCGTTCACGCGGCGTATGCGGCCGGAGCGGCTCTTCGCCATCGTGCGGTGGCTCGTGCCGAAACTCCTTCCAGTCGCGCGCGCACTCGCGGCAGTGCCGCTGCTCGGCCGGCGTCTCCGTTACCTAGTCCCGATCATGATGTACTACCGCGTGTTCCCGCTTACGAATGAGGCACATCGCGAGTGGGCCATCCTCGACACCTTCGACATGTTTGCGCCGAGGCACGATCATCCGCAGACGCCCGAATCGGTGCGGACGTGGTTGACAGAAGCCGGCCTGAGCGACGTCGCGGCGGCCCGGGAAGGGCTGGTCGTCGGCCGCGCCACCAGGACGTGATGAAGATCCTCTACGCCGGGACCGGATACAAGCCGGCCTATCGCCTCGGTGGTCCGATCGTTTCCGTCTCCGCCACCGCGGAAATGCTCGTACGTAAGGGCCATGAAGTTGTTGTAGTGTCGACGACGGCAAACAACGATCGGGATCTCGACGTGCCGGTCGGCGTGCCCGTCGATGTCGAAGGTGTGCAGGTCTGGTACTTCCGGCGACAGGAACCGTTTCAGAAGCTGCTGCCGTTCGTGCCGTATCTCTCGCGATCGATCGGTTTCATGTACTCGCCCGAAATGCGAAATGCGCTCGACCGCCTTGTGCCCGGCGTGGACATCGTCCACACACAGGGCCCGTTCGTTTATCCATCCTACGCGGCGGCTCACGCGGCGTTTCGCCATCACAAGCCGCTCTTGTACAGCCAGCGCGGCTGTTTCGCGGAGGAGCGCTTGCGGTTTCGCGGAGCGAAGAAGCAGATCTACATTGCTGCGGTTGAGAAGCCGATCATGAAGCGTGCGGCGTTGCTGGTAGCGCTGACCGAGGCGGAGCGCGCGTCCTATCGCTCCCTCGGCGTGGCGACCCCGATCGCTGTCGTTCCGAACGGCGTCGAACTGCCGGCTCCAGGATCGGATGCCGCGCAGCGCGTACATGCGCGCTTCGGAGTCGCGCCCGAGGCGCGGATGATCCTCTTTCTCGGGCGGCTCCATCCGATCAAGGGAGTCGACAAACTCCTCGATGCGTTTGCGCGGGTGAGTCACGATTTTCCCGACGCTGTTCTGATGGTCGCCGGTCCCGATGAGTGGGGCTTGAAGGAGACGTCGCGCGACCGTGTCCTGTTTCCCGGCATGATCGAAGGCGAGGCCAAAGCGGATGTTCTTGCTCGTGCCGATCTCTTCTGTCTCCCCTCGCTCGCGGAGGGATTTTCGAACGCGGTTCTCGAAGCACTGGCCAGCTCTACAGCAGTGATGTTGTCGCCTGCGTGCAACTTTCCGGAGGTGGAGCAGGCGGGAGCCGGAGTGATCGTCGAGACCGGTTCCGAGGCGATGGCCTCTGCGATGCGCGCGCTTCTCAGCGATGGCGCGCGTTTGCGGGCGATGGGGAAGGCAGGGCGGCGGCTTGCGGCCGAGCACTACTCCTGGGACGTCATTGCAGACCGTCTGGTGGAGATCTATCGAGACATCGTGGGGGCGAACGCGTGAGGATCGCCGTGGTGAGTTGTGTGTTTCCACCCGAGCCGGTCGTTTCGAGCCGGACGAGCTTTGACGTGGCGCGGGAGCTGGCCGCTCGCGGTCACGACGTCGCGGTCATTGCCCCATTTCCGAACCGCCCTGCTGGCAGGCTCTATGCGGGGTACCGGCGCGCGTTGTTTCGTAGAGAGAGTGCGTTCGCGGGATTTCGTGTCATCCGCTGCGCTTCCACGTTTTCGGCACGTTCGACGATGCTCAGCCGTCTGGCGGAGAACCTGTCGTTCGGGATTACGTCCTCATTGGCGCTGCTCTTTCGTCGCAGGCCCGATGTGATTTACGCGAACACCTGGCCCGTTTTGGCGGCTGGCATGATCGCCATCGTCGCGCGGCTCCGTCGAATTCCAATCGTGTTCTTCCTGCAGGACATCTATCCGGAATCGCTGGATGCACAGGGCCGGCCTGGAGGCCGCGTCGTTCGCCGCGTTCTGCTGACTCTCGATCGATGGATCGTGCGCGGCGCGGCCGCGGTGGTGGTCATCTCGGAACGGTTCGCTGAACACTACCGGCGTACTCGAAGCGTTGAGTCGTCGCGGATTCATGTCGTGCCGAACTGGTTGTCCTCCGAAGGGACGGAGGAAATAAGCGGCGTCGCCGAGGAGTGCCGCGACCGGAATGGCATCCCCCGCGATGCCTTCCTTCTGACGTACGGCGGAAACATCGGTGTTGCCGCAGCCGTGGAAACGGTCATCGAGGCGTTTCGCCATCTTGGCGATGTGCCTGACCTTCGTCTGCTCATTGCCGGCGACGGCGCATCGCTAGGCGAATGCCTGCGGCTCGCCGCGGAGATTGCCCCGTCGCGGATCTATTTTCAGAATCCGTGGATCGACACCATGAGCGTGCTGCACGCTGCCCAGGCGGTCGTTCTTCCGACGCGAGCGGAACAGTCGATGGCGTCGGTGCCATCAAAGCTGATCAGTTATCTCCTCGCCGGGAGGCCTGTCGTTGCCGCGACGCTGGGCGGGGCCGAAACCGCAGCCGTGATTCAAGCAAGCGGCTCCGGCGTAGTGGTGGATCCCGAGGATCCAAAGGCACTTGCTGCTGCCTTCCGGGCGATGGCGCAACGGTCGCGCGAAGAACGGCTGCGCATGGGATTGGCTGGACGCGCGTGGGCCCTAGCCAACATGACCACCGACGCTTGCCTGCCGCGCCTCATCAGCATCGTGGAGGGGGCGTCGCGATGAGAGTCGAGCTTCGGCCGATGTCAACGATTGACATCGACGCAGTAACGGCCGTCCACCTCGCAGCGTTTCCAGGTTTCTTCCTCTCCTTCCTCGGGCGGCGTTTTCTTCGGCAGCTCTATCAAGCGGTCGTTGCAGACGATGAGGGCATCGCCATCGTAGCCGCGGCTGGAGATCGTGTCGTCGGGTTCGTAGCCGGCAGTGGCAGTTCCGGCTTTTACCGACGCGCCGCGCGACGGCGATGGTTGCGATTCGCATGGGCATCGCTCGGTGCACTGATCCGCAGGCCGATGATCGCACGCCGCCTGCTGCGCGCTCTGCACGCACCGCCGAAGATGTCTTCATCCGGAGCGTTGCTGATGTCACTCGCGGTGGACCCTGCGGCACAGCGCAGCGGTGCAGGCAGACTCTTGATCCGCGCCTTTATCGACGCCGCGCGGCAGCGAGGCGCGAGGGCTGTCGTCCTGACTACCGACAAGGGCGGCAACAATGCGGTGAACGCCTTTTACCGCGCGCAGGGATTCTCCGTCGCCTCCGAGTACGTAACGCCGGAGGAGCGTGCGATGAACGAGTACATCCTGTACATTGACGATGCCCATGATCAAAGCTCCATCTCCCGTTCGTGAGTCGTTCCTTCCGTTCGCTCGTCCCGACATCGACGACGACGAGATCCGCGAAGTTACCGAGGCCCTTCGCTCCGGCTGGGTAACTACCGGCCCGAAGACGAAGGAGTTCGAGCGCCAGTTCGCCGCGGCGGTCGGCGCGAAGCATGGCATCGCGCTGAACTCCTGCACGGCGGCGCTGCATCTGGCGCTTGAGGCGGCCGGCGTGCGCGCTGGCGATGAGGTCATTACGACGCCGTACACATTCGCTGCGTCGGCTGAAGTGATTCGCTACTTCGACGCGCGCCCGGTGCTCATCGATGTCGATGATGAGACGCTCAACATCCGCGCTGACCTGATCGAATCTGCAGTCACGGGGAAAACGAAGGCCATTCTTCCGGTGCACATCGCCGGCGCATCCGCGGACCTCGATCCGATTCTCGATGTGGCGCGCCGCCACGGCCTCGCTGTGATCGAAGACGCCGCTCATTCGTTTCCTACCCGGTACAAAGGGCGCACCATCGGCAGTGTCGGCCACCTCACCTGTTTTTCGTTTTACGCTACCAAGACGATCACCACCGGGGAGGGAGGGATGATCACCACGAACGACGACGTGCTCGCGGAGCGCTGCCGGATCATGTCGCTCCATGGGATCAGCAAGGACGCCTGGAAACGCTACACGGCCGAGGGATCGTGGTACTACGAGATCATCGCGCCGGGATTCAAGTACAACATGACCGACATCGCCGCGGCGCTCGGTCTGGCGCAGCTTCGCAAGGTAGGGCGGATGCTCCGCCGTCGTCACGAGATCGCGGCCCGTTACACCGAGGCCTTTTCGCTCATGCCGGAGTTGCAGGTGCCCGGGGTGCCGGCGTATTCGACCCATTCCTGGCATCTCTACATGCTGCGTTTGCGTCTGGATCGGCTGGCCATTGATCGCGCCCTGTTTGTGGAGCGGCTGCGCGATCGCAACATCGGAGTCAGCGTCCATTTCATCCCGCTCCACGTCCATCCGTATTACCGCGACACGTACGGCTACTCACCGGATGATTTTCCCGTGGCCTATCGTGAGTATCTGCGCGAGATCTCGCTGCCGATCTACTCGACGATGTCGGACGAAGATGTAGACGCGGTCATTGCCGCGGTGGCGGGCGTCGTCGCGACCAGCCGCCGATGAGGCGGTTCCTCGATGTCGTCGTAGCTGCGGCCGGTCTTTTGATCCTGTCGCCGCTCTTCGCAGTACTGGCGATCGCCGTAAAGCTCTCCTCGAAGGGCCCGGTTCTCCACCGGGGAGAGCGCGCGGGACGTGGCGGAAGGCTCTTCAAGTTGTACAAACTGCGTAGCATGCGCGTGGGCGAACCCGGCCCGGCGATCACACCCGCGGGCGACCCGCGCGTCACTCCGTTGGGAGCATGGCTGCGCCGGACCAAACTCGATGAGCTGCCGCAGCTCATCAACGTTCTGGCGGGCGACATGAGCCTGGTCGGACCTCGCCCGGAAGCACAGCGCTATGTTGCCGTGTACGACGTCGAGCAGCAGCGCGTCCTGTCGGTACGCCCCGGTATGACCAGCCCCGCTTCACTTCTCTATCGAAGCGAAGAGTCGCAACTCGCCGGCGATGACTGGGAGCGGTTGTACGTAGAGCGGATCATGCCTGCCAAGCTGCGCATCGACATCGACTACATCGAACAGCGTACTCTGGCGTCCGATTTGCGCGTGATACTGAGCACGATCGCGACACTATTCAAGTGAGCGCCGATGTCACCCCTGCGGAAGAAAAAAGGGAGGCGAGCGTTTTCGCTCGCCTCCTTCACTTTTGAACCAACAGGAGGATTACTGCTGTGCCTGAAGCGGGCTAGTGCAGACGTTACTGCCGACATTGCCGGTAACGACGTTGGTGCTGAAGCACTGCGACGAGCCCGCTCCGGTAATGCCGTTTGTGAAATTCTCGTGGATCATGCATCGGGAGAGGCGAACGATCCCGCCGGCGGTGGCCACGTTCACGCCGTTGCCATTGAACGAAATGTTGTCAGACTCCAGCGCGGCGCCCGACGTACCCGGCCCGAGCTTGAATCCGTCGCTGCTGTTTCTGGAGACCACCGTGTTTGAGACCTGTGCGCCGCTGTTCGCCGACTCGACATCGATGCCCTTTGTGTTGCCGCTGACATTCGAGTTGCTGACGGTCAGTAGCGTCGAACCGCTTCCCGTCGAATTCGCCAGAACACCAGTGGCGTTGTTGACGATCTGACAGGATTCGAGAAGCAGCAGAATCTGGTTCGTCGTGTTCGTGGTCTCGACGCCGGTGTTGCTGAAGTTGCCAATGTTGCACTTGAACAATTCCACCGACCCGGCCTGAAGGATGTTTACGCCATTCGTTCCGAGCGTTACCCCCGCCCCGTTGATGTCGAGACCTCGGAGCACGATTTTGTCGGTGGTGAGGGCGTTGATCACGATGCCCTGAACGCCGGACGAAAGGATGCTGCCGAGCGTCGCCGTGCAGTCGAGCATGATCGACTTCGTGAGAGTCACGGAGCCGAACCCACCCGGATCGAGGCAGTTGATGATGCCGCCGGCGGCTGTCTTCGAGATTGCGCCCGCGAATGTCTTGCAAGGCGCCGTCCGGCTACATGGGTTGACATCGTCACCGACGCCGGAGACCCAAGTGCGGGTCGCCTGGGCGCTTGCCAGGGTGGCGATGGCCATGGTTAGAATGAAAATGAGTGAGGCTTTCTTCATCGTTAAACTCCTTCTCGTTGTTTTGGGACCGGACCCCAGTTGAGCGGATGTATAAGTGGAAATTATACGCGACTTTCGGTAGCGTCTGTAACCTACGTCACACTTTGTCCGAGATGCCAAATTCGAGTGGTATTCGTCCGGCGTCATCGCCCGTGGGAGGTTCCTCATCGGGAGCCCATGTCTGGAGAGAGTGGCCCGATCGAGCCAAGGCACGGCCAGAGGCGGGCAGCCTACCGTAACTGCACCGTGTCGACGTAGCGGATGTAATCCGCATTCTCCGGCCGGAGAGCGATCAGCCGTTGGACGACTTCCTGCCGCAGTGCGCCGTCCTCCATGAACCTGACCGCCCAGGGAGAGAACAGGGCCGCGCGAAGCAAGTCCTCTCGGGCGGCGTTTCGGTTGCCTGTCGCAACTTCCACCGTCGCGAGATTCGCGTAGAGCTCGGGGCGATGGTCAAGTCGCAGCGCATCGCGGTAAGCGCCGATGGCCTCGTCGTTGCGGCCGAGCACCTGGTAGTTCGCAGCGAGAATCATGTCCAGTGAGACATCGCGGCACGTAGGCCCCATGCATTGCAGGAGCGCCGCGAGGTTCCGCCGCGCCTGGATGCTTCCCTCGGGAGTTCCGATGTGGCTGTACGCGGCCTCCGTGGACCGGATGTGCGCATTCTTGATTCGGTTGCAACGGTACGGAAGAACGCAAAAGACCTGGATGGCGTACGCGCCGGCCGCGATGACGGTGACTGCGATCATGCGGGGGATGGCGGTCATGGCATCCTCCATGCCACGATTGCCGCCGCTGCCCAGAGATACGCGTGCGCCGGCGCCACCAACTCGAGTGGAAACTGCGCGAGGGCGAGGACGAACATCGACGCCGCAAGCGGCAGTGCCATGAGGCGAGCGAGCTCCGTGCGGCTATCGCTGTCCTTCTTCTCATCCGTCTCGGCTCTACTCACCCAGGCCGGGGACGCCAAAAGTACGAGTGCCGCGAGGAAGAGGGCATATCCGGGCAAGCCGGTCTCGGAGGCCACCTGCAAGTGGTCGTTGTGCACCTCTCCAAAATTCATCTCCGGCGTATGTTCGAGGAGCTCACGGTGCCGCTGTTGGACACGGAGCTTGTACTCAAAATAGTTGTACGCGAAGCCCCCCGGACCGAGGCCCAGGAGCGGCCGGTCGAGGATCATCTCTGCCGCAGCCAGAAAAGGGAGCGTGCGGGAGGCGGAAAACGTTTCGAAGTCGCGCCGCCGCAGGGCGTCGCGCATCAGGAGAGCTCGCGCGCGGAGTGGCGGGTACGCGGCGAAGGAGATGCTTGCGGCGACGACCACAACGACCAATACAACGATCGTCTTTGGCCATGACCGAAGCCGTAGCGAAACCATCAGGAACAACGCCACCGCCAGGGCGCTGATTGCCGCCATGGTGTGTGTCATGAATGTGGCAACGAGAATGAAGACTGCCGCGCCACCCCACACCAAGCCCCATCGGCGGCTCGAGAGCGCCAGAGCCATCGCTACGAGGACGGGGACGACCAAGTAGCTGCCGGCATCATTCGGATTGCCCAAGAGCGCCGTCCGGCTCAGGTGTTTCTCGATCGCGGTGCTGGTATCGAACGGGCTCCAGATGTCGAGCTCCTGAAGGATGTAGATGACGCCGTTGACGATCGCTGGCAGCACGATGATTCCGGCAAACCACGCCGGCCGTGTACGAAGCACCAGCACGGTGACCACGAACAGCAATGCATACTCGAGCACGCGCACGGCCGGTGGGAGGCTTACCAGGCGATTCGTCGAGACGAGTGCGCAGACAATGGTCCACGCGCAGATCAGTGCAGTGAGCGTCAGCCATCGTGCTCTGAGGTCGAGCCGCGGCAGACCGAGACGCCGGAACGCCCAGGCCACCACCAGGATGACGACGATGAGGATGACTTCGAGGCGCAGCGCCAGTTCTTTCGGATAGCGGAAGGCATCCTCTCCCGACAAAGACATCACCAGGGGAATGAGCAATGCGCCGGCGGCGATGACCACCGTCAGCCATCGCTGGCCGGTCTGAACGACTTCGGCCGGACGCGATAGACGCGTTCGCGAGGGTGACTTAGGTCCGCTGCTCGGCCGCTTCATTGATTAATACGCCACCGCCGTCGATCAGTCGTGCAGCCGCCTTATTCAGCACCATCGGAGGCGGGAGCGGCTCGGCAATGTTCATATGATACTCACAGACGAGGTCGCGGATGAGCCTGCGCACCTCTCCGGCGTCGCTGGGGACGGTGCTTCGCGCCCGATGCAACCATTGTCTGATCTTCGCCGGATCGGGCTGCGGAGCCTCGGTGATGACGATCTGCGGATGCACCGTCGGATGAATCGATTCTCCCTCCAGCCGGATCTCTTCAAACAGTTTCTCGCCGGGCCGCAAGCCGGTGAAAACGATCTGGATATCACGCTCGCCATGATTTGCCAGCCGGATGAGGTGGCGGGCAAGGTCGCAGATCCTGACGGGCTCGCCCATATCCAGCATGAAGACACGGCCGCCATCGCCGAGTGTAGCCGCCTGCAGCACGAGCGAAGTCGCCTCCGACGTGCGGATGAAATAGCGCGTTACCCCCGGGTGGGTGACGGTGACAGGACCGCCGGCCGCGATCTGCTCCATGAACAGAGGAATGACGCTTCCTGAAGAGCCGATGACGTTCCCGAAGCGGACAATCGTCATCTTCATGGATGTGTCGCGAATGGCATCGAGGAGCAGAATCTCCGCGGCCCGTTTCGTGGCCCCCATCACGCTCGCCGGGTTGATGGCCTTATCCGTGGAGATGAAGACAAAGCGCCGCACGTCGTTCTTCGTACACAGCTCGGCCAGCTCCCGCGTAGCCAGGGCGTTGTTGCGCAGGTACTCGAGCGGATTCTCCTCCCCCAGCGGCACGTGCTTGTGAGCGGCTGAGTGCAGGACGATGTGTGGCCTCTCGCGCGCGAGCAGCGCACCGACCACGGTCGAGTCGTAGACGTCGACCAGATTCGATGTGATCTTCGATGTGACCGCTCCCGCCTCTCGCGACAGGCGCTTGCGCACCTCGTAGAGCGCGTACTCCGAGCGCTCCAGAAGAGCAACGCTTTCCGGCTCGAATTGCAGTACTTGTGACGCGAGCTCCGAGCCGATTGTGCCGCCGGCGCCGGTGATCAATACGCGCTTTCCCTTGAAAAGCGCCCGGACCGGGTCGCCGGGCAGGTCGATCCGCTCGCGGCGCAGCAGGTCTTCGACGTTGACGTCGCGCAGTTGGGCCACCTGCACCTTCCCGCTGACCAGTTGATCGATACCGGGGATCGTCTTGAAGGGCAGGTCTGCCGCGGAGAGGTGCTCGATGATCTCGCGAATGCGGTTCCCTGACGCGCTCGGAATGGCGATCAGCGCCTCATCGGCGCGATTCTCGTCCGCCACCAGGCGAAGATTCGCGATCGGTCCGTAAACCTTGATGCCGCGGATCTGCGATCCCCACTTGACCCGGTGGTCGTCGATGAAGCCGACGACCTTCATGCGGAGTTGCAGCCGGTGTTCGATCTCTCTCGCCAGCGTCTCGCCGGCGTCGCCGGCTCCGATGATGAGAACGCGCTTCTGATTGGCCGGTTCAGACTCTGCCGAGCGAAGCCGGTCGCGTCCGAGGCGGATCAGGATGCGGATGCCGAAGAGCGAAAGCAGCGCGAACGCCCAGTCGATCAGCAGCACGCCGCGCGGGGACTTCAGAAAGCGTGGCTCGATGCCAAACCGGTCTCCGACATACCAGAGCAACAACAGGAGAGCGAGCGCGGCGGACAGACCAAAGACCAGGCGGACCACGTCAGCCATTCCGACGTATCGCCACCAGCCACGGTAAAATCCGAAGACGATCCCGGTCAGCAGTTGAATCCCCAGGACTACCGGCAGACTCCACTTGAACGTATCGTTGAACTCCGGGGGGATCGCGAACTCGAACCGCAGCAGGTAAGCGAACGAATAACAGGCCGCGAAAACGACGGCGTGAAACGCAAAGAGGATCGCAACGCGCTCGCCGGCGATGCGTATCAGGAATGAGTCGATGAATGACGTAGGCTGATCGTTCACAGGTCACTCGCCAGCGTCGAAACGCCCTCGTAGTGGCCATCACCGCACGAGCTGTGACGGAAGGCTCTCATTATAGTGAGCGTCGCCGATATCGCAAAATAATTTCAGCCCAGCGCATGTCCAACGCTCCGAACTACAAGAATATCCTCAGCTTCTCACGCGACGAGCTGCGGCGGTTTGTGTCGGAGAACCTGGCGCTCCTCGAGGAGGAAGCGCTGGCGGTGCTCGACAATCCCTACGTCACAGCGGAGATGTGTCAGGCCATCGCCCGATCCCGGCAACTCACGGCGTTCTACTCAGTGCGCTTGCATCTGGTGCAAAACCGGGCCACGCCGCTGACGCACTCCGTCAAGCTGGTTCATTACCTTCACTGGCCCGATCTGCTGCGGTTGTCCCTCGACGTCAAGGTGCCTGCGCAGGTGCGGCGCGCCATCGAGACGCAGCTTCTTTTTCGCGTCGACAAGCTATCCCTCGGCGAGAAGACCGCGGCGGCGAAGCGCTGCAGCGCCGCCCTGATCAGGGTGTTTCTCTTCGATCCCGATGCGAAGGTCTTTGCCGCACTCCTCGTCAACCAGCGTTTGCGTGAGGAGGACCTGCTGCTCCTGGCCGGCTCGGAGAGAGTCTCGGCGGAGAAGCTGCAACTTCTCGCCACGGACCGGAAGTGGTCGTTCCGCTACGCCATCCGCCGGGCGCTGGTGATGAATCCGGCCACACCCCGCTCCTCCGCCGCGTCCCAGTTGCGGTTCCTCTCCCGGCGCGACCTCGTCATCATTCACGAGCATCCGGCGACGTCCACCTACCTCCGCCGGTGCGTCGAACGGCTGGCGCCGGGTGTTTTCGCGCGCGAGTCCGAACGAATTGACTAGAATGCTGTCAGTGGTGGATCAGTGATCGGTGGATCGGTGGTCAGGATGGCCAACGACATACTGACCATGGACACTTGATCCAATGATCCGCGGACTACCACTGACCATGCATCATTGACCGCGAAACCACAGATCCACCGATCACCGATCTACTGACCACCGAACATGCTCGATCAGGACCCCCAACAACGACTGTCGGATCTCGCTTCGTTCGGCGAAGAGCTCCGGCGCGAGCGTGAGATCCGCGGAATCTCGCTGAAGGAGATCGCTGACGCCACGAAGATCAGCAAACGTTTTCTGGAAGCGATCGAGCGGAATGACCACAAGACGCTGCCGGCGCCGGTGTTCACTCGCGGTTTTGTCCGCGAATACGCCCGTTACCTCGGCCTGAACGCAGAGGAGATGGTCAATCGTTACAATTTCGCGGCCGTCGGCGATGAGCGTATCGAGCAATCGTCCCACCTCGAGCGGCTGACCACGCCGCAGGCTCCGCCGCTGCAGCGCCCAAAGCGCCAACCGAAAGGCATCCCTTCAGCATTTGCACGCGTGGATCGAAACGTCTACATCCTCATCATCGTCGTCATAGCGCTGGCGGGTGTCAGCTACTGGGCGCTGAAGCACAGGCGGGAGAGCCGCGCCAACGACGAGCGTCTTGCGGTCGAGACGAAAGCACCGCCGCCGGCTCCGATACCGGCCGCCCCGGCCCCTGAGACCGCCAGCGCCGCAGCGCAGCCGGATGCGAACGGTCCGGCCAAACTGACCCTGAGCCTCGAAGCGACCGGGCGGTCGTTTGTGATTCTGCAGGCGGACGGGCAGACCCTGATCAACGACGAGCTTCGGCGCGGCTACCACCGCACCGTCGAGGCCAGAGACTCTTTCCGGTTCAAGACGATCGGCAACGCCGCCGGGATCTCCATGACGCTCAATGACCTGCCGGTGCCTGCACTCGGACGCGAAGGTCAGGTGCTGCATGATGTCGTTCTCGATCGCGCGTCGCTGTTGAAGATGCAGTCTCCACCTCAGAACCCCTCGCAGAACAAACAATGAACGCAACCTCCGCCGAGCTATCCGGCGACGTCGTGATCGAGCGCATCAGCGCAGGTGACTACCCGCGCGAGGTGGTCGAGACGATCGCGCGCGGTTTTCTTCCGCTTCCGCAGGACGACCTGATCGCCGTCCTGGCCTATCTGACGCGGTCGCCGGACGAAGGGGTCGCCGCAGCCGCAAGTGCGTCCCTGGCCGACGTCCCCTCCCGGAGCATCCACGCCTTTGCTGCGAACGAGAGCGCGCCACCAGCGCATCTGGCGATGTTGATGCGCGCCAGCGCCGATCCCTTCATTCTCGAGGCGCTGATTCGCAATCGCGCCGTCCCCGACGCGCTCGTCACCGAGCTTGCGGCGGTAGCCGACGCGGCCGTGCAGGAAGTCGTGGTCATCAATCAGGCTCGCATTCTTCGCGCTCCCGAGATCATCGACGCGCTTCTGGCCAACCCGCAGCTCACGGCGGATGTGCACCGGCGTGTGATGGAGACGCGCGAGGAGTTCTTCGAAAAGAAGGCGCGAATCGCCGCCCAGCAAGCGCTGGATCTGGCCGAGGCCGGCGAAGACGAGCCGGTTCTCAGCCTTTCCGAAGAACCGATCGCCGATCTGCTCGAGAAAGCAGCGGAGGAGCAACCGGCCGGCGTCCCACCCCCGGAGCTTACCGAGACCGAGCTGAAGGACGAGAAGAAGCTGTCGGTCTTTTCCCAGATTCTCCTCATGAGCGTCTCGGACAAGGTCAAACTGGCGTTCAAAGGCGGCAAGACCGAGCGGGTGATCCTCGTTCGCGATCACAACAAGCTCGTCTGCAGCGCTGTGATGCGCAACCCGCGCATGAGCACCCTCGAAGTCGAGGGGATCGCCAGCATGCGCAACGTCGAGGAGGAAGTCCTCCGGCTCATCACCATGAAGCGTGAATGGGTCACGAAGTACAACGTCGTCGTTACGCTGGCGCGCAATCCAAAGTGTCCCGTGGGGGTTGTCCTGCCGTTGATCAATCGATTAACCTTGCGTGATTTGAAGGGGTTGAAGGACGATAAGGGTGTGAGCGAGACCGCGCGCGCCCTGGCTCGGAAGCTTTTCGCGCAGCGAAGCATCAAAACCTGAATGAAGGTCAACTACTACGAAGTGCTCGGAGTCGATCGCTCTGCCTCCGAGCCGGAGATTCGCGAACGGTTCCGGAAGCTCGCCCGCGAGCAGCATCCGGACCGCTACAAGGGTCCTGACAAGGCCGACGCCGAGCGTAAGTTCCAGACGCTCACCGAGGCGGTCAACGTCCTCACGAACGCGGCTCGAAGGAAGCAGCACGATGCGGAGATCGGTGCTCCCGGTTCTCGCTCCGCGAGTGGCACACCCGATCTGGCCCAGGTCGCGAAAGTTTATTTGTCGAAAGGCATCAAGGCATACAAGGAGGGCGACCTGCGCACCGCGTACGAGAACTTCGACATGGCCGCCAAGCACAATCCGGCCGACGCAAAGGCCTTTCACTACCTGGCCCAGACTGCCTCGCGGATCCCGGCCTACGCCCGGCAGGCGGTCCAGGCAATCGAGACGGCGGTGCAGCGGGAGCCGATGAACGCGGTGTACCTGAAGGATGCCGGGATGATCTGCAAACGCGCCGGTCTCACCGCAAAAGCGGAGAGATATCTGGATGAAGCGTTAAAGTGGGACGGGGAGAATATTGAAATCCGTGCGGCACTGGCCGAATTGCGGCAGCGGGGCGAGGCCAAGGAAAGTGGAAAGGGGTTTACCCTTTTCAAAAAGGGCTGAGTGGGAATGGACGTGAAGGCATACGGCCTCACAGATGTCGGACGTCAGCGCCAGCACAACGAGGACTCCTTCCTCGTTGCTGACGAGGCGAAGCTGTTCCTCGTCGCGGACGGGATGGGGGGCCACGCCGCCGGCGAGATCGCCTCGCGCATCGCCGTCGACTCCATCTCCGAGTTCATCGTCCACACCAAAGAGGACGACGGCACCTGGCCGCACGCCTACGACGAGCACTTCACCAGGACCACCAATCGGCTCATGGCCGCGCTGCGCATGGCCAATACCCGCGTCCTCGAAGCGATGCGCAAAGATGCCCGCCTCCGCGGCATGGGCACCACGGTCGTTGCCTGCATGGCCGACGACGACAAGATCTCCGTAGCCCATGTCGGTGACTCGCGCGCCTACATGATCCGCGACGGCAGGATTTCCCGCATCACGAACGACCACTCCTGGGTCTTCGAACAGGTCCAGGCGGGAATGCTCACCGAGGCCGAAGCGGAGAAACATCCGCTCCGGAACGTGATCACCCGAGCCCTGGGCGGAGCTCTTTCGGTCAATCCCGACGCTTCCGAGATCGATAGCAAGCCCGGCGATGTCTATCTTCTCTGCTCCGATGGTCTGACTGGCATGGTTCCCGAAGAGCAGATCCTCGAGCTCGTCACCGCCAACACCGATGATCTCGAGAAGGCCTGCCGCGAGCTCATCGACGTCGCCAACGGGCACGGCGGTCTGGATAATGTGACAGCGATCCTGCTGAAGACTGGGTAGATGTTTAGTGGATCAGTGGATTGGTCGATCAGTTGATCAGGATGATTGCGAAGGATTCTGGTCTACTGGTCCACTGATCTACTAATCTACCCACTGACCCACTGACCCACTGACCCACTGACCCACTGACCCACTGACCCACTGACCCACTGACCCACCTGACCCACCGATCCACTGACCCACCGATCCACCGATCCACCGATCCACTGATCCACTGACCCACTTGACCCACCGACCCACCGACCCACCAATCCACTGACCCTACCGGCCACTCCACGATCGACTACGCTAAGGCTCACACTCACTCATGCACATTCGAATCGACTACTGCGGCGTTTGAAACTACCTTCCGAGAGCCTCCAGTCTGGCGGCCGAGATCAAACGGGAGTTCGGGATTGACAGTCAGATCGTCCGCGGAAGCGGCGGGATCTTCGTCGTCACCGTCGACAAGAAGGCTATCTTCTCGAAGGCCGCCGAGGGACGGTTTCCGACCGAGCGCGAGATCCTCGACAAAGTGAGAGAGCTGCAGACCGCGTCACCCCAGCGGGGTGAGTGAGGGCTTCCCCCGCACGTTGACTGGTTCACGCACTTCTGCCCGGGGTGCCTTTGGCCTGCGCTTGCGGCTATCTTCAAGCACGCCTCCGGCGTGTGATCGCCGGCGGAAGCCGGCGTAAGAACCGTAGCCCCCACCTTCAGGTGGGGGTTCCAGGGTCACACAATTTTCGAAGCCCGCTTTAGCGGGCGGCAGGACTGCCTCCGCGGTGTCCGAAAGAGCAGAATCCTCCTCTGTCGCCCGCTAACTAGTTCCTGTCCTAGGTGGGCTAAATAGTAGGAAAGAAAGATAGATAGGGCGCATTTGGGGTTGCTGTTTCTTGGCGATCACGATAGAATAGTTGTGACTAAACGACTGATTCTAAACGGGATAGTAGAAAGAA
>JBBRNB010000033.1:0-59088 GCA_038230535.1 Thermoanaerobaculia bacterium
GCGGTGGCTGGGCGCCACCGCACTCCAAAGCGCGCCTCCGGCGCGCGAAACCTGTTCAGAGTTGGCGAGGATTGTCCACATCATTTCGCGCGAAGCGCTTTGGAGTGCGGTGGCGCCCAGCCACCGCTTTGGGAGGGGGGTGGAGTACGACATACTCGCAACCGCCCGTTCTTTGAGAATCACCGCGCGGTTGGATTTTTGCACACCCTCTGAGGCTGCCGTAGCCGCGTGGGCGGTGTGTGGGTGGAGCGGCGAAGGACGCCGAAGGACCCCCTAACTACAGGCGGGGAGGTAGGGGGAATCCGCATGCGACGCAGCTCAACACCACCGCACTACCCGTAACAAGGGAGGGGGGCCTTCGCCGTCCTCCGCCACTCCACCGGCCACCACCCACGCGGCTACGGCAGCCTCAGGATGACAGGTATTTGGAACGCGCGATTTCCGCGCACTCTCTTCAGGATGACTAGTAACTGACACGTGCGAACCCCTGGGAAAGCCCGCGGGGCGGGTAGGGAAAATACGACTCCGCGCATCTCCTAATCGAGTCCGTCCAATCAGATCGAAGGTGATGCAATGATTCCGAAACCCGCGCTTCTTCTAATCTTTCTCGTTCTTCTCTCCGGCACGATCGCGATGATGGTCGTCCTTCAACGTCATGGCGCTCCGCTCGGTGAGGAGGGGCACTACAAGATCGTAGCGCTCGAGATGGAGCCGATCCCCAGTAGAGCGTTCAACATCGTTCAATCGTGGCAGGACAAGAAACTTCTCGACGTCGCGCTCGAGGACATCCGCTTCGACTACGCCTTTATCGTTCTCTACACGGCCACGCTGGCGCTGACCGGCTTCTACGGCGCGATCGTTTGGACCGGTTGGCCAGCGCGCGCCGGCGCGTTTCTCGGGTGGGCCATGTTGGTGGCCGGACTGATGGATGTCTTCGAGAACCTCGGCATGGCCGCGGAGATCGGCGGTAACTACTCCTTTGCACCGTTCGTCTGCGCTGTGTCGTCGATCAAGTGGGTCATTTCGGGGGCGGCATTCCTCTACTCGCTACCAACGCTCGTGATGATGCTGCGCAAGCTTCGTTCACTCCTCCGCTAGGATCGTGTGCATTGCCACTCCCACCGTGGCCGACCCGAGGATGATGATCGCGACCAGCACGCTGATGGAGAGCGACGTCGCTCTGGAACCGGCGTCGCCGAGGATCATGTGGCTGGGGGAAAGGTGATTGAGCCAGGCCTGGAGAGCGGCTGACTTCCACGTCAGGAGCGCGGCCCAGCAGGCGGCGATGACCAGGTAGGCTGCGATCTGAAGACGCGTGATCGGCAGTGCGGCACGCTCCACCGCGGAGCTCGACCGCAGCAGCTTCGCCTTCAGCCAGAGCACGGCCGGATCAGGAAGGATGTGCTCCCGTTCATCGAGACCGGAGAACCTTGCCATCCACGGTGCGACCTCGGCGGCGGCAGCGCAGTCGTCACACGATGCCACGTGCGCACGAAGCGACTCGGTCCAGGCATCGTTCGCAACGGCATCCATCACGTTCGGCTCAAAGGGGCATTCGTTCGTCATCGCACCACCTCCGGAGCCAGTCCTTTCTTTGTCAGCATCTCGCCAAGGCGCTTGCGGGCTCGGAACAGCATTACCTTCACGCTCTTCGCCTTCACGCCGATGGCCTCGGCGATCTCCTCGTGCGAGTTTCCTTCCACATGCGCGAGCCACAACAGCGCGCGCTCCTGCGGCTTCAAATCGGCGAAGACGCGCGACATATCATGGCGCAGATCGCCGCGGTCGGGACGTGCTTCCGGGGGCATCCAGTCGTACGCGCGTGCCCTTTCCCGCCTCGTTTCGCGGAAGTGATCGAAGACCAGGTTCGTGGCCGTCTTGTAGACGTAGCGGCGCAGGTGGTCCTCATCGGCGATGGCCGGGTTGCTGCGCAGGAAGCGGAAGAATGTTTTTTGCAGCAGGTCATCGGCCATCGCGGCGTCACCGGTCATCCGGTAGATGTACGACCAGATGCCTCCGGCCGTCTTTCGGTAGAACGATTCGAATGTGGCCTCGTCCATCGGTCTCTCAGGCCGTCTCGGGGTCGCCGTTTGCACGGCGGCCCCGAACGGCAGCGCGGTCAGGATACCTTCCAGTTGCACGATCGCCTCACGCCTGCGTTTCCGTCGAGTCGCGCTTGCCGATTCCATGGGCCACCACCTCGCGCGGCGTCGGCGAGTCATTGCCGATCAGACCGAACTTCTGCGACAGCTTCAGAGAGACGAGCGTGGAGATGAAGAAGCCGATGCCGAGGCCGGCGAGGATGAAACCGGGATACATGAAACCTCGGTTCCAGTCATCGGCGATCCAGATTCCGATGAACGCCAGGCCGAGCAGCAGCAGGATCAGACCACGGGAGATGCCGCCGACGATCCGGTCGCGGGCCATGAGCTGTGGCATCTTCTCGACGCCAGTCAGGAACTGTTTGCCGGTATCCGAGTTGAGAAAATCGACGAACTCCGGAGCATTGCTGAATTTGTCGATCAGGCGGGTCTGCACATCCGCCTGCAGCGCAGCGCGACGATGCTTCGCGTTTGCGCCGGCCCACACGATGAAAGCGACCATCGCGAAGAACGTCACCGAGATAATGATCGGAATGAGAATCAAAGTACCATCCATAAAAAGCCTCCAAGTACAAACTCGCGAGCTAATACGGGTTGGGGTGGTTGTTGGTTAACCAGACCACATAGAATCCAACCATGAAAGCCACCGTCACTGTCGAGCTGAAACCGTCCGTTCTCGATCCTCAGGGGAAGGCGATCCAGCATTCACTCAGTACCCTCGGATTCGAAGGGGTGGAAGATGTGCGCGCCGGCAAGCTGTTTCGCATCACGCTTGCGGATCGTGGCCAGCCTCGCGAAGAGATCGAACGTCAGCTCCGGCAGATGTCGGAGCGGCTGCTCGCGAACACCATCATCGAGAACTTCTCGTTTACGATCGATGAGTAAGCTGGCCACGTTGGCGCTGTTCACGATCGTTTCGGTTCCTTTGACCGCACAGCCGCTCACGCCTGTCCCGTCGCAAGACCGAAAAATCATCAAGAGCTGGCGGCTTCCCGGCGACCCGCGCGGTGTCGCAATCGGCAACGACGGCACCATTTACGCAGGGCTCGCGCAGCCCCAGGCTGTCGTGGCCATCGATCCGAAAACCGGCATGGTGAAGCAGCGCCTCGTTCTCGACTCGGCGGAAATCGCATCGACGAAAGAGCTGGTGACGTTGCGTGTCAACCGCGCCGGTACTCGTCTATACATCGCCAACGGCAGCGACGAGAGCGCTACGATCCTTTCGCTTCCCGACCTTGCTGTTCGCCGCGAGATCACGCTGGAAGGCGAACCGATCCGTGATGCCCTCCCCGATCCCCAGGGACGTCGTCTCTATCTCCTCGGCCGGCACGTCCATGTCTACGACGCCGAGGGTGAGAAGCAACTGAAGGCGATCAATATCGACGATCCGATGGCCATCGCCGTGAGCGCAAACGGCGCGCTGCTCGCCGTCGTCGCACCGGAAGATTTCGGCAACACCAGGGCGACGTCCGTGGCGCTGTTCGATACGACCACCTTTGAGCAGTTGGCGCGCGAGCCGCTGCAGACCGACAAAACCATCGAGGCGGCGTTGTTTGCCGCCACCGACCAGGCCTTGATCGCTCTCAGCCGCGGCTCACTCTTCGAGAAGCCGCTGTCCGCGAAGCCGGCGAAGCAAATGACCGCAGGCGCGAACGGACAGATGCGGATGGCCATTAACTTTGGCGACCTGACCAGCAGCGAGGCGATCTGCCTCCCTGAAGGTAGCGGCGCTCAGATCGCCACTCTGGCGTCGCCCGAACTGCTTCTATTCGCCGAGCGGCGCTGCAACGCCAGCGGCGCCTTCACCGGCTCGAACCGCCGGGTGTCACCGGCATCGCTGTACGGTGTGGCGGCCTACGCGCTGGCCTACAATCACGCCAACAACACTCTGATCGTCACCGACCGGGCTGGCTTCCTGACGATCTACAAAGGGCCGCAGACGGCGAAATAGCGGCGTTCACGCCTCACCCTTCTTCCTTTTCTTCTTCGGTCCCGGCCTGTTGAGATCGCGCTTCATGATTGCTGCATACGCCGCCACCTTCGCACTCGAGGATCGCGTCCGATACCCTTGGCGATCGCGTAAATCTGGAGGCTGTTGGCGATCATCACCGCCTTCCGGGCATCGCGCGTAAACTGCAGATTCGTCCCGAGCTCGTTGACCGTATCGATGGCCGGCCCGATCGCTCTCATGAATTGTTGGGTTGCGCCCCGCGGTCCCCAGGGCCGCCGAGTCGGGCTAGAATCGAAGGCGATGAAGTTCGGTATCGTCGTTCTGCCCGGCTCGAACTGCGATCACGATGCGCTGCACGTGACGCGCGACATCCTCGGCGCCGAGGCCGGCAGCCTGTGGCACAAGGAAACCGATCTCCACGGCGCTGACTGCGTGATCATTCCGGGCGGGTTCGCCTACGGCGACTATCTCCGCGCCGGAGCGTTGGCAAAGTTCGCTCCGGTGATGGAGCCGATCCGGCGCCATGCGGCCGGCGGCGGAATCGTCTTCGGCATCTGCAACGGCTTTCAGGTCCTCACCGAGGTTGGTCTGCTGCCAGGCGCACTGATGCGGAACCAGCACCTGCGTTTCCTCGGCCGCGACGTCTTTCTGCGCGTCGAGGAGACCGATACGCCGTTCACTTGCGAGCTCGAGCGTGGTGATGTGCTGCGCGTACCGATCGCACACGGAGAAGGGAACTACTTCGCCGATGAGGCGACGCTCGACGCGCTCGAGCGCAACAGGCAGGTCATCTTTCGATACTGCGACGCCAACGGACAAATCACACATGAGTCGAACCCGAACGGCTCGGCACGTAACATCGCAGGCATCTGCAATACCGGCCGCAACGTACTCGGCATGATGCCGCACCCGGAACGCTGCTCCGAGGCGCTGCTAGGCAACACAGACGGCCTCGGTGTCTTCCAGTCGCTCGCCACCGCCATGGCGAAGGTTTGAGCCGCATGCGCGCGACTCTTTTCCGCTTTTTCGCGACGGCATTGATCGCGATGTCACTCGCCGCGCCCGTACTGAGCGCAAAGCAGGACATGCCGGAAGTGGCGCGCACCCTGTTGGAAGAGGCGGAGCGGGCGGGCGAGTCCAACCGCGTCGAGGAGGCCATCGCGAAGTACCGGCGCCTCATTCAGGTTGCGCCCACCCTGGCCTCGGCTTATGTGAACCTCGGCGCGATCTACTTCAAGCAGGGGAAGATCGCTGAGGCGTACGACACCTTCGTCCGCGGCATAGCCAGCGCTTCAGCCGATCGAACGCTCCTCTCGAACGCCGCAGCGGCGGCGCAGCAACTCGGCAAATCCGGGGAGGCCCTCAAATACATCGACGACGCCATCACCAGAGCGCCACGCGACGCCGCACTACAATCACTTCGGTCGGCAATCCTTCGCTCTCTCAACAGGAATGACGACGCGCTTGCCGCAATCACCCAGGCGGTCAAACTCGCGCCGGATGATGCGAAGTATCAATTCAGCCTCGGAAACACTCTGGCATCGCTGGGACGGAAGGATGACGCCATCGCCGCGTATCGGAAAGCGGTCGGCATCGACAAGACGTTCCTGCGCGCTTACTTCAACCTGGGCGCGGTGTTGTTCGAGACCGGCCGCTATGACGAGGCGCGCGATGCCTACCGCATTGCGCTGGCACCGATCGACAAAGCCTTCGCGAACCAGCAGCCGGTCGAGATGATCAACGCACGTGCGTATTCGAACCTCGGCGCGATCTATCTGAAGCAACAGAAGTGGGCCGAGGCGATCGACGCCTATCAGAAAGCCGCAAATCTCGACGACGACAGCGCCGCGCACTACAACCTGGGGTTCCTCTTCTTCACCACCGGCAAGTTCGATCGCGCACAGTACGAGTACCGCAAAGCACTGGCCGGCGATGCCTCGCTGCCGCTGGCCTACCTCCACCTCGGCACGATCGCGTTCAAGACAGCGAAGTATGACGACGCCATCAAGCTTCTTCACGACGGGATGCCGCATTTTGACGCTGACTCGAAACGCCCCGCGCTACGAATGCTCGGACGCGCACAACTGTTCCGCGGCGACCGCGCCGGCGCGCGCACGTCGTTCGAAGAGGCCCTGAAGCTCGACGCCAACGACACCGAATCGTTGCTCATCCTGGGCCGGATGGCGCGGCATGAGCAGCGCCTCGACGAAGCAAAATTATTCCTCGACCGCGCGCACGCTGCGTCGCCACAGAGCTCAATCGTGACGCTCGAGCAGGCACTGGTGGCGCGCGAGGCAAACGATCTCAGTGCCGAGCGAACAGCCCTCGAGGCACTCCCGGATCGACCGCAGTTGCGATCAGAGCTCGCGGTCGTGAATGTGCGCCAGAGTCCGAATGCAACGAATCTGAGAGCGCTGCACATCGCAGCACCCGAGGTCACCGCGGTGCTCGACGCCCTCGACGGAAGGAGCGAGCCGGCGGCGAAGGCACTGGCGCTGAGCACGTCGCTCATCGCGCGCGGCGATGCCGGTCTACTGTTCTGGCAGCTCGGGCTCTCGAACGAGGCGAAGCCACATCTTGCCGCGGCACACAAGACATTCGCCGACTGGCCCGAGGTGTCATTGGCAACCGGCGAGATTGCTCTCGGTGAGAAACGATACGGCGAGGCCGGGGAACTGCTATCGACAATCCGCTGCGACTCCGAGGTGTGGGGCCGCGGCCCCGGCGGCCAGGCCGCGGAGGACCGAGGCCTTACACTGGAGCTTACGATTGGAGGGGCCGCGGATATCTGCGGACGCGCGAAGAAATCGCTCGCGAGTGCGCTCCTGACGCAGTCCGCCGACGACCTCGATCGTGCCGTCAAACATCAGGACGATGCCGCGGCCAGGCGCGCGCGTCAGCTCGCCGATCGCGCGGCATCGCTCGATGAGAGAAGACAGTCCCTTGCGCTCTTTCTCCGCGGTACCGCAGATCTCGTCACAGGCGCTGAGGTCTCGGCGAGAGAGACGCTCGCGCGGGCGATCAGCGGCAATCTGCCGCCCGCCATCGAAGCGATGGCAAAGAAGAACCTCGAAGCCGCGCAAGCACCAAAGGAGCTAGCGCAACCCGAGGAAGCGACCGCGACTCAGCCACGGCACACCGTCGTGGTCTTCCTCCCCGATACTCCGGCCGAGACCGAGAAGAAGCTCGCCGAAGCGGCCACTGCAATCGTCGGCAGCCTGGCGTCGGCATCGTCGCTACCGCTGAAGACCGAGCTCTTCCGCCGCGCGGAGGACGCACGGGCGTTCATCGCCGCAAACCACGATCAGGTCGGTGTCGTGATCGCGAATCCCGAGTTCATCACGCACGATTTCGCGCCGCGCTATTCGTTCGGCCACGAGGGCCGGACGACGTATGAGCGCAAGGTGGTCGTGCCGGCAAAAAGCAGCGCGAAATCGCTGGCCGATCTGCGCGGCAAGACGATCAGCGGAGTGGAAGCCCTCGGCGACGACGGCGCCGGCGTGACCACACGCGTCGCCGACGACCTCACGGCACTGGCAAACGCGCTGTACGGCCGCACCGACGCGGCGCTCGTATCCGAATCGAATCCCCTCCTGACCGAGCATGCGCGCGAACTGCGCGTCGTCCACACGACCGCCCCACAACCGCTGCCCGTCGTCGCCTTCGCACCGATGCCCGCCGCCGAACGTACGGCTCTCGACGACGCTCTCCGTTCCCTCCCACGAACGGCATTCGCGCCGCTCCAGTTCACCGGCGTCGTCCGCATCGGCGCGGCTCACCCGTCCGCGAAGCGTGAGATCCAGACGCTGCCGGCAGCGTCGCTCGGCATCAAGGTGGATCCGCCGGTCGCCGTACCACTTCGTATTTCCGTAGAGCTGCCGCGTGTGGAGATTCCGGAGGATCTGTTCGGGCCTCCGTGAGAGCCGGGGGCTTGGTGGACCTCAGGCGGGAGTAAGACTCCGTCAGACACTCCCTGCAGCGATAACCACCGATGTCTCAGATACTTAACAAAACCGGCTGGAACGAAACGAAATTAAGGCTCTGGCCTTTGGTTTGTCAAGACGATAGTCTTTACGTCTACATCTAAAATGAGCAGGCTTGACTTCAGATTCAATCTCTCGAAGTACATCCAGGCACTCGTCTTCTTTTCGAAGAACGGAGTAACGGATCTCACGAAGTTGAAAGCGGCGAAGTTATTCTACTTCGCGGACAAAGAGCACCTGCTGAAGTACGGCCGCCCGATCATCGGTGACATGTATTTCGCGCTCAACCTGGGACCGGTCCCGTCGCACGCCGATGACTTTTTCGACGAGGCCGGGGCGGCGCACTTGATCGGACCATCGACGCCGGGACAGGAAGAGTTCCTTCGATACATCGACATCGTCGCGGACTATTGGCCGCGCCACGTAGCAACCGGCGAGGAAGACTTCCGGGTCTTTTCGAAATCCGATCTGCTAGCGCTCTCGGACGTAGCGAAGAGATACGGAAAGGTGCATTGGAGACTGCTGGTGGACCTCTCGCATCAGGAGCGTGCTTTCAAGTTGGCCGACATGAAGCGGAGACCGAACGGCCGCGCCCTGATGCCATATGAGACCTTCTTCGAAGACGAGCGTAACGAGATGCTAAAGGTCGCCGAGGTCGAGCAGGAGCACCGAGAGTTGGTATCTGCTATTCGGTGATGAACCCGTGTGCAGAAGCTACAGCTTGCAGTCAACGCCAGGCGAGGAATACCGTGAAGCAATCCGTCATCTCGTTGGTATTCGCGCTGTTCTATCCTCTTGCGACACAAGCCAGCCACGCGAGCGAGCCGGTTCAGGCATACGTTTCGGACGACCAGCACAAATCACGCAGCACGCAAACCGGGACGTGTTTGGATCCAACGGTCCGGCCGGATCGCTTGCGAAGCCGGCGTGGGAGTGGAGTGACGAAGAGCGTGTCAGAGTGCGGTTTTGACCCAAGAGCGGTTCGTGATCGGGCTGGGCGAAAGCAGCAGGTGTAAAAGACCGGTCCGTCCATTTGAAGATAGGAGGAAGCATGAAGCCACATCTGATTTGGTTCACCCTTGCATGTGCGGCGCTGGCGCTCACCTCATTCGCAAGTCCCAAACGACCCTGGGAGTGGACGGATGATGAAAGGATTGCCTCGCGCTTCGCTGCTCAGGACATCGAGCAGCGAACGAATGCGTATAAAGCCTCACATCCAAAAACCACGCTCGACGCCAGAACGTCCGGAGTTGGAGTACGGTATGTCATTGATGGACGAAGAAACCCCGAACTGTTCATGAGGCATGAGCTGTTTGAGGATCTACTGCGCGGCCTCGGTTCGAATCAAGCGGCTAGTGAGCGCTACCGGACATCGCTCGACGGCGAGCTTCGTGCCGCAGGTTTTACGCCGGCAACCTTCTGGCCAGAACTCGAGAAGGCGTCACGACGCTACCTCGACTTGCAGGCTCAGGTTGACACTCCAAGCCACGGACGCGTTCGCTCCGACGACGACCAGTTGTGCGCCGAAAGAGCAGCCGCTCTCAACCAGGCCCGCCGACGACTTGGAGCCGATCGCTTCGATGCATTCCTATACAGCGCTATTGCGCCATTCATGGTCCACTCACAGTCAACGACATTCCCCGATGCCGCAGACAGGCTGCGGCGCGAAGCGGGTGGCTGCAAATGAATACCGCCGCTCGTGTCAGGCTACTAGCTGCCTTCCTATTGAGCATCGCCCTCTTCGGAACGTCGGCATTCGCGACGGGAACGCTTTACGTTCAGGTTGACCTGGGTTGTTCGATAAGGGCCGATCCTTTTTGTTTTTCTGGGTCCCAGGCTGAATATCTCTTTGCCGATTGGTGGGAGCCCACACCCTATATAACTGGCGTGCATAGGATCGATCCCGGGGCGACCAGGTCTGGTAGTGGTTATGGATATTGGTCCGATACGTTGGATGTCACTGCCTTTTATGGACAGTGTTTCCGAGCATCCGTCGATGCCACGGAGTGGAATAACAATACGACACAAGGCGCCGGCACAGGGGAAGAGTGCTGCCCTCACCCACAATGCACCGTACACGGATGTATTCGCGGAGGCGACGGAAGCAACGCCATCGGTTATATCACGCCATCGGCTTGGAGCGGAGATTGCGGCGAAACGTTTCAAATGTCCGCATATGCGGGCACTGGTTACATTTTCGATCATTGGGACGGGCTCGTCTACTCAACAAACCAGCAAATATCGGTGCCTTTGGTGGACGGGGCCAGTGAATGCGCGTATTTCGTGACTGCACAGCCGCCGGCGTATTTCAACATTTGGCTCACTACGAACGTTGATGGAGTGAGCTACTATCTACGCACTGACCGTTGGCAAGAGGGAAGCACGATCACATATTCGCCGATTACGCCGACCGACTATCGGTTCACCCAATGGTCGGGTGTCGTGACTTCAAGCCAGCAGACCATTACCTTCATGATGCCTGGCCAGAACACAAGCCTGTGCGCAAACTTCACATACATTGGCGGTGGTGGCGGTACCGGTGGCGCTGATGGTGGCACCAACAACGAGGATCTCCCTTGTTTCCCTGGTATAGACGTGAATTGTTACAGCTCACCCATCATCATCAATTTCGAAAATGGCGACTATCGGTTGACAGGCAGGAACGCGCCTGTGCTCTTCGATATGGCAGGGAACGGCCATCCGACCATGATGGGCTGGACCGTGGCCGGAGCGGACGAGGCCTTCCTCTGGCTCGACCGCAACCACAACGGCAAGGTTACCAGTGGCGCTGAGTTGTTCGGCAACTTCACACCGCTGCAGAACGGCCAGCTTGCCAGGAATGGCTTTGAAGCCCTTCGTGAGCTCGATGCCAATAGCGATGGCGTCATTGACAAACGAGACCCGATCTGGCCGCGGCTCATGCTCTGGCGGGACTTCAACCACAATGGTATCTCGGAACCGAACGAGCTCGCGCCACTCGAAGGTAGTGGCGTCACCTCGATCGATCTCCACGATCACTGGACGGGCCGACACGACAGTTGGGGCAACAAATTCAAGTATGAGTCGCTCGTCTCGATGACGAACGCCTCAGGGCACGGAGTACACAGACAACCGGTTTACGACATTTTCTTCGTTCCGCTTCCATACGTTCCATAGCGAGCTTTCGTCTTCGTCACAACCGGCGGGCGTACGCGCCCGCCGGTCGTTTTCTTAGACTCTTTGGGCCGTGAACACGCGGTGGGACGCCGCCGAGCCAGGCAGCCGAGCCAGCCGGCGGGACTCTAGCGTTCCGGCTTGCGCGTGAGTTTGCCATTTCGCGTGAACGCCAACGAAACGATGGCGGCTGGCCGCCTACCGGCCCATACCGCAGCGCCACGGCCGCAATCTCCTCGATGGAGCCAATTCTTCGTGCGTCGATGACTGTGGATCAGGTCATTCTCGGCCGCATCGTCCGGCAAAAACCCGATCGCAGTCCGTCAGATGGCCGATTTCTTAGTTACGGACTCGGTCGATCCGTGAAAAGGCCGGTCCTACGCCTCCATCGGCGTAATCATCCGTACCGCGTCGATCACATCACTCGTCGACAGCGGCTTCAACATCACCTCGGCTACGCCGGCCTTCTGGAAGGCGCCATGGAGTTGGGAGAGCGTGTCGTCGGTCATCAGCACGATGGGGACGCTGCGAAGGCGCTCGTCGCGCTGGACGATCCGGACGAAGCCGAGGCCGTGGGCGGCGATCTCTTCGCCGGCAGCCTCGGGTGGCAGATCGAAACCGCCGCGGATTTTCCCGTCGAGGAGTATCAGGGAGGGCGACTGCTCGAAGGCGATGTTGACTCCCTCGCGGGCGTTGCTAGTAGCGAGAACCCGATACCCCTCACCCTGGAGCACGTTTGTGAGGAACGCCAGGGCGTCCGGATCGTTCTCGATCACCAGCACCGTGATCCTCCTCGATGCGCTTCGAGTCATGCTGGCAGCCTTCAGCAGAGCATCGATTCGATCGAGCAGTTCGCGGGCGTTCAGGGGGCGGTCGGCCACTTTCTTCTGGAGCATCGATGCGACCAAGTCGCGCGTCGACTCGGAGATTTCGAGCGACTCTGCGATCGGTTCGGGGGCCGAGTTCAGATGTGCCAGGAGCACCTCCTTGATCGACTTCACGCGATACGGCAGCTCGCCCGTGAGCATGCGATAGAGCACCACGCCGCACGAGTAGAGATCCGAGGCCGGAACGACCGCCTCGCAGCGGAGCTGCTCCGGAGCCATGTAGTCGGGTGTGCCGGCCAGCTCTTTCCTGACCAGATCCTGCGACGTGGCGATGCCGAAGTCGGTGATGAACGCCATCCGATCCTTGTTCAGCAGAATGTTCTCCGGCTTGATGTCGCGGTGCACGATCCCGAGGTCGTGCGCGGCGCGGAGACCTCGCAGGACCTGGCGCATGATCGACAGTGACGTATGTTCGTCGAAGGTCGGATGCCGCGTCAGGTGCTTGAGCAGATTGTCGGCATCGATATACTCCATGGAGATGAATGGATACCCCTCCGCGAAGCCGAGGTCGAAGCTCTGCACGACGTTGCGATGGCGGATGCGGCGCGCCAGCTTCAGCTCGTTCTTGAAACGCTCGAAAGCATCAGGGTCTTCGTGAATGGGAAGCGAGAGCACCTTCAGCGCAACGACTTCGTCGATCGACTCGTCGATCGCCGAGCAGACATAACCCATTGCTCCCGACCCGAGGAATCGCTGGATACGGTAGCGGCGCGCGAAGACCGAGCCGGGCGCGAGCATCCTCTCGACTGCCAGCGTGCTGGTGCGCGAGCTCCTGGACGACTTGATCAACGTGGCCTGACTCATCGCTTCGCCCGCAACGAAGGTCGGATAGGTCTTCGCCTTCGGCACGTCCGCCGTGTCGTCACCGACCACGGTCGACGAGGTCAGCACCAGATCGCCCCCCTGCACCTCACGCTGGGTGGGTTCACGCCGGCCGCACTGACTGCAGAAGCGGTCGACCGCGCGCACGCCGGCGCCGCACCCGATGCAGACCAGGTCATTGCCCGTCTGCTTGGCTAAATCAGTCATCGATCTCCGCTGAGACAACGACATTGGGAGCGAGCTTCGCCAGCGTCGGGATCGAAGCGCGCTGCCATGTGACGTTGCGGTCGTAGCACAGCACCATGTGGTATCCGTTGCTGTGCGACTTGCAGCGGGTGATCCAACGCACGAGCGTCAAAATTCCTGAGCTGTTCATGAAGTTCAGGTCGCGTACGTCTAGCTCGACCTTCTTCAGGCCGCGGCGGAGGGCCTCTTCATCGATGAGCGTCCAGTATGGATTCAGCACGTCGCCCGGATCGCGCATCTCCACGGCGCCGGACATGGCCACCAGCAGTGTGTCGCCGTCCAGCCGCGGAACGATCGAAAGGGAATCGATCTCGAGTGGGACGAAGCCACGTTCGCTGCTCATGCCGCCTCCAGCTTGAAGATGGCGTGGATGGAAACCTCGCCGTCGTTGACGTCGAGTCGCAGCCGTGCCCCGGCTTCGAAAAGGATTCGGATCAGGCCCAGCCGGCTCTGCCCCTCCGTCATGGCCGCCTCTTCCATCTTCTTCAGATACACAGCCTCAGGCTGGCCGGTCTGGATTAACGCAAGTTCTCGGCGGAGCGTATTGATGTGATGCGGCTCGGCCTTGTTCTTCACACAGACATCGACTTCGTTCTCAGCCTTGGCGATGGAGATTTTGAGGTAGCCCTCTTCCTCCGACGCGTACTTGACCGCGTTCTCCAGCAACTCGGAGGCGGCCATCGAAATCTGCTCGGCGCGCTCCTTGTCGGCGAGACCGATCATGAAGAAACTTGCCACGAACCTTCGCACACAACTGATGTACGTCCATCGCGGTCCAAACCGCATCTCGACGTAGTCGGAAGAAAGCCGTTCCGTGATCATCTCAGCTCCTTTTGACCGCCATCAGGCTGACGTCATCCTTCGGCGTCCCCGCCCACTGCCATGCGGCAGTGGCGATCGTAGTGACGATCGTCGCTGCCGGCTTGTCATGAAGTCTTCGTAGCTCATCCGTCAACCGCTCCATGTCGTAGCACTCACCTTCCCGGTTGCGCGACTCGGTGACGCCGTCAGTGTGGAGCAGCGCCACATCGCCCTGCCGCAAGGTAATGGTCCAGTCTTTTGTCAGATGCTCGACATCTTCGGCAACGCCTAGCCACAAACCGTCCGTCGGCACGCGGTCGACGGTACCGCTCGCGGCGCGGTAGATCAGCAGGTCCGTGTGCGCACCGGCATAGACCAGCGTGCCGTTTTCTTCGAGACGCGCCACCACCATGGTCATGAACTTCTCCTGGCCGAGGCGCGACTTGAGGTTGTAGAACATGGCCCGGTTCAGCAGGGAGATGAACTTGGCCGGCGATTTGAAATGGCCGTTCTGCTCACAGAGCATGGTGAACATCGACTGCGCCATCATCATGATGAGACCCGAGGTCACGCCATGGCCGGTCACGTCACCAACGCCGATCCAGGCGGCACCATTGGTGCGGCGGAATTCGTAGAAATCGCCACCAACCTCCTCCGCCGGAAGCATGATCGCGGAAATGTCATAACCAGGCAACTCGAAGGTCCGCGGCAAAACGGACGTCTGGATCGAGCGCGCCAGCGCCATCTCCTGATCGTGCCTGGCCAGGATCTCGGCGTCGCGGGCTCGGATCTCCGCGAGCATCTCGTTGAAGCCGTCGATGAGGAGCCCGATCTCGTCGTTCGCTTCCTTCTCGACGCGAAGGGTGTAGTCCTTCTCCCGCGAGACGCGGTTCTCGGCATGGAGCAGGCGATGGATCGGCCGCGTGATCGCGCGCTGGAAGAGCGACGCCAGCAGCAGAGCCAGGAATGCCGCGCCGACGTAGATACCGCCGGCGATCTGGAGTGTCCGCTTGCGGCGAACATCGAGCTCGCTGAGATCCGAGCGGACTGTGACCGTGCCCACGCGCGCGCCGATGAAGATCACGGGCCGTGTCACGCGTATGTACTGCTCATCGAGCGACGCGCCATCGTGTGGCAACAGCCCCGCCTTGTCGCCTTCGTTCGTTCGAGCGTACTCCGCGAAGAGAGCTCCTTTGCTGTCATAGATTGCAGCGCCGGTGATCTGCGGCTGCGCACGCAACGCCGCCAGCGTAGCCCGTGCCTGCTCGCGGTCGTTCAAGGCGACAGACGACGAGGCGTTCTCGCCGATGATGCCGGCCAGAGTGTTGACATCGCGCTGCACCTCGTCGCGTAGCGCCACACGGTCATACACCGCCAGCGAGCCGACGGTGAGCAACAGCGCCGCCAGGCTCGTCAGCATGAACCCGGTCATCAACTTGCTGCGGATCGACAGATCGCGGAATCGGGCCATGTTGTGGATGTGTGTGTTTGTAGTTTATCCGGTGTTGGGGTGGCGTTGCTGGTTCGGCTTCAAAACCGCACAAGTCACTCTGCGGGAAGACTCACGCGATGGTCGACAGGCTGAATCGGCTACCGATGGACGGCTGCCGACGTGCTCAGGCTGGATATATGTGGAGCAAAAAAGGCGGCACCTGAGTTCAACCCGCCCGGTCCGAAAGCCTGCGCAACGCCAACCAACAGCTGTATCATCGAAACTACTACCGTTCGGCTGACGTAGAACCGATGGAGGCTTTTGGCGTGAACGACAAAAACGAGAAACGACCAGCAGAGGTTAGGCGTGTTCTCGTAGACACGTCGCCCCCCAGAGCTGCGAATCACTTCGGATGGACTCGCGTGAATGATCAGTTTCTGATCGAAGTGGGCTACTACGACTTGACTACCTTCGCGCACTTGCTCCAGCAGCCAGGCTCCATGGAGATTGATTGGTTTGTGACAGATCGATTTATCCTGGATGCCGACACGGCACTGCGGTTTGCTGAGTTATTCAGTCAACTTACTGATGAGATCAAAAGACACTTGAAAGGAAGAGAGCATGCAGAATAACGCGGCTTCGTATTCCGTGAACATGGTGTCTCTCGCTGATACGCGGCAAGCGCTATGGCCGCGGCCAGTACTTGTTTACTCTAACCCGAAACCAGCACGCGATACGGAATGGCTAAGTTACGTGCGATCCCTAGCCGCGAACCGTGTGGTGCCACAAATCGTAGCCACAAATGCAGAACAGATGTGGCGCCGTTTGCGACCTCTCGCTCTGGATATAGCTATTCCGGATGCCGCCGTGACTGATTCCGGCACCTTGTTCATTTCGTGGGATCGTGGAGTGCATCATCTCGAAATCGAGTTACTGCCAAACGGACGCTACGAGTGGTTTTATAGAAACCGCGATACCGACAACGTTGGTGGCGAGTACAACTATCCGGCATCATTCATTTCCCGAGATTTGATGCTTCAGTTTAGACTCGTCGCGGAGAATGGCTAGCGCACACCAACCCGCGGGCGAGATTCCTCTACGCGACGATTGCATCGTCTTTCGCCTCGCTAAAGTCACGCACACTTTCCCAGCCAACTCGAAAAAACCGCTATCTATCCACTTCGAGTTGAGCGGAGAGGAAAAGCACGAGGGAGAAGAGTCCGGTCGTTGGGCCCTTTCCGTCTGGGACTATGCGCGAACTACCGTCGATCAGGCTGGAACGCTACTGACCACGCCCGGAACGCGCGTTCCGTTTGGGCTTCAGGTAGGGCACGTGCACGAAATCTCGATTGCCCTTGACGGTCATCCGCTATGGGTCGTCCGCGATGTCGCATCATCGGTGATTCATGCTTTCGAGATCGGCCACTGCGCCATTCTGGGTCTGCATCGAAGCCAAGCCAGCGATCGAAAGATGCTGCGAGACAAACTCGCCCAGATTGCCTATCCGATGTAGTAGGCGCCGCCCCAGTTACAACTTTACCCTCAAACGTGACACAACCAGACCTCGCACTACCATCAATCCAACGCCGCGTGCGCGAAACTCCCGATCACGGCCGGCTTGATGTGCCAGATGTCGCGCGCGTACTCCGTGATCGTCCGGTCGGATGAGAACTTGCCCATCCGGGCGATGTTCAGGAGCGACTTCCGGTTCCATTGGTTACGATCCAGCCATGTCTCATCGACACGCTGCTGGGTTTCGAGATACGGCTCCAGATCGGCCAGGTGAACGTATTCGTCGCGTGTGCTGAGAAGGTTGGCCACGATGGGTCGGAAGATGTCCTTGTCGCCGCGCGAGAAATGACCAGCGGCGATTGTGTCGACGACGCGGCGGATATTGCTGTTCGCGCCGAGGTAGTGTTCGGGGTGGTAGCCGGTGCCGAGAAGTTTCGAAACCTCGTCCGCGCGCAGGCCGAAGATGAAGATGTTCTCCTCCCCCACCTCATCACGGATCTCGATGGTTGCGCCATCGAGCGTGCCGATCGTCAGCGCTCCGTTGAGAGCAAGCTTCATGTTGCCCGTTCCCGATGCTTCCTTCCCGGCCGTGGAGATCTGCTCGCTCAACTCCGCCGCCGGAATGATGGCCTCGGCCAGCGTGACGCGATAATCGGGAAGGAAAACGACCCGAAGCCAGTCACGCGTACGCGGGTCGGCGTTCACCACTTCGCCGACGGCGTGAATGAGCTTGATGATCAGCTTGGCCATGAAGTAACCGGGGGCCGCTTTGCCGGCAAAGAAGAACGTCCGAGGCGCGAGCGGCTGCTTGTTGTCCTCGGCGAGCTGCCAGTAGCGGTCGACGACGTGCAGGATGTTCAGCAGTTGCCTCTTGTACTCGTGTAACCGCTTGACCTGCACGTCGAACATCGAATTCGGGTCGACGATGATGCCGGTCAGCTCCTTCGTCAGATGCGCGAGAGCGAGTTTGTTTCGGCTCTTGACGGCGGCCAGCCTGTCGAGCAGTCCTGCATCGTCGGCAAACAGCTCGAGACGCCGCAGCTCCTCGAGATTGCGGATCCAGCCGTCGCCGATGGCGCGCGTGATGAGCGACGCCAGCGGACGGTTTGCGTGCAGCAGCCAGCGCCGCGGCGTCACTCCATTCGTCTTGTTGTTGAAACGTTCCGGATAGAGCTTGTCAAACTCCGGGGCAAGCGTCGTCCTGACCAGTTCGGAGTGCAACGCGGCCACTCCGTTGATCGAATGGCTGCCGGCCATGGCCAGGTTTCCCATCCGCACGTTTCGACGGCCGCCGTCGTCGAAAAGCGATATCTGCTGTCGCATCGCCAGGTCGCCGGGAAAGCGCCGTTCCACCTCGGCCAGAAGCCGGCGGTTGATCTCCTGCATGATCTGGAGGTGACGCGGAAGGAGCCGCTCCAGGAGATCGAACGGCCACTTTTCAAGCGCCTCCGGAAGCAGAGTGTGGTTCGTGTACCCGCAGGTCGCCACCGTCGTGGCCCAGGCCAACTCCCACGGAAGAGCGTATTCGTCGATGAACAGCCGCATCAGCTCGGCCACCGCGAGCGCGGGATGCGTGTCATTCATCTGGATGGCGACCTTCGACGAGAATTCATCGAATGAGTCGTGCGTCTCGAGATAGCGCTTCATGATGTCGCGCACCGAACACGCCACAAGGAAGTACTCCTGCAGCAGCCGCAGCTCCCGTCCGCTTTCGACCAAGTCGGATGGATAAAGGATCTTCGAGATGGCCTCGGTGTTGATCTTGTGTTGCACCGCGGCGATGTAGTCGCCGGAGTTGAAGATGCCGATATCGAACTCGTCGGACGACCGCGCCGTATAGAGCCGCAACACGTTCACCGTTTGTCCGCCATAGCCGGCGATCGGCATGTCATGAGGCACGCCGGCGATCGTCTTGTAGTCGACCCACCTTGGCTTGTAGACACCGTCGACGGTGGTGTGCGCGATGGAGCCGTAGACAGGGACGACGATCGCTTCGTCGGCGCGGTCGACGAGCCACGGTGAGCCCTCCTCATCGAGCCAGTGGTCGGGCTTCTCGTGCTGATAGCCGTTGACGAAGGTCTGCCGGAAGAGGCCGAACTCGTAATTGATACCGTAACCGAAACCCGGAAGGTTCTGCGATGCCAGCGAGTCGAGGAAACAGGCCGCCAGGCGCCCGAGACCTCCGTTGCCGAGGGCGGCGTCATGTTCGAGGGATTGGAGCTCCTCGAAGTCGGCTCCCAACTCAGCGATGATCGCCTTCGCCTCGTCATACAGCTCGAGATTCGTCAGGTTGTTCCCAAGGGCCCGGCCCATCAGAAACTCCATCGAGAGGTAGTAGAGCCGCTTGGCGTCCTGATCGCGATACCGCCGCTCCGTCTCGCGCATGGCGTCGAGCATCGGCCGGCGGACCGCCACGGAGAGCGCATACAGCTTCTCCCGCATCGACGCCTCCTGCCACACCTTGCCGCGCGCAAAACGAAGAAACGCCTCGATGCCTTCGCGCAGATGCACGAAGCCGCGAGAGACGTTGCTTTCAGAAGGAGAGGCTACGGGACGCATTTGTTCATTATGCAGCGCTGCGCGCTGCGTTGTCTGCGTACTCCGCACGCGTTGTCTGCGCGCTTCGCGCTGCGTTGTCGCGTGCTTCGCAAGCGTTCCCGCGAAGAAATGAATCGCTCGAACGCCAGCAACGCTGGCAAACAACGCAGCGCGTCAGCGCGCAGACGACGCGTGCGAAGCACCGCAGCCAACGCGTGGCGAAGCCGCGCAGATCACATCCCCTCGAACAACTTCAAAATCCGCTTGTACTCGTCTGCCCAGCTCGCCGGCTCGACGAATCCGTGGTTCTCGACAGGGAAGGAGGCCAGCTCCCAGTTTGTCTTGCGCAGCTCGATCAAGCGCTGCGCAAGCCGGACGCTGTCCTGGAAGTGTACGTTGGTATCGACCATGCCGTGACAGATCAGCAGCCGGCCCTTCAGCCCCTGCGCGAAGTAGATCGGTGACGACTTCCGATACGCTTCGGCATCGTTCTGTGGCAGGTTGAGGATGCCCGACGTGTAACCCTGGTTGTAGGCCGCCCAGTCGGTCACGGGACGCAGCGCCGCTCCCGCGGCGAAGACGTCGGGCGTGGTGAACATCGCCATCAGCGTGATGAAGCCACCGTAGCTGCCGCCGTAGATACCGATCCTCTTCGCATCGACTCCGTGCTCTTTCACCAGCCAGCGGGCGGCATCGACCTGATCGTCGAGATCCTTTCCACCCATATGCCGGTAGATGGCCGTACGCCAGTCGCGCCCGTAACCGCGCGAGCCGCGGTAGTCGATGTCGAGCACGAGATAGCCCTTCGACATAAGCAGTTGATGGAACATATATTCGTGCGAGTAGCTGGACCAGAAACGATTGACGTTCTGGAGGTAGCCGGCGCCGTGAACGAAGATGACCGCACGGCCACCCTTCTTCCAGTTCGCGGGCTTGTAGATGTGGGCCGGCACCGCGACGCCATCGCGCGCAGGGACGTTTACGATCGGCACGTCCATCCAGGCATAGTTCGCGAAGTCTGGTGCCGGCGAAGTGGTGACACGCTTCGCTCCGAGGAACAGCTCCGGTGGTTTGTTCGTATACGAGTAGACGTTGGCGATGGCGTTGCCGTCGAGCGAGACCACCGCCTGGTTGTCGCCCGCCATCGTCGTCAGTTTTGTCGATGCACCGCCGGCCACCGGCAGGCGGTAGAGATGGCGAACGTACGGACTCTCTTCGCTGGTGGTGAGGTAGAACGACTTCCTGTCATCGGACAGTGCAACCGAATCGACTTCCCACTTGCCGCTGGTGAGCGCTTTCGAGGCGCCCCCTTCGAATGGCACCTCGTAGAGATGCATGAAGCCAGTGGCCTCGGAGAGGTAGTAGATGGTGGTGCCGTCGCCCAGCCAGCCGAACGACGCGTTGTCCGCGAAGCGCAACCAGGCGTCGTCGTGCATCGTGACGATGATCCGTCCCTTGGCTGTGGCTGGATCGAAGGCCATGATCCATGCGTCCTTGTTGTCCGACGACCGGACCACGACGAACGCGTGCTTTCCATCCTCCGACCAGACCGGCGCGCGCAGAGCGACGTCGCGCTCCTTCGGCGCGGTCTCCGTCTTCTCAGCCTTCTGTTCGCTTCCCTTCCCCTGCTCCTCCGCCGGCGGGCTGGCCACAGGCTTCTGCCCATCCGCGGCCGGCAGCGGCTTCAACCCATGATCGAGCCACTTGACCTCGCCGTTGACCGCGCTCACCACCGCGATTCGCGACGGCGGCTGGAGGTCGCCAACTTTCTCCCGGCTTGGAATGGTATCGGTATAGACAGCCTCGGTGATGTAGTTCGGAACGATGGTCTTCCGGGCCTTCTCCGACTCGTTGTTGATGACGAGCACGACGTACTTGCCGTCGGGCGAAAGCCGGGCATTCACAACGGTCTGTTTCTTGTCGAGCTTGAACGGCTTGATGGGATGCTCGCGCTTCCGCCTGGCCTCGTCTTCCTCGCGCTTCTTCGCCTTCCGGTCGATGATGTCGAGGAGCTTCCGCTCTTCGCCTTTGATGTACTCCTGGCTTGCCGTCCCCTTCTTCGCTGCCTCATCCCACAGCGTGACGTTCGGGCCCTTGTCGTCCGGCGCGACGATATTTGTGAGCTGCGTCAGCGAGCCGCCCGCCGTTGCACCGAGATCGAGCAGGAACACGTTGTTGGCACGAACGAACGTTACGCCCTTCTCGTCGAATGTGAATGCCGGCGACGATTCGACATCATTCGTCTGCGTCATAGCGTGACGCTTCCCGGCCGCCGCATCCCAAAGATAGACGTCGCCATCATCGAGATAAACGGCGCGATGCCTGTCCCGCGTCCACTGCGCGGCCGCCGGCGGTGCATCCTTCTTCTCGTCGTCGCTGAGCTTGCGGAGACCGCTGCCATCGCGGTTCACGACGTACGTGTCGCGATCCTTCTCCAGCGTGTCGGTGTACAGCTTCCACGAAAAGTAGACATGCTGCCCGTCCGGCGCCCACCGCACCTCCTCGGGTGCCCAACCGTAGAGGCCGGTCCCGCGCATGATGTTGTCGATGGAAAGGTCGAATTGCTGCGCGGCGGCAGCAAGCGCGATGACGGCAAAAAGAAGAGCGGCGGCGATGCGTTTCATGGGGCGTATCGTACCGGAGGGCCGCGGCGCCCGGGGGAGATCGAGAATGGCCAACGGCGGTAGTTGTGACGACAAGGCCGTAACCGATCGGCTAATCTACCGGCCATGGCAACCCTCACCGGCCGCCTGTTTCAGCTCATCGGGATGATCATCCTTCCGATCGGCTTGCTCACCGGCCTCCTGAAAGACAACGTGACGATGGAGGTGCGGCTCCTTTTCGTGGGCGGTGCGTTCTTTCTTCTGGGGTGGTTGCTGGCGAAGAAAAGCGTATGAAGCCAGTCGTCGTGCTCACCGCGAAGTACCCGGTGATCGCCCGCGAGATCCTCTCGGGACTGTGCGACTTCGTCGAGCATCCGGCCGAGCGCCGCTCGGAGGAGGAGATGATCACGATCCTGAGCGAGGCTGACGCCGCCATCACGCTTCTCAGCGATCCGCTTTCCCGCAAGGTACTCAGCGCGAATCCCGATTTGCTGATGATCGCCAACTACGCCGCCGGCTACAACAACGTGGACCTCGACGCGGCACGCGAGCTCGGCATCATCATCACGAACACTCCGGGAGTTCTCACCGAGGCCACCGCCGATCTGACGATGGGGCTGATCCTCGCCGTGATGCGCCGAATCGTCGAAGGCGATCACGAAGTGCGTACGACCGGGAAGTGCGTATGGGAACCTTTACACCTTCTCGGTACCACCTTGACCGGTAAACGCCTCGGGATCATCGGCATGGGGCGCATCGGCAACGCCGTGGCTCAACGTGCGCGCGCGTTCGGCATGCAGGTGACGGGCACGCGGCGCGGCGAACCGATCTACGAGTTGCTGGCTACGAGCGACGTCGTCTCCATCCACGCACCGCTGACAACCGAGACGCGACACCTGATGAACCCGAATTCTCTGTGGGCGATGAAACGTGGCGCGTTCCTGATCAACGCCGCGCGCGGAGCTCTCGTCGATGAGACGGCTCTCTGCGACGCATTGGAAGAGGGCCAGATCAGCGGTGCCGGCCTGGACGTCTATGAAGACGAGCCAGCCGTCAATCCACGGCTGCTGGCGATGCCGAATGTCGTCCTGGCACCGCACATCGGCTCGGCAACCGGGGAGACGAGGTCAGCCATGGCGCGGATTGCGGCAACCGACGTGGCTTTGTTCCTTCGCGGACAACAGCCTTTGCATGTGATCGTGTAATCTTTTCCGATGCCCCGACTTCATCGAGCCGACACCTTTCTCATCGTCATCGACATGCAGCAGAAGCTCATGCCGGTCATCGACGATCGGGAGACCATCGAGCGAAATGTCGAGAAGCTCGTGCGCGGAAGCAAAGTGGTCGACATCCCTGCGATTCTGACCGAGCAGTACGTCCAGGGCCTGGGTCAAACCGTACCGGCCATCCTCCGCGCGTTCGAAGAAACCTCCGGCTACGTGCCGATCGAGAAGTCTTGTTTCTCCGGTTACGGTTGCGCCGAGTTCGTCATGGCCACGCGCAATCTGCATCGCAAACAGGCAATTGTCACGGGCATCGAAGCACACGTCTGCGTCTACCAGACTGTCGGTGATCTCCTCGCCAACGGCTACGACGTCACCATCGTCGCCGACGCCATCTCCTCCCGGACAGCGGCCAACAAGGAGATCGCCATTCGCCGGATGATCTCGGACGGTGCAAGGCTCAGCTCGACCGAGATGGTCCTCTTCGAGCTGACCGTGAGCTCCGGGACGGACGAGTTCCGCGAGATTTCGCGGCTGGTGAAGTAGTGGATCGGTGGACGAGTCGATCGGTGGATCAGTAGGCCGGTTGCCGGTTGCCGGTTGCCGGTTGCCGGTTGCCGGTTGCCGGTTGCCGGTTGCCGGTTGCCGGTTGCCGGTTGCCAAAGATCAGTACTCTGGTTCGCTAACTCTGATCCACTGATCCACTGATCCACTGATCCACTTATCCACCGATCAACCGATCCACTGGTCACTGACCTAACGATCCACCTGATCCACTGACCCACCGATCTACTGCTGAGTGCCTCCTTCTTGCATGCCATTTCCGCTCGATGCCTACGAACGAGAAGCGGATCCTGATCGTCGACGACGACGATGCGATCCGGACGTTGCTGTTCACAGTTCTCCGACGGCGCGGGTTCGCGGTCGATTGCGCGCGCAACGGCCTGGAAGCGCTGGCGCGCCTGCAACGGTGCCACTATTCCGTGATGTTGCTCGATCTGATGATGCCGTTGAAGAGCGGCTGGGACGTGATGAACGAACTGAAAACCATGCCCGCCGAGGTACGTCCCATCGTCATTGTCCTCACCGCGGGACGGGATCCTGTTCTCGAGCCCTCGATCGTGGCCCTTTTGATCCGCAAACCGTTCGAGGTGGATCTCATCGTCGAAACGGTTGCGGCCTGCACAAGCACGCTGCCGGCGCGTCCCCAACTCCCGGGCTGCCCACCCGCTGACAGCACGAACAGGCCGCCGGGCGAAGGGAGCTGAGCTGGCACAGCTTTTGAGACTATCAGCCCATCAAAAGGAGGGATGCCAATGTCAGCTACTGAAGCGAGAGTCCTCATCATCGAAGATAACAACGCACTTCGCGCCATGCTCTTCACGATCCTTCGCCATCAACCCCTCGGCGTCGACACAGCGATCGGAGCAGAGGATGCGCTCGAAAGAACGCGGCAATGCGACTACGCGCTGATCCTCATCGACATGAGCCTGCCGGACGACGAGGGCCTGTCATTCCTGAGGCGTTTTCGCGAAGAACGCCCCGATGCCACGACGTTCATCCTGGCTGTACTCGATCCCAACAACAAGATCGCCATCGACTCCAACCTTGTCGGCGCGACGGTCAATAAGCCGATGGAGATCGATACGCTTGCCCACGCCATACGCGAATGCGCCCTGGTCGTTCCACCTCCTGACGACCCCCTGCCCTGCGCACCTGCCGACAGCGACTTTCGATCACCACTCGACGACAGCGGGGCATTTCTTAATTGAGGTGTTAGAGGAGGGTTGCTGGGTTCCTGGGTTGCCGAGTTGCCGAGGAGATAAATACGAATGCAGCAAATAGGGCGCTAAACAGATCGGCACCCAGCAACTCAGCAACCACCAACCCAACCCCACAACCCCACGTACAATCCCGCCTCCATGGAAGCGCGCCGGAAGGGCATCCTGCTGATCGTCGCTGCGGCACTCCTCTGGGGGACCGGCGGCATCGGCATCAAGGCGGTGGCCGATTCGGCGTTGAAGGTGACTTTCTACCGTTCGCTCTTCGCCGCCATCGCACTGATGCTCTTCCTCGGCCGCGGCGTCTGGGGACGGCGCCATTGGAAATCGACACCGGCGTTCGCCATCGCTGTGCTCAGTTACGGAGCGTGCCTGATCACCTTCGTCGTAGCCACGAAATGGACCACGGCCGCGAACGCCATCTTTCTCCAGTACGCCGGCGTGGTCTGGGTGCTGCTCCTGTCACCGATCGTCGTCCGCGAGCCGATGCGGACGCGCGACGTCATCGCCGTCACGGTAGCCATGTCGGGAATGGCGCTATTCTTTGCCGGTCGTCTGGAGGTTCATGGCATGGCCGGCAACGCCATGGCACTGGTCTCCTCCGTCTTCTTCGCAATCCTGATCCTCGTCCTGCGCCGCGAGAATCAGGCAGCGCAGGCAGCCGTGACCTGGGGGAACGTCTTTCTCGCGCTGACCGTGCTCCCATTCGTCGCGAATGATCTGAGGCTCAGGCCGCGCTCGTTCGTTGTGCTGGCGCTCCTCGGCGTGTTTCAGATCGCCATCGCATACGTGCTCTTCGTCCGTGGTCTGGCCTACGTCACGGCAACTCAGGCATCGCTCACCGGCATGCTGGAGCCGGTCTCGAATCCCATCTGGGTGTTCCTATTTCTCGGCGAGAAGCCGTCGGTCTATGGCATCGCCGGCGCGGTGATCGTGCTCGCCGCCATCGCCTGGCACACACTATCGGGGGAGCCGGCTCTCGACATGCCGGCTCCTGATTGAGCGTGCCGCTCTATGCGACCCCGAACAGAGCCGTAGCGAACTGGATGTTCGGATCGTTCGTGGTGTTGTCGGTCGTCGATCCATACACGATCGCGCTTCCGCTCGTGACGGTGATCGCGATCGACTCATTGCCGCCGATGGCCGTCCCTCCAAAGAACGATGTCGAGTCGACCTGTTCGAACCAGTTCGGCTGGTAGGTTTTGGTGACCGTCCGGATGGTTACGCCGTTCGTATCACGAAGCACCGCGGTCAGCGCCGCACCCGCAAAGCCTGAACGGACGCCGATGTTGAATCGCGTCTTCGACGGATCCGCCGGCGTGACCAGGAAGGCCGTAAAAAGGGTGTTGATGACACGCGCGTCCGCCGGATCGATGGTGTCCTCCGTCAGTCCCGCCGTGCCTGCTGCTCCGGCGTCGTGAGCACCTGGCCCTGATCGTCCGGAACCAGCGGACGAAGAGGCCTGACGTTCCAGCGCTGATACTCTTCCCTTCCCGAAGAGTGTGACATCACATCGTGGAGGACGAAAGCATTTGGAATGACCCGGCATCCGAACGGTTCTCGCATCAGCAGATGCCATCCGACCTCACCGCACCTCTCCGCGCCGCCGTTCTGAGCGCCACTCTGACGTTCGAGCCGCGCCCCGTGGATCCGTTCGAGCTCCGCGTGCCGGCCATCAGGCGCGCGATGCCGCGCATTGACCCGCCTCTCGATCTCTCTGTCATCCCGCTCCGCTTGCGCATCACGGCGCAAGGCATCGAGCAGGTGCGGCAGAAATGCCGTCATACGCGCCGGCGTTCTCGCGCGCGTTCATGATCAGCCTCAGCAGAATCTCCAAACAGTACGGCCGTCAGCTCGTCTTCGTTGATGCGTCATTTCAGCTCAATCCTGGCGAACGTGCCGGTCTGGTCGGGCCGAACGGATCCGGAAAGACCACGCTCTTCCGGATGATCGTCGGCGAGGAGTCGGCTGACGACGGCGACGTCTCCGTTCCGAAGAAGATGACCATCGGCTACTTCCGGCAGGACATCGAGGAGATGTCGGGCCGCTCGGTGCTCGATGAAGCCATCGCCGGCAGCGGAAGGCTCGGCGATCTCCATCACGAGCTGGAAGCGCTGCAGAACGCCATGTCGGATCCGGAGCGAATGGACGAGATGGACGCGATTCTCGACCGCTTCGGACACGTGCAGGAAGACTACTCACACCTCGGCGGCTACGAGCTCGAGGCTCGTGCCCGGGAGGTGCTCCACGGCCTCGGATTCGAGGACGATCGGATCGACGGAGACGTGGGCGCCCTCAGCGGAGGATGGAAGATGCGCGTGGCCATGGCCAAGGTGCTGCTCGGCCGTCCCGACGTTCTGCTGATGGACGAGCCGACCAACCATCTCGACATCGAATCGATCATCTGGCTGGAAGACTTTCTGAAACGCTACAACGGCTCCCTGCTCATGACCTCACACGACCGCGAGTTCATGAACCGCGTCGTGACCAAGATCGTCGAGATCGATGAGGGCGATCTGATCACCTACTCCGGCGACTTCGAGTTCTACGAACGCGAGCGCGCCATCCGTGAGACCAACCGCGAGGCCGCTTACGCGCGGCAGCAGTCGATGCTGGCCAAGGAACAGCGCTTCATCGACCGGTTTGCCGCACACGCAGCCAAGGCCGCGCAGGTTCAGAGCCGCGTGAAGGCGCTCGACAAGATCGAGAAGCTGGAGCCGCCGAAGAAGCGGAAGACGATGAAGTTCGACTTCCGCAAACCTCCCCGCTCCGGTGACGACGTGGCCATGCTGAACGGCGTCTCCAAAGCCTACGGCAAACGGACGATCTACGACGGGTTCGACTTCCTCGTCCGGCGCGGCGAACGCTGGTGCGTGATGGGAAAGAATGGCGCCGGCAAGTCGACGCTGTTGAAGATGGTCTCCGGCTCGCTGGAGCCGGACGCCGGCAGCCTCCGCCTCGGCGCATCGCTCAAAATGGGCTACTTCTCGCAACAGGCATTCGACCTTCTCGACCCGAACCTCACGGTCTGGGAGCAGATCCAGAAGGACTTTCCGCTCGAGTCGATCGGGACGCTGCGCAGTCTCCTCGGCGCCTTCCAGTTCTCCGGCGACGAGGTGGAGAAGAAGGTTCGCGCACTCTCCGGCGGCGAACGCTCCCGCCTCGTGCTGGCCAGGATGCTGCTCGACCCGCCGAACTTCCTCGTGCTCGACGAACCGACGAATCACCTCGATCTGGCCACGAAGGAGATGCTCGTCGAAGCACTGCACGACTTCGAAGGGACGATGCTCTTCGTCTCGCACGACCGTATGTTCCTGCGCGGCCTGTCCAACCGCGTGCTCGAGCTCCCCGAGGAGCGCGGAGCCGCACCGCGCGTATTCGGAGGGTCGTACGTCGAATACGTCAACGCCAGCGGCCACGAAGCGCCGGGCGTACACGCGTAGTGGGGTACATCGTGGTCTTGATCGGCGCGGGAGTTGACGCGATCGCGTCGAGCACTTCGATGTTGTGCACGACGTCACGGCTCTCCTTTGCTGCGATGACGGCGACCGTCGAAGCGAGAAGCCACGGCGGATAGAAGATCAATGTCCCGAACTTTGCCACTTCGAGATCCCTGATCATGATCGTCGGCGGATGCGCGAAGTCCGGCTCCGACGCCAGCAGGGTCGCGAAGTTCCATGCACCGTCGCGAAAGAGCTTTAGTGCGTCCCCGATCAGGTCGATCTCATCCTTTTTCAGCACGTCATAGATTCAACGCCGCAAAGTAGCGGCTGGCGAATGTCACGTCGAAGAGCTGCATCCGCGGGCCGTTCTGGAAGAGATTCTGCGCGACCGCGGTCCTGATGGCGATCGTGATCCGTTTGTACAGCGCAGCGAAATAGCCAAGCCGGCTCTGATTCGCGATCGTGGTCACATCACCAATGGGCGGGAGAGGAGCATGCATGGACGAAAGTATCGGCCTTAACCACACCCATCGCAATACTGCCAACATTGGTGAGTGGTCGGGAATACGTTGAAACCGTCAATGAGGCGACAGAGGCTTCATGCGTGAAGCCCGCCGTCCACTTTGAAGGACAGTAGTGTTCCTCGGAACACTTCGAGTGTTCTCATCAACACTCCGAGTGTTCCGAAGAATGCTTCGAGCGTTCTTTTCAATACTCCGAGTGTTCCGAAGAACGCTTCGAGTATTCTTTTCAACGCACCGAGTATTCCGAAGAACGCTCAGAGTATTCCGAAGAACGCTCGTGTCCTTCGAAAGGGACACCCCTGGTCATCCGAAGATCACTCCAGGCAACGCGGCACAAGCTCATCACATCACTGAGAACGCGCGAAGCATTCCTTGAATCCGCGGAAGTGTTCAGCAGAGAGCGCGATCGGTCGCCCAGAGCTATGTAGCTATCGCGCCTCGATATGAATCGAGCCGTTCGTCGTGCGGAGATGCAGTTCGGGCCCGCCGCCGTTCATCGTACCGACCAGCGTGTGCTTGCCATGGGTGCCGCTGGTCGTCACGGGCAAGTCGCTCTCGATCGAGCCGTTGGTGTTCTCCGCATCGATGCGTGCTGCAAGCGTACGCGGCAGACGCGCATGGATGTTGCCATTCGTCGTCTCCATGCGCATACGGCGGCCGGCGGTGACGGTCGTCAGCTCGGCTTCGATCGAGCCATTCGTCGTCTCGGCGTCGAGGTCGCCGGCGCAGCGCGTCAACTCAATGCGGCCGTTCGTAGTCTCGATCTTGTGCGATCCGCGCACGTCGCTGGCTTCGATGCCGCCGTTCGTGTTCTCGATCTGCAGGTCCATAGCCCGAGGAACCGTCACCTCATACGTCACCGAGAGGTTCACGCTAGTGCCGGCGATCCACTCGAAGATGCCGTTGACCGTCTTCGGGTATTTGGTGTCGATCTTCAGGCCGCCGTTCGGTTGCGACAGGGCCAGCGTCAGCGCTTTCATCGCCTGGCGCGCCGCGTCACCGTCGCGGCTCTCGACGTGTTTGACGGCGTGGACGCGAATCCGAGGCTGGTCCCAGGCGCGGACGGTGATCCGTCCGTTCGTGTTCGTCAGAGCGAAGATTGCACCCGGCCGGACGTCGAAGGTGCGGTCGAAGGTCTCGTCGAGACTCGATGCGTTCGCGGCCGCGGCGGCGATCGCGAGGATGGCGGTGAGCAGCATGCGCTTGAACATGTCTCGATGTACGGAACAGATGGCCGCGGGTTGCAGATACAATCCTACTTGTGAAACGCGGCGGCTCGTCGGCCCTCTTGTTTGTCGTCCTCGCCGCGATCCTCGGCGCTCTCCTGTTTAGACTGCGCGGGCCCGCGCCGCTTCCGGAGACGGCGCCACCGTCGTCGTTCTCCGCCGCGCGGGCGCTCGCATTCGAGCGTGAGATCATCGGCGGCGACGTGCCGCATCCGGCCGGCTCGGCAGCGCACGATGCCGTTCGTGAACGGCTGGCCGCCCGATTCCGCGCACTAGGCTACGACGTCACCATCCAGCGATCCTTCGCCTGCAGTCCTTACCTGACCTGCGCCCCGGTCTCGAACGTCATCGCCCGCCTCCACGGCGACGCCCGGCGGGATGCCCTGGTCCTGGCAGCGCACTACGACTCCGTTCCGGCCGGTCCCGGCGTTTCGGACGACGGAGTGGGAATGGCTACGGTTGTAGAGACGGCGAGGGCGCTTCGCAACGAGCATTTCCGTAACCCGATCGTTTACCTCGTGACGGATGGGGAAGAGATTGCCCTTCTCGGAGCGGAAGGCTTCGTCGCCGATCCGGCTGAGTTGCGGAGCGCCGCGGGCGTCATCAACGTAGAGGCGCGGGGCACGAACGGACCGAGCTTTCTCTTCGAGACCAGCCGGCGGAACGCCTGGATCGCCAATGTGATCGCCCATGCCCTTCCCCGTCCGGCAACGAGCTCGCTCTACTACGACATCTACGAATTGCTGCCGAACGACACCGACCTCACCGTCTTCAAGCGCGTGGGGCTGGCCGGCATCGGTTTCGGCCACATTGGCAGCGTGGTTCATTACCACACGCCGCTCGACAACTTCGAAAACGTGACGCTCTCGACGTTGCAGGATCACGGCGATCACGCACTGGCGATGGCACGAGCGCTGGCAGCCACCGACTTGCATCAGACATCGAGCGGCAACGCCGTCTGGTTCGACGTTCTTTCGCTCTTCGTCATCACCTGGCCGCAGTATCTTTCGCTCGTTTTTGCGATCGCGGCGCTCGTCATCGTGATCGTAGCCGCGTTCAACCGGAAGACGAGACCACGTTCGATCACAATCGGCGTAGGGTGGTTCTTTCTGACTCTCGTCTCCGCGCTAGTGCTCGGGTTTGCTGGGAACTGGCTGGCAGGGTTGCGTTCCAGCGGTGCGGTATGGGTAGCCCATCCCGGCCCTGCCATCGCCACAGCCTGGATCATCGGCGCGGCCGCAGCGATCTTCCTGGCGCAGCGCTTGATTGCCAAAGCCGGTTTCGACGGTCTGTTCTTCGGGCAGGCACTCTGCTGGCCGGCAATCGCCATCGCACTGTCGATCGCACTGCCGGGCGGCAGCTTCCTGGCAATCCTGCCGGCAGTGGCGTGCGCCGTCTGCACGCTGCTGAGGCTGAACGACGGGATCGCTGCCATCATCTGTGCAGCGATTGCTGCAGTCGTGCTCTTCCCGTTCGGTATTGCGCTGTACGACGCATTAGGCCGCCCGAGTCTGCCGGTCGTGGCGCTGCTGATCGCACTCGTGGCGACAACGTTCGCGCCCCTGATCGCGGCCGTGCCCAACCTCGGCCGCCCACTACTTGCCTCGCTTGGCGCCGCAGCGATCGCCAGCATCGCCATGGCGCTCATCGTTCCAACGTACGAAGCCAACTTCCCGCGCCACCTCAACGTCGAGTATGTCGACGACGGCACCGCGCCCCGATGGCAGACAGATAGTCTGCGTCCGGAGATACAACGCGTCGGGCATTTCAACCCCACTCCGCAACAGACTTATGAGTGGACCGTTCCACCCTCGCGCGCCCTCACCGCCCCCGCACCGGCGCTCGGTCTTGCGCCGGCGGAAGTGCGCGTCGTTCGCGACGATCACACCGGCGGCCGTCACGTGACGCTGCAGCTTCGCTCTGCTCGGCATGCCCCACGCATCGTGCTGATCTTCCACGCGCCATCATTTACTGCATTGCGCGTCAACGGCGTCACCCCGCCGCCAATGACCCGCGGCCGCGCCTTCCTGGCTCCGGGCTGGCATCGCGTGGCCGTCCGAGGGGCATCAGAAGCAACGATTGAAATCGATCTGACGCGCGATGAACCGATCGACGCCGTCATTGTCGATAGTTCGTTCGGCCTACCCCCCGCCGGCGCTGCAATTGCGCGTGCACGCGACGCCTCGCTCGCGGTACCGGTTCAGGACGGCGACCTCACCACGACACTGCGGCGCGTACGGTTGTAAATAGCCCACTCGAAAAACGAATGTTTCCGGCGGATACGACACGCGTTCGACTCCGTTCGACTACCTCCGTGAGAAACGTTCACCCTTCAGCCTTGACGGAGTCAAAATCCGGACGTATATTTGCTTCGTTGCAGAACACGAGTCACAGGAGGCCTTGAACGACATGCTTGACAAACACTACGCCATCATTCTCACTATCGCGATTGGCGTGACATGCCAATCGACCTTCGGGGCTACACTGAATCAATCCGCAGACACGGCTATGCCACGCCTTCTGTTCCGCAACGGCGACACTCGGCACGCACTGTTCATAGACGCCTCTGAAGTCATTGGAGAGGGCGGCAAGATAAAGACCAGCGCTCCTCTCAGCCACATAGCTGAAATGACGCTCCGCGACGTTCTCGCGCAGCCCGTAATCAACGGCTGCATTTCGATTGATGAGGTCTACTACAACTATGTAAACCCACCTCGCCGGGCCGGTTTGGATTCAGCAGTCGCTGAAGCCGACTTTGTGGTTGTGGGTAAGGTAACAAACCGAGCATACGGGTTTGTCGAGGGCGTGCCAGGTCAGCTCTTACGTGTGAGCACGATTAGCGCCCTAAAGGGTTTGGAACGGCCTTTGGCCCAATATTATATCTTCATCCCCGTCGCCGATTTTAGTGTTGCCGGCATTCATTTCTGCAAAACAGACGTGCGCTACGCATCTCCGCCTGAGATCGGAGATCGCGTGTTCGTATTTGGGCAGCGCGATTTCACTTCGGAGGAATACATAAACACGCTCGGCGCAGCAGGCTATGTTCGGGCGTTTTCCGACGGCAGCCTTTTGTTGCCGAAGGCTCTGAGTGTTGAGGGTTCACGCGCGCTCCACGAGTCCGACATCCGACGTTTGATTTCTTCGGATCAGGAACGGAGAGTGTCGCAATGATATCCAGCGCTCAGATCACGTTCGTAGCTGGTGGTATTTTCACGATTGCCGCGAGCGTCATTGCCCAACAGAACTGCGTGACCGTCCAGGGTGCGAATGGGCAAATAACGGGGAATTCAATTATTCTAAATAACGTAAACTATCCGAATGACGCCGACCTGCAACAGGCTGCTGCGTCCTGGAATAGTAGCAGCTGCAACTCCACCGGTATCGCATTTCCCGCATTTCAGTTTGGATCAAGCTCTTCAGGACAGGCAGCAGTTATTACTGTAACTTACGACCCAGGTCCCTCAAACGGAGTCTGCGCTCAAACGGGACCAGGATTGAACATCACGATGTTCGGCTCGGCTATTCTCGGCAATGATCCGTCGAGAATCGCGAATTGCAACGCGGTGGGCACTGAGAGCTTTGAGCACGAACTCGGTCACCTCTTGGGCTTAGGCGACTCATCGTGCAACGGGTTTATCATGGATAGTAATCGAGTTGACTCCCAAGGTAATTTCAATTCGCGCTCTATTCAGTCGGGTGAATGTCAGGCGGCCGATGACAGGTGGGAGACTCTTGCCGAGGCGCGTAGGGATAGAGATCCAAGGGTCGGACCGGGAGGGGGAGGATGGGGGACTCAGGAGGGGAATGGCAGCGACTCGCCCATCGTAATCAACTTCGACGATGGCGACTATCGTCTCACGGGTGCAAACTCGCCCGTGGCATTCGATATGCGCGGGGACGGCCATCCGCTCCGCATGGGCTGGACAGCTGCGGGAGCAGATGAGGCGTTCCTCTGGCTCGACCGGAACCACAACGGCAGAGTGACAAGCGGCGCCGAGTTGTTCGGCAATTTCACTCCGTTGAGGAACGGCAATCTTGCCCAGAACGGCTTCGAGGCGCTTCGAGAATTCGACAACAACAACGACGGCATCATCGACGACCGAGACCCGATCTGGTCACGGCTCATGCTGTGGCGAGACCTCAACCACAACGGCATCTCAGAGCCCGGCGAGATCGCGCCGCTCGAAGGAAGCGGCGTCACTGCCATCGACCTCAACGATCACTGGACAGGCCGACATGACGTGTGGGGTAATGCTTTCCGATATGAGTCTCTCGTATCGATGGCGAACCGTTCAAGCCACCGAGTACAAGGGCGTCCCGTTTACGACATCTTCTTTGTCCCGGTTCGCCCCTGACCCTTCATGCAGTCATCGATCTCTCGACGGAGAAGTGGTGTTTCTTTACTATGACCACGTTTGTCAGCGGAGGGTTGTATTTCGTTCCGCCGCTGTCCTGATGATCGCAGCGACAGGACTAATCCGAGAACGCCCGCAAAATGCGAAGGCCCGCTCGTGGCGGGCCTTCGGGGGGATCAGCTTACTTGCCGCTTTTCTTCTTGGTGCTTGTCTTGGGTTTGGCCTTGGTGGCCGCTCGCTTTGGAGTAGCGGTCTTCTTGGCCGGCTTCTTTGCGCCCTTCTTCGGCGCTTTGTCCTCATCGTCGTCCGGCTCGGCGGCGGGCTTCGGTTTCGGCTCCTTCTTCGGAGCGGCTTTCCTGGTCTTTGCCGGGGCCTCTTCCTTCGGCTCGGCGTCGAGCTTGAAGTCGACGAACTCGATGATGGCCATCTCGGCGGCATCTCCGCGGCGAGGTCCGAGCTTGACGATACGGGTGTAGCCGCCCGGACGATCGGCGAAGCGTGGCCCGAGCGTATCAAACAGCTTTGTGACCATGCTTTCATCGACGACGCGAACGGCCTGGCGGCGGTTGTGGACGCTGTCCGTACGGGCAAGTGTCACCAGGCGTTCGACCTGCGGACGCAGTTCTTTCGCCTTCGGCAACGTGGTGATGATGCGTTCCTTGTCGATCAGAGAGGCGAGCTGGTTGCGGAAGAGCGCGTTGCGATGCGCGCTCGTGCGTCCCAGCTTGCGATTGACCATTCCGTGTCTCATTGCGTTCCCCTAACTTTCCTCGGCTGGCGGAGATGACTAGTCGCGCATCTCGGCGCCGCGGGGCGCCTTCGACATCCCGAACGACAGACCAAGCGACGCCAGAACATCCTTGATCTCATCGAGCGACTTGCGGCCGAAGTTCTTGGTCGACAACATCTCCCGCTCGGTTCGCTGCACCAGATCGCCGAGCGTGCGGATGTTGGCGTTCTTGAGGCAGTTCGCGGAGCGGACGGAGAGGTCGAGCTCCTCGATCGGCTTGGTGAGCATTTCTGCCATGCGCGGATCGACATCCGGCATCGACACATCCTCGGCTTCATCTCCCCGCGCTTCGAAGGCGCTGAAGATGCGAAGGTGATCGCCGAGGAGATCGGCGGCCAGGCCGACGGCCTGCTGCGGTGAGACGGCGCCGTTGGTCCACACTTCGAGGACCAGCTTGTCGTAGTCGGTCATCTGACCGACGCGCGCGCCCTCGACGTGATAGTTCACGCGCCGGACAGGCGAATGGATCGAGTCGATGGGGATGTAGCCGAGCGGCAGATCGCCGTCGGAGTTACGGTCGGCCACCTGATAGCCGCGGCCGCGCTTCAGGCGTGCCTCGAGCTTCAGTGAGCCTTCCTTCGACAGGGTGGCGATGTGCGCCGTGGGGTCGAGGATCTCGACGTCCGAGTCACTCTCGAAGTCGGCGGCAGTGACGACTCCCGGCCCCTTCTTCTCGAGATAAAGGGTCTTTGGACCCTCGCCGTGCATACGGAACGGCACCTGTTTGAGGTTTAGAACGACGTCGGTCATGTCTTCGACCACGCCCGTGAGCGATGAGAACTCGTGGAGCACGCCTTCTACGCGGACGGCCGTGATCGCGGCGCCTTCAATCGATGAAAGCAGGACGCGGCGGAGTGCATTGCCAATCGTCGTGCCGAAGCCGCGCTCAAACGGCTGGGCGACAAAACGGCCGTAGTTCGGCGTGAGAGTCTCGGCATCGTATTCGAGCTTCTTGGGTTTCTGAAAATCTGACCACAACATATGAGCGGCCTCCTCGCTTGTAGCGGCCACCAGCCCTCGGCTGCCAACTGTCAGGGAATCGCGGGTTCCTGACAGCCGGCGGCCGAGAGCCGGCAGCCAAACTGTTTACTTCGAGTAGAGTTCGACGATGAGCTGTTCCTGGATGGGCAGGCGGATGTCTTCGCGCTTCGGAAGATCATTCACACGCCCGAGGAACTGTTCGGGACTGAGCTCGAGCCACGACGGAATGCCGCGGCCGCTTGCCGTTTCGACGGCCTGGCGGATCTGGTCATTCTTGCGGCTCTTCTCGCGAACCTGGATGACATCCCCTTTGCGACCCTGGTAGGACGGGATGTTGATTTTTCTGCCGTTCACTTCGATATGGCCGTGGCGCACGAGCTGACGTGCCTGCGCGCGCGAAGCGGCGAACCCGAGGGAGTAGACGACGTTATCGAGCCGCAGCTCGAGCTGGCGAAGGAGATTGTCGCCGGTAACTCCGGTCTTTCCCGCGGCGCGCTGGAAGTAGAGCCGGAACTGGCGTTCGAGCAGGCCGTAGATACGCTTGACCTTCTGCTTTTCGCGAAGCTGGATTCCGTAACCGAGAACCTTGGAACGGCGGCGTCCGTGCTGACCGGGCGCGTAGTTGCGGCGCTCGATGGAGCACTTGTCCTTGAAACAGCGGTCCCCTTTCAGAAACAGCTTCATTCCCTCCCGCCGGCAGAGCCGGCAAACGGGATCCGAGTAACGAGCCACTATGCCTCCTGAAGTTTCGCGCCCGTTCCACCATGGAACGCCGCGTGTACGACGGCTGCTGCTCGCCGTACGGAACTGCGGCCGGCACCACACGTGCCGGAAAACCGGTAGACCAGTTGATCAGTGGGTCAGTAGATCAGGACCATCGATGGATTCGGAACTCGTGGTCCTGATCCACCGATCGACCGATCACTGATCCGCTGCACTACACCCGCCGCCGCTTAGGAGGACGGCAGCCGTTGTGCGGGATCGGCGTGACATCCTTGATCGACTTGATGTCCAGTCCAGAGGCGGCCAGGGCACGGATGGCGGACTCACGTCCGGCGCCGGGACCCTTGACCCGCACATCGACCGAGCGAACGCCGTGCTCCTGCGCGAGCTGGGCGGCATTCTGTGCCGCGACCTGAGCGGCGAATGGCGTTCCTTTGCGGGAACCCTTGAAGCCGATCCGGCCGGCACTCGACCAGGATAAGGTGTTCCCCATCGGATCGGAGATAGCCACGATCGTGTTGTTAAACGAGGCGTTGATCGCCGCCACGCCGTGCGGAATGCTCTTCCGCTCTTTCTTCTTCGTTCCCGCGCGGCGGGCTCCAGCTTTTGGGGCTCGGGCAGTTGCCATGGTGTGTTCCCTATCCTTCTAACAGTTCGAGATTCCACGGAGCTGTCGGCTGCCGACAGCCTTGACTATTTCTTCGTTGCCTTCTTCTTGCCGGCGATGGCGCCCTTGCGGGGACCCTTACGCGTGCGGGCATTCGTATGCGTCCGCTGACCGCGCACTGGCAGACCGCGACGATGCCGCACGCCGCGGTAGCAGTTGATCTCCATCAGGCGCTTGATGTCGAGCCCGATGTCCTTGCGCAGATCGCCTTCAACCTTCCCCTCGTCGGTGATGATCTGACGAATCTTGCGAACGTCGTCCTCGCTCAGATCCTTGACGCGGATGTTCTGGTTGACGGTCGCTTTCGTCAGGATGTCTTTCGAGCGCGACCGGCCGATGCCGTAGATATACGTCAGGCCGACTTCGACCCGCTTGTTCAGTGGAAGGTCCACACCTGCAATACGTGCCATGGTTCCGTTAGCTCCTCGTTATCCCTGACGCTGCTTATGCTTCGGTATCTCGCAGATGATGCGAATCACGCCCTGACGGCGGACGATCTTGCACTTCACACAGATCTTCTTGACTGATGAACGAACTTTCATGATTCAGCTCACTTATATCGATAGGTGATGCGACCTCTCGTCAGGTCGTACGGCGACAGTTCCACGAGAACCTTGTCTCCCGGAAGGATACGGATGAAGTGTTTGCGCATCTTGCCGGAGATGTGCGCGAGCACCCTGTGCTTGTTTTCCAGCTCGACCTGAAACATCGCGTTCGGCAATGTCTCCAGGACGGTACCGGTCACTTCAATCGCTTCTTCCTTCGACATGTTCCTCCTACTTCCCCAGTACTACCGGCCCGCCGGCCGTGATCGCAATCGAGTGCTCGAAATGCGCGGCCAACGTGCCGTCGATCGTCCGGGCCGTCCAACGATCGTTGTCGGTCCGAACATCTTCTATGACTCCGTCCCTGCCGGCGCGCTCGATGCGCGAGCGGAGCTTCGACCCGATCTCGCAAAGCATCGGTTCGACCGCCAGGACCATTCCTGCCCGCAGCTCCAGACCGCGGCCTCGGCGGCCGTAGTTGTAGACCTGTGGGTCTTCGTGCATGCGCCGTCCGATACCGTGCCCGACGAAATTTCGAATGACATGGAACCCATGCTCTTCAGCATGCTCCTGAACCGCGGCACCGATGTCGCCGAGATGCCTGCCCGGGCGCATCTCGTCGATGGCCAGCTCCAGGCACTCACGGGTCGTGTCGATCAGCTCCTGAGCCCGAGGAGTGACCTTGCCGACCGGGACCGTGATCGCTCCGTCCCCGACGAAACCGTCGAGGATCGAGCCGAAGTCGAGGCCGATGATGTCACCCTCTTCGAGTCTGGCGCGGCTCGGAATGCCGTGGACGATCACGTCATTGACCGAAGCGCAGACCACGGCCGGATACGGCGGCAACCCCATGGGTGCGTAGCCTTTGAACGGCGATTTTGCGCCGCGCCTGGCCAACTCTTCCTCGGCCACAGCGTTGAGCTGCGCCGTCGTCGCACCGGGCTTGATCATCGAGCGCATGATCTCGAGGATCTCGAGAACCACGCGGTTGGCGCGATCCATCACCGCGATCTCTTCGCGGTTCTTGAGAATCGGACCTTTCATTCGATCGAGCATGTCAGGAAAGGGACTTCTCTATACGTTCAAAGACCTCATCGACGGGACCAACCCCGTCGACTTCGCGCAGCAACTGCTTCGACTTGTAAAACGTGGCAACCGGAAGCGTCTGACGATGGAACGCTTCCAGCCGCTTGCGAACAGCGGTTTCGTTGTCGTCCGGACGAGCGATCAGCTCCGCACCTTCACGGTCGCAAACCGTGTCCATTGCGGGAGGAGCGGATTCGAGATGATAAATCGCCCCGCAGGCCGGACATGACCGGCGCAGCGAGATCCGCTTCACGATGGCCTCGTCAGGGACCAGTAGCTGAAGAACCCGGAGGCTGTCTTTCCCATTCCCCTGCCCGTTTCCCGTCCGGTTTCCCACCATCGTGTCGAGCTTTTCGGCCTGCACGAGCGTACGCGGGAAGCCGTCCAGGATGAAACCGCGCCCGGCGTCCGGTTTTGCCAGACGCTCGTCGATGACGCCGAGCATGAGGTCATCGGAGACGAGGGCGCCCGAAGCCATGATCGGCGCGGCTTTCCGGCCGAGCTCGGTACCGTCGGCGATGGCTTCGCGGAGCATGTCCCCCGTCGAGATGTGGGGAACACCATGCTGCGCGGCAAGCCGCTTCGCCTGTGTTCCCTTGCCGCTGCCCGGCGGACCGATGAAAATCAGCTTCACGCGTATTCGCCCTTACCCACGCCGCCCACGAATGCGGCCACGTTTCATGAATCCGTCGTAGTGGCGCATGACGAGCTGCGATTCGATCTGCTGAATCGTATCCATGGCCACGCCGACGACGATCAGCAATGAAGTGCCGCCGAAGTAGAAGTTGAAGCCCATTCCTTCCGTGAACCACAGCGGAAGGCTGCGGTCGAGAACGGCGCCGAGGCCGAACGGCAACTGGTTGACGTGCACGCCGGCGATCAGGAACTCGGGCAGGATGCACACGGCGGCCAGATAGAGCGATCCGATGAACGTGATGCGCGTGAGGACCCTGTCGATGTAGTCGGACGTCTTCTTGCCCGGGCGGATGCCGGGGATGAAGCCGCCGTACTTGCGCATGTTGTCTGCCGTGTCGACCGGATTGAAGACGATCGACGTGTAGAAGTAACCGAAGAAGATGATGCCGACCACCTGCAGAAGGTAGTAGAGCGGCTCGCCGACGCGCATCTGGCTGCCGATGGCCTGTGCCCACGGCGTCTTGATCATCGAGGCCAGCGTCTGCGGGATCACCAGGATCGACGAGGCGAAGATGACCGGGATGACGCCGGCCGTATTCACGCGGAGCGGAAGATAGGTGTTCGAGCCGCCGTAGACCTTCCGGCCAACGACGCGCTTGGCGTATTGCACCGGGATTCGGCGTTGCGCTCGCTCCATGAAGACGACGAAGGCGACGACAGCGATCATGAAGACGATCAACCCGAGCATCGCAAACAGGTTGCGCTGGCCGGTGCGGATGTCGTCGATGATCCCGAGGACGGCGTGCGGCAGGTTGACGACGATGCCGGCGAAGATGATCAGCGAGATGCCGTTTCCGATACCGCGCTCGGAGATCTGCTCACCGAGCCACATTACGAAGGCTGTGCCGGTGGTGAGCGTCAGCACGGTCATGATCGGAAAACCGAGGCCCCACAGCGAATCCTGAACGCTCACGGGGACGAGCGGAGCGCCACCCGGAGCAGGCTGCGACTTGAGCCAGAAAGCCACGCCTAGCGACTGGACGATCGACAGTACCACCGTGCCGTAGCGGGTGTACTGATTGATCTTCCGGCGCCCCATCTCCCCTTCCTTCGAAAGCTTCTCGAGGTACGGCCAAACGACCGTGAGGAGCTGCAGGATGATCGATGCCGAGATGTACGGCATGATGCCCAGGGCGAAAACAGACAGACGGCGCAAGGCGCCGCCCGAGAAGAGATCGAGAAATCCGAGGACGCCGCCCATCGACTTGAAGAACTCGGCCAGCGCGACCGGGTCGACGCCCGGCGTCGGGATGTGCGATCCAAGGCGATACACGGCGAGCAGCGCAAACGTGAACAGCACACGTTTGCGCAGATCTTCGATTGCCCAGATGTTGCGGAGTGTCTCGAGGAAGTTCAAGTTACTGAATCTCCTGGCAGGTGCCGCCTGCCTCTTCGATCTGTTTGCGGGCTGTCTCGGAGAACTTGGTGGCATGCACGGTCAGCTTCTTTGAAAGCTTGCCGTGACCCAGCACTTTGACGCCGTCGTTTCTTCCTTTGACCAGTCCGGCCTGGCGAAGCGCCGGCTCGTCAATGGTGGCCCCGTTGTCGAAGCGCTCGAGGTCGGAGAGATTCACGACCGCGTGCACTTTCTTGAAGATGTTCGTGAAACCGCGCTTGGGCAGGCGGCGGTGCAGCGGCATCTGGCCGCCTTCGAAGCCGCGCATGCGTGAGAAGCCAGTACGCGATTTCTGTCCCTTTTCGCCGCGCCCCGCGGTCTTGCCGTGACCCGATCCAGGGCCGCGGCCGACGCGCCTCTGAGCGTGACGGGAGGATTTCTTAGGCTTCAGGTTACTCAGTTCCATGATTCCCCCAGGTTACCGAGTTGCCACTTGGCAACCAGGCAACCATTTCAAGTATCTACTGCTCTACCACCTGCACCAGATGAGGTATGCGTGCGATCATGCCGCGCGTCTCCGGTGTGTCGACACGTGACGCCACCCGATGCATCTTCCCGAGCCCGAGGGCACGAAGCGTTTCTCGCATGTAGCGCGGACAGCCGATGCCGCTGCGAACCTGTTTGACCTGAATCATTTTTCTGCTCTTGGCCGCGCTCATGACTCGGTTCCCTCCTCAACGCCGCGGAGCGATTTGTACTGCGCCTCGCTGCGGAGTTGCTGAAGTGCGTCGAACGTCGCTTTGACGACGTTGTGCGGATTGGCGGTGCCGAGCGACTTCGTCAGGATGTTCTGGATACCGGCAGACTCCAGGATGGCTCGGACCGGACCGCCCGCGATGACGCCCGTACCTTCCGATGCCGGCTTCAGCATGACCTTGCCTGCGCCGTAGTGACCGAGCACGGCATGCGGAATCGTCGTCCCAGCCATCGAGATCGCGACCATGTTCTTCTTGGCGATCTCGATTCCCTTCTTGATCGCTGCCGGTACTTCCTTCGCTTTTCCCGAGCCGAACCCGACCCGGCCTTTGCCGTCGCCGACCACGACCAGCGCAGAGAAGCTGAAGTTCTTGCCGCCTTTGACGACCTTGGTGACACGGTTGATGTGGACGACCTTGTCGATCATCCCGCTTTCGCTGCGCTCGTCGCGGCGATCACCGCGCGGACCGCCCTGACCTCGTTGCATCGGACGCTGCATGATGCCTCCCTAGAATTCCAGACCGTTTTCGCGCGCGGCATCCGCGAGCGCTTTGATGTTGCCGTGGTACAGGTAGCCGCCGCGGTCGAACACCACGCGCGTGATCCCCTTGTCCTTCGCCTTCTTCGCGATGAGCACGCCGATGGCCTTCGCCGCCGCGCTGTTGGAGCCCTTGGAGCCGGCATCCTTCTCACGGGTCGAAGCCGAGACGATCGTGTTGCCGCTGGCGTCGTCGATGACCTGAACGTAGATGTGCTTCAGGCTCTTGAAGACGGCCAGACGAGGACGCTCCCCGGTACCTGTGACCTTACGCCGGATCCGTTCCCGGATGCGGCCTCGTGATTCCACTCGATGTTTTGCGTGATCCATTGTCTTCCCTCTTCGCCGAGGCTTGGTACCCGGCTGTTGGGCTCTCGGCTGCCGGCTGCCGGCCGTCGGGATTGTTTTCCCGGCAGCCGGCAGCTGACAGCCGACAGCTCTTACTTCCCTGCTGCCTTACCTGCCTTGCGGCGAATCACTTCATCGGAGTACTTGATGCCTTTGCCTTTGTACGGATCGGGCTCGCGCAGCGAGCGGATCTCGGCGGCGGTCTGACCGACTTTCTGCTTGTCGATTCCGGTAATCGTGATGTGCCCGGCCTTCGGCTCGACGACGATTTCGATCCCTTCCGGAATAGCGAAGCGCACCGGGTGCGAGTAGCCCAACTGGAAGACGACTTCCTTCCCTTTGACCTCGGCGCGGTAGCCGACGCCGACGATGTCGAGCTCGCGCTTGAAGCCGTCGGTCACGCCGCGGACGTTATTCGCCACCAGAGCGCGCATGAGACCGTGGAACGCGCGTGATTTCCCTTCGTCGTTCGAGCGCGTGAACTGCACGGCGTTGTTCTCGATCTTCACGCCGATGCCCGCCACGACGGGAGTGGAAAGGGTGCCCTTCGGTCCTTTCACCGTCACGACGTTGCCGTCATGTTTGATCTCGACGCCCTTCGGCACCGGGATTTCTTTTCTTCCAATTCGAGACATCGGACTCTCCTTACCAGACCTGACAGAGGACTTCGCCGCCGACGCCGCTCTTGACGGCTTCCTGTCCGGACAGCACGCCTTTCGAGGTCGAGACGATGGCCAGCCCGAGGCCGCCGAGCACGCTCGGGATCTCGAGCTTGTTGCGGTAGACACGGCGGCCCGGGCGCGAGATGCGCTCGATACCGTGGATGACCGGCTCCCCGCTGGGAGAGTACTTGAGGTCAATCCGGAGAGTCCCCTGCGGCTCGTCCTTCTTGGCGAGGTTGTAGTTGCGGATGAAGCCCTCATTCTTGAGGATGCGGGCGATCTCCACTTTCAGCTTCGACGCGGGAAGCTCGACGCGTTCGTGATGCGATTGGATTCCGTTGCGAATCCGCGTGAGCATGTCCGCGATTGGGTCTGTCATCGACATTCGTGACTCCTGTGATTCCTTGTCAGTCGTGAGCCGGGACTACCAGCTCGCCTTCGTCACACCCGGGATGTAGCCACCGAGCGAGAGCAGCCGGAAGCAGATGCGGCAAAGTTGAAACTTCCGCAGAAAGCCGCGCGGACGTCCGCACACTTTGCAGCGATTGACTTTGCGGGACTTGAACTTCGGCTTCCGTTCCGCTTTGACGATCATCGAGATTTTTGCCATGCGTTCCTCTTTTTACTTCGTGAAGGGCAAACCAAGCTCGCGGAGGAGGAAACGAGCCTGGTCGTCGTCCTTCGCATTCGTGACGATGGTGATGTTCATCCCCTTCGCTTTGTCGACTTTGGTGATGTCGATCTCGGGGAAGATCAGATGGTCGCGCACACCGAGGGTGTAGTTGCCGCGGCCGTCAAACGACTTCGACGGCACGCCGCGGAAGTCGCGGACGCGCGGCAGCGCGGTAGAGATCAGACGATCGAGAAACTCGTACATCTTCTCCCCGCGCAACGTGACCATCGCGCCGATGGACTGACCCTCGCGCAGCTTGAAGCTGGCGATGGACTTCTTGGCCTTGGTGATGATTGGCTTCTGGCCGGTAATCTGCCCCAGCTCGTCGACGGCGCTGTCGAGGATCTTGGCGTTCGAGATCGCTTCACCCATCCCCATGTTGAGGACGACCTTCTCGATCTTCGGAACCGCCATCGGGTTCTTGATCCCGAATTGGTCCTGAAGTTTCTTTCTCACTTCGGTCATGTATTTTTCTTTGAGTCGTGCTGCCATTGCGTTCCCTGGTTCCTTCCGGGCCGGCGTTGTACGGCCAGAGTTGCGGGGGCCGGGAGCCGGCGGCCGGGGGTCGGAGCTCTATGACTCCGACCCCCGGCTCCCGGCACCCGACTCCCAAGGTTTCCTACATCTCCGTATCGCACTTGCGGCAGAACCGCTTGCCGCCTTCGGCGGTACGGTGCGAGCCGGTGCGAGTCGGTTTGTCACAACTCGGACAAACGACCTGCAGGTTTGACAGCTTGATCGGGGCTTCGCGCTCCAGCACGCCGCCGGCCACGTTCTTCTGCGGGTTCGGTTTGGTGTGCTTCTTCATCAGGTTCACACGCTCGACGATGGCTGTGCCCTTCGTCGCGTTCACGCGCAGAACCTTGCCCTGTTTTCCGCGGTCTTTGCCCGAGAGGACGAGGACCGTGTCGTTCTTCTTCACGTGCGGCTTGACGCGAATGACTTCTTTTTGTTTCGTCGGATTTCCGTACATTGCCTGGCTCCGTTAGATGACTTCCGGCGCGAGCGAGATGATCTTCATGAACTTCCGCTCGCGCAGCTCACGCGCTACCGGGCCGAAGACGCGCGTGCCTACCGGCTCGCGTGCGTCATTGATCAGGACGGCGGCGTTATCGTCGAATTTGATGTATGAACCGTCGCGGCGGCGGCTCTCTTTCACCGTCCGGACGACGACGGCTTTGACGACCGCACCCTTCTTGACGGTGCCGTCGGGCGAGGCTTCCTTGACCGACGCCGTGATCACGTCGCCGAGGCGTGCATACTGACCGGCGGTCGAACCGCCGAGCATCTTGATGCAGGCAATCTTCTTTGCGCCCGTGTTGTCCGCCACCTGGAGGACTGTTCCCATCTGAATCATTGCCGTTTCTCCTGAAACGGTTGCTGGGTTGCCTGGTTGCTCAGTAGCTGGGTCCAGGTGACCCAACAACAGAGCAACTCAGCAACTCAGGCAACCCAATTACGACGACTTGTCGATCACTTCGCGCACTGCCCAGCGCTTCCGCTTCGAGAGCGGACGCGACTCCTCGATCACGACGCGATCGCCGACATTGATGTCGTTGTTCTCGGCGTGCGCGAGGAACTTGCTCGTTCGCTTGATGTACTTCTGATACATCCCGTGCTTGACGAGGTTTTCCACGGCCACGACGACGGTCTTCTGCATCTTGTTCGACACGACGACGCCGGTCTTGGTGCGCTCGTTCTTGCTGTTGCTCTTGGTCTCTTCCGTTGCAGCCATGGCCTTAGCCCCTCGCCTTTTCACCCAGGAGGGTTTTGATGCGCGCGATTTCGCGCCGCACTTCTTTCACCTTCGACGGCGCTTCCATACGGCCCGTGGCGCGTTGGAAGCGAAGTTTGTAGAGCTGCTCGCTCAGATCGCGCTCGCGCGTCTGAAGCTCTTCCGCGCTTTTCTCGCGTAGCGTGTTGACTTTGACTTTCATTCGCCTATCTCCGTCTGCTGACGCGTGACGAAGCGTGTCTTGATCGGAAGCTTGTGCGCCGCCAGCCGGAGTGCTTCCTCGGCGACCTCGCGCGACACGCCTTCCATCTCGTAGAGGATGCGTGCCGGCTTGACCACGCATACCCATTCTTCCGGTGCACCTTTACCCTTACCCATGCGGGTCTCGAGCGGCTTCTTGGTGATCGGCTTGTCGGGGAAGATACGAATCCAGATCTTCCCGCCGCGCTTGACGTGGCGGGTCATGGCGATACGAGCAGCCTCGATCTGGCGCGCCGTCACCCAGCCCGCTTCCATCGCCTGGAGCCCGAAGTCCCCGAACGAGACCTTCGCGCCGCGCGTCGCCACACCACGACGGCGTCCGCGCTGCTGTTTTCTGAACTTGACTTTCTTCGGCATCATCATGATGCGATGTTCTCCTGTGAGGGAGTCGGGGGCCGGGAGCCGGTGGCCGAAGAATTACCTTCGACACCCGCCACACGACGCCCGACGCCCGAATCGCGCCGGACTACTGCGGCTTTCTCCGTGATCTTGCCTTCGCCATCTCGCCCTTGAAGATCCACACCTTGACGCCAATGATTCCGTACGTCGTCTTGGCGAGAGCCAGGCCGTAATCGATGTCAGCCTTCAGCGTGTGCAACGGCAGGCGGCCGTCCTGGTACCACTCCGTGCGGGCGATCTCGGCGCCGTTCAGACGCCCGCCCACGCGGACCTTGATTCCCTTCGCTCCGAAGCGGAAGGCCGACTCCATCGCCTTCTTCATGGCGCGGCGGAAGGCGATACGGCGTTCGAGCTGCGTGGCGATGTTCTCGGCAACGAGTTGCGCATCGAGCTCAGGACGCTGGATCTCCTGAATGTTGATGTAGACCTCGCCGTTGACCATCTTCTGCAGCTCGTCGCGGAGCTTGTCGACCTCGGCGCCCTTGCGTCCGATGATGATGCCGGGACGCGAGGTGTAGATGTTGATGCGCATCTTGTTCGCCGTGCGCTCGATGTCGATCTCCGAGACTCCGGCATGGGAGAGCCGCTTCTTGAGATCGTCGCGAAGCTTGAGATCACGATGAAGCGTCTCGGCGTAGGCCTTCCCCGCGAACCAGCGGGAGTGCCACGTCTTGTTGAAACCAAGCCGAAATCCGTACGGGTTGACCTTCTGACCCAAGATAGCCTCCGATTATTTGACTGCGCGGGTGCGGCCTTTGCCGCCGCTCCGCTCGTTGACAGCTTTGACTTCATCCGACACATGCACCGTCACGTGTGCCTGCCGCTTCTGGATGCGGTAGGCCCGTCCCATCGGCGCCGGCTGAATGCGCTTCTCGCGCGGCCCCTCGTTGACGTAGATCTTCGAGACCACCAACTCATCGGTGTCGAGGTTGGTCTCTTTGCCCTCGGCGTTGGCAACCGCCGAGCGCACCAGCTTCTCCAGATCCTTCGCACACGTTTTCTTCGTGAAACGGAGGATCTGCAGTGCTTCGTCAACCTTCTTGCCACGCACCAAGTCGACCACCAGGCGGACCTTTTGCGGCGACATCTTCAGATACTTGAGAGTTGCAGTAGCTTCCATATTGTCTCCGGCTATTGGCTGTTGGCTGTTGGCTGTCGGGTTTCTCCCCGAAGGCCGGCAGCCGGGAGCCGAGAGCTATCTACCGGCCGGCTTCGCCGACTTTTCGACTTTCTTGCCGCTGTGTCCCTTGAACGTGCGGGTCTGTGCGAACTCACCAAGCTTGTGCCCGACCATGTTCTCGGAGATGTAGACCGGCACGAACTTGCGCCCGTTGTGGACGGCGATGGTGTGGCCGACCATATCCGGGATGACGGTCGAGCGGCGTGACCAGGTCTTGATGACCTTCTTGTCGCGTTCGCGATTCATCGTGTCGACCTTGGTCTGGAGATGGCCGTCGATGAACGGGCCCTTCTTGAGTGAACGTGTCATTACTTGGTTCTCCGCTTGACGATGAACTTGTTCGTCCGCTTGTTCTTGCGCGTCTTGTGACCCTTGGTCGGCTTGCCCCACGGTGTCACCGGATGACGGCCGCCCGAGGTCTTGCCCTCACCGCCGCCCAACGGGTGATCGACAGGATTCATCGACACGCCGCGGTTGTGAGGCTTCTTGCCGCGGTGGCGGGTGCGGCCGGCCTTGCCGATCGAGACGTTCTCGTGCTCGAGATTGCCGACCTGGCCGATCGTTGCGTAGCAGCGGATGTGCACTTTGCGCATCTCGCTCGAAGGAAGGCGGAGCGTCGCCCAGTCGTCTTCGCGCGCCATCAACTGCGCAAACGTTCCGGCCGAACGGGCCATCTGGCCGCCCTTCCCTTCTTTCAGCTCGATGTTGTGAATGGTCGTGCCAAGGGGGATCTTGGAGAGAGGCAGCGAGTTGCCGACCAGGATGTCCGACTCAGGGCCGGACATGATTGTCGAACCGACTTCCAAGCCGTTCGGAGCGAGGATGTAGCGCTTTTCGCCATCGGCGTAATTGAGCAGTGCAATGCGCGCGGTGCGGTTCGGGTCATACTCGATGGCTGCGACCTTGGCAGGAATGCCATGCTTCTCGCGGCGGAAGTCGATCTCGCGATACTTCTGCTTGTGACCGCCACCGATGAAGCGCGAGGTGATCCGGCCGATCGAGTTGCGGCCGCCGGTCTTTGGCTTCCCCTTCGTGAGCGACTTCTCGGGCTTCGCCTTCGTGATCTCATCAAACGTGTGATGAGACTGGAAGCGAATGCCGGGAGAGGTCGGCTTATATTTCTTGACAGGCATAGTGTCCTCTGTTTATCGCCTTCGGGAGCTACACGCCCTCGATGAAGTCCGGCGCCTTCTCGTCCTTCTTGAGCCGTACGTAGGCCTTGCGCCAGTCGCGGCGCTTGCCCTGGTAACGGCCCATCCGCTTGATCTTGCCGCGGACGTTGAAGAGCCGAACTTCCTGGACCTTCACTTTGAAGAGCTCTTCAACCGCGCTCTTGACCTGGATCTTGTTCGCCTTCGTGTCGACCTCGAAGGCCATGATGTTGTTGCCGGCCTCGCGCATCATGGTCGATTTCTCGGTGACGAGCGGGCGGCGGATGACTTGATTCGCGTTCATGATTCGAGTGCCTCCGTCAGACGCTGCAGTGCGTCCTGGCTGAGAACGACAAAGCGCGCGTTGACGACGTCGTATACGGTGACGTGGAGCGCATCGACGAGATGCAGTTTGGGGTTGTTCCGCGCCGCGAGTACCAGGTTGGCGTTCTCGAATGAATCGACGAGTAGCGCCTTGCCGTCGATGCCGATCCCGGTGAACTTCTCGGCAAGCGCCCTGGTCTTGGGCTCGTCAACAGCGAAGTCATTGAGGAGGACGAGCTTCCCTTCCTTGACCCGCTGAGAGAGCGCCGACTTCAGGGCGTTCTTCTTTTCCTTCGAATTCATCTTGTACGAGTAGTCGCGAGGAGTTGGGCCGAAGACCGTGCCGCCGTGGCGGTGAATCGGAGGGCGATTGCCGCCCTGCCGCGCCCGTCCTGTTCCCTTCTGCCGGAACGGCTTCTTGCCCGAGCCGCTGACTTCAGAGCGGTTTTTGATCTTGTGCGTTCCCTGACGGATCGAGGCGAGGTAGTTGCGCACCGCCTCATGGATCAGGTGCTCTTTGTACGGATAGGCGAAGATCGCTTCCGGGAGGTCGGCCGAGCCGACCTTCTTGTTGTTCCAGTCTTTGATGTCGATGGTCGGCATGTTATTCACCCCGCTTCCCGTTCCTGGAGAAGCGCACGACCACGAGGCCGTTGCGTCCGCCCGGAACTGCGCCGCGGATGTAAAGCAGGTTGTTCTCTGCATCCACTTTGGCCACTCGGAGATTCTTGACGGTGACCTGATCGCCACCCATCCGGCCGGCCATGCGCATGCCCTTCATGACGCGGGAAGGGAACGCGGAGGCGCCGATGGAGCCTGGAGCGCGATGGAACATCGAGCCGTGAGTGGCGCGGCCGCCGGCGAAGTGATGACGCTTCATCACTCCCTGGAAACCTTTGCCCTTCGACTGCCCGACGACGTCGATCGAGTCGCCTGCCTTGAAGATATCGACCTGCACCCGGTCGCCGACATTGGCATCGCCCTCGTACGGAAACTCGACGAGTGTCCGCACCGGCGGAACGCCGGCCTTTTCGAAGTGACCACGCGCCGCACTGGTGATCCGGCGGTTGGAGATCTTCTCCACGAGGCCGACCTGAACGGCATCATAGCCGTCCTTCTCAGCCGTCTTTTTCTGCACCACAAGGCAAGGGCCGGCCTGGATGACCGTCACCGGGACGAGTGCACCGTCGTCGGCGAATACCTGGGTCATCCCGACCTTCTTGCCAATGATTCCTTCGATTGCCATTTCGTTCACCTTGGAACCGGCTGTCCGGTTCGTGTGTGCTGCCATTGCGCTCGAGATCCTGCGCCACTCGCGCGGCTCAGGATGAACACCGCGCTACGGCGCGATGTTCATTTACCAAACGCCTTGATCTCGACGTCGACACCAGCCGGCAGTTCGAGCTTCATGAGCGCGTCGACCGTCTGCGTGGTCGGCTCGAGAATGTCGAGCAGCCGTTTGTGCGTCCGCATTTCGAACTGCTCCCGCGACTTCTTGTCGACGTGCGGGCTGCGCAGAACCGTGTAGCGGGCAATCTGCGTCGGCAGAGGGATCGGTCCCGCCACCCTGGCACCGGTGCGCTTGGCCGTGTCGACGATTTCGGACGTCGACTGGTCGAGGACGCGATAGTCATACGCTTTGAGTCGGATGCGGATCTTTTCGTTCATCATGATTTCGGCACCTTTAAAAGAACGTAGGGCCGGGTTTTCACCCGGCCCACTTTGACTACTCGAGCACTTCCGTCACCGTTCCGGCTCCGACCGTGCGGCCACCCTCACGGATGGCGAAGCGGAGACCCTTCTCCATCGCGATCGGGTGAATGAGCTGGATGGTGAGCGCGGTGTTATCTCCCGGCATGACCATCTCGGCGCCTTCCGCCAATGCGGCGGTACCGGTAATGTCAGTCGTACGGAAGTAGAACTGCGGACGGTAGCCGTTGAAGAACGGGGTGTGGCGGCCGCCTTCTTCCTTCGTCAGGATGTAGACCTCGGCCTTGAACTTCGTGTGCGGCGTGATCGAGCCCGGCTTCGCGCAGACCTGGCCGCGCTCGACGTCCTTGCGCTCCACACCGCGGAGCAGGAGACCGACGTTGTCGCCCGCCTGACCCTGATCGAGGAGCTTGCGGAACATCTCGACACCGGTAACGACCTTCTTGATGGTGGGACGGATACCGACGATCTCGATTTCCTCGCCGACCTTGACGATGCCGCGCTCGATACGGCCGGTGACGACCGTGCCGCGGCCGGAGATCGAGAAGATGTCTTCGACCGGCATCAGGAACGGCTTGTCGATGACGCGCTCGGGGATCGGAATGTAGCTATCCACCGCGTCCATCAGCTCCATGACCTTCTTGCCCCACTCGCTGTTGGCATCGCCGCTCTCGAGAGCCTTGAGAGCCGAAACGCGAATGACCGGGATGTCGTCGCCGGGGAATTCGTACGAGCTGAGGAGCTCGCGAACTTCGAGCTCGACGAGGTCGAGCAGCTCTGGATCGTCGACCATGTCGACCTTGTTGAGGGCGACGACGATGTACGGAACGCCGACCTGACGGGCCAGCAGGATGTGCTCACGCGTCTGCGGCATCGGACCGTCAGCAGCGGAGACGACCAGGATCGCGCCGTCCATCTGCGCGGCGCCGGTGATCATGTTTTTGATGTAGTCGGCGTGGCCCGGGCAGTCGACGTGCGCGTAGTGGCGCTTCTCGGTCGAGTACTCGACGTGTGCGGTGGCGATGGTGATACCACGCTCGCGCTCTTCAGGAGCCTTGTCGATCATATCGAAGGACACGAAGGTCGCGGTGCCCTTCGAGGCCAGGATCTTGGTGATTGCCGCCGTCAGTGTGGTCTTGCCGTGGTCGACGTGACCGATCGTGCCGACGTTCACATGAGGCTTACTGCGATCGAATTTCTCTTTAGCCATCGTGAGATCTCCCTGCTTTTTCGTTTCGTAGTTCTCGGATCCGGCCAGGCCGGTCCGTGTTCAGATTCGTTGTGTTGTCCCTGCTGCCTTGGCGATCACTTCTTCGGCCACGGTTTTGGGCGCTGGCTCGTAAGCCAGGAACTGCATGGTGTAGCTGGCCCGGCCCTGCGACATCGAACGCACCTGCGTGGCATAACCGAACATCTCCGACAACGGGACGTGCGACCGGATGACCTTCGCGCCGGCCCGCTCTTCCATCGCCTGGATCTTGCCGCGGCGGCGGGAGAGGTCGCCCATGACGTCGCCGGCGTAGTCTTCCGGCGTCACCACTTCGACGTCCATGATCGGCTCGAGAAGGATCGGGTTCGCCTTCTTCGCGCCGGCCTGGAACGCCATCGAACCGGCGATCTTGAAGGCCATTTCGCTCGAGTCGACGTCGTGATACGAGCCGTCGTACAGGATGGCCCGAACGCCCGTGATGGGGTAGCCCGCAACGATGCCGCGCTCCAGCGCTTCTTTGACACCCTGCTCGGTCGGCTTGATGAACTCCCTTGGTACAGAACCACCCACGATTTCGTTGACGAACTCGAACCCGCCCTCGGGCATCGGCTCGAAGCGCATCTTGACGTGGCCGTACTGACCCTTACCACCCGACTGACGGACGAACTTGCCCTCGGCTTCCGACTTGCGCGTGATCGCTTCGCGATACGCGACCTGCGGCTTGCCGACGTTGGCCGCCACGCCGAACTCGCGCACCATACGGTCGACGATGATCTCGAGGTGCAGCTCACCCATACCTCGGATGATGGTCTGGTTCGTCTCCGGGTCGGTGTGGACCTTGAAGGTCGGATCTTCCTGCATGAGCTTCGCCAGAGCAACGCCCATCTTTTCCTGGTCGACTTTGGTCTTCGGCTCGATGGCGACGGCGATGACCGGGTCAGGGAACGTCATCATCTCGAGGACGATCGGCTTGTCCCTGTCACAGATCGTGTCGCCGGTGGTCACGCTGCGGAGTCCGACGGCGGCACCGATGTCGCCCGCCCACACTTCCTTGATCTCTTCGCGCTTGTTCGCGTGCATCTGCAGCAGGCGGCCGATGCGCTCGGAGTTGCCCTTCGTCGTGTTGAGCACGGATGTACCCGAATCGACGTGGCCCGAGTAGACGCGGAAGAAGGCCAACTGACCGACGAACGGGTCGGTCATGATCTTGAAGATGAGCGCAGAGAACGGCTCATCGTCAGAGGCCTTGCGCTCCGTGACCGACTCGTCGTCCGGATCGATTCCCTTGACCGGCGGGATGTCGACGGGCGACGGGAGATAGTCGACGACGGAATCGAGCAGAGGCTGCACGCCTTTGTTCTTGAACGCCGATCCGCAGAGAACCGGCGTGATCTTCTGAGCGATGGTCGCCTCGCGGAGCGCGGCCTTCAGCTCTGCGAGCTCGATCGTCTCTCCGTTCATCCACTTCGTCAGCAGTTCGTCGTGCTGTTCGGCGATCGACTCGACGAGCTTCTCGCGGAGATGGTTTGCCTCTTCGAGATAGTCAGCCGGAATCTCCTCAGTCTCGTACTTCGCACCGAGGGACTCATCATTGAAGATCAGAGCCTTCATCTGCACGAGGTCGATGACACCGCGGAACTTGTCCTCGGCTCCGATCGGGAGTTGAAGAGCAACAGCATTCTTGCCGAGCTTGGTGCGGATCTGATTGACGACGGCGGTGAAGTTCGCGCCGACCCGGTCCATCTTGTTGATGAAGGCGATGCGCGGCACGCCGTACTTGTCGGCCTGGCGCCACACGGTCTCCGACTGCGGCTCGACTCCGCCAACGGCGCAGAAAACGCCGACGGCGCCGTCGAGAACACGCAGCGAACGCTCGACTTCGACGGTGAAGTCGACGTGGCCGGGAGTGTCGATGATGTTGACACGGTATTCACCCCAGAACGCGGTCGTGGCCGCCGAGGTGATGGTGATGCCGCGCTCCTGCTCCTGGACCATCCAGTCCATCGTGGCAGTGCCGTCATGCACTTCGCCGATCTTGTGGGTGCGGCCCGTGTAATACAGGATCCGCTCCGTCGTCGTGGTTTTACCCGCGTCGATGTGAGCCATGATCCCGATATTTCGGGTTTTTGAGAGTGGTACCTGACGTGGCATGAGTTACCTTTTCCGCGACGACAACAAGCGCTCGACGAGGGCTAGCCGCCGCCGGGCGTTCAGAGAAACCTCGATTGTTGTTTTTCCCGTTGCTCGGTCCGGAACCGCAGAACCCGTTCTGTGTTATCCGGTCGAGACGGAGCTACGGAAATCTCGATGGTTGACTGCTACGAAAGCCTTACAACTCCAGGGGCTTGAAAAAAATTACCAGCGGTAGTGTGCGAACGCTTTGTTCGCCTCCGCCATCTTGTGGGTGTCTTCTTTCTTCTTGATGGCGTTGCCGCGGTTGTTCGCGGCATCCATGATCTCGCCGGCCAGCTTGTCCATCATCGTCTTCTCGCCGCGGCTGTTGGCATAGGTGATGAGCCAGCGGATGGCCAGAGCGGTACGGCGCGACGGGCGGACTTCGATCGGAACCTGGTAGTTCGATCCGCCGACGCGGCGGCTCTTGACTTCGAGCGCCGGCTTGACGTTGTCGACCGCCTTCTTGAAGAGCTTGATCGGATCGTCTTTGGCCCGGTCTTCAACCTTCTTCATGGCGTTGTAAAACACGCGCTCGGCGACCGACTTCCGCCCCTGCGACATCAGGGAGTTGATGAACTTGGTCACTAGCTGACTGTTGTAAACCGGATCCGGCAGGATCTCGCGTTTCGGAACTTCTCGGCGTCTCGGCATGGTGGCTTAACCCTTCTTCGGCCGCTTGGCCCCGTACTTCGAGCGGCTCTGCATCCGCTTGGCAACGCCGACGGTGTCGAGCGTGCCGCGGATGACGTGATAGCGAACACCCGGCAGATCCTTCACACGGCCCCCGCGGATGAGCACGATCGAGTGCTCCTGGAGGTTATGGCCCACGCCGGGGATGTAGGTCGTCACTTCGATCCCGTTCGTCAGACGTACGCGCGCAACCTTGCGGAGCGCCGAGTTCGGCTTCTTCGGGGTCGAGGTGTAGACACGCGTGCAGACGCCGCGCTTCTGGGGGCTCGACTGCAGCGCCGGCGATTTCGTCTTGTACGCGACTTTGTCGCGTCCTGCGCTGACGAGTTGGTTGATCGTTGGCATTCCTACCTATCCTTTTGAAGACACGTGGAGCGAGAGCAAGCTCCCGCTGGGGGAAAAACCCGCGCACTCTAAGCGCGCGGCCTGACAAATGTCAAGCGGTCGATGATTCTATCAGATATCAATCATCTACCTCCGAACGTTCGCCGGACCCGCGCTAACGGTGCGCCAAGACCTCGTATTCCGGCCTAAAACTCCACCCATTGGCCAGCCCCTTCCCGCTTCGCTTTTTCGAACAGAAACTCCGCCGATGCAAGGTCTTCGACCGCCAGCCCGAGCGACTTGAACAGCGTGATCTCCTCGGGTGACGTGCGCCCGATCGCCTTCCCGATCAGGATGTCCCCGATCTCGCCACGGATGTGGTCGTCGCGAATGGCCCCTTCGCGGAGCGCGGAGAGGTAGTCACCCGATTCGTTCAGCGTCGACTCGCGCCGGTCGACGAAGAGCGAAGCGGCCGCAACCGTGGCGCCGTCGAGCTCGCGGGCCGCGGCGATGCTCGAGCCGGCGGCGTTGATGTGCACGCCATCCTCGACCCAGTCGCGCTGCAGGATCGCCTCACGTGAGCTGGTAACGGTCACGATGATGTCAGCCCCGCGCACTGCTTCTTCGACGGAATCGACGACGCGAACGCCCTTTCCCGACAGCGCTTCCGCCTTTGCCCGCGTCCGGCTGACGATGCGGACATCATCGATATCCCGAACGAGGGGGATGGCCTCCAGATGAGTACGCCCCTGAACACCGGCGCCGATGATGGCCAGCGTTCGGGCGTCCTCACGGGCGAGCAGGCGCGTGGCCACCGCGGAGACCGCGGCTGTGCGAATGGCGGTGATGGCCGAGGCGTTCATGACCGCAAGCAACTGGCCGGTCTCACCGCTGTGGAGCAGCACGGCCCCGAGGTGAGTGTCGAGGCCCCGAGCCGGATTGCCGGGGAAGACGCAGACCTCTTTCAAGCCATAAAGCGGAGTGCCGCCGCCGCGAAAGGATGGCATCAAGCCAAGAAGTCCGTTCGCGCCGGGGGCACGGATCGCCTGCCGAAGCGGGTTGTGTACCTCCCCGCGCGCCAGCGATCGCAGCGCCTCTTCCATCACGCCGATGCACTCGCGCATCGTGAGGAGATGTTCGACCTCTTGCTCGTTGAGAATGAGGATCTTGTTCATCGTGCCGGAGCGTATAACCAATACCGCTCATCCGTCTTCTCGAAAATGGGTTGCTGATTCGTGTAAAGCAGCCTGAGACCGTGTGCCTCGGCATCCGGGATCTCGACGTTGAAGAGCAGCAGCCACGGCCTGCCGCCGAATTGCCGCTTCGCCCTCTCCTCGGCCACCGGATACGGCACATCGAGTGCCCGCTCCTGGGCCGCATCCCATTTCAAATAGGTGCCGTAGCCGCCGAGACCCGCGTACCAGAAGCGCGCCCCCGGAAGGTATGGAAGAAGCGCCTCGCATTGAGTGAGATTGTGAGCGGCGATCTCCCGGGAGTCGAGGTGATGGCCGCGAATGAAGGTTGCCATCTCCTTCGCGCCGGAGAACGCGGCGCGCGTGTCGTCGATCCAGTAGCGCGCCGCGACGAAGACCGAGATCAGCAGCGCGCCGTGGAGCAACAGCGCCGCAGCGGAGGCGTGGCGCTCGTCGACTTCGCGTGCGCCGAGCCAGATGGCGACGAGTGTGATGACGAGCAGGAACCCGGCGTGGCGCAGCCCACCGAGCCAGACGAATGAATAGATGATGAGCAGGCCCGCGACCGTCAGCCACAACACCACGATGGCGTTCCGGGAACGGCGAAGGGCGAGCGTCACGGCCAGGAGGACCAGGACCGCGATCGCACAGCCGGCAACCAGTGGCATCGCCGGCGCAAACGCGTTGCCGAGCGTCCACGGAACGGCCAGTGCGTTGAACGCGTGCCGCGCTCCCTCTCGCGCAGGATCGGGCGGCGTCCGTACCTGCCACCACGCCACGAGTGCGCCGAGCGCGACGATCGCGGCCGGACGAATGGCTCGTTCGGCAAGAAGCGCCGCCGCGAACGCGCACGCGATGATGAACCCCTGCGCATTCGTGTTGCACAGCAGCGCGAGGACGATCGCCAGCGAAATCGGCCGCTCAGCCCGGCGCGGCCAGAGCGCCGAGGCCGCGAAGATCAGCAGGATGGCCAACGCGTAGCTGCGGACGATGATCGAGTATTCGTAGGCGAAGTAATAGGAGAAAACGGCCAGCAGCTTCGTGAGGCGGGAAAGGGGTGCAAAGGCCACCAGGATCGCCACTGCCGCCGCGGCGATGCCGAGGTGGAGCCACTGCTGGCTCTCGTACGGCAGACGTGCTCGCGCTAAAGGCGCCAGGAGCCAATACCAGAGTGTCGGTGTTCCGGCATGTCGTGACCAGTCGAAGATTCGCGCGAAATCGATGTCTCTGACCACGAGCCACGCGTCCGCCTCGTCGCGCCACGGCTCATGATGCGCGGCAACAAACGCGGCGATCGCCATGAACACCGTTACAACGCCGGCCACGAACGAGCGAGGCGTCGCCGCCGACGTCGTCAGGCGCCGCGGATCCCACTCGCGCATCAGGCGTCGCGATGGACCGTGTCCATTGAGAAGGCCGGCAGGCAGACCGCGATGTACTCGGCCCCATCCGCCTCGGGCGTCGAGTACTGCACCCACTCGCCTTTGTTCGTGATGACGGCCTCGCCGGCAGCAACGTCGATGACACCATCGCGCGTCGTGACCCGCAACGAACCACGCAGGACGACGGTGTACTCGTCGAACTCCGGCGTCTGCCCCGGCTCGACCCATCCGCCAGGGCTCCGCATCCGCGCCACGCTGACGCCGCCGGTCTGGGAGTTGACGCGGCCGATGAACTCTTCGATCCGTTTCGGCTTGTTCCCAGCCGCTTCAACAACGGAGGGTTGCTTGATGTGCGTCGGCATGGGTGGAGTTTAACCGCTCAACGATTTTGTCGCGCACGGAGTCGCGCAAGAAGTGCGGCAAGTCGAGCGAGACTTGGGGTTCCGCGACGCTTCACATCGAAGGGCGCTTCCCACGCTGAATCGTCATTGGCCTCGGCGATGACGCGTTCGTCGATCGCATCCTGCTCACGGGAGCTCGTCTCTGCGACTGCAAGTCTTGCCTTCTTCATAAGCTCAGCGGTCACGCTGCTCCAACCGCTCGATCAACTCCCCCCATGCACCCGAAATCTCCGTCACCACATGCCGGGCACCATCGAACGTGATCACATACGTGAACGCATCGGGCATCGGTGCAGAAACTGCGGGCGTTCTCCGTGCTGCGTCCGCCAGGCGTTCGATCTCCGTGCCTTCCGCGGGCGGCAGCGTGGTGGTGTCGATCTCGTGGTGACGAGCGATATTGGCGAAGCCGCCGCTGCGGCTGAGGGTGCCGGCGCGACAGTGTAGGGCCGCCGCCCCGGCGGCCAACGGCCGTGAGGCCGTGTGTTTGCTTCGAACTATCGCGCCGCGTGCGGCGCTGGCCGCCGGGGCGGCGGCCCTACACTGCAGCGGAAAATACGCGATTTGTGCACA
>JBBRNB010000034.1:0-58909 GCA_038230535.1 Thermoanaerobaculia bacterium
AAGGGAGTTGTGACCATGGCTGGTCTCCTTTCAGCGGAGATCCAATCAGTAGACCCACAAGAACACCAGCCAGACTCTCGGTGCCTATGGCAACGAATCGGCGCGAACGCGAAGCGCGCCGCGTAGCGGCTTCGTCCAACTTACCCTTGACATTCGGGCACAGGTGACCTACAATACACGGTTGCGGCCAACTGACGAGCCGGAGCGCTGGATGGTGCCGGGTGCTCGTCAATGCGGGAGTTGAGTTGTACTCCTCCTGCCGTGGGCTCCCGAAGTGCGCACTTCGGGGAATCATCAACCAGAAGGTCTCGGCGTGAAAAACCGCGTCCTTCCAGCCGGTGGCCGCCTGCACTCGTGCACAAGTGCTCGTCGTTCCCTCCGGCCTTTACTACCCCGGTATAGGAAAGAATGACCATGTCCCAAAATGTTGTGAGTACCCAGGAAGTAACCACGCCTGCCCCGGTCCTGACGGCGGAGCAGTTCGTGGCGCAGTTGCGGGCGCTGCAGGCGCAGATCGGTGAAGTCACTCCGTTGACGGCGGCGCAACGCAAGGCTCTCCGGCAGCAGACGAGGATGTCTCAGCCGGTGGTCCAGGCGTCGCTCAACGTCCTCGGAGCCGCGGACATCCTCACGCAGGCGGTGGGCCAGCCGGCCGGCGGCGTGCAGGTGATGATCGACGAAGCCAACCGCTGGAATGCGGTGGAGGGGGAGCTGCGTGCAGCGCTGAACGGCGTCGCAGGTACGAACCTCATCCGCCGCCAGCGGATCGCTCTCGTCGCCGGGCGGGCGTTCCAGATCGGCAAGCAGTTGGCTCGCGATCCGGAACACGCCGCGCTCGTGCCGCACTTGGAGGAGGTGAAGCGGTTGAAGAGCTTCGCCCACCGGAAGCATGCTTCGACCACTCCCGCGACGCCGGTGCCGGTTTCCAATCCGGCCTCGGTTTCCGTGACGCCGAAAGCAACCGAGACCCCGGTAGCAGTGAAGCAGTAAGTGGTGGGTGGAGGACCGGGCGCGCCGTATGCGCGCCCGGTCGTTTCCCACCTGGTGAGGAATGGAGGAAAATAGAGGAGGTCAGGATGATGAAGATCAAGACACTTCAGGAACGTGCCTGCGAGATGGCCGGCGACTTCAAGAGCAGGCTCGCGTTCATACGCCAAGCACTCGCCAACACCCCCCGGCCTCGCGCCGAGGTGTCGAAGAGCGTGCAGCACTTGTCGGACGTCAAGCTCCGGCGCCAGATCTCCCGTCTGCGTGCCGGCGTGATTCAACCCCTCGATCCTGCCGTCAAGGGCGGCGCGCTGGCCGATGACCTGGAGAAGGAGCTGGCATGCCGGCTGCTGTCGAGGCAGGTCCTCGCGCAGTTTTGTTACATGAGGGACTTCCTCTCCTCGGAGATGGACATGGCATCCGCCGGTATGATGGAATGCGCCCTGGCCGCTTTCCGCGAGTTGAAGGAGCTGCCGGAAGCTCGCGACACAACGACCGCGCTATCGGGGAAAGTCCGCCGCTTGCACCGGCTCCTCCATGACGAACAGGGGCGAACGAGGCAAGAGAAAAGGCTGCCGGCCGGGGCATCGGACATTCAGACCCACTGCGCCGGTTACGAAGGCGAGGAAGGGACAGGTTAAGGTTGGACCCTGCCCCGAGTTTCGACGATCGGGGGATGGCGCTTTCAGCGTACCGCGTGCGAACGAGGCTCGAACGTCACGAAGCGGCCGGCGATGTGGCGGCCTCCCGCGTCCCACTTCTCGTAGGCCACGAGGAACGTTCCATTCCCGAGCGCGATCACTGAGGGATCGCGCTCGTCGGCCTCTGACGTGGCGATCGACAGTGGGACGACATTCCCCGCGCGATCGATGGCTGCTCCGGCGATGTCGAACGTTCTGAGAGGCGACATCGTGCGCCAGACGACCACATAACGCTCACCGTCGCTGGCGATGGCGGGGCGCCTCGGGCCGGAGTCAAAGGGATAGGCGGCGAGAAAGCGAGGCTCGTCAACCGCGTGCGGAAAATCCTGGAATCCGGAGGCGGCATCCAGCCGCGCAGCCACGACCTCCCCGCCGCTCGACTCCGCGCCGCGGAACCAGGCAATCAGCACATCGTGGCCGTCGCTGTTGATGGCTGGTTGCGCGTTGCTGTCGAACGAATACTGCTTCTCCGCCAGAATCGTGTAGAGCGAAACGAACTGAAGTGCATAGAAGTATGTGTAAGTCCCAGTGCATAACTCGGGGAGTACCGTGCCCGGGGCTGAGTGGCCGCGCGGAGTACAGATAAACGGCCCTCGCACCCTTCTGCCGGAGACCGTCTGGGGAAAGCCTGTTGCGATGGTCATGTCGCTGGCATCAATACCGCCGTTCAACGGACTGGCGAGTGAGCCGTTTTCCCGAACCTGCCAAACGAAATGCCCCGCGGTAATCCACGTTGTTTTTCCGGAGCTGACAATCGGCGGTGCGTTGATGGTCGAGAGGAGCAGCGATGGCGCCGATGGCGTCAACGCCGGGTCCAAATGGCAATAGGCCCCCAGCGCCAGGCGCTGGTCGTATTGCGGCACGAGCGGGATCTCCATCCACACGAGCGTGAAGCCGTCTCCGTTCGGGGCCACGGCTATGGATGGGTCAATTGCCTCGACTGGATTGGGTGAGGCCACAGGAATGCTCCGGATCGAGCCGGCGATGTGGCCGGTGATGTCCAGCCGTGCCACGGAGATTCTGTCGTGGAAATCCGAGTCATACATTGTCCATGCAATCACCACCCCACGCCGGTCTCTGGCCATTGCCACCGCGGGAACAGCGAACAATGCCGGCGAGATCTGGATGGGGATTTGACCCGAGGCAACTTCGTCGCTGACTGAAGCCTGGGCAAGTTGAGCAGGTTGCCCGGCCGCAACGGCTGCCTGAAGGAGGAGAATAGCGACAAGGATTCAGCGCACGGTTCTGATACGGACATCGTCAGCGGAACGTCGTACGGTGCTACACTTCAGCTCGTGTGTAAGTGGTGGGTGGCGCTTCTCGTAGCGCTTGTTCCGGCGACCCTCGTCGCCGCCTCTTCCTGGAAAGCGGTGACGCCTGAGTTGCGCGCATCGCTCACGGATGACTACACCATCGAAGTGGTCGTGACGCCGCACGTGGGCGATGCCTGGAGCAGGTTGGCCAAGCGCGTGACTGGCGACGGCGATCGATGGAACGAGCTCGCCGCGTTCAACCACGCCGGGGGCAACCTCACAACCGATCAGCGCGTCCACATTCCGTTCAACATCCTCCGTCCGAATCTGCAGCGCGATGTTGCGGCGGCGCTCTTCCCGTCTGACAGCGACATGGCCGCCGGATGGCGTCACGTCGTCGTCGGCAGCAGTGGCATCGAAGGGGAGTCGCTCTGGAACATCGCGGAGTGGTTCACCGGGCGTGGCGAGAACTACGCCGCCATCCGCGCCGCAAACCCGTCTCGAGGTCTCTCTACTCGCAAAGGTGACGTGATCCTCATCCCGAAGGAGTTGCTCGCTTCGGCATTCCGCCGGGGCGAAATGGAGGAACGTAATGCACCGAAGACAGCCGAGGTTCGGAAATCGGAAGACGATCCGGAAGAGCGTACGAGCGCGGATGCTCATGTTGCGGCAGCTTCGGTACTCGAGGCCGTGGCCCCTTTCGAGCATGGCGATGGCAAGCCGCCGCTGACGTACGACCGGACCTCGGCCGAGCCGTACGCGGTCTACCGGCTGCAGAAGGGCGAGGCGCTCTATTCGTCGGTGGCCATCCGCTTCACCGGCCGCGTCTACTCGAAGGATGTCGGTGACGTGCTCGATCGCATCGAGAGGTTCAACGGCATCGACGACGTGGCCAGGATCCCGATCGGGTATCGCGTCAAGATCCCCATGTCGCTGCTGCTGCCCGAGTATCTGCCGGCTGACGATCCGATGCGCGTGGCGAACGAGCAGGCGATGCGCGAGAGCGCGAAGCTGGCGGTTCGTCCGCGGGCGAAGGGCCTGGCCGGGGTGCGCGTGATCCTCGACGCCGGACACGGCGGGCGGGATGTGGGTGCCACGCACGACGGCGTCTGGGAATCGAACTACGTATACGACGTGATGTGCCGTCTCAAGCGCGTTCTCGAGAAAAAGTCGGGAGCGGCGGTCTCGGCGACGACGAAGTCGGAGCAGGCCGGGTACTCGATCCCCGATGGCGATGAGCTGGAGGAGGCGACGGACCACATCATCCTGACCTCGCCGAAGTACGTCATCGGCGATCCGGCGGTCGGTGTGAATCTGCGCTGGTACCTTGCCAACTCGATCTTCCGCCGCGCAATGAAGCAGAGCCTGCCGAAGGAGAAGGTGGTCTTTCTCTCCATCCATGCCGACTCGCTCCATCCGTCGCTGCGCGGGGCGATGGCCTACATCCCCGGCCAGCGCTACGTGACCGGCTCGTATGAGAAGAGCGATCAGGTGTATCTGGCTCGCGCCGAGGTGCGCGAGAACCCGGTGGTGCGGCACTCGGAGAAAGAGTCACTTGCCGCCGAGGGGCTGTCGCGCGACCTGGCGGAGTCGATCATCGACTCCTTCGAGAGTGAGGGCCTGAAAGTCCATCCGTTCAACCCCGTGCGCGACAACGTGGTGCGCGACGGCCGCGAATGGGTGCCGGCCGTCATCCGCTACAACCTGATCCCAACGCGCCTGCTTCTCGAGATCTGCAACCTCGGCAACGAGCACGACCGTGCCCTGATGAAGACGAAGAAGTACCGCCAGAAAGTCGCCGACGCCATCTACGAAGGACTGGTGAACTACTACAACGACCGCGACGATGAGCGGCCGGCGCCCGCGATCGCGAGTGGGCGGTAAGGCGGCGCTGCGCGCGTTGTCGGTAGCCGGTTGATTGCGCGCTGCGCGTTTCGTCGTTTGTTTTGGTGTAGGGTCGCCGCCCCCGGCGGCCATCTTCGTACCGCGCAAGAACGAGGCCGCCGAGGGCGGCGGCCCTACACGCGTAGCAGCGTCCGCGCCGCGCCGGCGGCAATCAACCGGCAACCGGCAACGCGCGAAGCGCAATGATCACGGCGTCGGGCACGTCGGCGTGACGTGAATCGTGACCGGCGGTGCTACGACGGTTCCCTGGTTCGGGCCGGCGTCTTTGCAAATCAGGAGGCCTGGCTGGCCGGGCACTGTGATCGTGTAACTGCCGGCGGCGGGGATGCCAGCCGGGAGCTGGCCGATTACGCCGCCGCCCGCGCCGAGGGCGATATCCTGACCGGCGTGTTGCACATGAACGGGGAAGTCGGCGTCATTGGTGATCATCGTGATGGCGCCCGGACCGGCGGCGGCGCTGATCGACACCGGGCTGTATGCCGGTCCCTGGTTGGCATTGATGCACTGCCCGTTGAACGTCAACGGTGATGGGCCACAGGGGCCTGGCCCTTGGCCGCCGCACGCGACGCCGCCCGCGACCGTGACCGTTTTGTGGCGCTCCGCCGCGCTGGGATAGAAGAAGGTGAATGCCGTCGTCTTCGTCACCTTCACGGTGAGCATTCCCTCCTTGAGCACGGAGGCGGGAAGGGCCGGCGTGACGGGCTGATCGGCGATGAGTCGTCCGCCGTCGGCCTGACCTTTCCAGGAAAGGGTCACGTTTCCCGGGCACTGCAGGTTGGCGGGCACGACCTCGAACTTCTGGATCGTCGGATCGCACGCGACGCCGGCGACGATTGCCAGAACGACGAGCAGCAGTTTGTTTCGCATGCTTTATGGTAGCGCTTAATTGCGGCGCGCTGGCGCGGCGCGTTGTCGGTTGCCGGTTGGTTGCACTTCGTGCGTTGCCGATGTGGAATGAGCCCGAAAACCGCGGGACAACCGGCAACCCGCGAAGCGAATCCCACCGATAACCGACAACGCGCGAAGCACAATTAACCGCGCATATAATCCGCCCCCGTCATGTCCCGCTCTTTTGAAGGCGATCACAACGCCGAAGGTTTGCGCTTTGCCGTGATCGCCAGCCGGTTCAACGATGAGATCGTCGATGGACTCCTTCGTGGCGCCCTCGATTGTCTCGCGCGGCATGGCGCGGCGGATGATGCGATCGGCGTCTATCGCGTTCCCGGCGCGTTTGAGATTCCTTTGATGGCGGCCAGGCTTTTGCGGAACTATGAGGGCAAGTTCGACGCCATCGTGACGCTCGGCTGTCTGCTGCGAGGCGACACGCCGCACTTCGATTTCATCTCCGCCCAGGTCACGAACGATCTCTCGCGGGTGGCGAGCGACATGAGTTTTCCCGTCGCTTTCGGCGTCATCACCTGCAACACGCTCGAGCAGGCGGTGGAGCGTTCATCGGCCGGGAGCGGCAACAAAGGGTGGGAAGCGGCGTTGGCGGCGATCGAGATGGCTAACTTGTGGCGCATGCTTCGCAGCGAGGGAATCTAAAATGGGCGCGCGTCGAAAGGCACGGGAGCTGGCTCTGCAGATGCTCTATCAGTTCGATCTCTCGGGCAACGGGCCGGATACGATCATCGATACGTTCGAAGATCTGCAGAAGTCGAAACCGGGTACGCGGGAGTTTGCCAGCAAGATCTTTCGCGGCACGGTCGCTCACATCGAGGACATCGACGGCATGATCCAGGCTCAGGCGGACAACTGGCGCCTCACGCGCATGGCCGTCGTAGACCGCAACATCATCCGGATGTCGGTCTACGAATTCCTCCATGAGATCGGCACGCCGAAGCTGGTGGTCATCGACGAAGCGATCGAGATCGCCAAGAAGTACGGCAACGACAAGTCGTCGCAGTTCATCAACGGCATCCTTGATGGCATTCTCAAACGGTACAATCTGGCCTCGTGAGTCTCCTCGGCCGCTTAGAAGACCTCTCCCTTACGGACATCGTCCAGATCGTCTATCTGAGCCGCCGCACCGGAGTTCTGGAGATCGTCGACGATCGGGGCAGGCACACGGTGATGTTCCGCCAGGGACTGGTGGTCAACGCGTCGTCGCCCGAACATCCCGACCTGCTCAGCTATTTGGTGTCGCGCGACCTCGTTCCCGAGGCCGCTGCACCGGGGATGCGGCAGATGGAGGAAAACGGGATTCCGTACGGAACGGCGGTGGTGGAGATGAATTTCATCACGGCGGCGGATCTTGGCAGCGCCATCCACGAGCGCATCGTGAGCGTTGTGGGGCCGCTGATGCAGAGCCGGGAAGGGGAGTTCAACTTCATCCTCAGTGATCACGTTGGTCCGCTCGACGTGGAGTACGACGCCGACGCGGTTTTCAAGGATGGCGGCTTCTCTCCACAGAGGATCGTGGGTGTGGCCGACGGCGAGAAGCTCAAACCGTTGCGCGGCCTCGAGGAGTCGATGAAGGTGGGCAAAGCGCTGTTGCGCTCGGCCGCCTCGGAGCCGCTGCCGCCAACACTCAACCTCGGGCTTGGGCAGTCGAAGCTGCCCGTGCCGCTGCCTGCATCGGATGACAACGTCCTGCCGTTTCCGACGCCCGAGGAGCGCGACGATCCGACGTTTACTCCGGTGCCGGATGAGCCGTTCCCTGACGTTGCGCCGGCTCCGGTAGCGTCGTCGTCGCCGGAGCCGTCCGCGCCGTCTTTGCCGCCCGCGCCGGTTTCGACTCCGATTCCGCCCCCGCCGCCGCCGGCTCAGTCCGGGCGAGCATCATCGGGCCACTTCAAGGTCTCCGGCGGCCTGTTCGAAGTCGAGTCACCGGATGCCACTTATCGCAACGTGGTGCTCTTCGAGCGGAACCCGCTGATCCGCGTCGCGGCCCGTCGTGCGTTCAGCAAGAATGGAGTGAAGATCGCGCAGTTCGGAACGATCGAGGATGCCCGCGGGGCGATCGGCGACTATATCCGGGCGAATACGTTCTTCGTGACGTTCCTGGAGCTCTCCGGCAATTCCGACGTGCTGATGCAGCAGCTCAAACGAAAGAATCCGAAGCTGCCGGTCGTGGTCATCGACGCCGAGGCGGATCTGAGGCGCCGTCACGATCTGCTTCGCCGTGGCGCCGACTTGTACCTCACGAAGCCTTCCCCCGCACGGTTGCAGCCGGGTCTGGTGGAGGAAGAGCTCAGTCTGTTCGCCGACGAGCTGGTGCTTTTCGCTGAGCGCGCCTTTCAACAGTGGGAGCAGTACACCGGCGGGCTCGATCCCGACGCCGGTAAGCGCTTCTACGAGACTGCGGAGAAGGAAAACGTCGACCGCAGTTTCAGCCTGCTCAAGCAACTGATCAACGAGCTATCCAATCCGAACGACATCGGGGAGGTGTCGGCGACAATTCTGCGCCTGTCGGCGGAGTACCTCGACCGAGGCGCGCTGTTCATCGCTGGTGATGATGCCTTCACCGGCGTGTCCGGATTCGGAGCCACCAACGGCGGCGAAGAGATGGCCAGGCGTGTGAAGACGATGAGCATCGCGCGTGAGGCTCCGTCGATCCTTGGCGATGTCGCCGCGTCGGGCCGGGCGCACCGAGGCAAGATGCACCGCACGCCTGCGAACGTCGAGCTGATCGATGGTCTCGGCGGACTGCTGCCGTCGGAAATTGTTGCGCTGCCGATCATGCACGCAAGGCGAACGATTGGTATTCTGTACGGAGACAACGCCGCGAACCACGCTCCGATCGAAACCATGACAGGACTCGAGATTTTCCTATCCCAGGCAGGCTATGCGTTCGGCAACGCCGTCTTCGCGGCAGAAAAGGCGCGACGTTGAAAGTCCTTGTCGTTGAAGATTCGAGCTCGATGCGCGCCTACCTCACCACGATCATCGAGGGGGGGACGGAGGCGTACGATCTGGAGATCGTGGAGGCTGCCAGCGGCTTCGAAGCGCTGAAGACTCTGCCGCATCACAAGTTCGACGCCATCCTCACGGACATCAACATGCCCGACATCAACGGACTGGAGCTGGTGTCATTCCTGAAGAATCACCCCGTACACCGCTCGATCCCGATCATGGTGATCTCGACGGAATCTCGCGAAGAAGACCGCAAACGCGCCGCCGCCCTCGGCGCCGAGGAGTACCTCGTCAAGCCTTTTCAGGCCTCGGATCTGATCGAGAAGCTGCGGCGGCTGCTGAAGGTGGGGTAAGGGCTGAGATGGGCATTGCCCACTTGCCCACATCGCCCAACAATCATAAACTGCCGTCATGAAAGCTTCCCGGCCCGGCGCAGCAATGAAGCTCGTAGCGCGCGACGTTCGTCCCGATACACGCAGGCGAATTGCGCTCGGACGAGCGCTCGAAGACCTGGACGAGGCCAGCTTCAACGTCTACCGCGACGAGTACGGGCGGATCATTCTCGAACCGCAAGTCTCCATCCCGGCATCCGAGGCATGGTTGTTTCGCAACAAGAAGGCGCTGGCACTGGTCCGCCGCGGTCTAGCGGAGGCTGCTGAAGGGAAGGCAGAGCCCATCGGATCATTTGCAGCGTTTGCGGACGACGATGAATCGTGAGCTCCGATTCGTGCCGGTAGCACAGGCATGTTTGCGGGAGTTAGAGACCAATCGAGCGAAGTCAGGTCTCTGGAAGCAGGTGAGGAAGACACTCGCGCTCTTGGAAACGAATCTTCGTCACCCTTCGCTGCACACGCATCTCTACGAGTCGCTCCGCGGGTCGAATGGCGAGGAAATCTTCGAAGCCTATGTGCAGAACCGAGCGCCCGGTGCCTATCGCATCTTTTTCTACTACGGTCCGGACCGGTTTTCCGGCAAGAAGCGAATACCGGTTCTGACGATCGTCGCGATCACGCCCCATCCGTGAGGCTATGGGCTTTTGCACCCAGCGGAACCTCCGCGCTCCAAGCCAGTACAATGCCCCCCGATGACCAAAGAAGACGATCGGGCTCGGGACGAGTTCACCAGCGAGGCGGAGGAGTTGCTGGATACGCTTTCGCGTGATCTCGTCGAGCTGGAGTCGCAGGGGCGGGATGTCCGGCCCGAGGTGATCAACAAGATCTTCCGCGAGGTCCACTCGCTGAAGGGGCTGGCGGGGATGCTCGGTTTCGGGGAGATCTCGGAGCTGTCGCACAGCCTGGAGGACATGCTCGACCGTCTTCGGATGGGGAAGATCGAGATCACGAAGGAACTGATCGACCTGCTGTATGACGCGGTGGACTCGCTCAACCGGCTGGTCATCGGTATCAATGATCCGGCGATGAACAGCCTGGTCGACATCAATGGACTGACGCGGCACATCCATCGACTCACGAGCAATCAGTCCCGGCGGGCACACGAGGATCCGTTCGCGGAGCTGACGCTCGACGAGCAGACGAAGAAGTCGCTGACGGAATACGAAGAGCACCGCCTGCTTGAGAACGTCCGCTCCCGGAAGCACATCGTTGTGGTGGAGGTTCGCTTCGACTTCAGCAACTTCGACGAGAAGCTGCGTGCTCTGACCGAGATCCTGAGCAAGTCGGGTGAGGTCATCTCCACGCTGCCGGCCATCGACAGCAGCGGCGGCTCGGGCATCGCCTTCCGGCTGTTGTACGGATCGATGCTGGAGAATGATGCGGTGGCGGCGCTCGCTCCCGAGGGGCGCGTCACATCGCTGCGGAAGACGGAGTCGACGGAGTCGAGTGAGGCCGGGGAGGTGACGGCGCCCGAAGCGCCGGAGGATGACCTCTCGCTTCGTTCTATTTCCCAGACTGTGCGCGTCGACATCGGGAAGCTCGATCACGTGATGAACATCGTCGGAGAGCTGATCATCGAAAAGACCCAGCTCGACGCGCTGACGCGGTCGCTGCAGCAGGGCGATGCGATGCAGCAGGCGCGGCACACGGCCCACGAGCTGACGAAAATCGGCCGCAACCTCGAGCGCAAGCTCAACGAGTTGCAGAAATCGGTGATCGAGACACGCATGGTGCCGGTGGGTCAGATCTACGCGAAGCTCTCCCGCGCTGTGCGCAAGGTGGCGCGCGAGCTGAACAAGGAGATCGAGCTGGTGTTGCGCGGCGAGGACACGGAGCTCGACAAGGTGATGGTGGAGGAACTGACCGATCCGCTGATGCACATCATCCGCAACGCTCTCGACCACGGTATAGAGACGGCTGAAGAGCGGGCGAAGACGGGAAAGAACCCGACCGGCCAGGTGACGCTGAATGCTTATCAGCAAGGGAACTCAGTGGTTCTCGACGTGACGGACGACGGCCGGGGGATCGATCCTGAGTTGATACGCAAGGTTGCCGTGAAGCGCGGCTTCATCGCTCAAAACGATCCGTTCGACCAGCGGCGCGCTTACGAGATCCTTTTCACGCCCGGCTTTTCGACGGCGGTAGCGGTGAGCGAGATCTCCGGCCGAGGCGTCGGACTCGATGTCGTCAAAAGAAATCTACAGCAGTTGAAGGGATCGATCGATATCCTCTCGGTACCGGGCCAGGGAACGACGTTCCGGGTCATTCTGCCGATTACGCTGGCCATCATTCAGGCGTTGGTCGTGCGCGCGGCCGGGGAGCAGTTCGCGATTCCTCTGACATCGGTCGAAGAGTCGCTGCGGATCTACTCACGCGACATTCTCACGGTGGAGCGGCGCGAAGTCTTCACGTTGCGTGACTTCACGCTTCCTCTGCTTCGTCTCGCTGACGCCTTCCATCTCGAGACCGTTCGCGATGAAGGGCCCGACACGAAGTGGTTCGTCGTGGTGACACGCTCCGGAGAAAAGGTTGCCGGCATCCTCGTCGACGCGCTGGTGCGGCAGCAGGAAGTTGTGATCAAGTCGATCGGCGAACGGCTGAAGACCATCCCCGGCATTGCCGGGGCCACCGAGGTTGGAGAGGGTGAGATCGTGCTGGTAATCGATGTGGGGACGTTGATCGAGCAGTTTGGAGGAAAGGCACGGGAGGCGCGGGCGGGGGTGTTGGTTTGAGATGTTCCAATATTAGGTGGTCGGATGTTTGGTGGTCCGAGTTGAATGTTGAATGTTGAATGTTCAATGTTGAATGTTGAATGGCTCCGCTTCCGGTGTTCCATTCAACATTGAACATTCAACATTGAACATTCGCAGTTCCTGTGCGAAACGGCCACGCCATGTTTGAGACTTTCTTCGGCCTCACAACCAAGCCCTTCGGCAAAACCCCCGATCCGGGGTTTCTGTACGAGAGCCCGCAGCATAGTGAGGCGTTGGCGCGGCTGGAGTATGCAGTCGAGGAGAAGGAGTTGTCGTTGCTTGTCGGCGACATCGGCTCGGGGAAGACGATGTTGTCGCGCGCGTTGATCGACCGGATCGGCGAAGCACGTCCGGTGATCCTGCTGATCAACCCGCGTCAGACGCCGGTACAACTCCTCCGTTCGGTCGGATCGGGGCTCGGCCTGCAACCGGCCCGGTTCCGCAATGACCTGCTCGAACAGATCCACGCGAGACTCTTCGAGCTGTATGAGGCCGGCCGCGAACCGGTGCTGATCATCGACGAGGCGCAGCTCATCCCTTCGAAATCGACATTCGATGAGATCCGCCTCCTGACGAATTTCCAGCTCGACGATCAGAACCTGCTATCAGTCCTGCTCATCGGGCAGCCCGAGCTCGAGACGCGCCTCGAACGAGGGCACTATGCTCCGCTGCGGCAACGGATCGGGATGCGCTACCGCCTCGGGCCGTTATCGTTGGAAGACACGATGCACTACGTGGAGCACCGCATCCGCGTTGCCGGGGGCTCGCGCAATCCATTCACCGACGATGCCGTCCGGGCCATGTACGCCTCGAGCGGCGGCATCCCGCGCCTGCTCAATACACTCGCCACGACCGCGCTGCTCGACGCTTTCGGCGACGACGTGGCGACCATCGATGCCACGCGTATCGGCGCCGCGGCGCGAGAGCATCGCCTGCGCGCTGTCGCGCCGAAGGCAGAAAGGCTCGACCAAGCCCATGGTTGATCTCGTAAAGATTCGCAAGAAAGCGAAAAAAGGGGAGCCGGGAGCCGGGAGTCGGGAGCCGGAGCAGGCTCCAACTCCGGTACCAGAACCTGCCGTTGGTGTTGCGGCCGCGGAGTCAGTATCTGCTCCGGCCCCCGACCCCCGACCCCCGGCCCCCGCGGCCTCCTCCAAACTCGAACGGTTCAAACAGACCGCCGGCAAGCGCAAAGAGGGGTTCATCGAGCTGGAAGTGGAGACTTCCTCCGCGGATCAGGTCGAGTTGCTCAGTTTCGTCATCGCCGGTGAGCACTACGCGGTCTCCATCGATCACATCGTGGAGATCGTGACACCGCGTGCAGCCACGCGGGTGCCGAATGCCGATCCGACCATCGTCGGAATCATCTCTCTCCGCGGGACGATCGTGACGGTCATCGATGTTCGCCGCAAGCTGGGGCATCTGTCCACGGCCCGGGGAAATGACTCGCGCATCATCGTAGTTGACCGCCGGGGGGAGACGCTCGGATTTGAAGTCGATCGTGTTCTGAGGGTTCTCAAGGTGGACTCGGTGGCGATCGAGGCGCATCCTGTGGTCCACCCGAGTGAGCTGAGTGAGGCCGTCCGGGGCGTCTTTCGACACGCGAACGCGTTGACGATCCTTCTCGATTTGGACAAGCTACTCGTTTGATCTGACTTCATGGAACTCACCTGTAAACAATGTGGCGCGAGATTTCGCGCGGCGATTCCGGAGCCGTTGACGCGCGCGGTACGTGTGGCCTGCCCGTCGTGCGGCAACCAGATGGTTCTCAAGCCGGCCGCCGATGCCACCGTGAGGCCGCCACGCCCACAGTCCTCGGCGCCTTCGGTTGCTGAAGCAGATGGCGATCCGGGTGAGGCGACCCAGATACAGGCTCCTGCGGAGAAACGGCGCCGCATCGCCGCCATCGCGGACGAGCCTCGCCCGTTCCGCTCGTTTCTGGCCGATCACCTCCGCCGGTTCGGCTTCGACGTGACGCTGTTCGAGACGGGTGCGCCGGCCTTCGATTTCATCTGTCGCACCCGGGCGGACCTTGCCATCGTCAATGTCTACCTCAAGGGCAAGCTCGGGGTCGAAGTGACCGAGGACATACGGGCGGAGGCCGATCTCGGACACACCCGCGTCATCCTCATTGGCGCGCTCTTCCGCGCCAACCGTTTCCGCGCCAATCCGACGAACCTCTATGGCGCTGACGAGTACATCGAGGAGCAGATTCCGGAAAGAGAGTTCCGGCAGATCATCCGCAAGCTCTTCCCGGAGATTGGACACCGCACAGGAGATGAACCGATGGAGCCGAAGGAGTACGACGAAGCGCGCCGGCTGGTGCGGCTCATCCTCAGTGACATCGTGATCTACCACCCCGAGAAAGTGGAGGCCGGCATCCGCGACGACAACTTCTTCGAGGTGCTCAGGAATGAGATCGCGGAGGGGCGGAACTACTACGATTCGCGTGTTCCGCTTCGGGTCCGCCAGAACACGGAGATTTTCACCGAAACGCTTCAGCAGTTCGTTCGGATGAAGCGCGAAGAAATCGAGAAGGTGATGACGGGGACGGATCGATGACGCCCGATCCTCAACTGATCGAACAGGCTCGTTCTGCCGATCCCGACGCGAGGCAGAAAGCTGCCTATCTGGCCGCGCATACGGTCGACGATCGCGATTACTCTTTGATGTTCGAGCTCCTCGGTGACAAGGACTGGCGGGTCCGCAAGACCATTGTCGATGGGTTTGTCCGCGATCCCCAACCCGAGGTTGTGAGTGGCCTGCTCAGTGCGCTCGCTGATGCAGAGAACGCCGGCAAGCGCAACTCCTCGACCGAAGCCTTGATCAGGATCGGTGAGGATGCCATCAGGCCGATCGTGGACCGGCTGCGGATCGAGACCGACGTCGACGTCCGCCTTGCGCTCGTCAACCTGCTCGGCGATCTCCGCAGCAGCGATGCGTTCGACATCCTCGTCGAGCAGTTGGAAGGGGAGCCGGACATCAACGTCTCCTCGTCGATCGTTTCTTCGCTGGGCAAGTATCGTGACGCGGCGTCGCTTCCGCACCTGTTGCGTGTTCTGCAGCGGGAGGATCTCTGGCTCAAGTTCCACGCCATCGAGGCGCTCGGCGAGATCGGCGACCGCGCGGCTCTGCCGGCCATCCTGCCGATGTACAGGGAAAAATCGCTGCGCAAGCCGGTGCTCGAAGCCATCGGAAAGATCGCGGACGTCGGTACAGTGTCATTCCTGCTGAGGATCATCTCGGCCGAGGAGAAGCTGAACCTCACGGCGCTTCGGGCACTGGTGCGGATTGCCGAAGCCAGCAAACCGAGGATCGTCGAACACGCGGAGCGGCTGCTGATCCAACGCAAGTTCCGCGAGTCGTTCCCGGAATCGAAAATCGATCCGCTCATCGACCACCTTCAAGCCACTCCAAAGCGCGACGTCAAAACGTTCATCCTCAAGTTTCTGGGATGGTCAGGCGATGAGCGTGCGCTGCCGATCCTGATGAGCAGCCTCGAAAATCCCGACTCGGCCGAGACCGCGGCTCAGGCGCTGATCGACTTTGGCGCCGGAGCGGTGCTGTCCATCCTGGAGACCCTCCGCAACGCGGAGGAGGACGAGATCATCGCCCTGCTCCTGCGCGTGCTGAACGTCATCGGCGGAAGTGACGCTGGTCCGAACATCCTGCCGTTGCTCGATCACGAAAACCCGATGATCCGCCGCCTGGCCATCGAGACGCTCGGCGAGATCGTCGATCCGCGCTCGATCGACTATCTCCTCGCCAAGCTCGACGACACCGATGTCTCTTCGCAGCAGTCGGCGGTGAACTCGATCTCCGCGCTCGTGGCTGCCTTCCCGGAGATGAAGGGGGCGGTGCTGGCAAAGATCCGCCGGCTGCTGCAGAACCCTTCGGTGCCGATGAAGCTCAATTCGCTCTCGGTGTTCGTCAACATCCAGGGCGATGGCTACCACGACGAGTTGCTGCTGGCATCGAAGGACAGCGACCCTGTCATCCGTCAGAAGGCCGTGTCGCTGATGGGCAAGTTCAGCGAAGAGCGTTTCGCCGATCAGCTCGTGCTCTCGCTCGCCGATGAAGCGACGGCGGTACGGCTCGCGGCCATCAACGCCATCGTCCGCCACCGCCCGCTCCAGGGACTCGAGCCGCTCATGAGCGCTCTGGAAGACTCCGACATCTGGATTCGTACAGCGGCCGCCCAGGCTCTGGGCGAATACCGTCATCCCGATGCCATACAGCCGCTGGTGCATCACCTCCATACCGATCTTCCGCCCGTGCGCATCGCGGCCATCGAGGCTCTCGGTAAGTCCGGCGATGACCGGGCCAAGGGGGTGCTCTTCAATTGCGCACATGAGTCCGATCTCGAGGTGCGCCGTGCGGCCATCCTCTCCCTCGGCCGCGTGCCGGGGGAGGAGGTCTTCGACTACCTCATGTTCGCGACGACCGACGAAGACTGGCGCATTCGTGCCGCGGCGGTGACCGCGGTTGCGGTCCGCGGCGACAGGACCGCGCTGCCGGCGCTTTACATTGCGCTGCTCGACCCTGATACCTACGTGCAGCAGTCCGCGGTCCTGGCGCTCGACAAACTGCCCGACCGCGCGTCGTTTCCACATCTGTTCCGGGCGCTCGAGAACAGCGCCATCCTCGACGAGGTCTCCGACCTCTTCGTTCGACACAAACAGCTTTATCGCGATCTTCTGGAAGAGGCGTGGCGTACGGCCGACAGCCGGCGCGAAGTGGTGATCGCGGCGATTTTGCAGGCGATGAAAGGGTAGTGGATCATTGGCCCAGTCGATCGGTGGATCATGACTTCTTGAATCCTGATCCACTGATCCACCGATCCACTGTCCACTCGACATGTCCACATTCAACCTCTCCTTGAACCACCATCTCGATCTGCCAGACGACGTGTTCAGGCTGATGCGGGATCAGATCTACAACCGGACCGGGATGTGGTTTGCGGATACCTCGAAGTACCTGTTGCAGAAGCGTCTTTCGCCTCGGGCGCAGGAGCTGAACTTCGACTCGTTCCAGAAATACTTCTACTTTCTCCAGTACGACCCGCGCGCCGGCGCGGAGTTCGACCAGATCTACGACCTGGTCACTACTAATGAGACCTACTTCTTCCGCGAGCCCGCGCAGCTCGCGGCCTTCGTCGAAGAGATCATTCCCGAGATCCTCGAGCGCAAGACGATCAAGAAGATCCGAATCTGGTCGGCCGGCTGCTCATCGGGTGAAGAGCCGTACTCCATTGCCATGCTGCTCACGGAGGGGGGCCACTACGAACGTGCCGCCTTCGAGATCTTCGCCAGCGACATCAACCAGCTCGTACTGGCGAAGGCGCGCCGCGGCCACTATCGCGAGAGCGCGTTTCGCGTCACCGACGCCCCTCTTCGCGACAAGTATTTCACTCGGAACGCCGACGGCTCGTGGCAGATCCACGACGACATCCGAAACCGTGTCTCCTTCGGCCGGCTGAACCTCTACGACGAATCCCGCGTCTCCCTGCTCGGCCATCTCGACATCATCTTCTGCCGCAACGTCATCATCTATTTCGACGAAATGTCCAAGAGAGTGGTGGTGTCGAACTTCTACAACCGCCTCACCGATAACGGCTACCTCCTCCTGGGTCACAGCGAATCGCTCATCTCGCTGTCGACCCAGTTCAAGCTGCGCCATCTGAAGAAGGACATGGTGTATCAGAAGTGAGCAGTCTGCGGCGGCAAACGCGCATGCGTTCGCTGCCTTCACACGCTGCGCGGAATCGTGGAGTAAGTCGTCCATCCACACCCCGGCGTCGAAGTACCTCTTCTGCCACTGCGGGTCGATCCGGTCGAGGACGAGCGCGATACCCAGACCGAAGTTGTAGAACTCGTTGCGCGACTGCGAGACGTTGCCGAGGTGCTTGATCTGGAACGGCATCGATTTGTAGTAGGTCTCCCAACTCTTCTTGAACGCCTGAGGGCCCTCGAGCGTTGCGAATGCTGCCGCCGGCTTGTAGTCGCGCGCTGCCAGTTCGGCGATCCGATATTCAAAGTAGCGCGCCACACCCTCCTTCGTGATCACGAACTTCAGGTATGCGTTGTCCTTAGTGCCCGGAAACAGCGCGTCGAGCAGGCCGGCAAGGGTGTTCACCGCCTCGTCCGCAACGCTGGCATCGTAGGGAAGGTCTTCACCGTTCGCGATACAGCGGTAGATATCGTGCCCGGCCACGTGCATGGCGCGGCGGACCTGAGCATCGGTGTACGGAAACGGATAGGACAACTGCCATTGCCCATCGTTCATCGGGCCGATGGCGAGTGATGCGGTTTTCTCGATCTCGCCATGCCCGAAGGCATAGACGTGAAAGAGCTCGTGCAGAACGACGATTGTCCAGATCGCCGGTTCGGTGTGAGTCCCCTCCGGCGTCCCGATGACGACCGTGGCCCGGCCGATGGCGGGGAAACTCGCCTGGAGCGCCGGCGAGAAAACACGCGGACGGGAGAAGACGGGCCTGCCGCGGAACGTTTGCGCGGTGGAAGTGAACCCCTCGGCTCCGTCACTGCTGTTGAGCAGGTATTCGCGTTCCCCGTCGACGAGGATGACAGGACTGTCCGCCGCGGTGAAACCGGGCCAGACGCGCGGGCCGAGAACTTCGGCGATGCGAAACGACTCGGCCAGACGGACGAGATGTTGCGATGACACCTCGGCCGCGATCGGCGCGGCGAGGAAAACGGCAAACAACGTGACGGCGATGCGCTTCATGAGCATTCTCCTTTTTCCTGTTCGATGCGTTCGGGAGCGACCCGAATGCGCAGCGTCCGTTTCGAATCGATCGGGAATGATTGCCATTCGCTGCGACAGATCACGGCACGCGAGCCCGGGGCAAACATGCGTCCGCTGAGTGCGATGTCCGTGTAGCGCCACGCGTCGGCGTGCTCGAGGGGCCGCGGGGTGATCGTGATGTTGCCGAGGCCCGTCAGCGCGAGCGAGCCTTGCGTTCCCGCGAAGATTCGAGCACTGCCTCGTGCGATGACGCTGTTGCTTTCCACGACCGCGGTCTCGACGGCGTACCAATGCGGCTGGTGGAAGGCGTTGACCGCGATCGCGCCGTTCGAATGAATGTCGTTGATGTGGATGCGCATTGGGCCTGTGCCGCCGGAGCGCTCGGGGACGATGTCGAACTTCAACAGTCCCGCGCTGCCGGCGCCGCCGAACGGCAGCATTTCGATCTCCTGATCGAAGCCAACAACGAAGCGGTGAGTCTGCGCATCCTCCTCCCAAAGCGGCAAGCCGGCCCGCGATGTGCCCTGCCGCCGCCGCGTCGTGAGAGTTGCGCGGACATCAAGCTTGCCGGATGCGGTCAGCTCGTTGACGAAGGATGCGTCGAGCGTGAAGCCTCGATCGCCCAGATGAACCGTGAAGTCGGTTCCTGCCGGACCGTCGATGTCCGCTTCGTACAGCGTCCGTTTCACGCCTCGGTTTTCTTCGATACAGCGCACCACGAATCGGATGCGGTTCGTCGCCGGCGGCAAAGACAAGAGTGTCTGTGCCACATGCGCCCTGCTTTCTGGCACAGACACTGCCGTCTGTGCCGCTGCGGTGAGCAGGAGTGCGAGCATGGCCAGTCGCCGCATCACTCGCGTCCTTTCACGTAGATCACCGCCCGTCCGCCTGCGTCGTAGTTACCGAAAGCGCCGCCGGTCTGTTCGCGATGCCTCAGAAGAAGCAACGCGGGGACGACCAGCAACACCAGCAGCAACAGCGCGAACGCAAGTCTCGGCGTGAGGCGTCGGTGCGGGCGTTCGCGAAAGCCGGCGTCCCTTCGTAGCTCCGGCCGTGCCGCCAACACCGCCGAACGAATGGCCGTCAGGTCCTCGAGAAACGCGCGGCATTCGCCACACGACGTTACGTGATCGCGGAGCTCCGGCGCTTCGTCGTCGAAGTATGCGGAAAGCGTTTCGTGATCGGGACAGTTCATGATTCACCTCGGTCTCATTGCTTCACGCAGTTGTTGCCGTGCGCGGAAAAGGTCGCTCTTCACTTTTGCGATCGTCACGTCGAGAGAGAGCGCGATCTGGCTGTACGACATCGATTCCCATTCCCGCAGCAGAAGCGGTGCGCGCAGCTCCGCCGGGAGCCGGCCGAGACAGGCGCGCAGACGTTGCGCGCTTTCACGACGCTCCGCTGTTTCGTACGGGTTGGGCGGCCCGGCGATCCACGGGAACAAAACTCGGAACCGTTCCAGCCGTTGCCGGCGCCGCAACTCGTTCAGCGCCAGGTTCCGTGCCACGCGAAAAAGCCAGAAGCGAGCGCGCTCAGCCGGTACGCCGCTCCCTTGCAATCGGAGAAACGCCTCCTGCGCGATGTCGTGCCCGTCTCCGTGACCGGCGAGGATTCCTTCGGCGAATCGGACGATCACCGGGTACTCCGCCTCGTAGGTCCTGGCCAGATCGTTCATCGATTCACTGCGAAGACACCGAAGCGGACGAAAAGTTGCAGATAGAATCGCGGCCGTTCATGCTTCGTGCTCTCGTTATCGACGATTCTGCCTATAACCGCGTGACGATCTCGCGGATGCTGGAGTCCTCTCCCCAGATCACCGTCGTGGCTACGGCCGTGAACGGTGAGGACGGCATCAAGCAGGTTATGAAGCACCGGCCGGACGTGATCACGCTCGACCTGGAGATGCCGGTCATGGACGGCTTCGCTTTCCTGCGCTGGCTGATGGTAAATCTGCCGACGGCGGTGATTGCGGTCTCATCGCGGTCGAGCGACCGGAGCGTCTTCAAAGCCCTCGACCTCGGCGCGATCGACTTCATCGGCAAGCCGGGTGGGCGGGTCTCCCCGCGGCTCGAGGAGATCGAGCGCGACCTCGTCGCCAAAGTCCTGCAGGTAGCCGACATCCGGATGGAGAACCTGAGGCGGCGGATCGTAGAGGATGAAGTTCTCCAGCCGCGCGATTCCGAGCCGGCCGCGGTATACGAAGGTGGAGTGGATCTGGTCGCCATCGGCTGCTCCACCGGTGGCCCGCCGGCACTGCAGCACGTCCTCCAGAACTTGCCCGTATTACCGATTTCGATCGTGGTGGCGCAGCACATGCCACAGGCGTTCACGCGCCTCTTTGCAGAGCGGGTGAACAAGCTCAGCAGATATAAAGTGAAGGAGGGCGACGACGGCGAGCTCCTCGAAAACGGTACGGTCTATGTCGCCCCCGGCGGCATGCAGATGGAAGTGCGCCGCATCGCCGAGGGGCTGCAGGCCCGAGTCTTTCCAGCGAAGGCCGCCGACCTCTACGCGCCGTCGGTCGACCGGCTCATCATCTCGGCCAGCGAGGCATGCGGTGAACGGCTCGTCGCCATCATCATGACCGGTATGGGTGACGACGGCGCGCAAGCCATTCGCCGGGTCCGGGAACGGGGTGGACGCACCATCGCCGAGTCGGCGCAGACCGCGATCATCTTCGGCATGCCGAATGAGGCGATCAAGACCGGATGTGTCGATCAGGTATTGTCGCTGGGGGAGATACCGAGGGCGATTCATCGGCTGTGTGCTGGGGAGAAGAAGGGATGAACGCTGAAGGGTGAAGGTTGAAGAGCTCGCCCCGATTCATTCTTCAACCTCAGAATTCATCCTTCTCTCCACCCCCGAACACTGTGCTACTCTCAGCCGTCCGTCCGAGAGAGTCCCATGACTGAAGAAAGAGCAGAGAAGTTTCTCGAGCTGTTCAACAAAGGCAAGGAGTTCACCGAAGAATTGCTTCGGGAGAACCAGCGGTTGCGGTATCGCCTGGCTACGCTCGAAACGGAGTCGACGGCCGGTTTTGATGAAGAGGTGCAGCGGTTGCGCGCCGAGGTGCAGCAACTCACCGAGGAGAACCGCCGCATCGCGCAGCGTTTCAAGGAAGTCGAAGAAGAAAATAAAGACTTCGCCAATCGCTACATCGAGGTCGAAGAGCAGAACAACAACCTCGCCAATCTGTACGTAGCCAGCTACCAGCTCCACTCAACGCTCGATTTCCGCGAAGTCATCCAGATCGTGCAGGAGATCGTCATCAATCTCATCGGCGCGGAATCGTTCGCGATCCTGCTGCTCGACGAGAAGACCAACGAGCTGAAGACGATCGCGTCGGAAGGCGAAGACGTCATGCCCGGCATCGAGACGATCTCGACCCGCCTCGGCGACGGAGTCCTCGGCAGCGTGGCCAAAACCGGCGAGAGCTACTACATCAACCAGGACATGGAAGTCGGCGGCAGGGTGACGCTCGAGAAACCGCTGGCAGCCGTCCCGCTGAAGATCAAAGAGCACGTCATCGGCCTGGTGGTCATCTACAAACTGCTTCAACAGAAGGACTCGTTTTCGGCTGTCGACTACGAGCTTTTCTCGCTGCTTGCCGCGCATGCCGCGACAGCGATCTTCTCGTCAAAACTCTACTCGCAGTCGGAGAGGAAGCTGAACACGATCCAGAGCTTCCTCGACCTTCTGACAACCACATCGTGAGGGGCGGATAGTGCCATTGGAGAACGCGAACTTTCTGGTTGTCGAAGACTCGCCAACCATGCGCCAGTTGATATCGTTCTCGTTGAAGAGGTTCAAGAACGCGAAGATCATCGAGGCGGTAGACGGCGTCGATGCGCTCAAGAAACTCTCCGGCCCGGACAAGATCGACCTGATCCTGACCGACATCAACATGCCGGTGATGGACGGGCTGAAGCTCGTCTCGCTGGTGCGCCAGAACGCGCAGCTCCGTAACATTCCGATCGTCATCATCACGACCGAAGGCGCCGAGGAAGACCGCGAGCGCGGCCTTGCCCTGGGAGCGAACGCCTACATCTCGAAGCCGATCCAATCGTCGCATCTGATCAAGACGATCTCGGAGCTCCTGGCGGTGTGACCGAAAGGCTGAAAGATGAAGGATGAAGGCTGAATCGGGAGCTGCGCCTCATTCTCCATCTTTCACAATTCATCCTTCGGTTCTGATCGGCGCGCTGTTCCTCGGCATCCGCGTACCTCTTCTCGCTCTTCGCGAGCCGTTCTTCGACGAGCTGTTCACACGCTGGATCGCGGGCAAGCCGCTCGCCGGGATACTCACCGCGCTTCGGAACGACTCCGGGCCTCCGCTCTACTACTTTCTCGTGCATCAACTCGGCGATCCGTCCGTCGTGACCATGCGCATGTTGTCGCTGGTGTTCGCCACGATATCGATCGTCATGCTGCTGCGCGCGAGAATGGCCGCCGAGGGCGGCGGCCCGCACACAGCAGTCGCGCCGAGCGCCGGCACAACGGGTGTGGGGCCGCCGCCCTCGGCGGCCGTCCTCGCGCCGCTGTTGCTGGCCGTCTTCCCCCCAGCAGTTCTTCTCGCCGTCGATGCTCGCGCGTACGCGTTGTGCGCGCTGTTCGTGACGGCCGCGGTGCTGGCGGTCGATCAGGATAGCCCGTTTGTGGCCGCGCTCGCACTGGTGGCGGCCGCGTACAGCCACTACTACGGGGTCTTGTTGTTTCCGATCATCCTGATCCCGCCCAACTCGATTCGATTTGGTCCTGGGAGCGCGGGCGTCCCGCCCGCTAACGGTTCTCGTATTGAAGACGATGCGGGCGAGACGCCCGCGCTCCCAGGCAGGCGCCGGCGCTTCGCGGCTCTTGCGCTGGCGATTCTCCTCTACATTCCGGGGTTTTGGCTGGCGTTGCACCAACCCGTCGAGGCGCGGTCCTGGATGTCGGCACGATGGCCTGATGCGCTCTTTGTCCAGCCGCCGCTGGCTCTGGCAATCATCGGCGCCATCGTGCTCGCAGTGTCGGGGAGGTTGAATCGATACCTGCTGATGGTGCTTGTGCCATTGGCTCTCGCGATCGCGTTGCGTGCATACGTGCCGATGAGGTTCGAGGCGGTCGTGGCCGCGCCGCTGGTTCTCTGGCTCGCCGAATCGCTGCGGCGGAACCGGTTCCGGCTGGCGCTGACGACAGCGCTGATCGCGATCGGTGCCATCTGGAGCGGCCTCGGCATCGTCGATCATGCCCGCCGGCCGCCCGATCCGTACCGTCAGGCTGCTGTTTGGGTCGCCGTCAACCTCCCTGAAACCCAGACCGTCGTGGCTTCGGGATACTGCTATCTCGAGACCGTGATGAATGGACACACGCGTGTCGCCGCTTTCCCCCAAGAGCAGGCCGATCATCCCGGCTGGCGGGCGATGCCTGGGCCGGGAGTTCCGGTACCGCATGGTGCGTTCTTCTGGATCGGCGAGCTGCACGCACCGGAGCTCGCGATTCTCATGCGCAAACGCCACGTCATCGAGCCGCAGTTCGTCAACGACCGTGCGATGGTTGCATTGGTAAGGTAAACTCGCCCGCCATGCCTCACTTCATCACCGACAAGTGCATTGGTTGCAGCGTCTGCGAGGTCAAGTGCCCCACGAACACCATCTGGGGTGCAGCCCGCGGCATGTACTACATCCACCCCGAGCGTTGTATCGACTGCTCGGTCTGCGGGATCTACTGTCCAGTCGACGCGATTCAGAACCAGCACGGCGAATTCATCCCTCGCGTGAAGCCGAAAGAGATTCCGAAAGCCGAGGTCATCAAAGAGCTTTGCACCGGATGCGAGTTCTGCGTCGACATCTGCCCGTTCGAGTGCATCAAGATGATCGACCCGAACGACGAGACTGTGGCCAATCACTACAAGATCGCCTTCGTCGATGAGAAGAAGTGCGTGGCCTGCCGGCTCTGCGAATCGGTCTGCGACAAGGACGCCATCGTCGTCCCCGACGCTCCGACGCAGCTCAAGACATACCTGCCGGACTTTGTGGTGATGGGAACTGGACGTTGAGTTTGGGGGAGTGGGAAGTGGGGAGTGGTGGGTGGTGGGAGAGCAACCCCGAGCCTCACCAACCGTCCTCTCCGACTACTCGACCCCAACTCACACCAATCCAAACCTCGGGAGCCAGTATTTGAAGTCGGAAATCATGCACCATTCAACTCCCACTCCCAACTCCCCACCCCCCACTCCCCCCTTAACAGATGTCCCTAAAGAATCCCCTCGCACGATCCTGTTTCAGTTCGTCGTCTTTCCTCTCGGCGTGGTGCTGATCGCCGTCCTGATCTTCTTTCTCTTTGGCAGGCTGGCCACCGACGAGCAGACCATCCCTGACTATCTCAACTCCATTCGTTCAGGCAGCTCGCACGAGCGGTGGCAGGCGGCATATCAGCTCTCGAAGTCGCTCAAACGCGGCGAAGCGAAGCGGTACCCGAACCTCGAGCATGATGTGGCCACTCTCTACGCCAACTCGAAGAGCGACGACCCGCGGATCCGCCGCTACCTCGGGATGGTGCTCGGTACGCTGGGTGACCGGCGCGCCACACCGCTGCTGCTGGAAGGCCTCAACGATCGCGACGTCGACAACCGGATTTACGCTCTGATTGCGCTCGGCGAGCTGCGCGATCCGGCGTCCGTCCCTCGAATTGCCCAGGCTGCTTCGGACGATGACAAGGATGTCCGCGCCACGGCCTGGTACACGCTCGGCGCGATCGGTGACGCCAACGCCATCCCGGCGCTCGTCAACGGATTGCAGGATCAGGCACCGGACGCCCGCTGGAACGCCGCCATCGCTCTGGCACGGCTCGGTGACAAGCGGGCTATGGGTCCGTTGCGCGAAGTTCTCGACCGGTCGCGGCTGAATGGCGTCGCCACCATGCGTGAGGACCAGAAGGAAGACGCCATGATCGTGGCGATGTCGGCCTACGCGAAGCTGGGCGGCCGCGACGCCGTCCCCGACCTTCAGCGCATCGCTGCGAGCGATCCCAGCCTGCGGGTGCGCGCCGCGGCAAAACAGGCGTTGGCTCAGATCGGCGGATGACTCGGTTTTTGTCGTTGCTGGGCTGCTAAGTTGCTGAGTGAAATAGTCTTAACCAAGCTACCCGTCAACTCAGCAACTCATTTGCATCCGATCCTCCCTGTCACCTTTTTCGTTGACAGCGGTTGTTGAAAAGCGGATATTTACCGCCCGCGCCGGCGAGGGCTCTTTTCGGCACCTTCACTACTTGGATGTCTGACAAAATCACGCCATATCAGATGGTTGCCAAGACTCCCCTCGCGGGGAGCGCGGCTGCCGGCATTCGCGAACAGGGCGAGATCACTCGGCGCAGCTTTCCCTTCGTTCTGACCGCCGCCTGGCTCGCTCTGACCGCCGCTCTGGCCGGTCTGGGTGGCATCCTCGGGCGGTTTCTCTTCCCGAACGTCCTCTTCGAGCCGGTCCAGAAGTTCAAAGCCGGTCTGCCGTCTGACTACTCGGTCGGCGAGGTCGACGAGCGTTGGAAGGACAAGTACGGCGTCTGGCTCGTCCGCACCGAAGAGAACATGTACGCACTCATCACGGTCTGCACGCATCTGGGGTGTACGCCCAACTGGCTTCCGACGCAGAACAAGTTCAAATGCCCCTGCCACGGCAGCGGTTATTACAAGTCAGGGATCAACTTCGAAGGACCGACACCGCGCCCGTTGGAGCGGGCCAAGATCTTCATCGACGTCGCAGACGGCCAGATCGTCGTCGACAAATCCAAGCAGTTCCACCAGGAGCGCGGGGAGTGGACTGATCCCGAGGCGTTCATCAAGATGTAGCTCTCGGCTGCCGGCCGTCAGGGGAACCCCCGATAGCCGACAGCCGGCAGCCGAGGAGAAAATGGCGAATCTACGAGGACTCCAGGAAGGCATCGTCAATTCGCAGATCTGGAAATCGGTCTTCCGGGTCGGCATCCCCAACACGAATCGCAAGCGCGTCCTTGCGGTCCTCGGCTCGCTGATCCTCCATCTGCATCCTGTCAAGGTCCGCCGCTCCGGTGTTCGTATGAGCTACACCTGGTGCATGGGCGGGACGTCGTTCTTCCTCTTTCTCGTCGAAACGGTGACCGGCCTGCTGCTGATGTTCTATTACCGGCCGACGATCGAGTACGCCTTTACCGACATCATGGACCTGCGTGAGCAGGCGCCGTTCGGGATCATGCGCGAGATGCACCGCTGGGGCGCGCACGCCATGGTCATCGCGGTCTGGCTGCACATGTTCCGCGTCTTCATGACCGGTTCCTACAAGCCGCCCCGCGAGTTCAACTGGAACGTGGGTGTCATCCTTCTCGTACTTACGCTGCTGCTCTCGTTCACGGGATATCTCCTCCCGTGGGATCAGTTGGCGATCTGGGCCATCACGGTTGGTTCTTCGATGGCGCGTGCATCCCCCGGCGCGGGAAACGAGGGTCCCATGTCGAGCCTCGTCAAGCTGGGCGACATACGGCTCATCCACGCCGGCGACGACGCGCGGTTCGCTCTCATCGGCGGCCGGTCCATCGGCGCGGCGACGCTGCTCCGGTTCTACGTTCTGCATTGCGTGGTGATCCCGCTGGCGGCTGGCTTTCTGATGGCCATTCACTTCTGGCGTGTTCGAAAAGACGGCGGCATCTCGGGTCCGCTGTAGGAGAACGAGCGCTCGATGGACTTCATCAAAGACTTCATCAACGTCCTATCGGCGGGATCGATCTCGTTCGTACTATTGACGTCCATTTTCGCCCTGCTGATTTTTTTCAATCTTCTCGGCGGGCGGATCAAATCGACGGGCGGCATTGCATTCGTTGGTTTTGGCTTCGTTCTGCTCCTGCTCGGGATTCCTGTGCGGCCGCTCCTTTACCTGGGCATCGCTTATCTGCTGATTCTCTTCGCGCTGGCTCAGTTGGGTGGGCGCTTGTGGGACACGAAGATCGGTTTGCGCCTCTTCGTGCTCGGCGCTCTGGCATTCGGCTTGTCGATGCTCGATCCCAACTTCTTTCTGATCGCCGCAAAGCCCGACAACGTCCCCATCGTGGCGATGATCTTCCTCCTCGGATTTTTTACCTGGGTTGCATTGCGTAAGGCGTATCTCAATGACAACCAGATCGTTCTGGGCGGAATCCCCTGGGAAAAAACGGAGTCGGACGAGAAGCTCTTCACCTGGCCGGATCTCGTCTATACCGAAATGCTCTGCATGATCCTCCTGACGATCGTGATGATCGTCTGGTCGGTCGTTCTGCGGGCGCCTCTCGAAGAAGCGGCCAATCCCACGTCGTCTCCCAATCCTGCAAAGGCGCCGTGGTACTTCCTCGGCCTGCAGGAGATGCTCGTCTATTTCGACCCCTGGCTGGCGGGCGTGGTCCTGCCGACGCTCATCATCGTCGGGCTGATGGCCATTCCATACATCGACACGAACCCCAAAGGAAACGGCTACTACTCCTTCCGTGAGCGGAAATGGGAGATTGGCGTCTTCCTTTACGGCTTCCTCGTGCTCTGGTCGTTCCTGATCATCACAGGTACGTTTTTGCGTGGGCCGAACTGGAACTTCTTCGGACCTTACGAATTCTGGGATCCAAACAAGCTCGTCCCGCTCGTCAACGTCGATCTCTCGGAGTTGATGTGGGTGAAGGTGCTAGGGACGTCGCTGCCGAAGCTCTGGATCATCCGCGAGATCTTCGGGCTTGGACTCGTTCTCGGATATCTCGGTCTGCCGCCACTGATGGCGCTCGGGCCGTTCCGCCGCTTCCATCAGAAGATGGGGGCGGCCCGGTATTACGTAGGTGCGTATCTGTTTCTCATCATGATGTCACTGCCCATCAAGATGATCCTGCGGTGGCTGTTCAACCTGAAATACATCCTGCACATCCAGGAAATCTTCTTCAACATATGAGGCGTCGTCACCTGAGCTCATGAAGCCACAAGAACCGATTCCGCACAATTACTCGATTCGCAGGTTGAATTGGATATTCGCCCTGTCGAGTATCGTTCTGCTCCTGGTGACGGGGCTGATCGTTGGTTACGACTACATCCGCGGCTGGAAGTGGTTCCAGTTGGAATTCATGCGCATGCAGCGTGAACGAATCGTTCAGGAGATGCAGGACGCCAAGTCCGCGGAAAACAAGCAGCAGCTCACCGACCTCGATGTGCAGGATCGAAAAAACAGCATCGAGCTTGCCTCGCATCGCGACCAGTACCTCACGGCGCAGAAAGCTTTCGATGCGGTGGAGGGCGACCACTATCGCGCCGATCAGGACTATCGTTTCGCCAAGGCCAACCTCGATGCGCAGCGCTACATCGCCGAGGCGGCCGTGGTGCAGCATCAACCCGACGCCGCGCAGCAGCAGGCCGAGTATGAACGGCAGACCAGGCATCTCGCCGATCTCCAGTTACGCCTCCAGGAAGTCACCCGTCAACGCGACGCGGCCAAGGCGAACGTCGATCAGTGGCTGAAGAAAATCAAGGACGCCGAGGATAAAAAGAAAGAGCTGACCGCCTCAGTCGATCTGCTGGGCAAGCAACTCGCCACGGTGGACATGGACCGGTTCAGCACGAACTGGATCCTCAGCCAGCCGATGCTCGACTTCGTCAATCCAGTCATCAAGATCGATCAGGTGGTTCTGAATGACCTGTCGATCGACATGAACTACATGAATGTCCCGCGCGTCGACCGCTGTGTCACCTGCCATCGCGCCATCGACACGCCGGGGTGGGAGTCGAAGGCTGAGGCGGCGCGGCTGTCGCAAGAGCTGCAGCAACAACTCGACGCGTATCAGATCCCACAGGAAAAGCGGAAAGAGACCGAAGAGCGGATGGCGCAGCTCAAACGGATTCAGGACGCACCCAACGACACGCTCAATCCGTGGCGCACGCATCCGAAACTCGATCTGTACGTCGGTTCCGCCTCGGCGCATCCGATCCTCGAATACGGATGCACCGTCTGCCACCGCGGCCAGGATCGCGCAACAGAATTCGGCCGCGCCGGTCATACGCCCGCCAGCCCCAGGATGGAGCATCGATGGGCGGAGCGGACCCGGCTCTCGGCCGGATTCTTCCCGCTTCCGTCCGACTTCGCGCAGCGCCACTGGGGCTATGAAGAAAACGAGTTCATCGAGACGCCGATGTATCCGCGTCACTACTACGAAGCCGGCTGCATCAAATGCCACTCCGGTCAGATGTCAGTCGACCGCGGAGAGGACATCACCAAAGCGACGCAGACCGTGGAGCTCTACGGCTGCTACGCCTGTCACAAGATCGCCAACTGGCGCTTCACCGATCTTCGCAAACCCGGTCCTGACCTCGGTGGCATCGCCGAGAAGACCACGCCGGAATGGGCGTTCCGCTGGATCAGCGAGCCGCGCAGTTTCCGATCCACGACGCGCATGCCGTCGTTCTTCTATCAGCGCAACATGATCGACCCTGCTGTCGTGCCGTCTCAGGAACGGGCGCACAACATCAAGCTCCAGGACGCCGAGATTCACGCCATCGTCAACTACCTCTTCGACAAGTCGACTCATCGTTCCTGGTCGCAGCCCGGCGCAGGCGATGCTTCACGCGGCAAGCAGATCGTCAGCAGCGTCGGCTGTCTGGGGTGCCACGTCGATACCGAACAGGTGAAGGATGAGAAGACGGGGAAGATTCGGTTGGCGAGGCGCGAAGACTTCCCGTTGGAGCGCAACTACGGATTCAACTTCACCGGCGTGGGGACAAAGACCAACGCGGCGTGGATTTATAACTGGGTGAAGAACCCGAAGGCCTACTACGCCGACGCCCCGATGCCATCGCTACGGCTCACCGATCAGGAAGCGTCTGACGTGACGGCGTATCTGCTCACCATGCAGAAGCCGGCTTTCATGAATGCGCCCATCCGCCAGCCGGACCCGCATGCGGTTCATGATCTGGCCAAGGGGTATCTGATCAACACGCTGAGCGATCGCGATGCGGAAGCAAAGCTGCTGTCGATGCCGGCGCATGACCAACTGGTCTTTCTTGGACAGCGTTCCATTGAAAAGTACGGCTGCTACTCCTGTCACAACATCAAGGGCTTCGAAGGCCTCAAGCCGATCGGTACCGAACTGACGGTGGAGGGGTCGAAAGCGCTGCACCTTTTCGACTTCGGGTTCATGGCGGAGCAGCAGTGGAAGCATGAGGATGGCTCCACGGAACATGTCATCCACACCGTGCCGTCCTGGGTCTACAACAAGCTTCGCAATCCACGCATCTACGACGACCGCCGCACGAAGGTCTACAACGACAAGCTGAAGATGCCGAACTTCCACCTCACGCCGGAGGAAGCGCGCCGCATCGCCATGGTCGTGGTCAGCCTCACGAAGGAGAAGGTCGCCGAGAACCGCCTGGCCGGGCTCGACGCCCACACGCGCCTGATCGAAGAGGGGCGCAAGCGGGTTTCTCAGCATAACTGCCGCGCCTGCCACGTCGTGGACGGGCGCGGCCGCGGCATCGCATCGACCATCGCCGACGCGAACTTTCTCCCGCCGGATCTCTCGCCTGAGGGAGCGCGCGCGCAGTCGCCGTTCCTCTTCAACTTCCTGAAAGACCCGACGGTGATGAAGATCCGTCCGTGGCTGGGCGTCCGCATGCCAACGTTCCACTTCAGCGATCAGGAAGCCAACACACTGGTCACCTTCTTCGCGGAAGCAGGCAAAGGCGCGCAATTCGACACGACGCGCGGAACGAACCCGCCGCCGGAAAATATAGCCATCGGCAGACAGATTTTTGCAATGATGCGCTGTGCGCAGTGCCACGTCACCACTCCGGTCAATCCTGAGAACCCGCCGGTTCCAAACACGGCCGACACGGCGTCACTCGCTCCGAACCTGACTCTTGCCCGGATGCGCTTACGCCACGACTGGATCTCGGACTGGATTCGCCGTCCGAACGAGATGATCCCGAACACGCGCATGCCGACCAACTTCCCGCGCGATGCCGCGACCGGCGGCTTCCAGTCGCCTCTGGCGATGGCCATCGATTCGCCGCAGTTCGCGCAGTACAAGGGCACGCTGCTGCCTCTGTTCGGGAACAACGAAAAGGAACTGAAACGCACGATGGGTGATGTGGTCGCCCTGACCGGCTATCTGCGTGATTACATCTGGAGCATTGGCATTACAACGATGCGCCCCGCCTCACCGGGAGGCGAAGTGCCGGCAGTGGCCATGCCGCAGCCGTCACTCCCTCTGGTTGCTGCTCCGGCGGCAAAATCGACGCGCAATCAGCGCGGCGCGCAGGCGGCAGGCGGCGGACCCGGACGCTAGAAATACAGGAGATGGATCAATGAGGAAATTCGTAACACTGTTGTTCGCAAGCACTCTCGTCTTCTCGATCGCCTGTGGCAAGGGTAAAGAGGCGTCGAAGCAAGACCAGGGAGAAGACGACGAAACGCAGACAGCAACCACCGCCTCGGGTGCTCCCGCTATCGCAGCTCCAGCAGCAGCCCCGGTGGCTTCCGCTGATGCCGCCACGGTCACCGGTCTCGTGAAGTTCGAAGGGACCGCGCCGAAGATGACCAACATTCAGATGTCGGCCGATCCCTATTGCCAGTCGCAGCACGCCGGTGCACCGGCGACAGAGGAAGATGCGGTGGTAGGGCCGGGTGGCGAGCTCGCGAATGTCTTCGTGTACATCAAAGACATCAAGGGCAACTTCGCCGTACCGGTGACACCGGTCGTCATCGATCAGAAGGGTTGCCAGTATCACCCGCACGTCAACGCCGTCATGGCCGGACAGGCACTGCAGATCAAGAATGACGACGCCACGCTGCACAATATTCACGCACTACCGGTCTCCAACTCCCAGTTCAATGAAGGCCAGCCTGTTCAGGGAATGGTCTCAACGAAGAAACTCGACAAGGTCGAGATGACGCCGTTCAAAATCAAATGCGACGTGCACGGATGGATGAAGTCGTACATGGCGGTCATGCCCCATCCGTTCTTCTCGGTATCGGCGACGAACGGTTCGTTCACGATCTCCAATCTTCCGCCCGGCCAGTACACGGTCGTGGCGTGGCACGAGAAGTACGGCCAGCAGGAACAGCAGGTCAACGTCGGCGCGAAAGAGTCCAAGGCGTTGAATTTCACGTTCAAGGGGTAACGGTTCAATAGCCGTGAGCCAGGAGCCGCAATGGCATTGAGACGACAGATCCGGGTGGGTTCGCAATGGATGTACGCGGACGAGGCGCACAAGGCGCTCCGCGAAGCCATACGCGTCATGAAAGACGAGACCGATAGCGGGCAACAGCAGCCCTGGATTCGCCGCTATGTCTTCTCGACCGACCATAAGTGGATCGGATTGCAGTACGGCTTCACCGCGTTGCTTTTCCTGCTTCTCGGTTTCTGCCTGATGATCCTCATGCGCCTGCAACTCGGCTGGCCGGGACAGCCGTTCGGCGTCATGAAACTGCTCGGCGAGACGCGTGCGCCGGGCGGCATTCTTCTCCCCGAGGCCTATAACCAACTCGGGGCCATGCACGGCACGATCATGATCTTTCTCGGGATCGTGCCGCTGGCTGTGGGCGCCTTCGGCAACTACCTCGTTCCGCTGCAGATCGGCGCGCCCGATATGGCCTTCCCCAAGCTGAACATGATCAGCTACTGGTGCTATCTGCCGGGCGGATTGATCATGCTGGCCAGCTTCCTCGCTCCCGGCGGTACAGCGCAATCTGGCTGGACGTCTTATCCGCCGCTCTCGGTCATCGCCTCGCAAGGGCAGACATGGTGGCTGGTCGGGATGGTCTTCCTGATCACGTCCTCCCTTCTCGGCTCCGTGAATTTCATCGTGACGATCATCCAGTTGCGCGCGAAGGGGCTGTCGTACATGCGCTTCCCCTTCTTTGTACACGCGCAGTTCGTCACGTCGTTTCTGCTTCTGCTCGCCTTCCCTCCGCTCGAGGCAGCCGCAGTTCTGCAGCTCATGGACCGCGTGGCCGGCACGAGCTTCTTCCTGCCGAGCGGCCTCGTCGTCAGCGGTCAGGCGCTCACGAATGCGGGCGGCGGCAATCCGCTGCTTTGGCAGCACCTCTTCTGGTTCCTTGCGCACCCCGAGGTCTACGTGCTGATTCTGCCGGCGATGGGAATCGTGGCCGAGATCATCGCCAACGGCACGCGTAAGCCGCTCTGGGGCTACAAGTCGATGGTGTTCGCCACCGTCTTCCTCGGCTTCATGTCCTTCGTGGTGTGGGCCCACCACATGTTCCTCACGGGTATGGGCACGACCATCAGCGCCTTCTTCCAGACCACCACGATGATCATCTCCATCCCGTCGGTGATCATTCTCAGCTCGCTGTTCATTTCTCTGTGGGGCGGCTCGATACGATTTACAACGCCGATGCTCTTCGCGCTGGCCTTCCTGCCGATGTTCGGTATCGGCGGACTGACCGGACTGCCGCTCGGCCTCGCTGCCGCGGACATCCACCTTCACGACACGTATTACGTCATCGGCCACTTTCACTATGTCGTCGCGCCGGGGACGATCTTCGCCATGTTCGGCGGGATCTATTACTGGTTTCCGAAAGTGACCGGGCGCAAACTCAACGACTTCTGGGGCCGCGTTCACTTCTGGGTCTCGTTCGTCTGCATCAACGGCATCTTCTTTCCGATGTTCGCGCAGGGGCTGGCCGGCGTGTCGCGCCGGCTCTATGACGGCGGCATGCAATACGCGCACGCGAAGCAGATCGCCGCGCAGACGAATCCGTTCATGTCCATCTGTGCGATCGGCTTGCTGGTGGCACAGATTCCGTTCATCTGGAACTTCTTTTACAACGCCATCAAAGCGGCCCTCGGCCACCGCGACGAACGCCTGGGCTCGAATCCGTGGGAAGCGACGACGATGGAGTGGGCCGCCACGACGTCACCACCACTGGCGCACGGCAACTTCGAAGTCATGCCAGTCGTCCATCGCGGTCCTTACGAGTACAACGTTCCCGGCGAAGCAGCCGAGTTCATTCCGCAGCACCAGCCTGATGCCGCCGAGCCAGCGCCGCGCGGTGGTCTGCTGCCGGCGACGGCAGTCGCGATGAGGGAGAATTGATGGACGCGCACGCGCACGCTGCTGGCGGTCACGCCGAACTGGAGATCCCCTTCAACGTTGATCCCCGGCCGGATACTGGCCTCTACAACGCCAAACTCGGGATCTGGTTGTTCCTCGCCTCCGAGGTCATGCTCTTTGGCGCGCTGTTCTCGTCGTTGATTCTCCTGCGTACAGGGGCCGATTCCTGGCCTCGGGGCTACGAATTCCTGAACATCAAGCTCGCGACGCTCAACACCTTCATCCTGATTCTCTCCAGCGTCACGGTGGTTCTGGCCTGGTCCCATCTGCGCCTCGGCAACCTCAAGAAGGGACGGATCTACATTTCGGCGACTGTGATCTGCGCGCTCATCTTCCTTGTCAACAAGGCCTTTGAGTACAGTCACGAGTTCTCCGAGGGCCGCTTCCCGAAGACGAACAACTTCCTGGCCATCTACTTCACGATGACGGGACTGCACGGACTGCACATTCTGGGCGGCGTGATCGTGTTCCTTTATTTTCTCGGACCCGGCGCGAAGATGTGGGCGAAAGAGCCGCAACGCTATACGAATCGCATCGAGGTGGCCGGCCTCTACTGGCACTTCGTCGACTTGGTGTGGATCTTCCTCTTCCCGATTCTGTATCTAATGTAGAAGGAGCACGACGTGACTGATCCCATAGCCGCGGTGGAACCTGCTGTCGATGTGCACGAGCACGCCGGCGCTGGTGATTCCCAGGCTCATCATCACAGCCCGGAGCAGATTCGCGCGGAGATGCGCGTATACCTCATTGTGTTCGCCGGTCTTGGCGTGCTGACGGCGGCAACCGTCGGCGTGTTCTACCTGTTTCACCCTGCCGTGCATACAGCCATCATCATTGCCCTGATCATCGCCTCGGTGAAGGGTTTTCTCGTGGCCGGCTACTTCATGCACCTGCTCTCAGAGAAGAAAGTCATCTACGGCGTGCTCGTACTCACGGTCATCTTCTTCATCTTCCTGATGACGTTGCCCGTCAGTCATCACGCCAATCCATTCGGATCGTAAATGTCACTTCGCGTCTTTCATATCGTCTTCATCACGCTGTCAGTCGCTCTGATGCTGTATGTCACGGTGTGGGGTATTCGCGAGTACCTGGTGTCGCAGAGCTCGCTCGCAGTCTCGATGATCATCTTTGGGGTGGCCGGGGGCGCGTCGCTGGTCTGGTACGGAAAGCGCGCGTTTCACAAGCTGAAGGAGTTGCCATGACGCGTACAGCACGATTCGTTCTCGTTGCCGTCGCCATCCTGCTGATTCCGACGGTCCTGGCCGCCTGCCCGGTCTGTTATGGTGCGCCCGGCTCGCCCATGACCAAGGGCTCGAACAACGCCATCATCTTTCTGCTCGGCGTGATCGGTTTCGTGCAGGTCGGATTCGTAGCAATGTTCTGGAGCTTCTGGCGGCGAGCCAGGGAGCTGCGCCGCCGGCGGGAATCGTTCCGCCTGCTGGACGGAGGAGCGGCGTACTAACGCGCGCCGCGGGAAGGGAGCCTAATGGAAAAGTTTCTCGCGCAGTACATGCCGGTCAACGCCTCGGAGCATGGTCCTTCCCTGGACCGTCTCAGCGCGAACGTGCATTGGCTGATGCTCATACTCTTCGTCGGATGGGGCCTCTACTTCATCTATACATTGTGGCGCTTCAACGCGAAGCGGAATCACAAGGCCAGCTACCACGGAGTTCAGAGTCACTTCTCCACCTACACCGAGGCCGGCGTGGCCGTCATCGAAGTCATCCTCCTCGTCGGCTTCTCCATTCCGATGTGGTACCGGTGGACGCACGTGCCGCCCCCGTCCTCGAACCCGCTGGAGATTCGCGTCGTGGCCGAGCAGTTCGCCTGGAATGTTCAGTATCCTGGACCGGACGGCGTCTTCGGCCGGCGTGACATCAAGCTCGTCACCTCATCGAACCCGCTCGGGCTCGATCTCACCGACCCGCACGCCAAAGATGACATCGTCACCCTCAACGACCTCCATCTCCAGGTCAACAGGCCGGTGATCATTCACGTCAGCTCGAAGGACGTCATCCACAGTTTCAAGCTACCGGTGATGCGCGTCGAGACCGATGCCATCCCGGGCGAGGAGATCTCGATTCACTTCACTCCCGTCCTGACGAACGAATCGGGAGCGGAGAGCGATAAGTGGGAGATCGCCTGCGCACAGCTCTGCGGGTTGGGACACTATCGGATGCGCGGGCAGATGTTCGTCCACACCAAAGACACGTTCCAGAAGTGGCTGGCAAGCGCGCCGCCTGCGCAAACAAGTATCGGCTCTTAGGATGAAACCTTCTTTCGAAGCGCCCCCCGAGGCGTTGAGGCATTCCGACGTGACCCCGGTGTGGCTGCGGCGTTACACGAAGCTCGTCGCGGGCTCGACGCTCTTCCTCATCTTCGCGGGAGCGATGGTTACGTCGACCGGCTCCGGCCTGGCCGTTCCCGACTGGCCGCTCTCGTACGGGATGGTGATGCCGCCGATGGTCGGCGGGATCTTTTACGAGCACGGCCACCGCATGATTGCCGCCACCGTCGGCCTGCTGACGGTGATCCAGGCCATCTGGCTTCAACTGCGCGAACCGAAACGCGTGGCCCGCATTCTCGGCTGGTGTTCAGCCGGTGCTGTCATTGCCCAGGGAGTGCTTGGTGGCGTGACCGTTCTGCTGCTCCTGCCGCACTCCGTCTCCATCGCTCACGCCGGCCTGGCCGAGATCTTCTTCTGCCTCAACGCATCAATCGCTTTCTTCACCTCGACATGGTTTCGCGCCTCGCGCGCCCTCGAGAAGGGCGATGCTCCGATCGGGCTCACGTCGCTGCTCGTTCTCGTCACCTACGCCCAGATCCTCATCGGCGCGACGATGCGTCACCTCGGTGCGGGCCTGGCAATTCCGGACTTCCCCCTGTCGTTCGGACGTCTCGTGCCAGCATTCACGAGTATCGAAGTCGCTGTTAATTTCGCACATCGGATCGGCGGCCTGTGCGTCGCGGCCCTGGTGCTCTACACAGCCATCCGTCTGCGTAGGTTCGAGGCACTGCATCCGCTGCGGCAACTCTCGAATCTGCTGCTGACGGTCGTGGCCATTCAGATCGCGCTCGGAGGCTATGTCGTCTGGAGTGGCAAACAGCCAGTGATCACCAGCGTTCATGTGATGACCGGAGCAGCGACGCTGGGGCTGTCGCTCATCATGGCCCTTACGGCGCGCACGATCGGCTGGCGGACGCGCCGTCAGCGGGTGGGGACGCTTCTCGCGACCGAGGTTGCGGCATGAGCGACGTGATTGCCCTCCCGCGGCCGGCAGGGTTCGCCAGAGTCTCGCGCGACTACCTCGAGTTATCGAAGTCGCGCATCGTGATGATGGTTCTGATTACCACGGCAGCCGGCTACTTCTTCGCGGCTCCTCGCGTCGACTGGGCACTGCTGGTCAACACGCTCGTAGGGACTGCGCTCGTCGCAGCCGGTACGAATGCTCTCAATCAGTACGTGGAGCGCGATCACGACGCGAAGATGCGCCGTACGAAGCTCCGTCCACTGCCGGACGGCCGCATTTCGCCGCGAGCCGCACTTCTATTTTCAATCGCCATCTCCCTGATCGGCACCGTCTACCTTGGCCTGGCAGTGAACTGGCTCACCGCCGCGTTAGGCGCATTCACCCTCACCAGCTACATCTTCGTTTACACACCGCTCAAGCGGGTCTCGACGATCTGCACGCTCATCGGCGCGGTTCCAGGTGCGATTCCACCGTTGATGGGATGGACCGCCGCTACCGGCGCACTCAGCGCGGGCGGCTGGATCATCTTTGCCATCCTCTTTTTCTGGCAACTCCCGCATTTCATGGCCATCAGTTGGATGTACCGCGACGATTACGCCCGCGGCGGCTTCGCCATGCTGGCCGTGCGCGATCAGGATGGTGCCGCCACTGCCCGCCACGCGGTGCTCTACAGTTTCGCCCTGCTCGCCGTCAGCGTACTTCCACCGCTATTTGGCCTGTCCACCTTCGTCTATCTCGCCGGGGCAGTAATCGCAGGCGGAGCGTTGACGTTCGCCAGTTTCGCTTTCCTCGCATCACGCACCCCCGCGCGGGCGCGGCGGCTCTTCATGGCCTCGAACATTTACCTCATCGTCATGATGACTCTGCTTGTGCTGGCGTGATTTCAGCAGAGAATGGAGCGCTGCTGGCGCTCTGAAATCCACACGAAAGAGCGAGTAGGTGATCGCTGTTGATCGAGTCCTCGGAAACCCACGCTGCGGTCGTGCCTGGCCGCATTGACTTGCTGAAACTCCGGACCCTATACTCCGGCAACTTTTCACCGGCGCGCGCTGCTTGCCCGTCCACCGCTGCCACCCCCATCAGGAGGCTCCGATGCCGTTCGAGGAAGTAAAGAAAATTTGGATGAACGGGCGCCTCGTCGACTTCGCCGACGCGAAGATTCACGTGCTCACACATGCTCTCCACTACGGTTCCGGTCTTTTCGAAGGAATCCGCTGTTACAACACCCGCAACCAGGGGCCGGCCATCTTCCGCCTCGACGACCACATCCGCCGGCTGTACGACAGTTGCCGGGTCTACCGGATGGACATTCCGCTCACACCGGACGAGTTCAAGAAGGTATGCCTCGACGTCGTTTCGGCAAATGACTTCGAGGATTGCTACCTCCGCCCGGTCGTCTACCGTGGCTTTCACTCCCTCGGCGTCTACCCAGCCGCCTGCCCGATCGACATCGTCGTTGCGGCCTGGGTCTGGGGCAAGTACCTGGGCCCGGAAGCGATCGAAAACGGCGTGGACGTTCGCGTCTCTTCCTGGAACCGCATGGCCCCGAACACGTTCCCGGCGCTTGCCAAAGCCACCGGAAATTACATGAACTCGATCCTGATCCGAGAGGAAGCGGCCGCGGACGGTTACGACGAAGGGATCGCTCTCGACGTCAACGGCTACGTCAGCGAAGGCTCGGGCGAGAACGTCTTCGTCGTCCGCGACGGCAAAGTCATGACCCCGCCACTTGGTGCCTCGATTCTCGCAGGCATTACCCGTGCGAGCATCATCAAGATCGCCCGGGATCTTGGTTTCGAAGTAGTTGAATCCCTCATTCCGCGCGAACTGCTTTACGTCGCGGACGAAGTCTTCTTCACCGGTACAGCCGCCGAAGTGACCCCGATTCGCAGTATCGACCGGGTGCCCGTTGGGAACGGCGCACGCGGGCCGATCACGGAACGTATCCAGAAGGAGTTCTTCGACTACATCGCAGGTGCGATCCCCGACCGGTACGGCTGGTTCACGCCCGTATACGCCGAACGCTCAGTGCCCCTGCGCAAGCCGGCGCTCGTGGCGGGGTAGGCGAAGAGAGCTCAATCTCACATCAGATGCTCACGCCGATCGCGCGCGGTCTCGCGCTCTTCCTCGGCGGGTTCACGCTACTGAATCTCATAGGCGATCTCCGTTTCAACGGCGCAGGCGCGAACGTCTGATGCCGTTCAACATCATCCGAGAGGATGTTGCATTCTGGGCGTACTACCTTCGCCGTCTTCCCTGACCCTCAGCACAGCCCTTTCTGTTGCATTGAAGAGAAGCCGTGTCTGCCGGCGATGATGTGATCGACGAGCTTGATGTCGATGAGCTTCAGCGAATCGCGGACACGCTTGGTGTAGGAGAGATCTTCTTGGGAAGCCGCCGGATCACCCGAGGGGTGGTTGTGGAAGAGGACCACGCCGACGGCGTTGGCGTCGAGAGCGAAGCGGACCACGTCGCGGGTGGAAACGAGGGCGTTGGCCACCGTGCCGATGTAGATCTCTCGCTCGCGAAGGATGCGGTTGCGCGAATCGAGAAGCAGCGCGCCCAGTCGCTCCTGAGTCAGCGACGCGCTACGGGCGATCAGACGCCGGGCAAAAATGTTCGCGTCGAAGTCGGGCGGATCGTCGGGCTTGTGAGCGGCCAGGCGGCGGGCGACCTCGAAGGCGGCGATGATCCGTGTCGCCTTCGCCGCACCGATCCCGCTCAGCTTCGCAAGCTGCCGGGCGTCGTATCCAGCCAGCGAAAAGAGCCCCTCGTGGAGCAGCTCACGAGCAAGCTCGATCGCATTCTTTCCAGGTACGCCTGAACCAAGGAGCACCGCCACGAGCTCCGCATTCGAGAGAGTATCCGCCCCGTGCTTCAGCATCCGCTCGCGAGGACGCTCATCAACCGGCATGTCCGCAATCAATTCGTGCATGCATCAGGGTAGAGCGAGCGGAACGGATAGGCGTCAAACTCTACGCAATCGGGTGATGGCGAGCCGTTGGCGCACAAAGATCTGTGCAAACTGCTACCGAATGTAGAGCGCGGTCAAGCGGCCACGGGTGGATGACGCCCCCTACACCGTCGGGATGTTCTGCTCGTTGATCTGGATGAAGGCGTCTTTACGCAGACGATCGATGTAGGCCTTGTAGTCGCGCTGCCAGGCATCTTCACTGGCGTCCTTGCGTAGCTTGTCCTTCACCGACTCGAACGCCGGAACTTCGGAGGGCAGGCGTGTCTCCACCTTCAGAATGTGCCAGCCGGACTTGGATTCGATCGGGCCCAGGACCGTGCCGTCTTTGGCGTTGAAGACTGCTTTGTCGAGATCGGGGAGGAGCTCGCCGCGAGCGACTTCGCCCAGATCGCCGCCTTTCTCTCTCGTTCCGGCGTCGGACGACGAGGTTGCCAGTACTGCGAAATCCGTGGTGTGGGCTTTTGCCGCGAGGTCGGTGGCTCGCTGGCGGGCTGCCTCGACTTTGGACGGATCGTTGGGCTTGAGCACGATGATCTCGCGCAGCCGGGCGCGCTCGGGAAGGCGGTAACGCTCCTTCTCGCGGTCGTAACGTTCGCGCAGCTCCTTGTCGCCCATGTCTTCGCGCGATTTCAGCTCGCGGCCGAAGACCTTGTTCATCAGGATCGTGTCGCGGAGGCGCGCTTCCATATCGGCGCGGGCCATGCCCGATTTCTTCAGCGACTCCTCGAACTCCGCATCGGTCTTGATGCCGTACTGCTCCTTCAGACGGCTCATCGCCTCCTTCAGCTCTTCAGAGCTGACCGCCAGACCCAGGCGGTCGGCGCGGTCTTTGATCAGCAGTTCGGCGATGAGGTCGTTGGAGAGGTTCTTTCGCAGCTCATCCTTCTTCGTCGTCACTTCAGCCGGCGACGTAGTGGTCTGCTCGATTTCGACGAAGGCGTCATGGAGGCGCCGCCCGTACTGCGTTCGGGTGACGATGCGGTCTCCGACGCGGATGACGATCGCTTCCAGGAGCTGGGCAGCGTAGAGCGTGCCCGCTGTGACGGTGAGGGCGAGTGCGAGGATCGTTTTCTTCATGCTTGTCTTCTTTTGACGCGGATGTGGTGGTCGCGGTTGCTGTTCGGTCGCACAACGGTGGTTTCAGGCCGTTTTATTCATTTTCTGACTTCGGGAAGCCGCCGGTGTACTTGAAGGGGAGGCGTTTGGTCAGGACGGCCACCGGCATCTCGGAGCGGGCCCTGGCGACGAGTTGAGCCATTTGCTCGCGGACGGCGTCATCCTTCAGCCGCTCCCGGACCACGGGTGACGCCGTCACCAGGTCGATGACGCCGGGAGGGCGCCGGTCCGCCACCTTGAAGATATGGAAGCTGGAGTCCGTGCGGATGATGCCGCTGATGCTGCCGGGTTTGAGGGCGAAGATCTCGTCTTCGAACATCTTCGGGAGCTCGCCGCGGCTCACGTAGCCGATCTCGCCACCCTTCTTCGCGTTTGGCGCCAGCGAGTACTGGCTCGAAAGCTGCTCGAACGACGTTCCGGAATGCAGCTTTTGAGCGATCTCGTTCGCAACGGCCTCATCGTGGACGAGGATTTGCCTGACGTGAAGCTCCTCGCCGCTCCGGAACTCGCCGGGATGTCCTTCATAGTAGGCACGGATGTCCCCATCCGAGGGCATGGGGATGTTCTCGGACATATCGCCGATCAGCTTCTGGCGGCGCATCTCGTCCCGTTTTTCGATGACGGTGGCGCCGGCGTCGTTGCGGACGGCGGAAGCGATCTTCTCCGCCGGAATCTCCACGCCGTGCGCTGCCGCGTACTCGGAGAGGATCACTTCCTCGAGGTACTGATCGGTCATGGCGCTGGCGACTTCGGGGCCCATCTGGGCCAGCTCGGTGCCGGTGTTGCGGTCGAGGTAGCGCTTGAAATCGCCGAGCGTGACCAGTCGCTCGCCAATACGGGCGATGACGTCGGGAGCAACCGACGGTTTACGATGACAGGCAGCGACCGCGAGGAGTGCGGTAATGAGAACGGCGAGGCGGCGCACGGGGCGGGGCGAAGTGTAGCCGATTCGGGTTTGCTCTGCGACCGGGAGCAGGTCAAAAAAATCATCTTTTGGAGGTAAGTTTCCCTAATGAGAAAAATGGTTCTGATTTTCCTGCTTCTCTCGTTCTCCCTCCCCATCTACGCCCGCAATCCGGCCCGTCTTTCGCGCATGTCCGTTGGCGACCCAGCGGCGATCACCGTCACCCCGGTTGACGCCGGTCTGCCCGCCCGTCTGCTCGGGCAATTGAAGGCCCAGTCGCTCGCGCGCCGCGCGCCCCTGCACGCGCCGGGCATTCACTCATCTGCCATCGTCGATTCGGTCTCCGCGCGCGTTCTGGTCATTCCGGCTGGCGGCAGCCTGGCTGGCGGCGGTGGCTCTCTCTTCTTCCGTTCCGACGTGACGCTCGTCAACTACAGCCCCGTGGCGCAACAGGTGCTGGCCGGCCTCTGGGCGCAAAACACCACCAATACTCTAAACGCGGCGAACTATAAGACCCTCACCCTCCAGCCGAACACCTTCGTCACGGTTCAGGATTTCGTCGCCACCACCCTCGGCCTGTCGAATGTCCTAGGCTCCATCGTCCTGATTCCATACCTCGGTACCACCATCGATCCGAATGGCTCCATCGACGCCTTCTCGCGTATCTACACGAAGCAGCCCGGCTCCACCGGCTCGGTGTCGCAGCCGTTCGAAGCCCTCGATCCCGACACACAATCTTCGCAGTTCATCGACCAGGGCGTCGCTCTGGGCCTTCGGCAGGACGCAGACTTCCGCACGAACTTCGGCATCGTCAATGTCGACTCGGCCAATCACGTCTTCAACGTCAAGTTCCTGGGCGAGAAGCTGACCACGACCACCACCGTCACGGTGAAGGCATTCGGAATGATCCAGCAGGCCATCCCCGACGGCGTTTACGGCGCGCTGCAGGTGATCTACACGCTGACCGGCGCCGGCAACAACGGCGTCACCTGGCTCGGTTACGCCAGCAGCACCGACAACGTCACCGGCGACGGCTGGGTGTCCGTGGCCTCCGCCGATTTGACGCCGAACGAACTGGCATCGATCGGGTATTGATCGACGAAAGGCTCATCCGCAGATTACGCAGATTTACGCAGATAGAGAGGCAGTTGGACGACGCGCTGTTCCTAATCTGCTTCATCTGCGTAATCTGCGGATAAAAGCCTTACGCCGCCAACCCACGCAACGTAGATTCGATCGCATCGATCACCTCCGGCCCCTGCACCTTCAGCGGGAAGGTCAGTACCCCGTTCGGCGAGAACTTCACCTGAGGATCCGTCTGGATGAGCGCCAGCAGCTTGTTCGGATCGACCTTCGCCTGCGCTGTCAGCTTCACCACCGCGCGCGCCCCCTCCCGCACGATCGAGATGACCCCCATGTGCTGTGCGAAACGCTTCACCTGCACGAAGCGGAGGAGATTCTCGACGTTCACCGGCAGCGCGCCGAAGCGGTCGCGCAGCTCGTTGCGGATCTCTTCGAGACGGTCGTCTGTGGATGCCGAGGCGATCTTCTTGTAGAAGGTCATGCGGAGGTTCTCGTCGCTGATGTAGTCCTTGGGGATGTAGATGTCGACGCCGAGGTTCATTGAGGTCTCCACGGCCTCCTCGATCCGTTCGCCCTTCATCTCGCGGATGGTCTCCTCGAGCAGCTTCGTGTACATCTCGAAGCCGACTGCTGCGATCTCGCCGGACTGTTCGCCGCCGAGGATGTTGCCGGCGCCGCGGATCTCCAGGTCTTTTGCCGCGATGCGGAAGCCGGCGCCGAGGTCGGAGAACTCCTGGATGGCGGCAAGCCGTTTGCGCGCGTCAGACGTCAGGATCTTGCCGGCTGGCACCAGCAGATAGCAGAACGCCAGCCGGTCGCTGCGGCCGACACGTCCGCGGAGCTGATAGAGCTGGGAGAGGCCGAAGCGCTCAGCGTGATTGATCAGGATGGTGTTGCAGGCCGGGATGTCGATGCCGTTCTCGATGATCGTCGTCGCCAGCAGTACGTCGTACTCGCGCTGGATGAAGGCCAGCATGGCCCGCTCCAGCTCCCGTTCTTCCATCTGACCGTGCCCTACGATGACCTTGAGCCCTGGAACGAGCGTCTCCAGATACTCCTTCATCCCATAGATCGACTCGACCCGGTTGTGGACGAAGAAGACCTGCCCGCCGCGCCCGACCTCGAACTCGATCGCTTCGCGGATGAAGTCGTCCGTGAACGGCACCACCGCCGTCTGGATCGCCAGCCGGTCCTTCGGCGGCGTCTCGATCACGGAGATGTCGCGGATGCCCACCAGCGACATGTGCAACGTCCGCGGGATCGGCGTGGCAGACATCGACAGCACGTCGATCGCCTTCTTGATCTGCTTCAGTTTCTCTTTCTGCCCGACGCCGAATCGCTGCTCTTCGTCGATGACCAGCAGCCCCGCGTCCTTGAACTTGATGTCTTTCGACAGGACGCGGTGTGTCCCGATGATGACGTCGATCTCCCCAGTCTCCAGTTTCGTCAGAATGGCCTTCTGCTCTTTCGCCGAGTAGTAGCGCGTCAGCAGCTCGATGGTGACAGGGAACGATGCAAACCGCCGCAGGAACGTCCGGTAGTGCTGAAAGGCAAGCACGGTCGTCGGCGCCAGCACCGCCACCTGCTTCCCGTCCATCACCGATTTGAACGCCGCCCTCATGGCCACCTCGGTCTTCCCATATCCGACGTCACCACACAGCAGCCTGTCCATCGGCTTCCGCGATTCCATATCCGACTTGACGTCGTCGATCGCCGAGATCTGATCCTCCGTCTCGTCGAACTCGAAGGCATCCTCGAACTCGAACTGCCACGGCGAGTCTTTCGAGAAGGCGTGCCCCGGCACCATCTGCCGCGTGGCGTAGAGCTTCAACAGCTCGTCCGCCATATCCCGCATCGCCTTCTTGACCGAGGCCTTGGTCCTGGCCCAGGCTGTCCCGCCCAGCCGGTCCAGCTTCGGCTGCGTATCCGCGCCACCGGAGAACTTCTGGATGAGATTGAGGTTCTCCATCGGCATCAACAGCTTGCCGCCCCCGGAGTACTCGATCTCCATCACCTCCCGCTCGTTCTCCCCGAACGGAATGCGCTGCAAGCCCCCGAACCTCCCCACGCCATGATCGACATGGACGATGTAGTCCCCAACCTTGAGGTCCCTCAAATCCGTGACAAACGCCTCGGATGCCCTCTTCCGTCCTCCGACGCGCGTCGAAGTGGGCGGCTCAAAAAGATCCCACTCCGAGTAAACCGTGAGGTTCAACTCCTCGAAATCGAACCCTCGGGGCAACGCCCCCGACGCGATGACAATCTCCGCCCCCAGCTCAGCACCATCCTGTACAAAAGCAACATCGAACTCTTTGAGCAACCGCTCAACCTTCTCGTGCCCCCCCTTCGTCGCCGCAAAGAACACCTGCCGCCGCCCGCTGGCATGCCCGCGCTTGACGTCCGATGTGAACTCCGGCAACCGGTTGGTGTACCGATCCACCTGCGAAGCACGGAGACGAAACTCCTCGAACGCCCCAGCCGAAGCCGCAGCTTCACGGAACGCTGGCGTCCCGCCGGCTGGCCCGGCGGCGTCCCGCCGCCGAACCGCCGCACTCTCACCTGTCATTCCGAGCCGCTCCATTCCCCATCGATCCACCCTCGCCCCGCGCTAGCGGGGAGAGGGAGACACGCAGCGAAGCGGAGTGCGGGTGAGGGGTGTCGCCCGAAGCAACGTCATGCCCAACCCCCTCATCCTCCTTCGGCACCTCCCCCACGGGGGAGAAGGACTCTCGATGAGAACGCCGCGAAGGCGCCCCCACATGCACCTCACTAAACGCCAACCTCGCCGAATCGAGAAACGAGAGAACAAGCTCCCCCGGCGTCGTCAACTTCCCCGGTGGATACACCGCCCGCCCCTTCTCCGCTGCCGCCTGATACTCGTTATCCAGCAACGCCTCAAACTTGGCCACATTCGTCGCGATCTGATCCGGCTCGATCAGCGCAAACATCCACTCCGCAGGATCGAGGTACTCGAAGAACGACACCGTCGATGACGCCACCGGCACGTAGTGCTCGATCCCCGGAAACGTCCCGTTCTCATTCAGCCGCTCGATCTTGTCCGCCAGATCACGCTTGAACAGCGGATCCATGAAGTCGAGCGACAGCCGCCGTCCCAGCGCCATCCGCACCGCCTTCGTCACCGGAAAATGCGTCATCGGCAGGATGGAAACCGGCCCACTCTCATCCTCCGACCGCTGCGTCTCCACCTCGAACCAGCGCAGAGAATCGATGGTGTCCCCGAACAGCTCCACCCGCACCGCCCGCGCGGTATTCGGCGGAAACAGATCGAGAATCCCCCCACGAAACGCGAACTCCCCAGCCTCCCCAACCAGATCCGTCCGCACAAACCCGTTCTCGATCAGCCGCTCCAGCAGCTCGCGCATATCGAGCTCGATGCCTTCAGCCAGCCTCACGATCCGCGACGCAAACTCCTCCGGCCGTGGCAACCGCGAGAACAACGCCCGCGCCGGCACGATCAACACCTCCACCTCGGAGTCGATCAACATCCCCAACGCCCGGATCTCGTTCCGCGTCACCCCCAGCGACGGCGCCAGATCCTGATACGGCGACAACGACGGCGACGGATACGCCGACACCCCCTTCGGCTCCCTGCAAAACAACCGCAGCGACGCCTCAAAGTCATCGATCGCCGCATCCCCAGGAACGACGATCGCCATCCGCCGCCCCGCCCTCTCCTGCAACGCCGCCAGCGTCAGCGCCCGCGCCTCCACCGCCGCCCCTGTGACATCGACCCGCGCGTTGTTCACTCGCGTCTCGATCGCCCGGAACGCCTTGGTCCTCGCCAACTCCTCACGAATGCGGGCGGTCAGGGTGGGGGAGGGTCGGGACATGGGGAGGGGGATTCTAATGCTGAGAGCACCGGCGAGAGACGACGAGATGGCCCGTGAACGGCGCGAACGTTGCTCCCTCCCATGCGGTGTGGGAACCCTCGATTTCGATCAATCGTACCCTGATCATGACGCATTCAGATTTGGTGAGTGCCTGTCAGAACGGGCTAGGAATGTGAGCGGGTCGCTTCTGCGCGAGAACGTCCGTCGCTACGACAGCAGCCTTACGTTCATGCAGGCAGCATCGCGACGTCGACGTCAGCGGTCTACGGATCGTAGATACGCACGGGGTCTTCGGGCAGCGCAGCTCGGCCGATTCCGGACTCAAGGTTAGCCCCGCGAGCCACGCTGATTGTGATCCACAGCCCTCAGCCTGCTGGCCTGATCCCGGATACGATGACAATTGCTGCAGCAGAGGGTGAACGCACACAGGTTGTGGTCACCGGCTCCACAGGGGGTAGGGAAGAGTCCCGCTGATGACTCTCCTCTTTGAAAGCGAGTATGCTGACAACCGCAAGCAGGATCTGATGAACACTGGGGCCGTTATAGAAAAGCTGCATTGGAATGTCCGCACGCGCTGTAACTTGCCATGCTCGTTTTGTTACTTGTGGAGGCGACCATTCGTCGAGGAGCTGAGCACGGTAGAAGCCATCGATCTCATTCGTCAGATCGCGCAGCTCGCGAAGTGGATTGTTTTTGGCGGCGGCGATCCACTTATGCGACCGGACCTGCTTGAGCTAGTGTCAATCGCACGCTCTCTTGGATTGCGAGTCGACCTTCAAACCAATGCCGATCTAATACGGCAAGTTGACGCGGAGAGTCTACTTTCCAATCTCGATCGATTCGGGCTTTCGCTAGACGGCGAGTCCTCGGAAATACATGACGCCGCTCGATCAGCTCCAGGTAATTTCGATCGCACATTTACCGCTCTGCAACTCGCCGAACGGATTGGGCTCCGTACAACGATTCGCACGACGGTAACAGCGGCCAACGTAGGGCGTATTCGAGGTCTAGGTCATCTGATCTCGCGCTATGCTTGTATTGATAAGTGGAGCATTCGGCAGTTTTCGCCGCTTGGTCGTGGTGAACGTAACCGTACGCAGCACGAAATCACCGACTCGGTATTTCAAGCAGAGGTAGCGTCGATTCGGCGCGACTATCGCGCGGTACTCAGGATCGGGGTTGTTACTCGCGATGATCTTGAAGGATGCTATTGCTTAGTTGCACCGGATGGAACGCTGTATGGTCATCCGCTTAAAGGTGAGGGGTATCGAGCCGTGGGAAAGTTTCCAGACGAGCGTCTGGTGGACCTAATCGGGAGGTTACCTTATTCACCAGCGGCGCGAAAACGGCGCGCCAACGAGGCGAGCGTAGATGACTGACGAGATTCATCGATCCGAGTTGTTGTGCATAGAATTCATAAACTACTCTATTGAGTGGCTGCGTAGTCTGTACCATCCTCGTTACCGACTCTTTCATGTCGCAATTAGTGATGGCGATGACCCTAGACGAAAGATCGACCCGAATGCCGCCACATCGCGCGTCGGTACCGTTGTCGCCGACCTAGCCTCGCTCAATCTCTCAGATGTGGAAATTCGAAACCTTCACGAACTGATTGTTGCCTCCGCGCGCGCGCGCTTGGCCGTCTCGTCTGCAGATCTGCAAGATGCGCTCCCTCTAAGAACCTTTGGTACGTTGCCGCTATTCTCTACGGCACTGCTTCTAGAGTTTCTCGCTCCCAATCCGAACTCCGCGTGTGTTCCCGCGTTCGTCGTGGCCGCTCGCCGTGTCTTGCGTGAGGCTTACGTGCTTAGCAGTAGCCAAACGCCACCCCAGGCCGATCGCCCGCATCCCTATACGTTATACAGAGCCTACAAAGCCCTTATATCTCTTCAGGCGGTCCTTGATGGCTTGGCTGGCGATCCTACAGCCCAGCGTGCTTTTCGATCCGCCATGCTCAGCGGCGGCGCTATCATTGCGTCCCTCAAATCGACGAAGGAGAGGAACAAACTGTTCTCAGTCTATGGTTCTTTGAGCGATCGCGGCTTCAACGCCTTTCTGAAGGAGGCTTCAACGTGGAGGAGTGGGCGCGCGAACGGATTGGATCAATGTTTCCAAACCCTAGAAAGTATGGCCCTTGCAGCCGCGAACAGCGAACTTGCTCGTTTCAGCGGTGAGAGTGGTCGGATGCATGGCGACTCGTCCGCGCTGCTCTTTTCACTCCGCGTGTTGGCAGCGCGTAACATGGCTAGACATGAATCGATTCTAGCGCAAGGCTTGGACGCCACGCTAAAGGGTTGTGAGTATGGCTTATTCCCAGGTAACATGCCATTTCTCTTCGACGACAAAGGCCGTGCCACTTTTGTTCCGTCCGTGGAAACAGCAAATGCTGCTCTTTCTCTTTGCTTATCAAGACTTCTAGTGGCTGGCCCGGGCCAGTTGCAACGCGTTCTCGAAATGACACTTGATGTCCAAACGCGTTTGGCCGATGGCTACAATACCGTCACCGTCCAAGGTCCGGCTAAGTCCCTGCGCGGCTGGGCGTCCGACAAGGCACCTTCGTCAGCACGCGTGGACTCATGGATAACCGTGGAGGCACTTGCCTTCTTTTGTCGGCGGCTCGCCTTGTTGCGATTTGTTAAACGGCAGCAGATTCTTCAGGAATACAGCTGGATACCCCACGACAAATGCCGGCCGACATGGACATCCATAGTTGACCCTGACTTGGGGGCTGCTACTTCACGAACAACGAAAGCCGTCATCGAAACCGTTCTGAGTACGCCTCCTAGCAAACGCACTACAGCCCCCATGTTTCTATTGTACGGACCACCAGGGACGTCCAAGACCACGCTCGTGCAGGGAGCAGCCGAACTACGGCAATGGGATCTGATGACACTATCGCCGTCCGATTTTGTCGAGGACACAATTGATCGCATCGAACAACGATCGCGGAAGATTTTTCACGACCTAATGCGCATGGATCGTTGCGTTGTGCTCTTAGATGAAATGGACTCACTGATGCGTGATCGCGAACTGCTTGGGCGGGATGGTCACGGCACCATTCTCGACTTTGTAGTTCCGGCGCTGCTACCCAAGCTTCAACAGCTGCGCGACTATGTGCTACGTCACGACATGGCGGTGTTTTTTACTACGAACTATTACGAAACAATTGATTCCGCGATTCTTCGGGGCGGCCGTATTGATCATCACCTTCCAGTGCTGCCTTACACCGAGAAGGCACGTACAGATGTAGTCCAGCGATTCGCTTCCGTTATCTCCCGATCACGACAAGCTGACGTCGGCAAAATCGCACTGGACGCTCTCAGGTCTGTTGGATGCAACCTTGTGTATCGAGACCTGGAATACATTGTTCGGGCGAGCGCCGCCCACCGGCGTCGTGGTCCAGCGCTCGCCGCTGCTAAAGAGGAGGCGATTACAGCTGGGGTGAACCCTGAGTACTACAGTCCTAAAAAACGACCTGGCGCGTTTCGCGAGGTGCACATTGTGATCAGGCGCCTTCTCAACAAACCCATGCCGGCGAACCCGTCCACCGTATCGGCGACTGACGTCATTCAGTTTCTTCATGAGTCGGTAAGCGCCCTTGCTCTACACCCAGGCTGGAAGCGCTTGGCGGAGAACTGGATAGCCCACCTTAAGAAGCATGACCTTGACGGTGGCCATCTCCCGTAGGAGGCTGCGCGCCAGAACTGAAATCGCTCATTGTTCGGGGTGGTCAGATCCTTCGCACCTGTGGAAATTCGATTGTAGGGCAACCTCGAAAGGTGAATTCTCGTGCCAGTGTCTGGCGCGCGGCCTCCTAGGGGACACTATCCCTTCGAGTCCGGAAACTCGGTCCTCGTGCCGTCGTCGCGATCGCGGTGGTCGCGAAGACAGGCAATGACTTCGGTTCGCGTGCTCCATTCGATTCCCATAATGGTGGGCGCTAGAGGGGGCATGGATGATGAATTTCGGAGTTTGCGAAGCAATGCGCCGCCCAGTTTTGTGCTTTCATCGAGATGTTTGTACCGCTGTGCGATTTTCGCATCAGAACACCATACCACCTGAGCGACGTTTTTCCCAGTAGCTCTGGTCACCATCCGGGCGCTTATATATACAATGCTTGGGTAATGCGAGGACAGTCGTCGCGCGGCCGGCTCCAGAGTGACCTTGCAGGAATCAGCCAACGTGAAGAGCGCAGGTATGGGTGAGCGCATGTCGAGTGCTGTCAAGGCAAAGGATGGCACCAAGAGAGTCGATGCGAAATGATTGCAAAACTCTTCATATCGCCAATAGGCTTTCTTGTCGACAAGTGCGGCGCTTCCAAACTTCCGATTCAGAACGAAATGACCGAGTTCGTGTGCGATAGTGAAACGCTCGCGTGGGCTGATACGCGCCGTGTTGGCATACCTAGTGAGTATTCTCGCAACCATTGCTCCGGAGCCGTCGCGCACGAGATCTCCGTGCGGCATATTGTGGCTATTTCGGTCTGCGCGCTCGACGCGAACTCCCAGCTCTCGCGCGACGGCTAATACATCGATCGGCAGAGAGGCGTTACGCGCAATTAATTCGGCGTAGCGCTCGAGCCACGTCAGTTTTTCGTCGTCAAGCTGCGAAGACATGGTGATCCAGTGGGATACGATGGCCCAGGGGAGCTGCCCCGCGCGGCCTCGGCCAGCTTGTCGCCGTACTGAGGCATGCCAGCAGTCTTTGTCGCTCGTTCAGCGAGGCCCGCCGCTCGCTGACGCAGAATTCGGCGACCGCTGTGTTTCGACAATAGGAGCTTGATGATCGTATCTTTCAGTAGGTCGTGTCGGGCGTCAGAGAGCGTCACTTCCTTGGCGATAAAGAAGTGAACTCGCCACAGTCGGATGAACCTCTGTTGCTGTGCGAGCAGATGTCCTCCGGAGATTGTGTTGCCGCGGCCCTCCCAAGCATCGAATGGTGCCACTTGGTTGTCTACAGAGATTCTCACTTTAGCGATCTTCGCGTTCATGGCAGCGCGTGGGAAGTATACGACAATCGACCCTCTCGGTAGGCCGAAATCGATCTCGAGGTTGGTGAGCGCCTCCATGCGAACTTGTGCGCCGTCGACTGGGTTCGTGTACAAATCTGCGAGTCGACTAACAACGTCGCTCGGGAATTCTTCATAGTAGCGTGTTACTAATTCATCGTACAGTCGGCGCCCACGAAGGTCATCGACGAGCTTCCGAGCGGCGGCAGCCGCGCGCGCTGCGTCTGGGTTGCTGACGATAGGCACGGTGGTCGTCGTCGCTTCCAGTTCCGTTGCGGTGGTATGCAAGAGCCGAAGTAGTCCGTCATCGGACTCGTCGAGTAGCTGTTCCTCGAGGTGAGACATCCAAGAGGAAGCGTCCTTACCAGCGACGACACGTAATTCTTGTATTGCGCGTTCCAGCATTGCAGCAAGCGATAGTTTCGAACGGTGAAACAAGACTATCTCAGAGAGCTGGTATCGCAGGTCGAGTAGTTCGAGAATGGCGGACACAGCATCAACCCTGAGCCGAGGCCGGCTACCCAACGAAATAACGAAGGCATCTCGGTGAGCGATCGCTGAAGGCCGCCGGCTCGAAGTGCGTGAGGGAAGAATTGGCGCCGTTACCGATGCGGCGAGGGGTTCGTCTTCGTAAATGGCTTGCGGTTGAATTTCCATGTATTGAAGTAAGCGATCCTCAAAGTGACGAGGCTTTCCAATGTGGTACCAGTCTCGCTGAAGATAGTCGAGAATGTCCGCGCATATCGTGTCGGCAACGAGGTCACGGCAAACATCTACGCGAAATCCTGCCGGATGGTTTATGGTCGCGGCTTCGCCGGAGTTCGGTGCGAGGATCGCCAGAAGCAAGTTTGATGGGGTAAGGAGTACTTGCTCGTTGTCGTTGGGCATCCAGAAGGCGTATGAGTCGTCGACGACCTCTCGCAACGATTTTGCTGGCGAGCTTAGCCAGTGGGTGCGATCGAAGATCATTTCGAGGCGTCCGCGACTATCGTGCCTCCGTATGAGGTGAAGCTCGTCCTCTAACGTGTGGCCCGATGGCACATGGCCGACATCGTGAAGCAGCGCGGCCAGCCGTATGAAAGCCAACTCCAGTGGTGAGATGTCGGCGCAAGGAGGCTCAGCGTCGCTGTCGATCCGGCGGCGAGCGTGGTTTTCAGCTATCGCTATAGCCATAGTAGACACCATATGCAATGTGCCTATCGAGTGCTCGAGTCGCGTGTGAGTAGCCCCGCGGAAAATCAGGTGAACCTGCCCTAATTGGTGGATACGGCCGAGGCGCTGTACAGCGGGATGGTTTACGATGTCGATCTCGGCATCTGAGAGTTTCACAAATCCTGAAATGGGAATAAACGTCTCTTGGCGGGGCGTATGAAACTCTTGCCCGGGCAAGTCCATCGGTTGAACGATGTTCAGCGACCGTTTCCGGGGCGACCGCACCGCGGGCCTCTTCTGATCCATCTCGCGAGCAGGGTCTGCCTGCGTCTCGTCAGCCATCGGTTTTCTCCTTTCGTAGGTTGCTACTAAGAGTAGGAGTGACGCCGACGGCTATTTTCCTACCCTCCACATCGCTGAATCTACCATGGTGCGGTTGACGGGCCCATGGCAAGGGTCTCCAGGAGCTCGCGGGTCGCCGACGTCCTGCCGGATTGTGCATCCGAAAGATAGTTTGTTAGGAATTACCGCGTTCGGTGAGCATCGATATGGGAGTGAGCTCGGACGATCTCGCCGACTCCGACATCACTGCACGGGTTCACTCGGCTCGGAGTTAACCCTAGTTTTCGTACAGTCTTCGGCAGCCTTTGCCCTTTCCTCACGCAACGGGCGAGATCGAACCCTGCAGTGGCAAGAGATGATCGGAGTTTGTCCTGCGAAGCGACGATGAGGTCTTGCACACGCTTCCTCACTCCTTTCGCGACCTAGGTGAGAGGCTGGGACCGCCGTCGAAGACCTTGATAAGGTCCGATGGTCGACGGTCGAGCGCTTCTGCGAGCCGCAAGATCATGCCAATCGTCGGCGTCGTCAGACCGCGCTCGAGCTGGCTGATGAAAGGAGTGCTCGTCCGTGCCCCTTCGGCGAGCTGCGCCTGCGTCATCCGGCGAGCCGTTCTCAGCTCGCGCAGATGCGCGCCGAACACCTCACCTTCGTCGCTAGGAGTGAGCTTCAAGGAGCTTCTCCACTTGACAAACGGCCGATGGCAACATAGTAGATATCATCTAGCGAAGGAGTCGTCGGTCATGCCCAACCCCATCCCCCAGAACATTCGCCACATCTTCCTCAGCCCTCGTCCCAACGTTCCGCTCATGACGGCGGCGGATCTGTTGGGGATGACGTTGCAGGAGCTGAAACGGGACATTGCTGATGGCGCGATTGTAGCGGTTTCGACGGGGATGGGGACCAAGGTGCCTAAGGAAGAGATGATCGCGACGGCCATGCGGTTGTGGGAGCAGTCGGCGATCGAAGAGGCGCTCGGCGACGATGCGGCGCGGTTGCTGCCGGAGGCGATCCGGCTGGTCGAGTTGCGGGCGCGGGTGCCGCGGTATCAGCGCGATGTGCTGCGGGAGCTGGCGCGGCGCGATGGGACATCCGTCGATGCGGTGCTGACGCGCGAGCTGGAGGATCTGGCGTCGGCGCATGCGGAGGAGCTGGCCGCCGCGCTGCCGGACCTCTCCTCGGCGCTGGCGTGGCCGGGTGTGACGTCCTGACGAGGATTCTGCGTGAGCTACTACGATCACATCGTTCGAGACCCTGGGATCTGCGGCGGCCAGCTTGCTCCGGGACGGTCCTGGCACGTGATCGATCAAAAGTTGTGACATTGAGCTGGCGTGCCACCCACCCACGGGGGTTCGGCCCAGCGCGGCTGGGCCCTACAAGGGATGGCTGCCGCGAGGACTCCCTGGGTAGCGATACGGATGCTGATTCGTAGGGCCCAGCCGCGCTGGGCCGAACCCCCGTGGATGGGTGGCGCGGCTTACCCAGTTCCACAAGCTTGATCGACTTACTGCGGTCAGTTCTCCCACGGATTGAATATGGCCACACCCGTTCGGGCGATGTCGGAAACGTTCCTGGTCACGAGGGTCAGGCCGCGCACCTTTGCCGTCGCGGCAAGGAGACCGTCGATTACGGGGAGGGGATCCGGAACGTTCAAACGTCCCCACTCCTCGACGACGTCGAGATCGATCGGCAGGACCCGATCGGCATGATCGTTGACCAATCGCTGCAGCCACGCTTCGAGTGCGCTGGCGGATCGGGCATCCCGGTGGCGGATGTTCTCAATTCCTTTGCGTATCTCGCCAATCGTCAGAACGCTCAGAAAGATCTCTCGATCCATCACCGTAGACCACCATGCAGAGACGGACTCGTTGCAACGTTGTCCCTTGCGTACTTCGGAGATTACGTTGGTGTCGACCAGATAGCTCACAGCGCAACCGCTCGGCCGCGATCCTGAATCCTCTCGAAGTCCCGGTCATCGCCTGCATCCGGCATTTCCGAGAGGATCTCCTTGAACGAGGAAACAGAATGGTCGGGCCTCAGAGCCTGGCGCAGAATCTGCCGGTGTTCCTCCTCAGCCGACTGGCCTTTGCGAGCCGCGCGGATCTTCAGCTCTCGCACAAGCTCTTCCTCGATGTTCCGCACGATCAACTGCGCCATGTCCCTCTCCTCTATTCATGATATCAACGATATCGCCGCAAGAACAACGTTCTGTGCAGTGCTGCTCAGCCGCACTCGCGGCTCGCACACGCTGCGGCCATCACGACTGGACGACTACTCCACCGCCCCCGCGCGTCCGATCACGATGCCGATCATTTCGAAATCATCGGATTCCTGGTCGACTCTGATCGCTACATATTGCGGGTTCGCGCTGAGCAGCAGGAGCCGGCCGTGCTCCGTGGCCACGCGCTTCACGTAGATCTCTCCTCGGAGGCGGCAGGCGATGACTGTTCCGACGGGGGGCTCTTGCGGTGGGGTGATGGCGTAGAGCGTGTCGCCGTTCATGATTCCTGCGCCGGTCATTGAATCGCCGCTGGCGTGGAGGACGTGTTGCACGTCGCGGCGCGCGAAGGCGGCCGGGACGTCGAGGGAGACAACGTTGCGGTCGGCGATCATATCGGCCGTGTGCAAATCGCTCACGGCGGATGCAACGAGCACGGCGTTCGGCTCAGCGCGGGCGTCGATCTTTGGCAGCTTGTCGTCGATCCAATCCCGGAACCGTAGCAATACTTCGCGGTCATCGGGCGAGAGCGGCGAGGTCCCGCCGAGAAGATACGCGGCCGTCGTTCCGGCGGCGCTGGCGATGCGCTCGAGGAGATCGCGGCTCACGTTGACGACGCGGCCGTTCACAATCCGGCTGAGCGTCTCCTCGGTGGTCTCTGCCTCCTCTGCGATTTCGGCGCGCGACTTTCCGCTCGCCTTGATGGCCAGTCTGAGCCGATCCCCTAGATCTTCGTCCTGCATACCGCCCGCGCGGTATCATGACTCATATAAGTTCCTTGCTTTGACAGCGAAGCCGTATGAGTTTGGCGTAAACATCAATAACGAGCTAAATAGTTGATACAATCGTCAAGGTGCCCATGAATTACCACGACCGCATCGTTCGAGACCCTCAGATCTGCGGTGGCGAGCCGGTGATCCGCGGGACGCGAGTCTTGCTCAGAACACTCCTGGCCAGTTTTGCCGAAGGTAGTTCAGCGGAGGAGATACTCGGAAGTTTTCCGGTGTTGACCGGGGAGGACCTGAGGGCTGTCATTGCGTTCGCTGCTACGTCCGCAGAGGAAGATTTGCCGGTGCCGGGTGTTCCGGCCATCTGAATGCGGATCAAACTCCACGAAAACCTTCCGGCCGAATTGGTCGCTGAGCTTCGTGCGCTCGGCCACGACGTCGAGGATGTTCACGCCGACGGTCTTTCGGGGCGGCCCGACGAAGAAGTATGGGCGGCAGCTCAGGCCGGGCAACGCATTCTGATTACGCAGGATATCGGCTTTGCCGATGCGCGGATGTTCACGCCCGGGCAGCATGCAGGATTCGTTCTGGTGCGTTTGAAAGGAGCCGGCCGCAGGGCTCTCATCGACAAGATCCGCGAGTTGTTCCAACGCGAGGATGTCGAATCGTGGGCAGGCTGCTTCGTCGTCCTGAGCGGCACGAAGGTTCGTGTGCGCCGCGCTGGATGAAGGTGTAACTGAGAGTCGCGCAGGAAACTTTGTCCTGCTGTATTCTCGCTCGCCGCACTCAGACGACAGCCGGACACTTCGCGAGTATCCGGCGATTCTTGCAATTGAGTGCAGCGTGCTCCGCGCACCATCAGGCGACACTCGTCGAGTAGTGCGCGAAGCTTCGCGAATATGAGACCGACACTTCGCGAAGTATCCGTGGACACTGGTCGGTGAGCAGCCCGACACTTCGCGAAGCGTCGCCAATACCTCGTGAAGACCGAGTGGTACTGCACGAACAGCGGCCGAGCACTTCGCGAAGTATCCGTGGACACTGGTCGGAGAGCAGCCCGGCACTTCGCGAAGCGTCGCCAATACCTCGTGAAGCGCCGAGTGGTACTGAACGAACAGCGGCCGGACACTTCGCGAAGTATCCCGCAACCCTTGGCGAAGAGCGGTCGAACACTCCGCGAGGATCCGCGGTCACTTCGCGAAGAGTCTTCGAACTGTGATCGAAGTGTCAGCGAATACTTCGCGATGCGTCATCGGATACGTCGTGAAGAGTCATCGTGCTACTCGCGAGGAGTCGCCGATCAATCGCACAGAGTCAGCGAATACCTCGGGATGAGTCGCCGTATAGCTCGGGGAGTGTCGCCGGGCTCCTCGCGAATAGCCGGGGATCGATCGCGAAGTGTCACCGAACACCATGCGCAGAGCAGCGGATCTCTCGAGGAGAGTGGCCACGCACCAAGCGAAGCGTCGCGGGATCATTCGCTATGAGTCGCGGAACGCGCGCGAAGAATCGCCCATCATGGGCCCGGAGTCACCGAACACCTCGTGACGCGCAGCGGCGAGCTCAGTAAGCATATCGGACGTTCAAGTGGACGCATAA
>JBBRNB010000035.1:0-58865 GCA_038230535.1 Thermoanaerobaculia bacterium
GGCACCCCGGCAGGGGTGCGTGAACCGTCGAATTCGACATCGTTCTACGCGATCGATCCTGCCTGACTTCACGCACCCCTGCCGGGGTGCCTTCCTCGCATAACCGAACCGGTGGCAACGCCTCCGGCGTGGCCACCGGCTGATATGGAGTGACCTTGTCAAGTCACGCCGCTCGTGATGCCTTTGACGTTGCTGTTTCCCTTGCTGAGCTTTTGACTTTGTTTTTCGTTTCTCCTTGCAGCCGTGACGACGACCGAGGGTAAAGCAGCGACGATTGATCACACTGATATACGTGGGTTTGTCCACATGAGCAGGATCCGTCGGGAGCTGCCTCGCTCTACTTTGCGTGAGTCACGGGTGTTGTCGTGTCAGGAATAGCCGGTGTCGAGGGTTCTCCTTTCATTGCCGGAGCCCTCGGCCGGCGTCACGGCTGCACAGACGACTCATGGATGTACGATCTGGCCGATGGCCCAGATGAAGCCGATCAGCTCTCGGGCAACGGCCACCACTGCGACGGTGGACTTTTTGTGCCGGCTGGTCAGCCTGTTGAACCGACGATTCAACCGCGACTCGCACTTCTCGGCAATCGCCACGACCTCGGGCGGCTGACCCTTTCGCCGGCCCTTGACCTTGGCCCCTGCCCTCGGTGAACGCTGGTATTGCCAGGCCGCTTGAACAGCGATGTGGCGCACGTGTGCATTCCCCGTTTTGGTGATGCCGAACCGGTTGGTCTTGTCGCCGGTGCTGGATTCAGCCGGAACCAGACCGACAGCCGCCATCAACTGCGGCGCGGTCGCGAAGCGACGTAGGTCCCCCAGTTCGGACAGCAGCGTCATTGCCGAGAGTGTCTCGACCCCGCGTAGCGTCTTCAGAGCGGCGACATACGGTTGGTATTCAGCCTTGGCCGAAGCGCTCTCGATCTCGCTGTCGTATCGTTTCAGTTGTTCGATCCGGTGCTCGAGCTCCACCATCTTGTCGGTCAGAACGAAGCTGCTGTACGAACCAGTGAGTTTGATTCCTTTCAGCCAAACCCAGAACCGCTGCGTCCATGCCTCTCCGTCCCGGAATCGGTGTCCGTAGCGGAGTAACAGATGAATGATCTGCTTGCGCAGCCGCCCAACGTCCTTCTGCACCGATTGTCGCGCGCGGATCAGATCGCGCAGCGACTCCTGCTCGGCGTCGGGCACCGCCATCAACGTCAGCGCGTCCGACCGAAGATACCGCGCCAGCTTCGCCGCATCACGCCGATTCGTCTTGACCTTCTCGCCGGGCTTCCGTGGCGTGAGTGCCGGTGCCGCCACCTGGCAGTTCAGTCCAGCCTCGCTCAGCCGACGGAACAGCTCGAACCCGCACGGACCAGCCTCGTACACGATCCGTACCTCGCCTTTGAGTCCCTTCAGAAAGGACAACAGACTCCGGTACCCCTTGCTGTCGGGAATGAGCTCGAACTCTCTCCCCGCCTTCTGTTCGTCTCCCACGAAATGCGCGATCGTCCACTTGTCCGCGTGATCATCGATACCTACCCAATGCATAATCTTCATGACCCGTTCCTCCTGTATGTGGCTCTGTGCCTTCCCGGCTTAACCCACGAAAGGTACATTAGCGAGCGGGTCACTCCATCTTCTCTACCCTCACGCACCCCGTTGGGGTGCCGAGAAACGTCCAAACTCGAGTCTCCCCACGAAGTGGGGAGACTGGAGACACGGAGCGAAGCGTAGTGCGGGTGAGGGGATAGAGTTAAGGCCGTTGCCGCGAGCCCTGGTCAATAGCAAATGGCGAAAATCCTGATCATCGACGACGAAGCTGCGATCCGCGAGACGCTCGGGCACATCCTGCGTGACGAAGGGCATCAGCCGGCGCTCTGCGATTCCGGAGAGGCAGCCATCGCTCAGTTTGCGCGCGAGGAGTACGACCTCGTCTTCCTCGATCTCTGGCTGCCCGGCATCGACGGAATGGCCGTGCTGGAACGTCTCAAAACCGCGGGCGCGCCTCCGGTCATCGTCATCTCCGGCCACGGCAACATCGACTCCGCCGTCCGTGCCACGCGCCTCGGCGCATACGACTTCCTCGAGAAGCCGCTCTCGCTCGAGCGCGTCCTGCTGACCGTGAACCACGCGCTGGCCGACCGCAAGTTGAGAGAACAAGTGCGCGACCTCCATCGCCACTTCACGCTCGAAGAGCTGCTGATCGGCGAGAGCGACGCCATGCAGAAGCTCGACGAGCAGATCCGCTCCGCCGCGCCGTCGAACAGCCGCGTCCTCATCACCGGCGAGAACGGCAGCGGGAAAGAGATCGTCGCCCGAACGCTGCACCGGCTCTCCCAGCGTGCCGAGAATCCCTTCATCGACGTCAACTGCGCCGCCATCCCCGAGGAGCTCATCGAGTCGGAGCTGTTCGGACATCGCAAGGGAGCGTTCACCGGCGCGATCGACGACCGCAAAGGCAAATTCGAGCTGGCCGACGGAGGCACGCTCTTTCTCGACGAGATCGGTGACATGAGCCTCAAGACGCAGGCCAAAGTGCTGCGCGTGCTCCAGGAGCAGACGTTCCAGAAGGTCGGCGGGCAGCAGACCATCAGCGTCGATGTGCGCGTCATCGCCGCCACGAACAAGAGCCTGGAGACCGAGATCGCCGGCGGCAGCTTCCGCAGCGATCTCTACTACCGCCTCAACGTCGTCCCGATCGAGGTCCCGCCGCTGCGTGCCCGCGGCAACGACGTCACCCTCCTCGCCGAACACTTCCTGCGGCGTTTCGCCGCCGAGAGCAGCCGGCCTATGAAGCGCCTCTCGTCGGGAGCAGCGTCGAAGCTTCGCGCTTATCACTGGCCCGGCAACGTGCGCGAACTGCGCAACGTCATCGAGAGGATGGCCATCCTGATGAAGGGCGAGGTCATCGAGCCGGAGGACGTGCAACTCGGTGCCGCCATCGCACCGACTGCCCAGATCGACGCCAGACTTACGCTGAAAGAAGCCCGCGACGAATTCGAGAAGCAATACATCCTCTCCCGCCTCCGCGAGCTCGCCGGCAACGTAAGCCGCACCGCCGAAGCCCTCGGCGTCGAACGTTCCAACCTCTACCGAAAGCTCCACGCCTACGGCATCCGCGTCGAACGCCCGTAGGAATAGGGATGAAGGCCCTACCGTTAGCGGGCCAGACACCAGCGCGAGCTTGACAGCATCCCCATCGCTGACTACCCTTCGCCGTCGTCATTCGCGGGCATAACTCAGTTGGTAGAGTGCGACCTTGCCAAGGTCGATGTCGCCGGTTCGAGTCCGGTTGCCCGCTCCAATCTTTCTTCAATTCCTGCAATAGTTTAGAAAGCAGTGGTTCACCGGCGTGTGGATTACGTGTGGTTCGTCCGAAATGGCGATGCTTACGTTGCTCCGCCGTTGCATCAGGCATCGTCCGTTACGTTGTCAAAGACGGCGAACTGTTGGCCTGTCCTGTCGCCGCAATGGCGATTGCACGAGGGTGATCACGCCGACCACATGCCATTCTGAGGGATGGCCGAGCTTCACGGACTGATACTCGGCGTTGTGCTTGTCGAGATAATGCGCACCAGCCTCCACGCGCCAGTAGCCCAGCACGCCACCCTCGTTCTCAATGTAGACCGCGACCGGCTCGTGCTGCTTCGGCGAGCGTTGTGCAACGTCGATCACGATGGTATCGCCATCGCGGATGCGCTCGGCCATGGAGCGGCCCTTCACGAGCGCCGCGAACAGCGACGCGGACTTTAGCTCACCGACGATCGCGGCTTCCGTGACTTCGAAGTCACTTTCGACTGGTGTGGGTCCCGCGGCAAGCTCGCCTTTCTGCTGCATTTTCGTCGTCGTGAGTGTGCGAGGAAGAGAGAAATCCCTCTCGACGAACGCTCCTTCGTCCGGAACCGCGACGGGGACCGCGGTGTCGATGAGAAATCGCATGCCAAGGAAGTCAGTGATCCAGCGGAAGCTCAGAAGGTCGCTCTTGGTGATTTCGAATCCGCGCTCGCCCAGCAGCGCACCGATGGTCGTCTCGAGCCGGCGCGCGATCGGAGCAATCGTGAAGACTCCTGGATTCAACGTCGGATCACGCTTCTTCCCCACGACGCGTTTCCGAGGGGGGTGATAGTCGGGATCGTTCTCGAGGACACGCGATGTCGCGTCGTCGATCGCGAACGGCGCATGCGGAGAACGCCGGTTATAGGCATTGATCGCGGAGTGAATGGCCTTGGCGAGCGCCATAGCTTCCTCCCGATGATCCTGCCGGCTGTTGGCCTTTCGCACCATGTGCTGACGCTACAGACAGATCGGATGCGCCGAGCGATCTCCTCTTGGCAGAGCGTCGAACGAGCGGAAGGTCTGTCTGCAATTGCAGAGAAATAGCAACGTTCTCTTGGCAGATAGTAACCTATGGGAGTCATTGTGGAGTTTCTGAAATTGGCAAGATCAAGCCACAGCGAGAATTGTCAGCGCGCGGTCGACGTCGTTCTGAAGATCAGGATCGTTACGGAGCGCGCTCTCGCTTTCGCGGATCAGATCGCTCACGTTGCCGCAACTGTCGAGGAGGCAGCTCGCGGCTCGGAGCCGCTCCAGTCCTTCCCCGACCTCACCGAGTGCCCTCCCCACGATACATCAAAGTCTAGGCCAGAAAGGTGCCGTGATGCGGACTCTACCCCGTGAAGATAACGATGGGAGGGACTCCCGCTACTCGACCGTCTAGAGCCGGCGCTGGATGCCGGGTGATGCCCCAAGAGATTGACGAATACGCCCGGGCAACAGAGGCGAGTGGCAGTCGAGCAGAAGGTGGGAGAAACGGTGTGCGTTACGACGCTGATGCCCCGTCTGGGAGAGGCTTCTCGATCTTCGGCAGGCGCCGAGGTACCATCGGATGAAGGAGGCAGGTTGGTGACAGTTTCGGCGGCGAGGAGACAGCATGACGCGATGGCGCGGGAAGTTCCGTCCGCGGTGGCTTGGCGTCTGTTCAACGAGTACTGCGCGAACGCATCGATGGACGAGCGACGCGAGCTGGGACAGTTCTTCACGCCTCTTGAAGTTTCCACATTCATGGCAGAACTCGCCATGCCGACGGGGACGAATGTCCGAATCCTCGAGCCCGGTGCCGGAACGGCGATCCTCACCGCCGCCATTTGCGAACGACTGGCCGGCCAAACGAAGACCGTCCATATCGACGTCCATGAACTCCACCCGAGACTCGCGGCGCTCAGCGAGCAGGTCCTGACACACACGGCAGCGTGGCTTGCGGAGCACGGCGTCACCTGCACCTTCACCGTACATCAAGAGGACTTCGTCTTGGAGAACGCCTCGTTCCTCACGCCGTCGTTCTTCAACGAACCCCGAGAGCCCTACGACATCGCGATCGCGAACCCGCCTTATTTCAAGCTGTCGAAGGATGATCGTCGCGCGAGAGCGGCATCTCACATCGTGCATGGCCAGCCGAACATCTACGCGATCTTCATGGCCATCATGGCAAGCCTGCTCCGGGAGAACGGCGTGATGGTGACCATCACGCCCCGAAGCTTCACGACGGGCGAGTACTTCCGCCGCTTCCGCGAAGTGCTCTTCGCGACCGTGCTTCCGGAAACGATCCACCTGTTCGGATCTCGCACCGACGCCTTCCGCAAAGACGAGGTCCTCCAGGAAAACGTCATCATGAGCGCTCGACGAACGCGCCTGGAGTCCATGGTGACGATCACCGGCAGCGCAGGCATTCGCGATCTCGGTCAGCGGACCAGCCGTAGCGTGCCGCTGCGGGATGTTGTTGACTTGCGTTCGCGCGATCTCGCCGTGCACATTCCGACCAACGGCGTTGACGACCGTGTCGTCTCGCTCGTTCGGTCGTGGCCAGAAACCCTCCAAACGCTCGGCCTGAAAGTCTCGACCGGCCCGGTGGTCGCGTTCCGAGCGGTCGAATTCCTCCACGAGACGCCAAACGGGAGGAACGAAGTGCCGCTCCTGTGGCTGCAGCACGTGCGAAGTATGGACGTTCGCTGGCCCATCGACACCTCGCACAAACGGCAGTACATCGCCGACTGCACGGATTCCAAGTACCTTCTGCTCCCGAATGCCACCTACGTGGTGATGCGACGATTCAGCGCGAAGGAAGAACACCGGCGCATCGTCGCCGCGCCGCTCTTCGCCGGACAACTGCCCGGAAGCATGATCGGCCTTGAGAACCACCTGAACTACATCCATCGCGCAAAGGCGACCCTGACGCACATCGAGGCACTGGGGTTAGCCGCGCTCCTGAACGGCGCACTTATTGACCGGTTCTTCCGCATCTCGAACGGCAACACGCAAGTGAGCGCCGTGGAACTGCGCAATCTCCCCCTGCCGCCGGCCGCAAGTATCAGGGATATCGGCAGGCTGATCGAGCGCCAGGGCACCGGGCAACTTGACCGCGCAGTCGCCGAAGCGCTACATGTCCCGGCGGATCTCATCGAAGACTTGGCGGGGACGGCGAATGGCGAGACTTGACGAAGCGAAACAGATTCTGAAGGCGCTCGGACTGCCACCCAAACAGCAAAACGACGTCGCCGCGTACACGCTCCTCGCGCTCGCAAACATCCGCGAGTCCACACCATGGTCCGGCGCAGAACAACGCCCCCTGCGCATCCACGACATGATCGATCGCCTTCACGAACAAGGAGTACCGCGTCCCGGCAGAAAAGGAACCGTACAAGGAGAACACCCGGGAAACCCTCCGACGTCAGGCCATCCACCAGTTCGAACAGGCGCGTGTCGTCGACCGCAACCTGGACTCCGACGACCTCGCAACGAACAGCCCAAGAACGCGGTACGCGCTCTCCACCAGCGCGCTTGCCGTAGTACGGAGCTTCCGCACCAGGAGGTTCGCAGCCCAGGCCGAAGCCTTCCAGGCAAGCCACGGCAGCCTGCTCGCCGTCTATGATAGCCTCGTTCATTGGTAGCCTCGTTCATTGGGGTCACACCCTCGCTTTTCGACGACCCGTAAATAGCTACTTACCTTCAACTTAGAGACGTCTCTTCCGCTGGATGCCGGCGTATCGAAATTATTTGCAGCCACTATCCACCGAAGATCGAAGGTGTGGCCCCCATGCACCCGTCAAGGCGCGCAGGCCCTTCGCGGTCGTGAAGGCGTCGACCACGGAGAGCACGGCCGAGTGAATCGCGTCCTGGAACATGAGTCGTGTGTCCACCTTGTAGTAGGTCTCCCGGTAGATGAGGACCGAGAGCAGCCAGCCGATGGTCGGGAGGGTCATGAGGCAGCCGCGCGTGCAGCCGGCATCGTCGGCGAGCCACCAGGAGACGAAGGAACCGTCCGCGAAGGGCGCGCCGCAGATGTCGAAGTAGTACTGCGCTTCGCCCGGAGGTTAGAAGCTGGGCCGAGCCAATCATGCCCTCGGCGTAGTACTTCCCTTCGATCTTCAAGTCGGGGATGTTCTTCGCATCAATCGCCTGCGCGACGGCTTCGTAGAACTCGGTGGGAGTGATGGAGAGCCCGGAGATGGACTGGTGCCAGTGGGAGTGGACAACGGGTTCGGACATGGCATGCGCCTCCGTTAAAGTTTGATTTGAAATTCAAAGATGAGAGTGACGCGAGCGCGGGAATTGCTATGCTATGGGAGCGAATCACTGGAAGCAGCGCTCCGCAACGGTCGCCGAGAGAAGTCGAGGGGGTGACCGAGCGCCGAACGCAAGCGTTCTTCTGCCGGCTGAGGTAGCCGGGAGTGGGTGAATCTTTCTCAGGAAGGGTAGGGAAAGCTGCTCCCGTCAGCCCTGAAGGCACAGGGCCCGTGCCCTTACGAGGTGCGATACGCCTATGCGCTTCGCTATCGCATCCACGATTCCAGCGCCTTGCCGCTTGCCTCGTTATACCTGAACGGATATGATGGTGCGATACTACACACAGCATCTAGCGGGAGGGCAGCGACCGATGACTACTCACCGGGTACCGCGAACCGGCGACGTCCTCTCGTACACGTTGGAGGCGTCTGCCGACGGGCGCTCCGTTAGAACCGCCATTGCGTCAAAACTCAACCAGCTGATCGATGCTCGCGGCCTGAGCCAGACCGAGGCCGGCGAGATGTTAGGTATGCCGCAGCCCAAGGTTTCCGCCATTCGGAACCTGAAGCTTTCCGGCATCTCCCTCGAACGACTGCTGCAAGCCCTCGCAGCCCTCGATCAGCACGTCGACATCATCGTCGCGCCGTCACGCCGTGGCATGCCTGCAGGGATTCGCGTCGGCGCCCTCCGACGAAGGAAACCAGACGCACCAAGGAGAGTTGCGAGCAGTGAGTAGCGTCCTGAGAGAGCTCACCGAGAAGTGGGGACCATACGAGGCCGTCACTCTCTATCTGGACCGCTGTCAGGTCGATACCCCGGCTGATGTCGTTGCGGCGGTATGGCGCCACATCGCTGAGCGTCGAAAGCACGTTCTTAAAGTGGTCGACTTCGGCGCCGGGGACGGGCGATTCGCTGCCATCGGCAAATATGAAACCTACGTCGGCTACGAGATCGACTTTGACCGCACCAAGCGTTCTAGGCTGCCCGGCAACGCCTCCTTAGTCAACCAATGCGCGTTCGCAGACATCATCGACGATGCCGATGTCTGTATCGGCAACCCGCCCTACGTGAGAAATCAAGATCTTCCAGAAGGGTGGAGGCAGCGCGCCGCCGCTGTGATCCGGGAGCGCACTGGCGTAGCGATCTCCGGCCTTGCCAACGCGTGGCAGTATTTCGCGTTGCTCTCCTTGGCCAGCGCCAAGCACGATGGTCTCGTCGCCCTCGTCATTCCGTTCGAGTGGGTATCGCGACCATCAGCGCGTGCGCTACGAGACTACGTCAAGAAGAACCGCTGGAATGTTGCGACGTACCGTCTCCGAGATGAAACATTTCAGGGTGTGCTCACAACCTCTTCGATAACGATTATCGACAAACGCAACGCATCGGGGAAGTGGGAGTACTTCGAAGAAAATCACGACGGTACCTATCGTTCGCTCGCGTCTCCGAGTGGCGCCAACGCCGGCGTGATTATTTATGCCAAAAGGAAAGCGACAAAGGATTCGGATGTCTTTGTTCGACGAGGTTTGAGTCCCGGCACCCAGCAGGTCTTAACGCTAACCGAAGGAGAGCGTGCCCGGCTCGGGCTTCAAATCGGAAGTGACGTCGTTGCTTGCATCACGTCGCTCCGATCAGTTCCAATCGAGGCGCTCACCTTGACCGAGACACTCTTCCGCAAGGCATTTCGCGACGAAGGGATGAAGTGCTGGCTGATTCGAACTGACATATCACCTTCCAGCCGACTATCCGAATATCTCAAGCGCGTCCCCGAAGCACAGCATGCCACCGCCACCTGTCTTCAGCGCGACGAATGGTGGAAGTTCACCATGCCTCAACCTCCCTCCACCATCGTAGCGTCGGGCTTCCGCGCCTTCAGTCCCAAAGGCGTCGTGAACGCTATCGGGGCCGTCGCAGTCGGCGCTGTCTTCGGCGTCTACGGCCTGTCGAACGCACGCAGCGTCGAGTTCGCCAAACACCTTCGTTCTCTTGACCTGTCCCGTCGCGTCGTTTCACATTCAAATGGCCTTCGGAAGCTCGAGCCAGCGCAGCTTCATACCGTCGTCATCAGCTTCCTTAATCGGGCCAAGCGAAAGGCAATCCGATGACGGTTGAGGTGATCGATGACGAACTGCTTGACAAGGGCACACTCACGTTTAGCGTCGAGGGCAGAATCATCCGCGAACTCGGTGAAAGGCTCGTGAAGCAACCAGAAGTTGCCCTCGTTGAGCTCATCAAGAACGCCTATGACGCAGATGCGAAAACCTGCGACGTTACGCACCAGCCGCCCGGCTACATAGAGGTCGTCGATGACGGCCACGGCATGACGTTCGACGAATTCAAAAATGGCTGGATGCGGATCGGCACAAGCGCGAAAGAGAACGAGCGTAGGAGTCGACTCTACTCCCGCGTGATCACCGGCGAGAAAGGCATCGGCCGCTTCGCAGTTCGATTTCTCGGGACTAAGCTAAGCCTCCGAACCGTCGCAACCGATAACCGTCTCAAGCTACGCACGGTACTAACTGCAACCTTTGACTGGCCCCAGTTTGATCACACTGCAGACTTAGGACAAGTAACCGTACCGTACATTCTGCGTCGCGCTTCTTCGCGCGACACTCTCGGCACCACGCTTCGGATCACTGAACTCAGAGCCCCCGCGCTTTCAAAGATCGACCTAGATGCCGTCCGGACTGCTACGATTTCGGTTGTTTCGCCGTACCGCACTCTCCTGAGAGACGCGCCGTTTGAACGTATCAACAAGCGAGGTCGAAAACCCAAGAACCAACCCGACCAGGGCTTTTCGCTCAACATCGACCCTCCGCCCGACACTCTGGAGGATACTGATGTCGCACGAGCCATTCTCAACAACGCCGTCTTTCGCGTCGTTCTGACAGTTGACAATGACCGCCTAAACCTTAGTGTCTTTCGCCGCTCTTCGAAGGCACCCACATTCAAGATAAACGACCGTCTCGTCAACGCGATGGGTCCTGTATACGGCGACATTCGCTTCTTTCCGCAGCGCAAAGGAACCTTCGCTGGCCTGCCCGTTGATGGTCGCCGGGCGGGAGCCTGGTTGAAAAAGCACGGCGGCGTCGCGGTATTTGACAGGGCTTTCCGTGTCCTCCCATACGGGACGGGCGGTGACGATTGGCTTTCGTTAGCTGCAGATACCGCACGCCGGGAGCGAGACCCCAAGTCCTCGCTAGCAAAAAAACACTTCGCGATGGATGAGCCAACGCGCGCGTCGACCAAGTTAAACTACATGCTCCGTCTGCCGTATCCTAAGCAGCTCGTTGGAGTCGTGCAGGTAGTTGGTCAAAAATCTCTCGATGAGCGCCGCGAAGATGTCAGTTTAGTCGCCGCCGCTGACAGGGAAGGCTTCATCGATAACGCGGCATTTCGGCAGCTCCGCGACATCATCAGGGGGGCCGTGGAAGCCATCGCCTATTGCGATCGAGAACTGCAACAGGAGCAAGAGCGCGACGAGCGCATGCTTGCCCTTCGGCAGCTTCGTTCCGAGACCCGCGCTGCCATTCGCGAAATCGAAGCGAACCCCGAGATCAAGGCCGCAGACAAGAATCGGATCGTCAAGCAACTTGCGGAGGCTCAGGCTCTCGCTGAGAAGCACGAAGAACAAACGCGAGAACGTGAAGCTACGCTCGAGATCATGAGTCTTCTCGGCATCGTCGCCGGCTTTATGACGCACGAGTTCGGCGCCGCCCTGGCCGAACTCCAAACCAGCCAGCGTCGCCTGCTCGAACTTGCCAAGAAGGACCCCAGCTTCGACCTTTCCGCCAACCAGATTGGTCAGCACGTAGCGACTCTTCGCGAGTTTGCTTCATATGCGCAAGCCTACATTCAGGGCGCCAGCACGCGTCCGTCACAATCCTACAAGGCTCGTCCGAGGATTCAACAGGTCACTCGCATATTTGGCAAGTATGCTACGGATCGTGGCATCGACATCGATCTTGAGATCGACAGCGACCTCATGGCGCCGTTGGTACCCTTGTCGTTGTATAGCGGCATCGCTTTGAACCTTTATACGAACGCCCTCAAAGCGATCACTGCCAAGGCCGGCCGCAGCGAGCGGCGGATCGCGTTTCGCGCTTGGAATGAACAAGGTTGGCATCATCTCGAAGTCTCGGACACAGGCGTTGGTGTGCCGGAAGTTCTCCGAACCCGAATCTTTGATCCACTGTTCACCACGACATCGGCAACATCGAACCGCGATCCGCTCGGTTCAGGGATGGGCCTCGGATTGGCACTGGTCAAACGTGGCGCAGAGAGTTATGGCGGCCGCATCGAACTCACCGATCCGCCGCCCGGCTTTTCCACTTGCTTTCACCTTCGGTTACCTTTAGCGGAGCAATAGCCATGCGATCGATTTTGCTCATCGATGACAAGCAGTCCGCGGTTGACGACCTAGCGGCTGCCTTAGCCGCCATTCTTCCTGCTACTACGGTTGACATCCGAACCTGGGTTCCGACGCAAGCTGACCATGAACCTGAAAAAGTTTTCCGCTCCAAGATTGATGAAGAGACGACGCTTGTCGTAACTGACTCCGATCTGACATCGCAGGGTCAGTTAGGCTTGTTTGGTGCGAGCGTAGTGGCTTGGTGCCAGCAGCTTGCCGTTCCCGTCGGAGACTATTCGCGAAATATCGGCGTTCTCCCGAAGGCACCTGAGTTGTTTGAGTTGCGTATTCCGTCCGACCTCAACGAGGCCGCTGTGTATGTCGCGGCAATCTTCAATGGTTTCCGTGACATCGGTGATGCATTGGCCACGAAGGCAGACCTCTCGACCACCCGTAGTCCGTCCGCAGTCCTTGCTGCTCTGGTCGATCGGCCGGAGGTCGAAAGCCAAATCGCTCTTTACGCCGTTCGTCTCGGTTCTGCCAGCGGTGCGCTCATGCGCAAAGTAGAGAATGACAATCCTTCGGCTCAGGAAAAGCAATCGCTCCTCGCTTACGTGGCCGGCCATCTGCTTTTGAACGTACTTCGCTTTCCCGGTCCCATCCTGTCCATGCGTGCATTGAAGGCATATGTCGCCAGTGATGAGGCAGACGCTGCCGACATCGTAAAGCTGTTCAGCCCTCACAGCTACTCTGGTCCATTCAGTGGTCTGGGACAGTATTTTTGGCTCACCGGCGTAGACGCCGTCATCGAGGAGCTTGGCAACTTAATGCCTCCTGATCAGGCATACGAGACCTCCGGTGAATTTCATCGGATGGTTCTGGAAATGGTTCTCGGGCGCGCTCTCACTCGTCATACGTGCCGCGAACGTTGTCAGGGCAGGAACGGAGGTTTTCTCTGCCCGTTTACTGACCGAACCGTTTGTGAGCGCGCCGACTGCTCGGTCGGGTCGAATAGCTGGCTTCCACCAGGTGCCAAAATCTGTCGAATCGAACGCGATTTCTTCGAGGAATGGTCGCCGCTGCTAGGCCTATAAACTCGGATGGGAACAGCACCAATGGTCGATCGTGAAAGCATCGGAATGCTCAAGCGTCTCATCGAACAATGGGACCACTTTCTCCAGCAACTCGAGAGATTGCGCCCGGCTGCAGACGTCAAGCCACGCGACGGTCGAGCAGTCTTTCAGCCAGCCGATTCGGCACTCCCCGGCGTCGTCGCCTTTACTTTCTGCCCGATCGCCTTCAATGTGCCAGAGCGCGCCGATGCTCCCAATCTCGATCTATTCGTCGTCGTTCAGGGTCGCATTTCGTTCGATCGAACGGAGTATGTCGATCGAAAAACGCTGGCGACACACGACTTCGGAACAAAAGTCGCGTACTTTCGACGTACAGCCACTGCTCTCAACCACGTTTTCGGTGCCCACTACGACTTCGCTCTCAGCGAGTTGGGCCACCCAGCCTTCCACGGTCAGATGCGTAGCTACCAGGAACTTGCTGAAATAGTCGAAGAACAATATGCGGTCGACTTACCTCTCGTCGATTCCGTCCATGGCCTGCTTCGTAACGTGCGCGTGCCGACCGCCCAGATGGATGTGTTTTCCTTCTTCATTCAGCTCTGCGCTGATCATCTGCTCTGGAACAAATCGAGCGGCGAGGAGAAGACGGCGTTCAACTCTCTGCTCGAAAAGGGTGAATTTTGCCGAGGGGCAGCTCTTCATTTGCCGCGATTGCAGAGCCCAGAGGCGTATAGCTGCTACCGTTCGAGGCATTGGTATCCAGAGATTGCCTAAGCGCAACTCACCGGTCTGAGTCGTTAAGGCGTCCCGCGTTTGACCAGCTACCAACGACTGCCTCGCGATGTATCACGACGGTTAGGGGCGGCGATCTCTGCGGGAAGCAGAATGCTCATCAGCTGGTGGATCGATTGAGATGGCCACCGAACAGGGCGATCGCGTGAATCCGTTCATGTACGGGTCGAGTTTCTCTGCGGCTCGTGTACCTGATATGTACTTAGCCGGCGAAATTGAGGAATTTGAGGAGTTATAGCGTCATTTAGTTTCAGCAAGTTACAGACAGCTCAATCTGGAAAATGTACGAGTCCGGTTGCCCGCTCCACCCTTTCTTCAATCCTCGCAAGGGTTTAGAGAGCAACGGTTCACAGCGTGTGAATTACGTGCGGTTCGTCCGAAACTGGCTTTCGGAGGCCGCGATGCTCATGACTACCGATGCCTTTGTCCGAATCCGCGCAGGTGCGTCCTTCGCTCACGTGGCCGCTGAGCCTTCGCCGCTCACCAGTACGCCGCGACGTTGAAATCCTTCAGTCGTTTCGCGAGTTTCTGGTCGAACGTGGCAACGGCGTCGTATCGGTTCGTCGCGGCGACGGCGACGATCGCGGCATCGGCCATCGAGGGGAACGGATTCGGCCACGCCTCCATCACCCGCTTCCATGGACAGTCGTCGGTCACCCGGGGCGCCGGGAAGCGTAATCACATCGCGAATCATCGTGGCCAGGCGCTCGCCAGTGGCTCGATAGGCGCTCTGAAAGACGTACATGATTTCGAAGACGACGAACTGCGGCACGATCAGCTCGAGCTCGCCGTTTACGGCTTTCAGCAACAACTCCTTCGCGGCCGATCGTTGCTTCTCGTCTCGCTCGACGAAAAACGACACAAGGACGTTTGCATCCACGACGACTTTTCGCATCTCAGACGCGTCCTCTTCGCTTTCGAGCTTCCGCAACGGCCCGGACGGCATCGCTCGGACCTTCCTTGAAAACGCCTTCCCAACGGAACAACGCTGGCCGATCCGTCGTGATCGCGACTTTCCCGCCGCGTACCTCCCACGACAGGCTATCGCCCGGCCCGAGGTCGAGCGCGTCACGTACTTCTTTCGGCACGGTCGTCTGTCCTTTGCTGGTGATGGTGGATGTGGGCATACCTAGCCTCCTTACCAAGTATACCGCTGGTAAGGGTGAACCACGCCGCCGCGTGAATCCCAGTAGTCAGAGCGACTGATGCTACACCGTCGTCAAAGCCCAAGCTAACCGTGTGTCTCCGACGCGGTGCTGGATTTCGGACGCCGAGACGGCCCCAGCCAGCCGGCGAGACGCCAGCGCTCCATAAGTAGTTAGAGCGTATGCCCCGTTGGGGTGCCGTGAAACGTCCATACTCGAGTGCGCGCGACTTGCGTGCGATGGACAGCGGTATGCGCGGAACGGCGTCTTCATCCTGCTCGACGTCGGGACGGCGGGTGTCCGGCGGGGCATTCAGAAGAAGCTGCGAGCAGGGGAGGAGCGGTGCTCCGGTCCAGCCGGCGACGGAGCTGTCCAGATCGCGATTGGCGCGGCGGCACGCGGCGCGCAGCCAGTACGCAGGATCGAGGCGCCAGATCATGATCCGTCCATCTTCCGTGCCGGTGGCGAAGACGTCGTCACGCGGATGGCGGGCCATGGCGTTGACGAAGTCGGGATCGTCGCGCTTTTCGTTGTCTGGGATGACGCCGAGGCGTTCGTGTGTGGCTATGTCGAGCAGTTCGAGGGAACCGTCGTGGCAGCCGGCGACGAGCTTCGTGCCATCCTGAACGTACTCGGCGGAGAAGACACGGTCGCATTCGCCTTCGAACGTCGTCACCGCCGTGCCGTAGGGATCGATGAGCGTGATCACGCCGGTGCCTGCATCGACGGCGGCGAGTTGTTTGCCGTCTGGGGAGAAGGCCATCCAGGCCACGGTATCGTGTGCCTTCCACGAGCGGAGGAATGTAAGCGACTTCATATCCCAGGCAGCGACGAGGCCGCCGTTGTCGCCGGCGACGAGAATATCTCCCCGAGGACTGAAGAGGATGCTCATCACGGTGGAGAATTTGATGCCGTGAAGATCCGTCTTCGTGCCGTGGCGTGTGACGGTGATGCCTGTCTTGCCGGTCGCCGTTACGCGTGTCCCGTCCGGACCATCCGCAACGGTGGTGACATCGTCTCCCGGCGGTGCGTAAGCAATCGGCGCGATCTCCCGTGACGGCAACTGCACGCGGAGTTGCGTGTTGTCGGTAGTGGCGATGACGGAATTGCCGTCGGGAGCGAAGGCGATGTCATGGATCGAAGCGCGGACGCGGTGGACGACCTCCGCGAGGCGCTGGCGCACGGTGGGATCGAGCACGTAGATCGCCGGATCGATGCCGGAGGCTGCGAGCCGCGCGGTGCCGGACTGAAAGGCGAGCGCCAGGACGCGATCGCGCGAGGGAAAGACGATGTCCGGCGTGGTGTGATCCTCGCGCCAGACTGCCACCTCGCGGCTTCCCGCGGCCAGCCATCGTCCGTCGCTGCTGAGCGCGAGCGAGAGAATGATCGTTTTCCCCGGCGTCGTGACTCGGCGGCCTGCCACGAGCTGGTCAGCGCTCAACCAGACGATCGTCCCGTCCGTCAATCCCGCGATGAATTCGTCGCCGTGCGATGCCAGTGCGGTGATGTGCGCCCCGAGGTCGCCGCTGTCTCTTCGATGCGACAGGACGCCGTCGGTGAAGGTCCAGCACGAGATGGTGTTCGTTGCGTCGATGACGGCAAGCGACGTGCCGTCCCCACTGAATGCCACGCCATTGATGCGGTTCGAAGACGACACCGGCAGTTCCGTTGCCGTCGGTGGGGTCTGAGCAAGATCCCACAGGAGCGCGCCGTTCGAGTACGCCGCGGCCACGAAGCGCTTACCGGGATGGAGTGCCAGCGCCTCGATGATCCCTCGCTGCACGTGCAGCGGTGGCCCGAGCTCCTTCCTGCCCGCCAGGTCCCAGCGCCGGATCGTGCTGTCCCATCCGGCGCTGAGCAGGAAGCTGCCGTCCGGGGCGAACACGAGCTGGGAGATGCTCGCGGTGCCCGCGGGAATCGTGGCGATCGGTTTCCACGTGGTGGTATTGAAGACGTGGAGCACATGATCTTCGCCGGCGGATACCAATCGTCCACCGCGCGGATCGAACGCCACGGCGCCGGCGTACGAGCGATGTCCGTGCAGTACGGTTTCGAGCTCCGGCTCCGACTGTGCCGCGTTGAGCAGTGCGCGGACGGCGCTACTGGTCGGCGCAGCCTGGTACGCCGCGACGGCTAACAGCATCGATTCGTCAAAGCGGTTCTTGTCCCATAGCGACAGCGATTCGCCGGCCAGGCGGTTGGCCAGTGTCGTCCGTTCGCTCGCTGCGCGTTTCCGCGCCACGATGCTGAGGGTAACGATCGCGGCGATGAAAACGACCGTGCCGGCGGCGGTCCAGATGCGGCGCCGCGTCCGCGCGCGTTCGCTGGCGGCGATCAGCCTGCGATGCTGTTCGGTGGGCGCCGGCTCTTTCGCTCCCGCGTCAGCCAGCCATTGCTCCGCCTCTTCGAGATTGGCACCGCGCAGAACGCCGCCTTTGTTACGCTCGAATTCCTCGGCGGCGATGAGGAAGCGTGTATGCCGCTGAAGATGAACGGGATCGGTGTCGATGGCCTTCTGGATGCGGTCGTGCGCCGCCGCGGGAATCCAGTTGATGTCCGCCAGATCAAGCGGCGCCGCCGAGGGTTGCACGTCATCGATGACGGCAGGGATGATCCGCTTGTTGAGATCGAGTGCATGTTTGAGCTCCTTCATGCACTCCACGGACCGAACAGACGCCTGCGACACGGCGATGAGAAATATGTCGCGGCGTACGATGGCCTGGCGGATCTCTTCCCGCCATGCGGACGCCTCCGGGAGCCCGGACTGATCGATCCAGACGTCGTGCCCCTGCTTCTCCAGAGCCTCTTTCAGCGGCGCGACAAGCGTGCGATCGATGCGGGCGTAGGAGAGGAAGATCGTGGCCATGTTGGGATTTGGCTGAGATGTAAAGAGTAGCTGTCGGTTCAGTGTACGAGAATGCAGGCGGGACGTCGTTCGTGGAATAAACTGAGTTCAGTAAGAGGAGGAGCGCGTGGGTCTTCAGTCAAAGCGGATTGTCGCTGAGATGGAAGAGAGAGGGGATTTGAAGGGGACGGATCAGGCATTCAAGGATGAGATGGATCGGGACATTCACGAGAGCATCATGAGGATCATGGACAGGTTTGAGAGCGAAGGAGCTAAAGGTTCGACCGTTGACAAGTCCTAAATGGCCGCGAACGAGGTGAGGAAGCGATACGGGCTGCCGGAGATCGCGCCGCCTCAGGCCAAAGGATGCCTTGTGTCACTCATAGCGCTCATGCGAGTTGAGACCTGATCGCCTTGGCGATGATGAACATGACAACGCCAGCGATCGCAGTATAGATAGCCCAGGTCCAGTTTCCTTTGAAGAAGGCCACAACAATAAGGACGAGAGCCGAAAGAATGAGGAGGTAGGCAAGATTCCTGGTAATGTCGCTGGCGATGGCGAGAGCTGTGGAATCACTTGACATGGTAGTCCCCTTTTCGATCAGGATACCAGAAACTCCAACGAAGGACGTTGACTCGAGAGTCAGCCAACGACTCGCGATCCATCTCCGGAAATCCAGATAGTGTCCACGATATTGTCGGTATCGTAAAAGCGGAAATACCACAGCAGCCCGTCGGGCCGGCGGGAGTGTCTGACCGATAGTGCCTCGAACTCTACCGACACCGTGCGCAGAGCGAGATCGAGGGCACTCTCGTATGCCGGCAGAAACCGTGACGGGATTGGACATTGGGAAAGCGGCACTGTGAATACGTAGGTGTGCGTTGGCTCGACGATCCGGGCCCCCTCTTCGCGCGTCACGAGAACTTGCTGGAACTGGTATTCGTGACCCGACCTGGTACCCTCCGTGATTGGCGTTGACGCCGTGCTGCATACCTCGACGACCCACTGTCCCGCCGTACCGTCGACACGCATAAGACGATCCGCTCCGGTTATGTTTGGGCTGACGATTGTTTCCATTACACCTGTGTTCGAGATAAACGCGAACTGCCAGCGGTCTGCATCGTCGCCGAGCGCGGCGGTGGCGAGTCGGAGCGCGTCTGCCGCAGTCGGCCGTGAAGGAGCGGGGTCGCCCGGCATGGCGATGTCCCACCCGTGCCTATCAATCGCGTGCACCTGGTTGAGAATATTGATGACGAAGGTTTTTTCCTCCATACGCACCCGCATGAAGTCTGCGTTGAGAACTTCAGCGCGCATGGCCGGATATTTCACTACCCCTGTGACGGCGTCGACGCCTACCGTCAGCACGCTCTCAGAGAGCGAAGCGTCGAAAAAGGAGACCTTCCAGAGAACAGCATTGCCATGGTGCTTGTCGCACTCGAGCTTTGTCAGAGTAAAGATCTCCGACCCGCCTGCAAGTTGACGTTTTGCGCCCGGGCTCTCGAGGGCGCGCGCTACCGCGACGTCGGAGTCGACGAAGGAGCGTGTGATGACGACTGGCCGGAAGCGCATATATCGCTTCGTGACGTGCTTCCATTGCGCTGGCTGTCTCTCATGGATGGCCTGCACCTCTTCGGTCGACATGCCGGGCATTTCGTTGAGGCTGCACGACATCACAATCATCGAATCGTCTACGGGTACGGGATCGGAATCCAACGGGTAGACGACAGGGAGGTCGTGGATCTCCCCGCGCATCACCGCGAACGGATGCACTGCGTGACTCGAGCGATCGTAAAGCTCCACGATCCATAGCCGGCTAACGCCGTCCCTGGCATCGGCGAAGAGCCAGTCGCGCCGGTTTGCAAGACTGTAAACCATCGCCACGCCCTGCTGCGAGAGCCCGAATAGCTCACCCTGTACGTTGGTCTCTGTCTTGACCTTCAGCGCAGCAGCTTTTGCGCTGAGGAAGGGACTGGAGTGCTCGGTGATCGCCTTGAGGAGCCGTGACAAAGACCTGCGGTAGTCGGTCGGAACGCGGAAGTCTGCGAATGCCAACTCGGCGAGGCCACCTGCCCAGCGTTGGGAGATATCCTCGATGAGCACCGGAAGGAGACGGACTCCACCGATGGTCTGCCCAAGCTCGATCTCCTTCTGCACCCAATCGGACTCCATCGCCGCGTTGGAGACCACGACCAACAAGTAGCGTGATTCACGGATGGCAGGCTCGATCGCTTGGAGGCTGTCACCTACCCGCAGTTCGACCTCATCGAGCCAGACGGCAATTTCTTCTCGTTGGAGCTCTTCGAAGAGACGGAGGGCGAACGCCTTGTCCTTGCTACTGTGAGAAAGGAAGACGTCGGGCATGCTGCGAGAATAGCTTAGCTGCATCAGGACATGCCCTGAGTCGTTGTCCACGGTCCCGTGGTCGTCGGTATTGATCCTGACTGCCGCTTGACGAGAACGCAGGCGGGACGCCTGCGGGCCAGCCGGCGAGACGCCAGCGTTCCGGTGTTCAGCGCGGACTTCTACCTCGCGCAAATGCCACGGAACGCTGGCGTCCCCGCCGGCTGGCTCGGCGGCGTCTCGCCGCCGCGTTAGGCGAGGCGGTCAACGGGCGCAGCATCGCAAGGCTATCGCTTTGAACAGCGATTGATTGACGGCGCGCGTACCGGAAGATTTTGGCCAATGCCCGGAATGCGCCCCGCTCTTCGCGATGTTTAGCCCTGCTTCGCAAAACGCGCGGCGTGTAATTCGTGATCGACGGAGTGTCCTCTTTAAAGGACTGAGTGTTCATCGGAACACTCCGAGTGTTCATCGGAACACTTCGAGTGTTCATCGGAACACTCCGGGTGTTCTTCGGATAGCTCCGAGTGTTCTTCGGATAGCTCCGGGTGTTCTTCGGATAGCTCCGGGTGTTCTTCGGAACACTTCGAGTGTTCTTCGGAACACTACATGGTGTTCATCGGAACACTCCGAGTGTTCTTCGGAACGCTCCGAGTGTTCTTCAGAACACTTCGACTGTTCTTCGGAACACCCACAGTGTTCTCGAGAACACTCCGAGCGATCCTCAGAACGCGACCGTCTTTCAACGAGGACACCCGTCGTATCGGCGGAGCGCTAACGCTAACGTCTCTTCATCCCCCGTAAATCCATACTGGACCGTAGTTGCCGGTGCCGCCGGAGATCGGTGTCTGCATCAAGGCGATGGCGGGCGTTTGCAGGGCGGACATGTTGATGATGGCGTTCGACAGGGTGGTCGGGTCGGTGTTGACCCAGGCGGACTGGAGGTTGTCGAGGAGCAGCGTATAGGCGCTCTGGAACTGTTGGATGGTGGTCTGCACTTCTTCTGGCGCGTCGGGATAGCCGTTCACGGGGACGGAGTCCACCGGGTAGACGCTGGGGAAGGGGATGGGATCGCCGGTGTAGGTCCACTTGCCGGTGGAGGGGTCGAAGACCAGCGTCGCACCGTGCCAGATCTCGGAGAAAACGTAGTAATGGGCGAGCTCCGTGCCGGCGTCGGGCGACGTCCTGGTCCCTTCGCCCTGCTCCTTGATTACCTGGATGGCGGCGATGGCTTCCTCGGGGGTGGAGACGGCTTTCACCTGGTTGCCGGCGATGTTCAGCTCGAGCTGCTTGCTCGTGTCGAACGTTGGCTGCGTCGCGGCGATCACTTCCTGGATGGCGGTGTAGAACGCGCCGATGGTCGGATACGACTCGCCGCGGTAGAGCACGATCGGTCCGGACTCCGGATACTCGATCTGCATGGCTACGTTTTCCAGCCAGTCGGGCGTCAGGCCCTGGATGTCGACGATGAGGCCGGGACGCACGCCGCCGGGTAGCGGGCCGGGGTAGACCGGCGGGTCGGTGTTGATCTCCGGCGTCCCTCCGATCCCGGTGAGTAGATTCGCCGCCTGGCCCATGTGGAACATTTCCTGGAGCACGACATTGAAGATCAGTCCCTGCACGGACCCTTCTTTCACCGACCACCAGGCGGTGAGATAGGTCGGAATGGTCGCCAGTTCGAGTTGAACCGCCGAGGCGAGACTCTGCTGGAGCCAGGGGATGCCGCGCTGCGACTCGTGGACCTGCATCAACTCGACGATGCGTCGATTGGCCATGGTGATTCCCTCCCTCTGGCCGGAATTAACCTCCGGCGGACCCGAGGAGTCAAGAGGAATGTCGGGAAGCACAGAAATGTGTGTTGACTTCCTGGGCGCAGGCAGTCACATTTCCACCCGAGAGAGTTGATGGTTCTGGTGGCGCGCTGCCCCAGCAGGAGAAGACTGATGAGCGTCCTATCGTTTCCCCGGATCTATTTCAAGGGATGGATGGAGTGGGACCCCTGCACGCTCAACAACAACGACTTCATCACGACCTACGATGGCGGACGGGCTTCGCTTGATTGGGACTTCCTCGGCGCGACCGGACCGACAGGCGGGATCACGCCGGAGAATTTCCAGACCACGTTCCGCCCGTGGGCGCGGTCATACGATCCGGCTATCGAGGCGACGCCGGCTGAGTGGAACATGTTCGGCAGCCACTCGGTGACGTTCGTCCAGAATGGCGGTGATCAATCGACGCTCATCACCGGCGGGGCTACCGGTCCGAACGGGATCGTAACCAACGATGCGTTGATCGGCGGCGAGGTGACGTTGCAGGGGAACCAGGGGACGCCGGCGGTGCTCGTCGATAACAACCCGACCTCTTTCTGGTCGAGCCAGATCTACTGGGGCGCGATCTCCTTCGGCAACGCCGGCGCCGTCATCGGCGTCCCGATGAGTTATCGGATGCACTCCCGCTGGCTCAACCTGAACCGCATCTACAGCCTCGACTCGGTGATCACGTCGCCCGCCTCGAGCGTGGCCTGTTGCTTCCAGACCGCCATTCCGTTCGCCGAAGTGACGTGGCCCGCGCCCGGCGTTTCCGACCTCGCCGATCAGTTGAAGGCTGCTGCTTCCGCCCCCGGCGCGCAAGGCATCATGGTGCGCTTTACGGCGTATGTGAATCTCTACTTCCAGAACGGCAAGCTCAACGACATTCAAACACAGCCGCACAACTATGAGGATCTGGCCCATTTCCTCAAAGTTGCGTGGGACACCTGGGAAGCGAGCGGGGAGACGGATACGTCGCTGTTCTTTTCCAACCCCTGCTACAGCCACATCGTCGGAGTGGCCGGTGTCTGGAACGAAGGCGAGCTCGCGAGCGCGCCGGGAGGGCGCTACCTCGTCGCGGAGACTCTCGTTACAGCCACCGGGCCGGGCGGCCCCACCGCGAGCGTATCCGCTGCGCACGCAGCCAGTCGAACGAACTTTGCCGGCAGGGTTCAGGAGGGGTCGCATGCTGCCGCGCTGGTCATGTCTCCACCAGGCGATGCCGTTGGCGCAACTTCCAATCCACTGCCTCCCACCGTTCCGCTCGGGCCGGTCGTCGCCCAGATCGACCAGAACCTCGGCGTGGTTTCCCTCGATCTGAACAGCACCATCCCCGAGCGCGGGTTCCCCGGCGAAGAACCGCCGGACCTCACGAAGGCGGATTTCGGCCCCCTGAGCATCGGCCTCCTTCTCGCGAACGGCAGCATCACACCGCTCGGCGAGATTGGCTACGACCAGTACGGGATGACCGCCTACGAGGCGAGCGCAGGGATCGTCGATGTTCCCTTTTCCCTGAGCGGGCCGGTGCCGGAAGGGGTGCTGGTAGTCCAGGCGCAGAACCAGATCGCTCTTCAGGAGCAGGTCTTCAGCGCCCAGACCGACAGCCGCGGGATCTATCTCGACGAGGGCGCGCAGACGACTTTCGACGTCGCGGTGTGGGAGTACGGCGTTCCGAGCCCGGGTGCAAACGTGATCATCGCGCGTTACGGTCCCAGCTACCAGTTGCCCCAGAACTACGGCGATCTCTCCATCGTCCCCGCCGGACCGACGGCGCCAACCGGACCGACAGGAGCCACCGCTCCGCCGGCGCCACCCGAGCAGGTTGTCGATTTCACCACGGGCAGCGTTACTAACGTGGTGACCGGCGGCGTAACGACCGAGATCACGACCGTCACCGCCGACGGCAACGGCATCGCCACGGTCGGACTCTCCGCCCAGACTCCCGGTTTCATGGTTCTCGGATTCTTCCCGTACGCCGCCGGCGCCACCGCTGCGCCGCTACCGTCCGCCGCGCTCAATCCGCAGGGTCCGACCGGACCACCTCCGTACAACACCAACATCAACAACTGGTACTACGCGACGGTACGCGTCCTGCCGTTCGATAGCGATCTGCCGCAGCAGTTCTGCGACCTCTGGAACAACGGCAACAACCAGGATGCCGTCTGGAACTTCATCTACTTTCCGACTTCGCCGGGAGGAGGCATCCTCTATCTCTACGACATGGTATTCAGCGTGATGCTGGAGCACCTGCAGCTCGGCAACCGTACCGCGATGGAGAACGCGATCAACTCGCTCTGGACGATGATCAGCCCCAACTCCGCCTCGGAAGGAAGCTGGGTCATGCCGATCACGCGCGATCTCTCAGCCGGCAAGCGCCTCGTGCTCCAGCTCTGGATCTATCTCGTGGCAAACGGATACCCGAGCAGCCCGCCGCTCACCGTCAACTCGATCGACGGGTGGACGCCGATCACGTGAGTGACGATGTGGTGAGGTAATTTGCCATAGCCGTGTTGCCTGTCTCATCCCGAGACTACGGCCGCTTCTGAGAGCTGTGTGCAGAAATCGCGCGAAATCGCGCGTGTTGTGCTTCCCTGTCATCCTGAAGGATGTGCAGAAATCAAGTTCCCTGTCATCCTGAGACTGCCGCGGAGCGACAGTGTAGGGCCGCCGCCCCGGCGGCCAACGGCCGTGAGGCCGTGTGTTTGCTTCGAACTATCGCGCCGCGTGCGGCGCTGGCCGCCGAGGCCGCGGCCCTACACTGCAGCGGAAAACACGCGATTTGTGCATACCCTCTGAGACTGCCGCAGCCGCGTGGGTGGCGGGCGGGTGGCGCGGCGACGGACGGCGAAGGATCTCGAGTTTCGAGGCTTAGGCTGGAACCGCGCGGTTGAGATCCTTCGCCGTCCTCCGCCGCTCCACCCGCCCGCCACCCACGCGGCTCCGGCAGTCTCAAGGATGACAGTGAACAAGGGTCGCACGATTTCTGCACACCTCTGAGCGAAGCAAGGATCTCAAGTTGGTATATCTGTGAAGTTTGAGTTCCTTCGCTTCAGGATGACAGGTGACACGAACCGTATCTGCTCTCAACCGCGAGGCGCGCAACTGAGAACAAAACCATCGTCCGCAGATGACGCAGATGTTCGCAGATGGATCCGGGTTTCATCTGCGTCAATCTGCGTCATCTGCGGATGGGATCTCCGTCGACCGTCCGATGTCCTATACCTGCACCAACAAAAGAGCGAGAGCGAATTTCCTGTAGTAGCCGCGTGATACTGGCCGCCGGGGCGGCGGCCCTACACACCTAATCGTGTGCGCCCGCCACCACACCCTCCACACCCCGTTCCCGCAGCAGATCGCGGATTTGACCGGCGGCCACATCCGGATCTGCCACCGTGACCTGGAGGGTTGCCCAGCCGTCGCCGGAGCCGGTATCGGCGATCGAGCCGAATCCGCGCTTCTCGATCTCATCCTCGACAGTCTGCCGTACTCTCAGCTCCTCGCGGGAGGCCATGCCCTTGCCGGCCAGCTTCAGTTTCACCGTCAGCCGCGGGCGGAGATCTTCAGCGCGGAGCCGCTCGGCCTCGCGCCGGACGTAGAGACCGAACAGCACGAAGGCGAGGAGCGGAAGCATGATCCAGATCACGGCTCCGCCATCACCTGTCGTTTGCGTTGCGTACGCGCGAGACGCTGCAGGAAGTCGTAGGCGATACCGCCGCTGGTCTTGCGCAGCGTCATGAGGTAGACAGCCAGAGCCACGGCACCGCCGATCCAGGAAAGCGCTCCCAGCTCACGGGAGTGAGGGAAAAACGGCCAGATCATGAAAAGGAGGGAGCCGATCACCCCGACGATGAGAAACGCCACCCGCTGTATTTTCGGCGCATCGACGTCGCGGTTGCAGACCAGCGTCACGACGGCGTCACCCCCCTCTGCCGCGACCCACGAGACTGTGCATTCGATACCACCGGAGGGAGCGATACCCCGCCGCAGAGGTAACACCAACCGGCGCTCGTTCTCCTGAGAATCGGTGAGCTCGCCGCCGTACAAATCGATGAGCTCTGAGACTGTCTCTTCGATCCCGTCCCTCGGGATGCGGTCTTCCGTGAATGAGACCGGCCGCGTGCCTGCCTCGGTCATTCCTGTCGTTTCGGCCATCGGCCTGCGACGGTAGCCGAGGCGGCGGCGCAGCGCAACCGGAGCGTCGATGAAACGAAAGAGCCCCGAGAGGCACTATTGAGAGGAGGTCAACCATGGACGACACCGCAAAGTTGATCGTGATCGTTTTGATCGGATCGTTTGCCATCGAGCGGATCACCGCAAGCGTCAACTACATCGTTGACACGGTACGGCTGCTCCGGCTTCATGATCCCGAGGCGGAGGATCTGCGAGCGAAACAGCTGGTCAAGTTCCTGCTGCTCGTCGTCGCTGGTGGCATCGCTCTCGGCGTCGTCGCGGCCGTCGATCTTCGCATCCTGCGCGTCCTGAAGATGAGCGCCCCGCCGGCCGTCGACTTCTGGCTCACCTGGCTCGTCCTCTTCGCGGGTGCCGACCGCGTGCGCGCGTTCCTCCATCAGGGAGGATCGGGAAGCTCGGAAGTACCGGTCATTCGCATTCAGGTCGAAGGTAGAGAAGCCGAAGTCATCCGGCTTTCGCGAGCGAGTTGAGCGATGGCAACCATCACGGTGTACCGGCAGAAGGACGATGACCGGAAGCGCGGTCAGGTGCTCTTGCCCTTCGCTCTCTGCGCGATTGCCGTCGTGGCCATCGGCGGCCGCAAGCCAGAGCCGGTTGTTGGGCCGGTGATCCGTGCCGCCGCGCCGTCCGGAGCCGTCGCGCCGCCGGTGGTCGTAGAGAAGATCGTGTATGCCAGCCGGCCAACCCTTCTGTACTCCGGGCCGATCGGTCCCCAGCGGCCAGACACCCTTCCCACCCGCCCCGTGCCCCAGCCCCGTCCGCACCAAACGACACCACCGCGCCGCGCACCCGTCACGAATGCCGTTCTGCCGGCACCGCCGCCCGTTCCGGCGGTACAACCGGCTGTATCGCCGTCAACGCCGCCGGTCGCGCCGGCCTCTGCACCGCGAGCGCTGTTGATCGAACCGCGAGGAGTTCACTTTGTCCACGGCGGAACGCAGCGAGTCTCGGTGGTCAATCCGAATTCGACCTCCGTCGCCGTCTACGGAATCCGTATGGGCACAGCCGGCGGCGCATCCGCGGCCGGCTTCTCGCTGGCAGGCCACGAGAGATGCATCAAGACGCTCAGTCCGGGAGAGCGTTGCTACTTTACCGTCGTGGCCACGCCCACCACAAACGGGTCCATCGGCATTCTCATCGACCGCGAACCCTGATTCCCCTCACTCCCGTACGGTGAGGTTGTACTTCAGGATTTTCGCCTTCAGCGTGTTCCGAGCCAGACCGAGCCGCCGCGCCGCCTCTCGGATGCGGCCGCCGGACAGCTCCAGGGCGCGCTCGATCAGCCGGCGATCGACGGATGACATTACTTCGTCGTACACCTCGCTGGTGATCTCCATCTTGCCGACCATCGGACTGACGAGCGAGGCAGGCATCGGCATCGGGCCGGCTGTGAACGGGGGCGCGCCCACCTCGGCGAAGAGGCCGTAGAAGTCGTTGCGGGTAATGGTCTCGTCATTCGACATCACGATGGCTCGGTGAATCGTCGCCTCCAGCTCGCGGATGTTCCCCGGCCAGTTGTAACGGGCGAACAGATCGAGCACGCCCGGTTCCAGGCGCTTCGTCTCCACGCCCAGATCCTTGCAGATCTTCTTGATGAAGTGCTCCGACAGCAGCGGGATGTCATCCTTCCGCTGGCGCAGCGGCGGGAGCACGAGCGGGATGATGTTCAGCCGGTAATAGAGATCCTCGCGGAACGTCCCATGATTGATGGCCTTCTCGATGTCGAGGTTGGTGGCGGCGATGATCTTGACATCCGTCTTGATCGTCTGCGTTCCGCCTACCCGCTCGAACTCCTTGTCTTCGACAACGCGCAATAGCTTGGCCTGCATCGCCAGGCTCACCTTGCCGATCTCGTCCAGGAAAATCGTGCCTCCGTCTGCCAGCTCAAAGCGTCCAAGCTTGCGGCGGTCCGCGCCGGTGAACGACCCCTTCTCGTGCCCAAACAGCTCCGATTCTGCAAGCGTTTCCGGCAGGGCCGCGCAGTTGAACATGATGAACGGGCCGTTCCGCCGCGGCGAGATGTTGTGGATGATCCGTGCGATGAGCCCCTTCCCCGTCCCTGACTCGCCCCGGATCAGGACCGTGGAGTGGCCGGTGGAGGCTTTCCGGATCGCGAACTGAATCTTGGCCACTGCCTCGGAACTGCCGACGACGGAGTCGAGATGCTTCTCCACCAGCACCTCGCGGCGGAGCGATTCGTTCTCCAGCGACAACCGCGCCCGAGCCTCCTCGAGCTCCTCATACAGGCGGGCGTTGGCGATGGCGATGGCCGCCTGATCGGCGAAGGCTTCGATGAACGTCAGATCCTTTTGCGAGAAGAGGTGCTTGGTCTCCCGATGATCGACGTAGATGGCGCCGGCGATCCGCTCGCGGATCACCAGCGGCACGCAGAGGATGGACATGATGTTCTCGGCAATCACCGACTCCGACTCGACGAAGCGGGCGTCGGCACGGGCATCCGCGGAGATTACCGGCTGACCGGACTGGATGACCTCCTTCACGATCGACTGCGGCGACCGGCGGGATCCCCCTTCGGTGTCATTGATGTTTCGGACAATCCGGGTGTGGAGCGCGCTCGTGATCGGGTCGAGCAGGATGATCATCCCCCTCTCCGCCCGGACGCGGCGGATGGCGAGGTCGAGAACGCGGTTGAGGACCTCCTCGAGGTTCAGAGTCGAGTTGATGATCTTCACCACCTCGTAAAGGCCGACTACGCCGCTCTCCGGAGCTTTGCCTGCCGGCTTGATGCGGAAGAGCGCACCGCGCGCCCGCTCCAGATCGTGAGTCGCCTCCAGCCGCTCGAAGATACGGATGGCGCTTCGGATCGTCTGCGTCGCCTCTTCCGGCTCTTCTTTCAGCAGTCCGACATCGAACAGCAGCCGCCCGAGCTCGTACGGCGTCTGCAACTCCTCGAACACCGCCCGCGCTGCGTCGAACTTTGCGTTCGCGGCTTCCCGGTTCCCCTGGGATGAGAGGATCTTTCCCCACATCCAGTCGTTCCTGGCCAATGTGAACCGGTCGTCGAGCTGGCTGGCATAACGGGCGCCCAGCTCCACCTGCCGCGTGGCCTCGTCGATCCGCTGCTGAGTGAAGGCCATGCCTGCCGCCGCGGTGTGCGCCCGCGCCAGCCCCTGCGTGGTCTGGTGCGACTCGAAGATGGACATGCTCCGCGCCAGGTAGCGCTCGGCCTCGGCATAGTTCTCCCGCCCGTCTTCGATGGTGGCGAGCACGTACGAAGCCTCGGCGATGAGGTCTTCTTCGCGGGCGCGTTCAGCCGCTGAGAGCGCTTTCTGCGCATAGGCCATGGCTTTGGCGATATCGCCCTTCTTGTTCAGCAGGCGCGCCAGCGGGATGTACACCGAGGAGCGTGAGGCGCGCGCATCGTCGAAGCCCCGCAGCGCCAGACATTGGTTGTACTGCGCGAGCGCGTCGTTCCAGCGGCCGAGCATCTCGAATGCCTCGGCAAGGTTCTCGCGCGCCAGCGCCTCGTACTCGACGGCACCGACCTTCTCGTCGATGCGTACGCTCTTCTCGAAGTACTCGGCCGCGGCATGGAAATCGCCGCGGCTGAACTCGATGATGCCTACGTTGTTGTAGGCGGTGATGAGATCCCACAGATCGCCCTCGGACTCCGAGAGCGCAAGATTCATCTTGTAGTACTGCAGGGCGCTGACCCAGTCACCGAGCTTCCAGAGCGTGTTGCCGAGGTTCGTCGACGCCACTTTGCAGAGCTGCTCCGAGTCAACCTTCTCGGCAACAGCCAGGGACTCCAGGAGCAACTCGCGCGATTTCTGCCAGTTGCCGAGGGTGTACTCGATGCATCCGAGCATGTTCTTCACATATCCGAAGACGATGTTCGGCTCACTCGGATTGAGAAGCTGGAGAGCACGCTCCGACGAGGCGCGAGCCGCTTCGTGGTCATTCTTGTCGCGGTGAAGCCAGGCGATGCGGTTCAGCAGCTCGGCAACATCGATCGGCATGCCGAGCCTTTCGAAGTGATCGATGGCGTTCTGGTAATACGCCATCGCCGCTTCCTGCTCTCCCCGTTTCCCCAACACCTTGCCGGTCTTCTTCAGTACCCGGGCGAGATCGGCATTCGGCGCGTCGTCCGCGCCCCGCGCCTGAATGCTCTTCAGAAGGAACTGGTAGGCCTGCATAGCCGCGCGATAGTCGCTGCTCCGGTAGTACGCGTCAGCGAGCTTCTCGCGAACTTCCGACTTCCTGGCCTCGTCCGCGCCGTCGAGGTCCATCAGCTCGAGCGCGCTGCGATAGAACTCCGTCGCCCCCTGATGCGCGATGGTGCGCATGGCCATATCGCCGGCTTCGACCGCATACAGGACGCCTTTGGTTTTATCGCCGCCGCGGGCGTAGTGAAACGCCACCTGACCCAGAAGCTGCGTGGAGCCGGCGATCAGGGCGGGCTCCAGCACGGCAGCCACCCGCTCGTGCAGCTCGGTGCGTCGCCGCTCCGTCATGGCGTTGTAGACCGCCTCCCGGAAATGGATCTGCGGGAACACGATGGTCTTTCCGTCGTCCGCCTCGTCGAGAAGATCGAGCGCCACGACTTCACGCAGGGCGCGAAACGCATCCTCCTGCGACGCCGATGCAACGCTGGTCAGCAGATCGACGCCCGACGATTCTCCGAACACCGCCGCCGCATCGATCACCTCACGAAGCCGCGAAGCCAGCGCCTCGACTTTTTCCATCAGGATCGACGCCGCTCCGCCAGGGATGCGCAATCCCCGGATACGTTCCATCTCCGCGACCCATCCCCCGGCCTCCCAATGGAGGAAACCATGAGCGATGAGGTAGTCGACCACCCGGCGGACGATCAACGGCGATCCGGCTGACTCCCACAGCGTCCACCGGCTCAGCTCCACGGGGATGGCTTCCTGACCAAGCAGCGACTGCAGGTATTCGTGGACGAGAGGCTCGCTGAGCGCTTCGACGTTGATGATCGGGAAGTTTCCATCGCGCGAACGCCGCTCCCACGCCGCGATCGGCGTCCCCTGCTCGACGGTCGTCTCACCCGACGGATCGGCCGTCAGCGTCCCGATCACCAGGAGCCGGTTCTGTTTTGCCTCGCCGATCAGAAATGAGAACAGCTCGGCGCTGGATGGATCGGCCCACTGGATGTCCTCGATCACGAGGATCAACGGTGACGCGCTCGAATCTCCCTCGGCCGGACTGGCGCTGAGGAAACCGTACATGTCCTGCATCGCCTGGACGATGCGGTTGAAGATGCGGTACTTCTGCCCTGTCGCCGGCACTGCCTCCTCATCTTCCTCGGCGAGGACGACAGGGCGCAACAAGCGGTTGATCTCGCCAGAGACGTCCGCCTCGGGGTTCACAGCCCTGACCATCTGGAGAAAGATCTCGAAGAAGGGGGCGTAAATCGTTTCGCCGTTGATGGGGCAACGGCCGGAGAAGACTCGCGCACCCTCGAGTTGCGCACGCAGCGTGGCGTCGCGGACGATGCGGCTCTTCCCCATCCCCTCCGGCCCGGCCACGATCACTCCGTTGCCACGTCCGTCGCGGGCCTCCGCGATCATCGACGCGAGCTGGGCCACCTCCGCCTTCCGCCCGATGAGAGGTGCGGCAAACAGCTCGCCGCGGCCGACCAGCAACTCTCCGGCATCGTCCTTCTTCCCCGCCGCGGCCGCCACGTCGTGCAGCAGTGCCGCGGCCGAGGCGTAGCGTTGACGCGGATCCTTCTCGAGCAGCTTCATGATGATCTGCTCGAGCTCCGGAGGTACACGTGGATTGATCGACGACGGCGGGCGGACATCCTCGTCGAGATGCATGCGAATGACTTCGATCGACGGCCTGCCGTACCCGGGCAACGCGCCGGTGACGGTCTCGTAGAGCGTCATGCCGAGGGAGTAGAGGTCGGCACGCGAGTCAACACGATCCTGTTTCAGCACCTCGGGCGGCATGTAATGCAGCGACCCTCGGATATGCCGGTCGAGCACTTGCCGGCTCTCCACGGCGACCCCGAAGTCCATGATCTTCGCCCTGCCCCGCTCGTCGACCAGGATGTTCGACGGCTTCAGATCGAGATGAATGATGCCAAGGTGGTGGATGTGGTGCAGTGCTGAAGCGATCTGCAGGATCACTTCGTAGAGTCCCATCCAACTGTGACCGTCGAAGTACTCCGAGATCTTCTTCCCGGCGAAGTACTCCATGGTGAAGTAGGGGAAGCGGTCGTTCAGCAAGCCGAACTCGCGGACCCTCACGATGCTCTCGTGCTCGAGCGATGCGAGCGTCGAGAACTCCGTCTTGAACCTTAAAAGTTGCTGCGGCTCTGAAAGCTCGTGGCGAAGGATCTTGATCGCGCCATCCTGCTGGCTTGCGACGTCGAAGACCCGGTAGACGCAGGTAGCCTGCGTCTCTTTGAGGATCGCGCGAGTCTGGTACCGAAGCGGGAGTTGTACCGCGGCGGCGAGCGCCGGTTCAACGAAGGTTGTCATGTCTTTGTCACGTTTCAGTGAACGGCAGCAAATATAACCCTGCCGTCAAAAAGGGTGGGGAGAAAGTTGACCATGGGGAGTGGGGGGTGGGAGTACGGGTGTCGTGAGGGGAACGAGTCGAGGGCGTACGGAATGTTGAATGTTCAGTGTTGAATGTTGAATGTTGAATGACCAAAGGCACCGGATGCCGGCGCTCCATTCAACATTCAACATTCAACATTGAACATTGAACATTCAACACTTCTCCTCTTGAGCCGAACCTCGACTCCCACTCCCACCCCCCACTCCCTACACCCCCACCACCCATCAACGTAAGTACAATGCCCCCACTCCGTGTCCGACCTTCCGCAAAACGTTGACCGATTCGACGTTGTCCGCGTCCTTGGGAAGGGCGGGATGGGGACGGTCTACCTGGCGCGGGACCAGCGGCTCGACCGGCTCGTCGCCGTCAAAGTTCTCCACGCGGAAGATCTCGCGGCTGAAGACCGCAGGGCCAGATTCATGCGGGAGGCGAGGACGGCGGCGTCCATCAGGCACCCCAACGTCGCGACGATCTTTGAGGTCGGCGAGACAGCCGAGGGGGTTCCGTTCATCGTCATGGAGTATTGCGAGGGGGAAACGCTCTCGCAGCGCATGCGCCGCCGCCCCATCGAAGCCGGCGAGTTCCTGACCATTGCCAAACAGATCGCCGCCGGCGCCGCGGCGGCGCACGAGACAGGCATCGTCCACCGCGATCTGAAGGCAGCGAACATCATGATCGAGCCGGCTGGGCAGGTGAAAATCCTCGACTTCGGCCTGGCCAAGACGCTGCCGACGCACCTGACCCGTTCGCGGGACTCGTCGGCCAGCCGTCTCTTCGGGACGCTCCACTACCTCGCTCCCGAGCAGGTGCGGGGCCAGCCGGCGGACGCGCGGACCGACCTCTTCTCGGTAGGCGTGATCTTCTTTCAGATGGCGACCGGGCAGTTGCCGTTCAACGCCGGCGCGCCGCTGATGGTTCTCGAGAAAATCCGCGACTCCGAACCGGAGCCGTTCGTTGCGCGCGATCCGGCGTTGCCGGCTTCTGCGACGAAGATCATCGGCAGGCTGTTGAAGAAGGAGCCAATCGACCGTTATCAAAGCGCACGCGAGCTCCTCGCCGACCTCGAGGAGCTGGATACACCGACTGCCCGGTTCCCGACGCTCTCACGCTCCCATTCAGCGCTCGGCCGGACGCGTCCGCGCCCGCGCTGGAACCGGCTCATCCTGACGATCGTGATATTCGCGATCGGAGCCTCTGGCATCGTCTACTTCAACCGCCACACGACCCCGGAGCCTGCTCCGGCCAGTGCCGCTCCCCCGCCCATCCATTCGATGGCGGTGCTGCCCCTCGATAACATCTCGAACAATACGAAAGACGACTTCCTGTCGGTCGGTCTGGCTGACGCGCTCGTTACGAAGCTGCAGCAGATTCCCTCGCTGAAGGTGAGGCCGACATCCGCGATCGTCGAGTTTCACAGCAAGAAAGTCGACACGAAGACGGCAGCCGAACAGCTCCACGTCGACAGCGTGCTCGAAGGACACTTCCTCGCCGCCGGCGATCTGGTGCGGGTGAACCTGCAACTGACCGATTCGCGGACGGGCTACAACGTCTGGGCCGATACGATCGACGGAAACCGCGGCAATCTCATCAAGCTCATCGACGAGGTGTCGTCGCGGACGGTGACCGCACTGAATCAGAAGCTTGGTGTGCAGAAGTCGGGCAACGCCTCCGAGGCGCGGTCATCGAACCCACGGGCATATGAGGAGTATCTCCGCGCCCGCGCACTCAGCGGGAGCCTCGTTCCGGCCGAGCATCAGGCCGAAGAGGCGGCGCTGCGCCGCGCCATCGCCATCGATCCGAACTTCGCCGCGGCCTATGCGGATCTGGCCATCACCATCTCGCTCGGTCAGGCACGAGGACTGGACAATCAAGCCGACGCCACTGCCCGTGCCGAATGGTACGCGCGGCAGGCCGTGCGGCTCGATCCGAATCTCCCCGCCGCGCACCTCGCACTCGGCCGCGCTTTCGTCAAGTTTCCGGAGCGCTTCCGTGAAGCCGTGCGGGAGAACCTGGCGGCCTTGCGCCTGAACCCAAACGACATCACGGCGCTGAACAACACCGCGAACTACTACGTCTCGGTCGGCGACACCCAGCGCGTGCAATGCATCGGAAATCGCCTGATCAGCCTCGATCCGAATTCGAATGAAGCGAAGACTCGCGGTTACTGGTATGTGAACGCAGTCGACGCGGAAGGCGCTCTCTCCAACTCCGCCGCCGCGCTGGCCACGCGCGACGCCGAACTGGCCGGACGCGACATCCGCGCGAACGCTTTCATCCTGATGGGCAACCTCGCCAGCGCCGAATCGGAAGCGCAACGCGTCTCCGCGCTCGTCCCACAGCATTACCTCGGCAAGAGCCTGCGCGCGATGATCGCCGCGGCGAAAGACGACCGTCCCACCGCCGAGGCCGCGCTGCACTCATTCGAGCCCGACGCTGACCGCAATCACTGGGCCGCCATGCGCCAGGCACTCTGCTACGCCAGACTCGGCGATCGCGATGCCGCCATGCGCTGGGTGAACCGCAGCGCCGAGCTCGGAAACCACAGTTGGTTCGCCTGGGTAAAACATCCGTGGATGCAGCCACTGCAGACCGATCCCGAGTTCCAGACTGCGCTCGGCAAGATAAAAGCGGATCTCGATGACGTGTCGGGGGATGTGATCGGGGTCTATCAGTTGATCTGTCACTGAGAGTTCCCCCATCCAACCCCGAACGCGGCTGCGAAACGAGGCCCACCTGTTGACGGCGATTGAGGTTTCCTCCCTCAATCCCCTTCAGGAAGCCTCCTGATGCGAGCTGTCAGTCCGGCGGGTGACGTCACGACTCGTCGACAAGTGCGAGCGGCTACCGGCTGGACGTTTCGGCCACGCGATGTTTTCCCGAGGTCTGTACGCACCTCAGGAGCCCGCGGCGGGAGGAGATGACTCGACTCCCGCGCCGGTACAGGACTATGTGCGATCCAGGCACGCCCATACCGCCGACGGCCGCCAACAACAAAAATCTCGCGATCTTCGACGTTGCGCCGAGCGTGACAGGCCTGTTGCGGCAAGATGTCGAGAGGCAAATGCAAAAATAGTTCGATTTGCCGCGTTACGCCGCACTGGCGATTCAGGTACGTCACCAGTTTGTGGCGTTTCGCCGCACGGGCGATGCAGGTCCGTCACCAGCTTGTGGCGTTTCGCCGCGCGAGCGATGCAGGTACGTCACCAGGTTGTGGCGTTTCGTCGCGCGAGCGATGCAGGTACGTCACCAGGTTGTGGCGTTACGCCGCACGGGCAATGCAGGTCCGTCACCAGGTTGTGGCGTTACGCCGCACGGGCGATGCAGATCCGTCACCCGCGTGTAACGTTGCGTCGAGCCGTGACCTAAGCGCCTCGCCAGAGCGCCGCGTTGCATCGAGGTCGCGAACGATCTGCCTCGCCAGTGGGGAGAGTTGCGTCGAGGTCGTGACCTATTTGCCTCGCCAGTGGGGAGAGTTGCGTCGAGGTCGTGACCTATTTGCCTCGCCAGTGGGGAGCGTTGCATCGAGGTCGTGACCTATTTGCCTCGCCAGTGGGGAGAGTTGCATCGAGGTCGTGACCGATCTGCCTCGCCAGTGGGGAGAGTTGCATCGAGGTCGTGACCGATGTGCCTCGCCAGCGCGCCGCGTTGCATCAAGGTCGCGACCGATGTGCCTCGCCAGCGGGCAGCGTTGCGAAACGACACTTGGGAGCGCTGGCGAGACGCCCGCGCTTTCTCCCCACGAAGCGGAGACTGGAGTTTGGACGTTTCGAGCGCCTACGGAGTCGGCGTACGCGGTGGCTTTGCCACCGCTGCACAGACGTGGGTTAGGTCCACGATGCCGGCGGAGAGAGTTCCGCCGTTGGACACTATCCGTCAATCACCGTAGAATTCCCCGATAGCTTATCGCATGACTATGAGGCTGGTACTCCACAACCTGCGGTCGATCCATTCAGCGCTACGCGCACATCCGACTGATTACGCCCGATGCGGCGCCCTGGCGCTTCAGCGAGCCGGGCATAGCTCACCCGTATGCGCTGATGTCGAACGCGACGGGCAAACCGGCAACGCGGACATCGAGTGGCTGTCTGAAGACCAAACGACTCTCCGCATTCTGGACGACAACCGAGTTACCGAAGATGGTGCGGAAGCGGTGGCACTCTCTTACACACATGGCTCGGGCGGCTGGTTGGTGAAGCGGAGGCTTCAACGAGGCGAGCATGCAGATTGGTTGATGCAGAGCAGCGGAGGCTGGCTGGCTCTTGAAGTCAGCGGTACTACCACGGGCGACGCGCAAGAGAGATTGATCGAGAAGAAGCGGCAGGTGGGCCGTTGCTCGCTCCCAACGATGCGATTGGCTGTTGTCGTGGCATTCGGCCGACCCTTGATCCTGGCGGTTGTCGCATGATCGACATCGATACCCCTGTCATCGAAACCCTCACGGAGGACGACCTCGACACGCTGGTCTCCATCGCGATTCGCCGCGCAGAAGTCCTTGAAGACATCGGTTCGCCGACCTCGCATGAAGCCTGGCATGAAGTGATGACCTACGAAGAGCGACTGGCCGCGATCACACCTGCGTTTGAAATCACAGGAGGCATCGCACGCGCCGGAGCAGTGCGAGCGGCACTGGCTGCCGGGCGGCGCGCAGATGCGGAAACGCTCGCGTCACGATACCTCTCGGATGACTCGCTGCCCGCTGAAAGGCGCGTGGCGATCACCGTTGCATTTGCAGAGGAAGAAGCACGGCTGGCCGAGATCTTTCCCGCGCTGGCAAAGAGCGGGCGACTGACTGAAGTACAAGAGTGGCGCGTAAGTGTCGCGAACCGTCCTGGCGTCTTTCCGCGCGCGGCATGACCATGGATACGGTCGCGTTCTATTCGTACAAGGGTGGCGTCGGGCGATCACTCCTCGTGGCGAACACGGCGCAGTTCCTCGCTTTGTCCGGCAGCAAGGTTGTCGTTCTGGACCTGGATTTGGAAGCGCCAGGGTTACACCAGAAGCTCGGAAGCCCCGATGTCTTCCATCGCGCTTCGCATGGATCGCTTCCTGGCGCCGTGGACATGCTGCTCGGCATTCTCGACGGAACGGGAAAGAACTTCGGGATAAGCGATGTCGCGATCAATATCGACTTGCCGTCAGCCTCCAAAGGATCTCTGATGCTGATTCCAGCAGGCTCGGCACCGTCGCAGAAATATTGGGAGACTCTCGAGGCACTCAACGTCTCTTTGCGCGCGCCACGCCGAAGCGGCGGACTCCCCGAAGCGGTACTCGAACTACAAGCACGTATCGCTGACGGTCTTCGCCCCGAGTTCCTGCTCATCGATTCGCGCACTGGCATCACGGAGCTCGGGGGATTGGCAACGAGTGTTCTGGCTGATCGCGTGGTTTGTTTGACCACGACTGCTCCAGAGTCGATCGAAGGTACGCAGGTGGTAGCGAAAGCCCTTCGGGCGGCGCCGCGGCTGGCGTCGCAGCAACCCCTGCGGATGGACTTCCTCGTCACACGTGTCACTTCGGATTCCCGCAATTCTCCCGAAGTCTCACGTCTGATCAAGGAGCTCGGAGGTGATTCAGTATCAGTCCTACCGCACGACTCAGCAATCACTAACAAGGAGCGCGTGTGGTCCGGCTGGGCACCTGGCGACGGCCTGACTCCTCACGACGATAGCGACGACGGCGGAAACGAGCTCTTCGCGGCCACGCTCACATGGATTGCGGGCTCGTTTCCCGTTCACAGGAACGACGCAGAAGCGGCGAGACGCCGAATGGAAGCAGTGCATCATGCGTGGCGGGATCTGACACGAACGAGTCGGCACGTTCGTGGCTTCAGTACGAGCCGCCCTGCTTGGCCGGTTGAACAATTGCGCGAACGCGTGCGATTTGGTACCGGTAGCAAATCTCGTCAAGCTGACATAGTCGCCTACGATGCGCCTGACAACTCGTCCAAGGCTAAGCCCCTGATGATCATCGAGTATCTTGATGGCGAGGATCGCGATGACGTTGCTCAATGGTGGCTCGCCGAGACGCGCGCACCAGTTGTGGCGATTCTGTCGATGAACGATCGTGGCGGCAGCGATCAGCGGCTTTACTCAAACAAGACGAGGTACGACCCTCGCTTCCACCATTCCGACCGTTGGGATCTGCCGCTCCCTCACGACTTTACCGCGTTGACGGACCCCACTGACGTCTCGGTGGACGCGCTGCTCGATGCGGTTCGGCGAGGCCATGCTGAGTATCTCGACAGGATTGTTACAGAGTGGGTCCGGTGCAGTGCGTCGGGCCTGCATGGCGGAGCTCCCTGGAAACCCAAAGTCGCACGAAGAATCGAAGACACCCTGGCTAGCGTGGAAGATGTGGAGCTAGCACGGCGAGTCTTGTGGGCCACGTCGCTCGGACCCGGTCACCGCGGAATGTGGCTCGGCGACGGAGATGACTGGCTCGACGAACAAGTGATGTCCGAGCTGTTCGCACCCCTTCTTTGGCGCCTGACGCCGGAGGCTTCAATTGAACTGATGCACGGCCACGGACGACCCTTTGGCCCGCCGGCTGGGTTAATGGCGATTGCAGGGCTAGCGCGCAACCTGCTCGGCCTTCGCTACGATCCCGACGCCACGTTTCGCGTAGAAGGCCAACGTATTCTCGATCGCTCGGTGGGAGACTCCAACATCGATGACGACCACGGGCTCTATTCGCTGTCCGGGATGTTTCGCCACACGGAGATCTCTTTTGAGATCTCGGGAGATTCACCTCCACTCGCGACACCGAAGACAGATGACGAGCGTAAGGGCCGGAAAAACGCGAGCTCCCTAACGCGAGTTGTATCGGAGCGCATCGCTTCGCGCTCGATGGTAACCACCGGTCTCCTTGGCGACTACCACCGCGATATGGGACGAGTTGTTCTTTACAGTAAGGCCATCGACCTGTGCGCCGATAGGCTCGCGTTACGGCCCCGGCACGTCGGCAGTGTCACCTTGATTCACGAGACTATTCACGCGTTAACGCATCTCGGTCGTGATTTGGATGGACGGATGTGGCAGGACTTCAGTCTGCCTGCCGCAGACGATCCCCTATTTCAGCCAAGCCGGTTGCACGAGGCACTGACGCAGTACTTCACACATCGTCACATCGTACAACTCCAGGATGGCGCGTTGCTGCATGCCTTCGAGGTGATGTCGCGGAGGCAGAGTCCAGCGTATCGAGCATGGGAACGATTGCGCCACCTACCTATCGAGGATGTGCGCGGCTGGTTCATGAGCGTGCGCCGCGGCGTTGGTCTGGCAGGACAAGCGTCGCAGGTCCTGTCCGATGCGATGAATGTCGAGGACGTTTGAGGCAACCCCGAGTCCAGATACTGCCAGGATGAAAACAACCTCAATGACATTTTGGGATGTGATCGGCGCGTACCCGCTGATCTGTCACTGAGGAGATGCTGCTTGGGCAGCCACTCCCCTTTCGCCACATCCTCCCCCATCGAAGCGTAGTACGGGTGAGGGCTGCAACCTTGGTCCCGAAAACGCCCCCTCACCACCCGCCTTCGGCTTCTCCCCGACGGGGGGAGAAGGGCTCTCGATTGTTGAGTCCTCGACTCCCCAGATAACCAGAGGCATCTCCGTCACGCTCTCCTGAAAAACCTCAACGCCCACCACCCTGCGACGACCGCGATCACCGGGAAGACCGCGAGGCCGATGTAGGTCCCCTGCCCTCCCGGCCTCACAGCGGTCAGGAATCGGGTTACGAACAGCAGCCGCGCCGTGTAGAAGATGAAGAACGCGCTGACGAGCGCAAGCACGATTCCGAACGCTCCCGCGAAGAGTCTCGAGACGGTCATCGTCAGCTCTCGGTGGCGTCGAACATCCGGCGCAGGGCGCGCTCGGCCGGGATGCGGACGTCCTCGGGGACTTCTATCTCGTAGCGCATGTACTTCAGCGAGTCGCGTACGTCTTCGAGCGACGTCACTTTCATGAACGTGCAGAGCTTGCAGCCTTTGACGAAGGTCTTGTCGGGTACTTCCATCGCCAGCCGGTCGGAGAGACCGCATTCGGTGACGACCAGGAACCGCTTTTCCGGGCGCTCTTTCGCGTACTTCACCATCCCCGATGTCGAGAGCACCGCGTCCGCGAGCGCGGCAACGTCGGCGCGGCACTCGGGGTGAACCAGGATTTTGATGTCAGGGTCGGCCTCCCGGATGCGCGCCACTTCGTGCGGGGTGATCTGCTGGTGAACGTAGCAGAAGCCTTCCCACGGGATGATGTTCTTCTCCGGAACCTGCTCGGCCACATGCCGGGCCAGATTGCGGTCGGGGACGAAGAGGATGTTCTTGTTCGGGAGCGTGCGGACGACCTTCGCCGCATTCCCCGAGGTGACGATGACGTCGGAGAGCGCCTTCACTGCCGCGGTCGTATTGACGTAGCTGGCGACGGCGAGATCATCGTATTGAAGCCTCAGCTCGCTGATCCGCTTGCGCAGATCCTCCGCCGGCGCGGAGTCGGCGAGCTGGCACCCGGCGGCCAGATTCGGGAGAAGCACCGTGCGCGACGGATTGACGATCTTCGCCGTCTCAGCCATGAAGTGGACGCCGCAGAAGTCGATGACGGCGGCATCCTTGACCTTCGACGCCATAAGCGCGAGCTCCAGAGAGTCGCCGATGAAGTCCGCGACTTTCAGGATCTCAGGCCGGTAGTAGTTGTGCGCGACGATGACGGCGTTGCGCTCTTTCTTCAGCGCCCGGATCTCGTCGTGCAACACCTCGAAATCACGGACGTCCTCTTCCGTGTATTCATAGGTTTGGACGCGGCTCAGTTCTTCGAAAAGGGTGGACATGTCGCCGGCAACTGTAACGGATTCGGGATCATTCCGCGTGTAACGACCGACTCGGCAACCCGATTCAAGATTCCTCTTTCGCACGAAGCGCGAAACTGGAGATTGGACGTTTCGGGGCGTAACGAAAGCACGCAGGAGGCGTGCGTGAAGGTAGCCGGTGGCCACGCCGGAGGCGTTGCCACCGGTTTGCAGGGGCATGAAAAAGGCACCCCGGCAGGGGACCCGGCAGGGGTGCGTGAAACGTCGAGCTCTCGATGTCGTTCCATACAATCGAGCCTGCCCGGCTTCACGCACTCCTGCCGTGTTGCCCTTCTTTGCATTGCGGAACCGGTGGCAACGCCTCCGGCGTGGCCACCGGCTATCCTCACGCACCCCGTTGGGGTACCGAGAAACGTCCAATCTCCAGAGAATCCGGGTCTGCCAGGCGACATTTCTTGCCGGAAGGCGGTCATGGGGTAGCCGCGCATCGACTTCACATAACTTTACGCTGATTTCATTCTTGGTGGTCCGGATGGCATGTGCTATCGTCCAGCGTTAAACACAGTCCAGTTTTAAACTCAGTCCATCCCCGGTAGCAGGTTCCTCGGGCAGTAATTTGGGCGGAGGTCGCGTCGGCCTTCGTCTCGTCCCTCGAGTTCCCTCAAACCTTTAGGAGGAAGTGCCATGTCCACCCGGCGAGTCATCCCAGTAGCACTAGTTCTCTCGTTGTTGTTCGCTCTGCAGGGTTTTGCCCAGACCGATCCAGGAGTGCGCGGCGGAGGAGCCGCGGCAGGCGCAGCGCTCAGTTCCGTCCTCGCCAACAACCCGGTGACCATTCTCAACTTCTTCAACGATGCCAAGGATCGCTTCCTGGAGATCGACTCCGTTTCCGGCACGGTCGCCGGCGAGGACGGGTTCGGTCTTGGCCCCCGCTATAACTCCAGGAGTTGCGTAGCCTGTCACGCCCAGCCGGCGGTAGGCGGCTCGGCTCCGGTGAGCAACCCGCAGATCGGTGATGCCACGGCCGATGGAGCCCACAACACCATCCCGTCGTTCATCACCGCCACCGGGCCGGTGCGCGAGGCGCGGTTCGTGTTCTTCTTCAACAGCAACGGTCAGCCTGATACGACCAGACCGAATGGCGGCGTCGAAGATCTCTACACGATTTCGGGACGCGTCGACGCTCCGGCGGCCTGCTCGACCGCGGTCCTTCCGCAGCCTGGGTTCGCGCAAGCCGTGGCCACGAACAACGTCATCTTCCGCATTCCGACGCCGACGTTTGGCACCGGCCTGATGGAGAACATCGACGACTCCACGCTGCTCGCCAACTTCACCGCGCAGTCGGGTAACGGCTTCGGAGTCTCCGGAGCGTTCAACCACAACGGCAACGACGGCACCATCAGCCGCTTCGGCTGGAAGGCCCAGAACAAGTCGCTGGAGATCTTCGCCGGCGAGGCCTACAACGTGGAGATGGGCGTCAGCAATGAGTTGTTCACGCAGGAGCGCCCGCTCCCCGGCGAGGACACGATCGCCGGCCTTCCCTCGGCTTGCCGCGTCAACCCGACACCGGAAGACCACACCAATTTCAACACCACCGCCATCGGCACGCTGAGCGATACGGTGCAGTTTGCGATGTTCATGCGTTTCCTGGCGCCTCCAACCCCGTCGACGACAGTGCCCGGTGGCTCGGCCTCGATCACCAACGGCCGGAGCCTGTTCAATGCCATCGGCTGCGCGGTCTGCCACACAGCGACCCTCACCACCTCACCGTCGCGCTTCACGCCGAGCCTGGGCAGCGCCCCGGCCAATCTCTTCAGCGACATCGAGATCCATCACATGGGCACCACGCTGGCGGACAACGTCTCGCAGGGCGGAGCCGGCGGCGATCAGTTCCGCACGGCACCGCTGTGGGGCGCTGGACAGCGTATCTTCTTCCTGCATGACGGCCGCACCAAAGACGTCAAAGCCGCCATCCTCGCCCACAACGCCAGCGGGTCAGAAGCGAATACGCCGTCGTTCAACTTCTTCATCAACCTCACTGTCGGGCAGCAACAGGACGTTTTGAATTTCCTTCGATCTCTGTAGCCGGTCCTCGTTCCACATCGCAGGCCGCCGGGTATCCGGCGGCCTGCATCACCCCGTACCACCCGACCCAACGAGGAGGAATGACGTGATTCGCAGATTCCTGTGCGCGGCTCTGCTGCTCGGTGCGGTTCCGCTTTTTGGGCAGCTTCTGCCTCCGGATAGCCAGGGGCTGCGGAAGCTTCCGCCGGAAACCATCCTCGTCAAAGGGGCTACCGCGAGCGCGAGCGATTCGAAGACTCCGTTGCCCGAAGACGGCGCCATCAGCGAGGCCGTCTACAACAATTCCTACCTCGGCTTCACCTTCGCGCTGCCGGCCGGCTGGACGCAGCCTTTCTCAGGACCTCCGCCCTCGGACAGCGGCGCCTACGTTCTCCTGCAGGCAGTCTCGAAAGGCAACGGAACCGTCCTGATCACCGTGCAGGATCTCTTCTTCTCGCTCACCCCCGTGGGCAACGTGCTGGAGATGGTCAAGTACAACCACGACCACCTGCCGTCGTACTACACAGTCGAGCGAAAACCCGAAAACGTAATGATCGCGAACTATCCCTTCGCGCGCTTCGACTACACCTCAACCGCCGCAGGGCTTCATTGGTATGTCCTGGCGACGGAGATCCGCTGCCACCTGGTGAGGATCATCTACACCGGCCGTGACCCGGAACTGCTGGAAAGCCTGGTGCGCGATCTCGATAAACATCAATGGCCGGGTGTACCTGATGCGCCGGTCTGCATCGCCGGTTACGCCCAGGGGGAGAATGTCGTAACCTCCGTCGATCCAGCGCCATTCGAGCGCAGGTTCAACCCCATCCCCGTCCGGATCATCATCGGGAAGGACGGTAAGGTGAAGCACGTCCACGTAATCAGCGCGTTCCCCGAACAGGCCAAATCGATCACCGACGCACTCCTGCAATGGCGTTTCAAACCGCTCATACGCGACGGCAAGCCGGCGGAGGTGGAGACAGGCGTGATGTTCGGATCGCCTCCACGGAACGCGAATCCGGCCACGGTGGCGTCAGGACAGGCGAAATCGACGAGCGATTGAAGTGGAGTACAGAAGGGGAGCGCGTCGCGCCGGAGGTTGTGCGGTAGCCGCGTGTCCGTGTTTTCTGTCATTCTGACGAGCGAAGGACAGCGCGCGCGTGCACCAGGGAAGAGAAACACCGCGGAAGCCTGGCGCCGGCGCGCGCCGCGTCCTTGTGGCCGGCCTGCGATTCAAATAGCCCCAATCCCTACAGCGAAAGACCCGCATTGAACCTGGGAGTTTCGATCGACCAGTCGATGAGGTACTTCAGCGCGAATGCAATCGCGCCTCCCAGGATATAGGTGGACCGGCTGACTGTTCCTTCCAGGTGGCGGAGACGGAGGAGTAGGTTCACAGGCGTGTTGCCAGGCGGCTGTTCACCGCTGCGCAGAAGTCCAGAGGCTCTTCGGCATCTTCACGTGGACACCCATGTTCGGCTTGTCCACGAGTTGGGTGACCACGACGGATCCGGCCATGCTGATGAGCTGATAGGCCTGATGCTTCGAAAGGTTCTTCGTAGCGGCGAGGAAGTCGATCATCTCCTGAATCGCTCCTTTGGTGGCCACCATCAGGTCGGGGTCGGTGGACATGCTGATGTAGTCTGTTGGTGTTTCGGCGCGCGGCCAGGTCAGCTTCATGTCTTTCCGCACGGTGAGTTGCAGCCGGCCGCGCAGCGAGGTCTCGATCGCCGTCTGATCGACTTCGCCATCGCCCTGCGCTGCGTGGCCGTCGCCAATCTCGAACAACGCGCCGGGCGCGAAGACCGGAATGAAAAGAGTAGTGCCGGCGACGAGCTCGCGGTTGTCGAGGTTCCCGGCGTGACGCCCCGGCGGATTGCTGCTCACGCGCCCCAACTCCGGTGCGGGCGCGACGCCGATGCTGCCGTAGAACGGCTTCAGCGGAATCACGATCCCCGGTGCGTACTCCGCCTTCATCGTTTTCCTGTCGATGGGGATGATCTTCGAAGTGAGGCTGCGGTCGCAGTTCTCCGGCACGACCCCGCTGCAGCCGTTGTAGCCGTAGTCGATCGGAAACTCGATCGAGAGGATCTTCACCTCGAGCACGTCACCCGGCTCGGCCCCTTCGACATAGACCGGGCCGGTCAGGATGTGCCCGCCCGGCCCGCGGCGGTCTCCGGTGACCTCCTCCACGATCGTCTTCAGCGACTGCTGGATCTTCTCGGGAGGGACGCCCGCCTTCTGGAGACCGGTTGGGGTGTTCGTGAGTAGCGTATCGACGTCGATGATGTCGCCCGACGCGATCCGTAGCGCAGGCTTCGCCTCCGCCCAGTAGTATCCGTAAGCAACCGTCCCCGGCGTTACTTCGAGGCGATGCGTCACCGGTTTTGCGGTTTGCCCGTGCAGCACAGCGGTCGCGACGAGAGAGAAAAGGGCGAATCTCTTCATGATGGGACTCACGCTATCGCATCTCGCCAGGGATTGGCACTCCCCTTCGAGCTCTTCAACGGGGCGGCGAGACGCCGCCGGCTTTCGCAGCAGATATGCTGCCGTTCACGCTCGCACCATGAGGAGGTCCCCGATGACACTCGGACGCTCGATCGGTTTGGCTCTCGCCATCACCTTCTGTCTGGCCGTCACGCCCGGCGCCGCGGCTGACGACAAGAAGCTCACACTTGCCGACGCCTTGAAAGTCATCCAAAGCAAGGAGCTCGTCGACCTCACGCACCGCTTCGGTCCGACTACGCCGGTATGGGGTGGCTTTGGTCAGGCAACGATGAGCGCGGCGAGCGACCCCAAAACGCACACGCCTTTCACCATCGAGCAGGACGGCTTCCGCACGATCTTCTATTCGATGGTGGGGCAGTACGGCACGCACGTCGATCCGCCGGCACACTTTCGGGCCGACGGCCTGACGATGGATGAGATTCCGTTGAAGGACATGATCCTGCCGTTGGTAGTGCTCGACGAGACTCCGTTTCTGACCAAGGATCCCAACCACGCGCTCACCGTCGACGACATCAAGGCGTGGGAGAAAGAGCACGGCCGCATTCCGGTGGGCTCGTTCGCAGCGCTTCGCACGGACATGAGCAAGGACTGGGAGAGTCATCCCGAGCGCTTCAAGCGCAATCCGTTTCCGGCGTGGTCGCTCGCCGCCATCAAGTTCCTCTTCGAGGAGCGCAACGTGACGGCGATCGGCCACGAGTCACTGGACACGGACACCACGGAGTCGATGGATTCCGAGAGCTGGATCCTGAAGCAGAATCACTTCCAGATCGAAGCGATGGCGGACCTCGACAAGGTGCCGCCCACCGGCGCGGTCATCATCGTCACCTGGCCCAAGGTTGACCACGGCTTCGGATTCCCGGCGCGGGCGTTTGCGATCCTGCCGTAGGTACCGCGCCAACCACAATTCGCGATTCACTATGGACAAAAAAGAGAGGCCCGAGGGCCTCTCTCTTTCGAATTGACAGAGAATGCGGCTCGGCCGCGATCAGCGGACTTCGTCGCGATTGGTGGAAGTGTTCGCGGATCCGCTGCCTTGACGGTAGTCGTAGGACCGGCGAATGTACTCGCGGTCGCGGTCGAAGTCCGTGCCATAGTCCTTACGAAGGTGCGTCTCGAGCTCGTTGTTCCAGGCCGGATACTTCGCCTTGTATTGATGCTGGGCAGCGTAGCCGAAACGGAAGGCCTGCTCGTGATTCTCGAACGCGTCGTCTGCACCGGCAGCCTGCTTCACGGTGTTGTCGACGTCCTGCTTGAGGTCCCGTGCGGTCTTTGAGCCGAAGTCGTTCCTGGTCTGTTCCCAGTCGTTTCCGAAGGCCGCTTTTACGCGATCCCACGCACTGTCGCTCTCATCTGTATACCATCCTGGACGGTTCATTGTTCTATGTCTCCCTTTTGATTGCTTCAGGTAGTTGCATAGAACGACATATCAAGAGGCGTGCCACAGGATGCGCGCCGGCCTCGGCTACGACGATCGTTTTGGTGTGACCCAGAGGCGGCCGGCGTCGATCTGACTGCCTTGGAGCGAATCATCTCGAACGAATTGGCGCGCCTGGCGAAGGATGGCCCGACCGAGGCCGAGCTGCGGCGCGCCAAGACGAAACAGCGATATGGCTTCATCAGCGGCCTGGAGCGCATCGGTAGCTTCGGCGGCAAGGCCGGCCTCCTCAATCAATACAACACGCCGCTTTGGGAGGGGGGTGGAGTACGACATACTCGCAACCGCCCGTTCTTTGAGAATCACCGCGCGGTTGGATTTCTGCAGTGTAGGGCCGCCGCCTCGGCGGCCAGCGCCGCACACGGCGCGATAGTTCGAAGCAAACACACGGCCTCACGGCCGTTGGCCGCCGGGGCGGCGGCCCTACACTGCGCCGGCTGTCCCAGGATGACAGTGAACATCAATGCGGCAGAACCGCCACCATGACAGCGATCGCGAGTGCCGCCGACCACAGCATGCTCAGCACGCGCCACGACTGGCGTCCGCCGCGCAGGTCCGAGGTGGTTTCGACTACGAAGTGTTTGATCTGAGTCATTTGAGTCTCCCTCTTTCGTTCGTGATCGATCAGTTGTTGATGGTGTTGACTGCCGCGACCTGGGTGGCTGCTGGCGCGGATGGCGCGTTCTGCTGGGCTTCCTGCAGAGGCACAGTGCGGGTACCGAAGCCGTCGATCGGCCAAACGTCGAGAGGCAACGTCCGTCCGTTCGCGGCGAGGTAAGACTTGTCGGTGCGCTCGCTGAGAAGCTCGATCCACCCGCTGGCCGGAACCGAATACCGCGTCCCGCCGTAGCTGAACGTGGCTCCCGGGGTTCCGACGAACTTATACGACACGGTTCCCGTGTGGCACACCGGAGCTGGAGTTGGTGACCCGTGAAGGAGAGCGGCGAGCGTGATTGCGTGCAGGATGTTCATGGCAACCACCTACTCCAAGGCCGGTACCATGTGCCACTCTATTTAGAATCAACAACTTAGATGCGATTGCAAGGATTGCCGCTGTTTCGTAACCATACGGATGTCCGATTTGCAGACACAAACGTTCCATTCATCGCTCGTACGTCCCGATCCTGAACAGGCGACACGTGAACTACCCCGACGGTTAGGACGATCGCCCTGCCGCCTGCTGAAGTGGGCTCGATTGGAGTCGATGCTTAGGTCAAACGAGTCAATGCTTAGGTCCTCGGAGTGAATGCTTAGTACAGCTTCCCGTAAGTTCGAGTCCGGTGAAGAGTTGCCGGTTGTCGGTTCTCAGTTGTCGGGGTGCGGAACCGACAACCATGTTGGACGCTTACTTGCGCTACGCAGTGCTAAGCCCTCGCGGGTCAGCGGTTTAGCATCTCTCGAAAACGAAGGCCTGGCACACTACCTTCGCTGCTGGCGGGATGCCGCTGGCCGGTCCACTTCGGTGCCCGCGCACACGGGCGGCGTTACACGAAACGCCGGCGGCGTTACACGAAACGCCAGCGGTGTAAGGCGACACACCTGGGTGTTCACCTACACACTGTGGATGTTTCACCTACACGTCGCAACGGCCAGATTTTCGATGCGGTCGTCTCGGTTTTGCTGATCGAGATCGAGCCCGCGATCTCGTCGAATCTCAGTCCGTCGACCCTCCACCAAGCCCCCTTCAGCAAAAAAACCAACGCTTTGAGCGCGGTTCGAGTTCTTGCGCACCACAGCTGGCGTGTGAACTTCGCGCGCAATGAGGTCTGGGGGGAGCGTTTCCGGGCAACCCCTTCATTCCGGGCCACTCGGACCGAGAGTTGGCTAAGTAGAGCGCTCCCCACAACAAAAGTGTCCGGTGGCCCAACCAGCTGTGGCTGTGCTGGTGCGGCGAAGCCGCACGAAGCACGCCGGAGGCGTGCAGTATGGTAGCCGGTGGCCACGCCGGAGGCGTTGCCACCGGATCGTTCGTGTACAAGCCGGCACCCCGGCAGGGGTGCGCGAATAGTTCACATGAAACGTAATGAAATGAGCCGGTGTGTCTTCGACGAGAGCCCGGTTACCCGCCAAAGGTAAGTGGTTGTTTTCGCGCCACCCCTGCCGGGGTGCCTATGCATGTGCAATCCATCTTCTCTACCCTCGCGCACGCCTCCTGCGTGCCGTCGAACAGCCATCCAGCCACAAGACCCCTGCGCTGGAGTTTGACCATTCGGCGCGCAACGATCGTGTCTGTGCAGTCACCGCTGGACACTATCTCCCAGGGAGCTGTACTTAGGGGCGGCGCAAGATCAACTTCACATTTTCGAGGCGCTTGGAGCGATGGTGTAGTTCCATCCTTTCCCCCCAAGCCCGACCCGTGTCTCCCGCACCTCTCCCGCACCTTTCCTGCACCTCATCACCATGCGGCCACTCGAACGCCTCGGCAAAGCCCGGAATCGCCGGCGACAACTCCTCGAGATGTTCACTGGCAATGTCGTCGAGCTGCAGCGAGAGCAGATGCCCCACCGTCGTCTGCCCCTGTTCGGCGAGGTATTCGAGCATGCCGGCGTGATACCACGGCAGAGACGCTACGATCCCACGTGGGCGGATCTGCAAGCGTTAGAGTCGGGCTGCCGGTTTCGGTGGAGTCGACGACCAGATCGCTCAGCGACGTCCCGGTCGCGAGCCACGAGCGCAGCTGAGGTTGAGATCGGCGTGCGGCGTTCAGCCGTGCTGACCAGTATCGAGAAGGCTCTGCGAGTTTATCCGCCGCAGATCCCCGTTTGCCGCCGCATCCGCGTCCGCCAACTCGGTTTCGCGTCGCCGAGTACCATTCGCGCGATGAAGGCTCTCACGTTCGATCGATTCGGCGGCCCCGAGGTTCTTGAATACCGGGAGGTGCCCGACCCGCCGTCAGGGCCGGGGCAGGCCATCGTGAAAACCGAGGCGATTGGATTGAACTTCGCGGATGTCTATCGACGGCGCGGTGACTACCATCTCGAGGGCAAGCCACCGTACATCGCCGGCTACGAGGCGGCGGGAGTCATCGAATCCATCGACGGCGATTCCGATCTGCGGGTAGGCGACCGCGTGGGATTTGCCGACGCGCCGCACGCCAACGCTGAGCGGGTGGCTGTACCGATCGAGAAACTGATTCCTCTCCCCGATGACATCACTACCGAGGTGGCCGCGGCCGTTCTTCTGCAGGGTCTGACTGCGCAATATCTCGTTACCGGCAGTCACGCACTTCGTCCAGGAGAGACGGTGCTGGTGCATGCTGCCGCGGGAGGCGTAGGCCTGCTTCTCCTCCAGTTAGCCAAGGTTCGCGGTGCTCGCGTTCTCGGTCTGACGTCATCACGCGACAAGGCGCGATCGGCATTGCAGCACGGCGCCGATGCGGCCGTCCTTTATTCGGAAGACTGGCAGCAGGCGGCACGGGACTTTTCGTCTGGCGGAGTCGACGTCGTCTATGACTCGGTCGGTTCGACGCTCCTGGACAGCTTCGCCGCGGCGCGAACCGGCGGGCATGTGGTGTTCTATGGAATGGCCGGAGGCAATCCTCCCCACATCGACCCCCGCATGCTGATGGACACCTCGAAGTCGCTGACGGGCGGTGACCTCTGGAACGTGCTTCGTAGCGCACAAGAGCGTAGAAGGCGGGCCTCAGAGCTCTTCGCTGACGTCCGCGCCGGCGCGCTGCTCATCACAATCGCCGCGAAGTTCCCACTACGCGACGGTGCTCGAGCGCATACCCTTATCGAGAGCCGGGGCACTTCAGGGAAAATACTTCTCACACCATGAAGGTAACGATCAAAGCCGCTCGACCTTCAGCGGCACCGAGCCCGGGAGCGTGAACGTCCCTCCTACAAACTTACCGCCATCGTCGAATTTCAACTGCAACGTAGCCCAATCCAATGGTTCGAACCACGTGTCGTCCGAAACGCGCAGCATTGATGACATACGCACTTCGTTCCACATCGCGACGGGCCGTCCGTCGCGGAATTCGATGGTGAACGTCCAGCCGCGGACAGCGACGCGGTAGTTTCCGGCGATGCGTGGGTCGCTGTCGTGCGGATTCGACGCGAGCGTGACCGCAGGTGTCGTAATGGCTTTACCAAACACCATGCCTGCGATCGCTTCGGTGATCGACCCCGCGACAGTGGCGTAGTTATTGGTCAGCACGACCACGGTCACGTCGTCGTCAGGGAAATAGAGGACGTTTGCGCCAGCGCCAGGTCCCCTTTCGCTGCCAGCACCACACCGCTGAAGGTGTGAAATGCGAGGTACGGTTTCAGAAGAGCGTCGACGCGTTGCGCGAGTGGAGTTGCGGCCAGCGATTGCGCGACGAGGGCAACGACTACGAGGGCTTTCGTTTTCATGCGACGATTGTCGCCAGCATGGCTCGTACGGTCCACTCCAGCCGAATGAACGTCTCGGTACGGGCAATGATCGTCGCACTCCTGCTGGTGATGGCAGCCGCCTGCGCGCCGAGACGTGACGTCGCTGCTCGGTTTCGTGGATCGATCAGCTCTATCGATACAGGCAGCATCGCTTCGGGCGACGACGCGCGATGGGCTTCGCCGCAATGGAACGACGCGGCATGGACAGCAGCAGTCTTCTACCGCATGCCGCCCGCTGGGCGCACCTTCTGGATACACAGCCGAGTCGAGCTTCCGCCGCAACCTTCGGAACAGGTTCTCTTCGTCTATTCATCGATGCTCGCGTCGAGCGAGGTGTTTTGGGATGGCCGCCTGATCGGCCGGGGAGGCACGATCGCCCGGGATAGCACTGCTGCTCTCCCCGGGCCGATGGACAACTTCTTCCCGATCCCGAGAGAAGCTGCCGGACCAGGCGCTCACCTTCTGGCGATACGCGTGGCCATTCCGAAGGCCGGCAACACGAGCAATTGGTTTCAAGGCATCGTCATCGGTGACTACGATCAGATGCTGCGCAGCCGCATCGTGGCGCAAGTACTACCGCTCTCCGGCTGCGGCGTCTTCCTCGTCATCAGCCTCTACTACCTTGCAATGTACCTCGCCTCTGCGCGGCGCCGGTCGATGCTGGTCTTTGCGCTCCTTTGTTTCGCTGCCACCCTCCTTGCAGTCGCGGAGACCTGGCGTTGGACTGTCGGGTACACCTACGACTGGCACATCGTCCGGCTGATCGTCGTCTCGGTGTTCACGTTCGCCGTGGCTGTGCTCCTTCCGCTTTACTTCGTTTGCGACTTCCAATTCCGAAAGACATTCGTATGGCTGCTTGCAATCGCCACGGTGATCGCCGCGGCAGGAATGAGCCGGCAAACGTTCGACGGGAGCTGCCTGGCGATGTTCGCGGCATCGGTCGGCATTTGCGCAGTCAACATCGCAGTCGGGGCGCGGCCTCTCCGGGCTCGGGTCATACCGGCCGTCATCTGCACGATCATTCTTGCTGCCTCTCTTCAGGCGGGCGGCTACGGCTTCAGCGACAACGCGTTCTTCTTCGCTTTTTGCAATGTGATCCTGGTGCTGCTCGTGGCGATGACGATCGATCTACGACGCGAACGGCGAGAGCATGAAGACACACTCCTCCGCACAGCCCGTCTCGAGATCGCGCTGCTCCACAAGAGCATCCAGCCGCACTTCGTCATGAACACGCTCACCGCGGCGATGGAGTGGATCGAACAGAGTCCCGCGGAAGGAGTGAAGTTTCTGGAGGCCTTCGCTGACCAGCTTCGTATCTTCGCCGATGTGTCGGGGGACGTATCGATTCCGATGGCTCGGGAGATCGCGCTGTGCCGCGCCCACCTGATGGTGATGAGCGGCCGAAAGGGAGTCCGCTTCCTGTTGCGGACAGAGTGCCTGGACGAATCGGCATCAGTTCCACCGGCGGTGTTCCATACACTGCTCGAGAATGCCATCACGCACAACCGGTATGGTCAGGCCGAGGTCGTGTTCGCGTTGCGCGAAGAACGCCAGGATCGTCTGCGGCGATACGTTCTGGATGCGCCGCTCACACCCGGAACTTCGACCGGACGAAACGCCGATGGCATTGGGCTCCGCTACATCAAAGCGCGGCTGGAGGAGAACTATCCCGGATGCTGGCATCTCGAGTCGGAGGCGCACGAACAATCATGGACGACAACGATCGAGGTGCCTGCATGACCGCGCTGCGCATCATGATCGTCGAAGACGAGGCGGTGATCGCTCGCCGGGTGGCGCGGCTCACGTCCGAGATCCTGGGGCCGCAGGCTGGAGAGATCGTGTTGGTGTCAGGAGTGGCCGATGCCCGCCGAATGATCGACGAGGCTGTGTTTGACTTGCTCCTGCTCGACCTGAATCTCGATGGGGAGGATGGATTCGAACTGTTGCGTGACGCGGCCACACGGTCGTTTGACACCATCGTGATCTCCGCTCACACCACGCGCGCTCTTGAGGCATTCGAATACGGGGTTCGCGATTTCATCCCCAAACCCTTCAGCCGCGACCGCCTGTCGCGCGCGCTTGGGCGCGTCCTCGCCTCCGCGCCACGCTCGGAGCGCTCCGCCGAATACCTCGGCGTCCGCGCAAACGGAGGCGTCGAGTTTGTACCGCTGAACTGCATCCTCTACATCCGCGGCGCGGGACCACGATCAGAGCTCGTCCTCAACGGCGTAGATGCAGGTGTCTGTATCGAGAAAGAAACGGCATCAGATGAACATCATCCAAGCTTCCTTCGGCGATCGACATCTCCCTGCGTCGGCCGCTCGAAATCCTCGGGCAGGCCCGAGAATGAATTGACGTAGCCCTCAGGCCATCCCTGAGCGGGCTCGAGAATGACGGCGTTTCCCTCGCGGCGCACCAGTACGGGCGGATTCGTCCCGTCTGGCTGCGTCTCGCCCGTATCACGCAGAACACACTCTTGACACACCGCTATACTTTCCTTCCATGCCGTCCGTCGGAAAAAACATCCCGCATGATTCGGCTGTGGGCCATGTCAGCGGCGAGTCGATCTACATCGACGACGTGGCGCCGCTGCGAGGGGAGCTGATCGTCGACTTCGTCTGGTCGCCGGCCGCGCATGGACGGATCCGAGGGATCGAGCTCGATGCTGCGCGGAGCGTTCCGGGAGTGGCGGGACTCTTCACCTATCGCGACCTGCATTACAACCTATTCGGGCCGATCATTCAGGATGAGCTGCTTCTGGCCGAGGATGTGGTGTCGTTCATCGGACACCCGATTGTCGTTATCGCGGCGGAGTCACGTGCGGCAATCCGCGCGGCGAAGGCGGCCATCAAGATCGACATAGAAGAGCTCGAGCCGGTCTTTACGATCGACGAGGCGAAGCGGCGCCATTCGTTCATCGGAAAGACGATGACCATCGAGCGCGGCGACGTGGAAGCAGCGTTCGCGTCCGCGGCCAACATCCTCGAAGGGACGTTCGTCAACGGCGGTCAGGATCACTTCTACCTCGAGTCGCAGGCTGCTCTCGCCGTGCCGGGCGAATTCGGCCAACTCACGGTCCACTCATCGACGCAGAACCCTTCCGAAGTGCAGGATGTCATCGCGCATCTCCTCGGGCTGCCGATCAACAAGGTCATCGTCGTTACCAAGAGGATGGGCGGCGGCTTCGGAGGAAAAGAGTGTCAGGCCACACATCCCGCGGCAATCGCGGCGCTCGTGGCGCACAAGCTCCAACGTCCGGCGCGCATCGCCTACACCAAAGACGACGACATGTGCGTCACCGGCGGACGGCATCCATTCCAGAACGACTACAGAGTTGCCTTCGATGATGACGGCGTCATCACCGGCGTTCGGATCGATTTCTTCTCCGATGGTGGCGCTTTCGCCGACCTCTCGACGGCCGTCCTGGGCCGTGCCATGACGCATGCCGACAACGCCTACTACCTGCCGAACGCGCTGATCCGCGGCACGGTCTGCCGGACCAATTACCCGCCGAACACGGCCTTCCGCGGTTTCGGCGGTCCGCAGGGGATCGCGACCATCGAGAACATCCTCGAGGAGATCGCCGTCACGCTGAAGATCGACCCGCTCGAAATCCGCCGCCGCAACTGCTACGGCATCGACGACCGCAACACCACGCACTACGGCCAGGTCGTGAGCAACAATCATCTGCCTCGGCTTTTTGAGCAGATCGCGGAGCGCGGTGACTATCACGCCCGAGTGGCGGACGTGGCGCGTTTCAATGCGTCGTCCCACACCCACCTGCGCGGCATCGCCTGTACCGCAGTGAAGTTCGGAATTTCGTTCAACACCAAGTTCCTCAATCAGGCCAACGCCCTCGTCAACGTCTACCTCGACGGCTCCGTTCAGGTGTCGACCGGGGCGACCGAGATGGGGCAGGGCGTGAACACGAAGATCCGCCAGATCGTGGCCGACGAGCTCGGAATCGACGACACGCAGGTCCTGGTCATGGCCACGTCGACCGAAAAGAACAACAACACCTCGGCCACTGCAGCCTCCAGCGGCGCCGACCTGAACGGCAGCGCGGCCGCCGATGCCTGCCGTAAGATTCGTGCGGGGATGGCCACAGTCGCGGCGTCGCACTTCGGCCGCATTGCCTCCGTCGAACCTTCGGCTGACGACGTCGTCTTCGACAACGGCGAGGTCTTCGATCGTCGAGCGCCGGAGCGGCGCGTTTCGTTCGCGGCCCTCGTGAAGATGTGTCACCTCGAGCGCGTCTCCCTCGGCGAGCGTGGTTTCTACGCAACCGAGGGTCTCGCCTGGGATGCCGCCAAAGGCAGGGGGACGCCGTTCCTCTACTTCACGCAGGGCACTGCGATATCGGAAGTGGAGATTGATCGCTTTACCGGCATGATGAACGTCCTACGCTGCGACCTGCTGATGGACATCGGCCAGCCGATCAATCCCGGCATCGACCGCGGCCAGATCACGGGCGCCTTCATCCAGGGGATGGGCTGGCTCACGAACGAAGAGCTTCGGTGGGACGCCAAGGGCAACCTCTTGTCGCACTCGCCGACGACCTACAAGATCCCCAACATCCAGGACGTGCCCCCTGTCTTCAACGTCGACTGGATCGATGCGGAGAACGCCCTCAACATCCGCTCCAGCAAAGCCACCGGCGAACCGCCCCTCGTCCTCGCCATCTCGGTCTGGATGGCGGTGAAGAACGCGCTCTCCTATCTCAGCGCCGGCGAGATTCCGAAGCTGCACGCGCCGGCGACAGGAGAAGAGATCCTGATGCGGATGACGGCGTGCCGGAACGCCGCACGGAGCGGCGGAGCCGCGCGAGAGGTAGCCGCTCCGCAGCCGTGATTCTCCGCAGCCGCAACGTCGTCACGCCACAGGGCACCCGTCCCGCGGCGATCCACATCAACGATCGATCGATCGAACGGATTGGCGATTTCGATGATGTCCCCGAGGGAGCAGCGGTCGATGACTATGGCGAGCTGATGCTGTTGCCTGGCATCGTCGATTCCCACGTGCATGTGAACGAACCGGGGCGGACGGAGTGGGAGGGATTCGAAACAGCGACGCACGCCGCTGCTGCCGGCGGCGTGACGACGATTGTCGACATGCCGCTGAACTCCATCCCGCCAACGACCTCGGTGGCTGCGTTGGAAGCGAAGGTCCACGCGCTTCATGGCAAGTGTCGCGTCGACGTGGCACTGTGGGGCGGCGCTGTGCCGGGGAACGCCACTGAGTTCAAGGCGATGCTCGACGCCGGTGCGTGCGGGTTCAAGTGTTTTCTCGTCGACTCCGGCGTTCCGGAGTTTGGACACCTCGATTCCGGTGGACTCGAAGAGGCATTGAGCGCGCTGCACGGTACCAGTGCGCCGCTCCTCGTTCATGCGGAGCTGGCGAAACACCTTCAGGCGCCTGCCGGAGACGATCGTTCCTACGCGAACTATCTCAGCACCCGCCCGCGCGAGGCAGAGGACGAAGCGATCGCGCTGGTCTATGCGCTGGCTCGCAAGACCGAGACGCACGCACACATCGTCCATCTCTCCTCGGCGAACGGACTCGACGTTCTTCGGGAGGCCCGCGATGCGCAAGTACCGCTGACCGCTGAAACGACACCGCACTATCTTTACTTCGACGCCGAGCAGGTGCCCGACGGAGCAACGCAGTTCAAATGCGCGCCGCCGATTCGTGAGCACGCCAATCGCGAAGAGCTCTGGCGCGGCATCGAAGAGGGACTCCTCACCGCGATCGTCAGCGACCACTCGCCGTGTACACCCGAGCTGAAGCGTATGGACGATGGCGACATCACACGCGCCTGGGGCGGCATCGCCTCGCTTCAGTTCGGGCTGTCGATTGTCTGGACCGAGGCGAGGCGGCGAGGCATCGCGATCGAAAAGATCGTCGAGCTGATGACGGCTGGACCGGCCGGGCTAGCAGGGCTTGGTCATCGCAAGGGAAAGCTATCCGCCGGCTACGACGCCGACATTCTGGTATTCGACCCTGCAGCGCGTTTCATCGTTCGCGAGGAACAAGTGCAGCATCGGCACAAGGTCACACCGTACGCGGGTGAGATGCTGACCGGCGTCGTTCACGCGACGTATGTTCGCGGCAACAAGGTGTGGGAGCATGGGCGGCATCTCGGTAGCGCAATTGGGGAGTGGGTTCGACGGTGATCGCGCAGTCGATCAGTGGATCGGTGGGTCAGTGGATTTGTGGATCAAGGCTAGAGTGCGAACGTCTTTGATGGCACGAAGGAAACGAAAGCACGCCGAAGGCGTACGTGAGGGTAGCCGATGGCCACGCCGGAGGCGTTGCCACTCGATATTGTTCTACGTTCTGGAGCGATCTCGATGTTTCCGCTGAACGGGGTTATGCGGCGAACCATCGAACCTGACCGACTTCACGCACCCCTGCCGGGGCGCTCCTCTTCCCACAAGAGAACCGGTGGCAACGCCTCCGGCTTGGCCACCGGCTACCACGCACCCCGTTGGGGTGCCGGGAAACGTCCAGATTCAGGTTGCCGGCGGAGTCGGCGTGAGAACCGTAGCCCCCGGCTTCAGCCGGGGGTTTTGGATATTCTTTGCACTTGTGAGCCCGCTTTAGCAGGCGACAGATTCGCTGACTCTCGCCTTGGTGAAGCCGTTGCTCTGTTTCGTCAATTAGCGCAAGCATCGCGAACCTCTTTCTATCGCCCGCTGAAGCGGGCTCATAACATTGGGAGGCCTCGAATCCCCCGGCTGAAGCCGGGGGCCTGGAGATTGGACATTTCTCGGCACCCCGACGGGGTGCGTGAGGGTAGCCGGTGGCCACGCCGGAGGTGTTGCCACCGGTTCCGTTACGTAGAGAAGGGCACCCCGGAAGGGGTGCGTGAAGCCGGGCAGGCTCGATCGTATGGAACGACATCGAGCTCGACGTTTCACGCACCCCTGCCGGGGTGCCTTTTTATTCTCCGTCAAACCGGTGGCAACGCCTCCGGCTTGGCCACCGGCTACCTTCGCACGCCTCCGGCGTGCTTTCTCCCCATGTCAGGAAGTGAGGGGTCAC
>JBBRNB010000036.1:0-56587 GCA_038230535.1 Thermoanaerobaculia bacterium
CCTTCCGTTGCTCCCCACCCCGTCTCACGACGACGCAGTTACGGTCGGCTTTGGTCAATGAGCGCTTGACCAGACGAGACTTTCACTCGTCTGCTCGTACGTGCTTTCAGGCGCACAGCCCCGCGCTCGGCGCGGGGTACGAAGGGGCATCGGGGATCCCGGCCGCGGAGGCGGTCGCCACAATAGCCCGAACGAAAGTCGTGTGGCGGCCGCCTTCGCGGCCGCGATCAACCCCACCCCCCGGTTTCCCCTGGCGGAGCCAGGGGCTATTTTGTGTGGCGCGCCTTCGCGCGTCGGCGCCCGGCGCGGCGCGGACCGCTACCTCGTGTGCGCAGCGGTCCAGCGGAGCATGTCATCGAGGAAGTGAGGATCGAGACGTGGCCATCGCCATTTCTCGGGACGGGGCGACACGAGCAGCTCGTGGGTGGCGTTGGGGTAGACGTGAAGACTGACATCGCGGTTGCCTGCTCGCCCGAACGCGGCGCGCATCACTTCAACGCTTTCGGTGACGGGATGCTGGTCATTGCTTCCCCAGGCGGCGAAGACGGGGGCTCGGACCTGGCTCCAGGATCGACTGGGGTCGTAGTCGAGGTTGCGCCAGCGGACGTCGGTGCGGATGTCGTCGGGGGTTGGGGCGTTGCGAGGGAGGGCGATGTTGCGGGACCACGGTTCGCGGGCTGCGGCCTGGAGATCTCGGGTGAGAGCGGCGCTATCGCCGCCGTGGCGGACGTAGTCGTTTGTTTGGTGCAGGAGTTGGACGGCGGTGGCGATGTCGGAGGCGGAGGCGTGTTCGTCATGCATTTGTGCCACGGTCATCGTCTCTTCGACGGCGGCGTAGCTGACGGCGGGGCCGGAGACGTCGATGACGAAGGCGACGCCGGGGTTCTCTCCGGCGACGAGGGGGGCGATCCAGCCGCCTTCGCTGATGCCGAAGATTCCGATGTGGGCGGGGTCGATGTCCGTTCGTTGACGTAGGAGTCTCACGGCGTCGCGGGCGTCGGAGGCGAGCTCCTGGAAGCTGTAGCGGTGGGGCTTGCTCTGATCGTTGCCGAGGTCGCGTTTGTCGTAGATGAGGGCGGCGATGCCGTTGCGGGCGAAGATTGTGGCGGGGCCGCGGAGGTCTTCGCGGCTCGGGCCGTGCGAGCCGTGGATCAGGACGATTGCTGGTGGCCGTTTGACCTTGACCGGCATGAGCAGCGTAGCGGCGAGATGTGCTCCCTCCGTCGGGACGGCGGTTTCGATCTCTACGAAACCCGGCGCGTGCGATTCTCCTGCGCGACGGAGATGGACCTGCGCGACGAAGTCCCCTGCCCGCACGTCGCCATCGATCGTGCTGCCGTGTTGCTTGCCGTGAAAGCGGACGGTGGCGGAGCCGCGGACGATTTCACCTTCGACATTGCCATCGTTCTCGCGAACGGTGGCAGGAACGTCGAAGACTCCGGAGTCCTGCATGGTCACTCGGGCGTGGGCGTTGTGATCAATATCGACGATCAACTGGGTGATGGCACCGGCGTGTTCGATCGTTCCGGTCCAGTGTCCGCGAGTGGGGACGGCGGCTTCGCATCCGGTGATTGCGATGAGGAGGGAGACGATGCTGAGGATCCGGATGGACGGGGTCACGTGATGTTCATTGTAGCGAGGCGCCCCCCTCCCTTCCCGCCTGTAGTCCTTCGGCGTCCTCCGCCGCTTCGCCCGCCCGCCACCCACGCGGTCCTGCGCAGCCTCTCGCGATAAAGGTAAGTTCTACTGTTTCCGAAAATCTCCGATCAGTGTGGTGATTCCCATGGAGACTGGCAGTTACGTAGTGCGCTGTCCCCCAACCCAGCCCTCCCAAAGCGGTGGCTGGCGTCACCGCACTCCAAAGCGCTTCGCGCGAAATGATGTTGCCAATTCTGCTAACTCGGCCCAGTTTTCGCGCGCCGCAGGCGCGCTTTGTAGTGCGGTGGAGCCAGCCACCGCTTTGGCTGAGGTATAGCCGATAAAAAAACACGGCCGCGTTCGCGCGCGGCCGTGTCTTCTACTAACCAACCCTCGAGAAAGGAGTGCGTAGTGAATATAGCCCCGCCGGTCTCGGATGACCGTCAATTTCCTGTTACGAGGCAGCGATCGTCAGGGCGTCATGCGGACCGCTTTTCTCAAGGTCAGGCGGAAGTGGTCACCGGCGGCGACTTCGAAATCGAACTTGCCGGTGGCGGCGGCGGCGCCGATGCCGACTCCGGCGCCGATGGCGGCGCCTTTGGCGGTGGAGTCGCGATTGCCGCCGATGGCCTGGCCGGCGAGGGCGCCGAGGATGGCTCCTCCGGTGATGACGGCGGCATTGTGCTTGGCGTGTGCCTTCCCTTCACGCGAATAGTGCGACGTGCGAACGTTGGCATCGTTGCCGTTGGCGAGCCTGATCGATGAGAGAGAGAAGGTGAGCCGCGCCGACCCACCCATCCTTCCCGAGGCCTCGGAGTTAATGATGTAGACGGTGGCGGGAGCCCCTTCCCTAGCCACTGTCGTGCCATTGATGACGATGGGCGACGTGAGCTCGGCTGGCACCGTCTGACCGGATTTCGCTGTCGCGGTGTTGATCGAGCTCAGGAGCTTGAAACGGACCGGCGTCCCTTCGGGAATGACGATCGTGCGCGTGATTGCCTCGCCAGCGGAGGCGATGGCAAGTAGAAGAATGAGAGTACCGAAACGGAAACGATTCATGATTTTCCCCTTTTTGCGTTCGTCGACGAGAGCGAGGCGTCGCGCCGGCGGCTCGCCGGCTGGACCGCCAGCGGCCTCGCTGGCGGTTGTGAGGATCGCCGCCGGCGCTACGCCTCGCTACTACAGCGTTGACTTCAATGCTGCCAGCTTCTGCACAAACCGTGCAGGCTCGTAGCGCTCGCGGTTCTGGATCTCGGCAAAGAGGGCATCGATGGCTTCGGTCATGGGGCTCTTGAGCAGGCGGGGGTTGTTGCGCGTCAGTGCAGAGCCCAGGCTTTGCAGGGTCAGGGCGGTCTGCTCGGCGGAGTGGACGTCGGAGGTGAGGAGGAAGTCAGTCTCTCCAGCGATAGTGCGCATCAGGGCGCGGACGTCATCATCCTTCCAGCTCAGCGCGGCGATCTGCGGCGTCACGGAGTCGATCGTCCGCTTGGCCTCGACGGCGGCTTGCAGGACGCCGTTCGAATCGTTCATTTTCGAGACGCGGACGGCGACCATCTCTACGTCGTTGTCGAGCTTCGCGCGCGCGGAAGGGTTGGCGCGGCCGACGAGCAGACGGAGAACCGCCCAATGCTGCGGACTCCAGGCAGGCAATCCGGCCCGCGTGGGCCAGCCGCGCTCCTGACGCCAGCCACTGGTCTCGAGCGAGTGGTGGCAGTTGATGCAGCTCATGTCGGAGAACTCGGGCCACTTCTCGCCGCGCGCGTGGTGTGCGAGGTTGTCGAGTGACTGGCTGAAGGCGGCTGCCTGGCCGACCGCGAAGGCGCGCGCGCCATGTGTATCCGGCGTCGCGGCGGTGTCGCGAACGCGGCGCCAGTGCGCCGGCATCGTCTCGGTGTAGTTGTCGAGCTCGAAGGCGAGGATGGGATGGCCGGAAGCGATCAGCTCGTGATCGACTTCCTTCTTGTCGTTGCCGAGGTGGCAGGAGAGACAGCCGGAAGCGCGGAGGGGGACGGAGTGAAGGTCGGTCATGCCGCGGGCCACCGACTGCTCGTGCGTCCAGCCGGCCTGGGTGTGCTCGGCGCGCCAGCCGCTGGCGGGACCGTGGCAGGCCTCGCACTGGACTCCATCCTCGGGATCGACCTTGCCGGAGACCTGTTTGGCAGGAACGTTGGTGGTGTGGCAATCGAGACAGACCGTCTCCTGATACGCCTTCCCCTTGAGACGCATGTTGCGGGCGACGCGCGCGGAGCGCGCGGAGAAGAGAACGTTGTACGCCTGGGCGTGACGGTCGCTGCTCAGCCACGTGTAGTACTCATTCTGCAGGACGCGCGCGGCGTTCAACGGCTGTGTCGCGCCGTGGCAGCCGGAGTTCGCGCAGGAGGCGACACCGTCGTAGTGGTTTGGGACGGATGGCGGTTGAATGGGCTGTGGTGGGGTTGCCGTTGGGGGTTGCTGGGTTGCTGGGTTGCTGGGTTGCTGGGCGATCACAAGAGGTGCGATCGCGAAAAGTACAAACGCAAGAGCCGCGGCTGCCGTGTAGTGCCGCCGCCTCGGCGGCTGGTGTTCGCGCGAGACCTGACCGCCGGGGGCGGCGGCCCTACACGCGGCGACGAAACGCGCACGGGCGAAGCACGCGGCGGCGGCGTTGGACAAGATCGCGTTTCTCAGTTTGCCTTTGTCGTTCATCGTCATCACCTCGTGACCGGCTTTGTAGTCGGCGTCTCGCTGACGGTGTAGAGCCTTCCGTCGCGGAGGTAGAGCCGCTGCATTTCGGGGAGCGTCATCGGGCGCGCGCCGATGCGGTTGAAGATCGAAACCTGATTGCCGCCTTCATCGACGGCACGATCGCGGTCGAGGCCCTTCGAGACCGCCAGTGCCGGGCCATGCGTATGGCGCGTGGCCACGAGGCGCGGCGCGGGACGGGGGCTGAAGCCGGCGTATCCGGGCGTCCATTCGGGCGACAGGAGCTGATAGACCTTGAGACCGTACTTCCCGTCGGCCACGTAGGCGAACGTCGAGGCGTTCGTCGAGGCCACCTTCACATCGTTGGCGTCGTGGGGAAGCTCGTCGCTCCACGGCAGGATGGCTGGCTGCTCGGGATGCTCGACGTCGACGATGACCATGCCTTTCGAGCCTCCGCCGACATAGGCGTAGGTGCGCGCGACGTAGACGCTGCGGGCGTCGGGGATGCCCACATGCCCCGCTACACGCGGATGCGACGGATCGGTGATATCGACGCTCGACAATCCTTCCGGCGTGGTGACGAAGGCGTAGCGGAACTGCACGCCGATGCCGGTGGCGTCCTTCAACTCGGGGATGGTGGCGACGACGCGTGGCGTGAGCGGCTTGTCGACGTCAATGATCACGAGGCCGGCCTCGGCGCCGATGAAGACCCAGCGGCCGGCGACGTAGATCGAGCGTGCGCCGTTGAGCGCGCCGCCGGGGTTGAACGTCACGGCACGCGAGAGGAAGTTGTTCGACGGATTGGCGTCGGACAACGTCGTGACGTCGATGAGGATCAGGCCTTCTTCGCGGTCGGCGACATAGACGTATTTGTAGAGAGGGTGAATCGGCTGTTCTTCGTTCTCGGGGATGAACTGCGTCTGCCGCGTTGGCGCGACCGGCATCGTCGTCGGAAGAGCGACTGCCGTGGCGAACTTCGTCTTCACGAACGTACGCTGGCCGAGGGGGGAGACAGGCTGGGAAACGATGCGCTCGGAGAAGTCTTTGTTGTCGATGTTGGCGATGTCGTAGACGCTGAAGCCTTCCTCGCCGTTCGCGCTGTAGATGAACTCACCGCGCATCTGAAGCGAGCGGGAGTCGCCGTGGTGCTCGTGTGCGGTCTCCAACTCCAGCTTGTTCGCCACGTGTTTCGCGTAGTAGTCGGGATAGACGATCTTGTGCAACGACGAGCCGATGACGGCCTGCGGCTCATCCCACTCGGTGACGCAGATACCCTCGAACCCGCCCTTGCCTTCCGCGACGTAGGCGTAGCGGCCGACGAAGTTGACGAAGTTCGTTCCCTGCAGCAGGAGCTGGGCGAGCCAGGCGTTGTTGTCGTTCTCTTTAGTGATGTGGCAGCTTCCGCACCCCTGCGTCTCGCGCGTGCGAACAGTGTGGGGAACGTGAGCGTTGAAGGCCTGGCTGGAGTAGCCGGGTGACGAGATCGGCGGCTGTTGAATGTAAATCCGGTCTCTCAACGCATTGGTCGAGCTGAGCACGAGTGCTGACGATGACCGCACCGGCGCGAGACGATGTCCCTTGGTCGTACCGTTGACTCCGAGCATGAAGACATCGGTGCGGATGACTTGCGGGTTGTACGAGGCGTAGTTGCGCGTCTCGCCTCCCTCGTAGTGATGGACCTCGGTCTTTACATTCTGCTCCTGCGGCAGATGGCAGCCGGAGCACGACGTCATCCACGAGGTGTGGCAGGCGTAGCAGGTCATCTTGGCGTCAGCATGCGCGAAGTTGGTGCTGGCGGACGGACCCCAGGTCGTACCGTCGCGCTGGATCGTCTTCGCATACGCGGAGCGCTCGTTGTAGTGGGCGTTGCCCGGCGTGATGGAGTCCTTGACCTGGATAACTTCCCACTGCATGCCGGGGTTCAGCATCGAGCGCTGCCAGAGTTTGCCGTTGACCCAGATGAAGCGCCGCTGACCGAATGGCGTCGTACCGAGACGAAGGTCAGTGCCTCCCGCCGGCGCGGCCGGGCCGGACGTGCGCAGGTTCGTGTACTCATCGACGTTGCCGTGGCAGTCCTGGCACTCGATCTCGATGTTGTTGCCGTACTCGGCGTAGAGCTGGCCGTTGCCGTGCTCGTCCTGCGAGAAGTGGCAGTCGGCGCAGTGCATCCCCTTCTCGAGGTGGATGTCCTGGAGGTGGACGGCTTTGCTGAACTTGGCGGGATCGTCGAACGAAACGATCTTCCCGCCGGCGTCGAGCAGGTTGCCTTTGTGGTCGCGCTTGTAGACGGCCATGAAGTTCCAGCCGTGTCCGTGATAGTCGGCGAACTGTGTGTTCTTCGCCTGCGAGTTGAGATCGGTCACGTTCTCGAGGAACTTCTCGTCGCTCCACAATCCGCGCGGCGCGGCCCCCTCGGGGTTGGCATCGAGCGAGGCGCGCTTCTCGGCTTCGGTCGGATACTTCTGCTTCTTCGGCCAGAGCAGCTCGGCGTCCGACTCGTAGTCCCACATCGTGTAGCCGAGGTAGGTGTTCACGAACGAATTCGGCTGGTGCATGTGACACGACATGCATTGGCTGGTGGGCACGGCGCGCGTGAATTGGTGACGCAACGGGTGCCCCTGCTCGTTCTTCGGAATCGACTTGTCGCCGGTGATGGAGAGACCGGTGTTGCCGTACTGACCGTAGCCCGCGGAGTGGAGCGGATCGCGGTCGTTGGCATAGACGACATGGCATCCTGTGCAGCCGGACGAGCGGTAGTCGCCCGGATGATCGTTCGTACCGAGGAACGAGAGATGCGGATCGTTGAGCCGGGTCTTGTGGAGGTTGATGAGCGCCGGCGAGATGCGCAGCCCTGTGCCGCGTCCGCGGTTGCCGAGGCGGATGTCAGGTTTCCCCGCTTCCCCCTCGGGGCTGGGGTTGCCGATGTCGGGGAAGGAACTGCTTCCGGTGATGCCACCGCGCTCGAAAGCGCGGAAGTATTCGCCCGGCTGCGTCACTTCCCAGCGCGGTATCGGGACCATGATCGGCAGTGCGCCTTTGGCGATCTGCTCTGGTGTCGGCGGTATGGCCGGCTTGATGGCCGTGGCGTTGCCGGCGCGGTTGTAGCTTTCGCCGAGCAGTCCCTGCTTCCGGCTGAGGAGGCCGTTGGCGTAGCTGACTGCGGCGAAGAAGACGCCGGACGTCGTCATCGTGCTGCGGGGGACGGCGTTGACCTGGCGCTGATGGCAGCCGCCGCAAGTCTCCTGCGACACGCGGAGGTCGCCGGGGTTGACGAACTTCACGAACTCCGGTGGCTCCTGCAGCAACGCGGTATAGCTGCGCTGCGGATTGGCCGAGGTCTTCCAGATTTCGGGATGAAGCGGCTTGACGTGCGCGGCCTCTTTCGTACGCGCTGCGCCGTCGCCGCCGTGGCAGTCGGTGCAGGCCAGCTTGACGGCGGCCGAGGCGTGCATCGGCTCGATCCCTTGATGACAGGTGAGGCAACCGGCGCTCTTGGCATCGGCCTCGGCCTGCGTCTGCCGCATCAGCGGCGGAAGATCGGGAGACGACTGCGCGCGGATCGTGAAGGTGAGAACGACGAACGCTGCTGCTGCACTCAGGCCGAGGGCGGCCAGTACTCGCCTGTGAGATCGAGGAGTCCCCCTCCTGAAACCGCGGGCGGCGGTGCGGGGGCTAACGGCTGGGGATTCCTCGCCGTCTGCGCGGCTCGGAATGACAACTATGTCGTCGCTCGCGCGAGAGGTCGGATCATTCATATCGTCGTTTTTCATCAGAAGGTCAGAATCACATTCGTGAAGACGTGGTAAAGCGGCCGGTCTCTCTCATAGATGTCTTTGAATCCCTGGCCCGGAAGAAGGACGGCGGAGCCGCCGACGATGACGATGTTCTGGTTGAGCAGCGGCCGGTAGCGAAGGCCGAGCGAAAGGTCAGTGCCGAGGGATTTGTGGATGTTGCCCTGAAAGAGGATGGCCTCGACCGACTCGGTGGCGTCGAAGCGGATGTAGTTGCCCGTGAGGATGGCGGTCAGACGTGGCGTGACGTCGATGTCGAGACCGGCACTGGCGATCTGAACGCCTGGATTGACGTAGTTCAGCTGCCCTTCGTCCTTGGAGCTGCGCAAACTGGTCAGCAGCGAGCCGCGCTCGACGAGCGCTACTCCCGTCGTCGGAAGCCGGAGACCGAGGCGGTTGAAGAAGGAGAAGCCGCCGCCGGCGAAAGCGGGACTGTCGAAGATGGAGTCGAAACCGCGGGCGTTGCGGTCGCGCGGATTGCGGTCGCCTGAGGCGTAGAAGAACGCCAGCCGCGGACGGAGCCAGTCACGGTCGTAGGAGACCTCGAGCGCTGCGCTGGCCGCGCCTACCTTCACGGCGTTGCCTTTCTTCAGGTTCGGATCGGGGCCGGCGATGGGGTTCAGGTCATCGTGACCAAAGACGTAATAGACGGCGTGGTCGACGTTGAAGCGGCCGATATGCCCGAGACCAGACTCACCGACGTACGTTGCGCGGACTTCGTGCGGCGTGAAGACACCCACCGGCGCCGGGCGGACGAGGATGCCGTTGCGGTCGTAGTGGAGCGTGGCCTGATCGCGGACGTAGTGGACGCTGAACTGCTGCGTGTAGCCGCGGACGAGGAAGTCCTGCCAGTAGATGTTGGCGATAGCGACCTGCTGGTCGCGGAGCGACATCGTGTTGAGGCCGGAGTTGGTGTCTTTCTCCAGCCGGTCGAAGACGGCAAGGTTGTATTGAAAACGGTTCGAGGCGAAGTTGCCGAACAGGCGTACGCCGAGGTTGGTGTCGTTGAAGAGGAACCCGCGGAAGTCGCTGTTGAAGGGCTGCGATCCGATACGGATCGACATGAAGTCGTAGTTTGGCGAGACGTCTTTGATCTTCCGCTCGTAGAAGAACTCCTGCAGCGACAACTGCTCGTCGGTGCGGGATGTCCCCACGCGCACGTCCGGCTTGACCAGCCCGTTCTCACGGAGATGCACGTAGTTGAGGTTGGCGATCACCGTGGCCTTGAAACGCTGTGTGATCGGCTTGAAGGCCGTGTCGCCCTGGAAAAGATCGACGGAGGCGATGACGTTCTGAACGAACAGGTTCTGGTTGTCTTTGCCGAAGACTGTGATCGATGCCGGCTTGACGGCGCTGACGCCAGATGGCGTCGGCAAGGTGCGCGACTCCGCGAGGGTGTCACTGATGCCTGTGAAGTCGAGGAACCAGTTCTTCCCGAAGATCGGGAGATCGCCCTTGAGCAGGTTCTGGTTGTAGGGATCGAGAGTCGCGCCCCTCTTGCCAACGGCGCGGCCTCGAGACTTCTCGGTCAGCTCGTACGGCGGCGGCGTGATGCGCCACCGGTCGGTCATCTCCGAATATGCCTCGGGATGCGGAATCTCCGGCGTACCGTAGCGCAGAACCGGCTCCACGATCGGCTGGCGTTGTACGTTGCCGGGAAGCTGCACGCGCAGGAGTTGCGTGGCTGTCACGCCGCCGGAGGTGGCGGTGATGGTCCACGTGCCGGTCTTCACCGGCGGGGTCCAGATCAATGTCCAGTGACCGGCCGCATCGGCTGTTGTCTGGCCGTTGCCCGATTTCTCGATCGAGATGGCGATGACGGCCCCCGGCAACGACGTACCCGTGAGCATGAACGGAACGCCCTCGGCGTAGACAGGCTGGTCGTCGTTGATGGTGATGGTGGTCGCGGGTTCCAGGGCGGGGGGGTCCGCTGATTGGGGTGTCGCCTGTGGCGAGACCGCGGCACCGTGAGACCGCGGAACCAAAGCAAACACAAGCAGTAAAGCAATAGCCGCTTTCTTGAAATCTACGAACACGGTTTCCCTCCGCATTCGGTGACGCCTTCGGGGCTTCGGGGGAACTTGAACATCGGCAATCGGGCGCCATTGATTTTGAGCTGGTCGGCCCAACGGTCGGTCGGCGGGAGGAGATCGCCGGCGCCGAGGTAGGTGACGTAGTCATCCTGTTCGATGCCGTCGCCGCTGACGCCGAGGCCGCCGACGAGTTTGCCGTTCTGGACCAGCGGCGTCGCTCCACCAAAGAATGTGATGCCATTCTGATTCGGGCTCGGCGCCTGCGTTCCCTGGCTGCACGTCTTGGCGACGTTCGGCAGGAAGAGCGTGGAGTACCACGGCCCATTGGCGACATCGAATACCTGCGAGTCGATGCCCGGCGGATAGAGGGGCTGCGAGGGGAAGCCGAGCGTTCGTGTGGTCACCCAGTAGCCGGCGGGAACGCCGGGAATGTCGTTGCGGACGTTTGGATCGCTGCTGTTGAAGTAGACGACGTTGCGCGCCTTCGCCGGAACGACGTCGACAGCGTCGAAGAGCGCGTCGGGCATCCGGTAGTGCGCGAGGATCGTTCCGTCGACATCGGCGACGGAGATGACCATCCGTGAGTAACTGTTGAGCGGGAGGCGAACCTGGGCGCGCGTCCTCTTCGACGCCGCCACGGAACGCAGCACGATGTCGTTGACGGCCGCGGCTGTCAGTCCTCCGGGGAACGCGCTGGCGTTCGGTCCGACGAGGTAGCCGTTCGGAGGACAGCCGCCGTTGAAGGGTCCGTAGACGAACGTGCCGTTGGTGAAGCCCGCGGCGGTGCCGGGAGAGGAGCCACTCAACGGTTGGAGACCGACCGGCAAGCCGTCTGAGTTGAAACGCAGCTTCTGATCGGGCCCGATGAACGGCAGCCGGATACCGTCGATGAAGACGTTCTGCGGTTGATCCAAGGGATACGCCGGCAGCGGGATGATCGGAGCGATGCCTGCGTTGAGAGGCCCGAAGGCGCCGGTGACGGCAGCGAACTCGGCGAGCTGCGAATCGCCGGGGATTCCTACCACGCCGATTGCGCCGAGAAGCTTGCCGGTTCTGGCGATGCCTTGCTTGACTGCGCTGGTATCGAGGACGCGGTAGAGCGGGATGCCGCCGGCGTTGATCGGGCGGTTGGTGATTTCCTGGGGGTAGGGCGCATCATCCGGCTGATTCTTCCCTGTGATGAGTCCGGGGCCGCAGCCGGATCGATCGGTAGCCGGACACGGCTTGGGCGCGCCGGTGAAGGCGGCAAACTGTCCGATCGATTTCGCGCGCGGGATGCACTGATTCACATTCCACAACACGTTGAGATCGCAACCGCGGTTGGATTGCTCGATGCCGTAGAGCGCACCGACCGGTGCGTTGACGACGCCGGGTGGGAAGTGCACCTGGGAGATGGTGCGGACGGTGCGCGCGGAGAGCGGAGCCTGGCTGTTGCTGAAAAACGCGGCGGTGCGGGCAACGCCGAGGGCGATGTCGTCGTTCGCCGGGTTGGCGTTCTGCTGGCGGAAGACAGCGATCGGACGGCCGGTGCGGTCCACGATGGCAATGGTGGCGGTATCGCCGGCGAGAGCGGTAGCGGCGGCGCGGACGATCTCGTTCGCCTCCGCCTTCGACATGGCGTTGAACGGTTCGGGAGTCCCGCTGCCGATCGTGCCGTCAGTGCAGACATCAGGGACGACCGCGCTCAAAGGGATGGCGCAGGATGGAGGATCAGAAACGATCGCCAGTGGCCGCTCGACGACCGCGCGTCCCCTGCGGACGCCGTCCGACTGCGCGAGGCACGCGGCGGCGACGGCCAAAATGAGGATCGACGTTACACTCAGACGCATCCGCGGTCTCCCTCCCCCTGAGCTAGATCTGATACAGGAACGTGGCCGCGTTGTCGGCCAGAACGAGGACATCTCCCCGCTTGAGCTCCACTTCCGTGATCCGTTCGCCCCCGGCCTTGCCCATGAACGTGCCGTTCGTCGAATTCTGATCGATGGCCATTACCTTACCATCTCGGGGAATGATTCGGACATGCCGTTTGGAAATTCGGTTGTCGGAGATGGCCACCTTCGACATGGCCGGATCACGCCCGATGTAGAGCCCGCCCTCTTCGATGATGAAGCGCTGGCCTGCCAGCGCGCCGGCGGTGCATTGCAGAAGACCGTACCACTGGACCATCACGGTCGACCCACCTTCCGGCTGCGGCGGGGCGGCCATACGCGTGGCATCCAGGTCGGGCTTCGGTTGCGGCGCGGCCGGCGGAGGTGCAGCCGGAGCGGCAGGAGCGTCGGACCCCTGCAATGGAGGAATCTTCGCCGCGGCTGACGAAGGCGCGGCAGCGGCTCCACGCACACCGGCCGCGCGATCGAGCTCGCCTGCCCGGATGCGCTGGAAAAGCGCCAGCCCAGCCGGCACGAGCACGACCAGGAGCAGCAGGACGATGGCCCACAGAAGCACCGTCTCGATCATCAGCGATCCGCCTCCAGCCTGCCTGGCAGCACGTGGCATACCCTTCCTGAGGGAAGGCACCATTTTCGACAACAAAACCTTCGAGCGCTCATGATACTCATGACAGGTCACGCAGCTACTGGATGTTTTTGCCGGCTGCCCACCGTGACATCCCGTGCAATCTTTCCTCAGCGGCATCAGTACGTCTGACGTATTAGTGCTCTGACGGGCCTTTTCGTGACACGACTCGCAGGAAAGATTGCGATGCTGAGTGTGCTCGAACTTCGCCCCCAGCAGCCAGCGGGTGGGGATGTCCGGCGGCTTCGCGGCGATGCGGGTACCGGAACGCTCGATGACGTGGCACTTGCTGCACTTGGTCTTGACGACCTGCTCGGCGTTGTACACGGCCCGCTCGTCGGGCGCGACCGGCGGCCGTGAAGTCAGAATGCGCCGGATCTCGTCGGGGCTCTTGCCGGCGATGTCGCGATTGCCGGCATAGGTTGCCATCACGAAGCCGAGGACCAGTCCGGGATCGCCGCCGTGAGGGACTTCGACGTCCGGGAATCGAGGATCAAAGGTCAGCTTGTGGCAACGCTGGCAGGCATTCCGGAAGGTGACCGGCGCGGGATCGACTTTCCCCTTGGTCTCGACGAGTTTGTGGCATTGAGTGCACTGCAACTCTTCGCGACGCCCCTCTCCGTTGAAGACGCCGCCGGCCTTGAGGTGCAGCGCGTGGTTGAAGAGGAGCGTGTCGGGATCACTGCGCGGCGTGAATTCGGGGTGTTTGTCGCCGAATGACAGGACGCTGAGGATCTCGGGCCGCCGCGCTGCATTCGGATCGGTTACGTGAGCGAGGATGTTGCCGTGGCAGGAGACGCAGGTGGCATCGGCCGCCGCTGCGAGCTTGGCGATGCCGCGATGTTCGGAGTGGCAGTCGGCGCACGCCGGCGCACCGGTCTGGTTCTCAGCATGCGGCAGCTTGCCGTGGCATTGGGTGCAACTGGTGTCGGAAACGCCCCGCCAGGGATCATGACACGCCGCGCAGTTCCTGGCGATCGGCTCGCCGTTGGCGTCCTTCGCGCGCACATGGGCGGACGAAACGCCGCCCGGCATGAAGGCGCTCTGCTTCTCCGGCTTGGTGACCTCTGCCACGACCAGGAAGGAGACAATCAGGAATATCGCGATGAGCGAGCGCTTCGTCAGCCAGGCTCGTTTGAGGCGAAAGGCATCGACGTAGTCGATCTTCTGCGCCTTGAGCGCGCCGCCTCGGGCGCCCCCGGCGCGCTGGACAACGACATCGTCGTCATCGATGCCACCCGCCCCGGCGCCGGACGATGTCGAGCTGACGCGGACGAAGAGCGGCTTCCCCGGATCGAGGATCTGCACCTCGATCCGGAGATCGCCGATCTCGATGACATCGCCGCGCGCCAGCCGCGCGGTCTCCACCGGCCGCCGGTTGACATACGTGCCGGTGATGCTCCCCTTGTCGGTGACGACGAATCCGCCGGCGTCGCCCTCGATGACCGCATGTTCGAGCGCAACAGCGGGGTTCTCGGACCGGAGCTCTGCATTCGTCCCACGCCCGATGCGAAGCAGATTGCTCCGCACCTGCGTCAACGCCAGCCCACGCCCCGAGGCGCGCTGGATGACGAAACTCATGGGAGGACCTCTCCCATTTGAATATTGGTAGATCCGGGCGCGTCAAACGCCACAACCTCCCCTACCACGTGATCCTCCCGTAATAGAACACTGCAACCACGTGCACAATGGCAAACACCAGCAGCAGGATCGTGAATGGGATGTGGATGTAGAGCCAGAACTCGAGGACGTTCTTGTAGCGTTGTTGATAGACGAGGCGGATCAGCAACTCTTTGCGCTGGCGCGAGACGACGAGCAACTGACGCAACTCTTCCTGTTCATCCTTTTGAACGAGGCTGAGGAGGTTGGCCCAGTCGCCGGCCGGTGCTTTACTGCGCCGCATTCGAGCGAAGAGGAGGCGCCAGCCGGCCAGCCATCCCGGGGCGCCCTCGCGGATCAACTGGTCGTAAATACGCTGGAAAGGCGCGGATCTTCCGGAAGCGATGCGTGCCATCTGTTTGGAGAGCTGGTTGAGCTGCTCGGAGATCTCGTCGACAGTCAGATTCGATTCGACCTCGGTTAACAGCCGCGGCACGGTCACATACAGAATCGCGCCCAATACACCGCTCGACACGACAATGGCCACGAGAATCAGCGTAGCGACGGCAACCTTGTCGTGAAATCGCCCGCCCGTGTGAAATACAAGAATGACCAGCACGAGGATTCCGAGGTAGATGTGTGATTGCATCCACTGCTCGACGGTGCCGAACGTCGATCGGTACCAGCGCTTGCGGATACCGAAGAATGCCAGAAGCAGACAGAGGAAGAAGCCGATGATCCCGTACGCCAGCCCCCAGCGGGAGCCGCCGTGGGGATATTCGTGCTGTACATACCAGATGAAACTGGCCGTCGATAGGATCAGCAGGACGAAGAAGATCCGGCGCCAGAGGATGCCGCTTCGCGCTATTGGCATTTGCGCCCGCCCAAAGGCGAATGTTGAATGTTCAATGTTGAATGTTCAATGTTGAATGCAATCCAGGAACGGGGTTCCCATTCAACATTCAACATTGAACATTCAACATTCAACATTCGCCTCTACCTATCGCCGCGAGTAATGACAAGTTCCTCGAGAGTGGACCGATACTCCTCCGGCGTCAGACGGATGGCCGCTCCCGTCGGGCAGCTTCGCACGCATGCCGGTCCGCCGGAGATCTCACGGCAGAGATCGCATTTCACGGCCACGGTCTTCTCCACATCGTCCTTGTGTCCTTTGCCGAGGAGCGAGGCCACCCAGGTGAAGATGGTCTTCTTTGGCTCCTTGTGGATCATGAAGATGTTGCCGTAGGGGCAGTTGCGCTCGCAATTGCCGCAGCCGATGCAATTGCTCTTGATGTAGACCTCGCCGCGCGGATCGCGGACGATGGCGTCCGGCGGACAGTCGAGCATGCACATCGGGTTCTCGCACTGCCAGCATGAATTCGGCGCCAGCAGGTTGTAGAACTTGATGCCGGTCAGCGACAGCCGCGCCTGTCCATCCTTATGAACCCCTTCGCAGCCGGCGATGCAGTTGCCGCAGCGGATGCACTTGTGCTCGTCGATGATGAGCGTCTGCGTCCCCATCACCACTTCCTCGCGAATCAGATCGTTGAGGATGTTCCCGGAGCCTGGCGTGGCTTCGGCGACCAGCGATGCGATGCGGCGCTCCTCGAGCTTGCGCAGCGGCGCTTCACGCAGCTCCGGATGCGCAGCCAGGAAGCTGTTGAAATCGCGCTTCGACAGCTTGATGAGATCGGACGGGAAGATGGTCGTCACTGTGGCAGTGCGGTCGGCGTCGGAGAAGAGTGCCGCCTCGCCGAAGAAGTTGCCGGCCACGAGGTACGACAGCACGACCTCTTTCTCGCCCGATTTCTTCGAGATCTTCACCATGCCGTTGCGGATCAGGTAGAAGGCGTCGCCCGGTTCGTCCTCTTTGAAGACGACGGCATCTTTGGGCAACGCGTTCACGACAGCCAGCTCGACGAGCTCACCGAGCTGGGCTTCGGGAATGCCCGGGAAGAGGTAGCCGCCGAAGGCACGTAACAGGAAGGCCTGATCGACGAGTGCTTTCGCCCGAGGAGCGGCGCCGAGAAGCTTGAGGATGGCCTTGCGGGGGATCTCGATGATGCGCGTCGCGCCGGCCGCGCGGGCCGTGGCGGTGCGGCGGCGGCCGGATATGAGACTCATCTCTCCGAAGAAGTTGCCCGCCGTCAGCTCCACGATCTTCACTTCGGCGTTGCTCTTCTCCGGTTTCTTCCAGAGCTCGACGCGGCCGCCGGCGATGATGAGGAAGTCGTTCGTGTAATCGTTCTGGCGGATGATGATCTCGCCGTCGCGATACTCGCGGACACGCGCGGAGAGGAACGTCTCGCGGAGCTGCTGTTCGTCCGCGGCTGCGAGGAGCGGTACCCTTGTCCGCAGAAAAGCGATGCGCTCGCGCACGGTCCCTTCCCAGAAGGGCAGGCGCTCCTTCAGCACCGCTTCATCTGCCGGCTCCACTTCCCGCCCCATCAGGTGCTCGACCACCTCGTAGCCCTGATTCATCCCGAGCTTGATGAGATCGCGTCCGCTGGCGGCGCCGATGAGGTAGAGGCCCGGCACGCTCGACTCGTGAACCTGGCTGAGGATGGGCCGCGAGTCTTTGCCTGTACCGCTGTAAGTGATGCCGATCGATTCGAAGAACTTGCGGGGCGCGTCGGCGCCGAGCTTGAGGAAGATCAGCTCCGCCGCCACGCGCGTAACGTCGCCACGCACGGTGAGGTCGGCATAGCCGGGATAGACATGCTTCACGCTGGCGCTGAAGTAGACGGTCATCTGCCCCGTAGCCTGCCGGCTGAGAACCTCTTTGATCAGTACGTCATTTGCGCGCGTGATCTCCGGACCGCGGACGATGAGGCCGACCCGGTTCTCGCCGGCCAGGGCGATGGCGATTTCGAGCGCCGAGTCTCCGGCACCGACCACGAGGAGATCCTGGTCGCGATGTTCCGCCGGATCGACGAGCCGATAGCGGACGTGCGGGAGGTCTTCACCCGGGACGCCGAGCTTGCGCGGATTGCCCTGCGTGCCCATTCCGAGGATGACGTTCGCGGCGTCGTATTCGTCGCCCTTCGCCGTCTTGACGCGGAACCGCGTGCCCTCTTTCTTGATCGACTTGACTTCGGCATTGAAGAGAACGTTGAGCTTCTTCTCCTTGACGTGCCCACTCCACGCGGCCAGGATCGATTCGCGCGAGCCCGCCTCGAACGGCACTTCGCCGCGCGCCGGAATCAGCATCGGCTCCGCCATCACGTACTTGCGCGCCTGATAGGCGTCGATGGTATCGGCGAGATGATCGGTGCGCTCGAGCAGCGCGTAGGAGAGTCCGTTGGTCTGCGCGTGTGAAGCCGCGGCGAGCCCGGCGGGCCCCGAGCCGACAATGATCAGGTCGAAGGAGGTCATGTCGTCAGGAAGGTGATGATAGTGGAAACGGTCGGTAGATCAGTAGATCAGTGGGGTTGTAGTCGATCAGTAGATCAGTGATCAGTGGATCGGAGCCAGCGGGCTCCTGATCCTGATCCACTAATCCACCGGTCCACTGATCTACTGATCTACTTCATCATCTCCCTCTCCGTCGACTGCTTCTTCTGCACGTCGGCGGCGAGGTTGAAGGTCAGAATGATCTTGCCGAGGCGGACGAGGTCACCGTCGGCCAGAAGGCGTTTCCCGGACAACTTCTCGCTATTGACGTAGGTGCCGTTGCGGCTGCCAACGTCGTCGATCATGAAACCCTCGGCTGTACGGACAACCCTGGCGTGTTTCGCTGAGACGCTCGCATCCCGAATGGCAACGCTGTTCGCTGACGTACGGCCGATCGTCGATGTCTCCTCGAGCAGAGGATGCATCGTGCCGTCGTCCGCAGTCAGCGTAGCCACCAGCTCAGGCTCCGCCGGCGGCGGAGTTGGCGGCGGTGGCGCCGGCTCGGGCTCGATCGCCGGCGAATGTGGGGGTGGGGGCTCGGGTGGAACAGGGGCCGGTGGAGGTGGGTCAGGTGGTGGTGGTACGGGGGCGGGCGGTGGAGGGGGTGCAGGCTTTGGCTCTGGCAATGCCTCGCGCGCTGTGGCGACATCAACATTGGGGACCGATTCGATGAGTCCCGTCACCTGCAACCGCCTGATGATCGGATAAAGATCGACGGCAGCGCGTCCACTATCAGCACGCAATTGCACGAGCGATTTTCCGCTGCCGATCTGGAAGAGGATCTGGAACTCCTCCGCTGTGATGTTGATCTCTCCCGGCGGCCGGTTGACGACGCGCACCTTTAGGTTCTCGTCGGGAAACAGCTCCGCCGCGCGTCGCGCCTCGGCAATGCGTTCCTCAGCCTCCGCAACGACTGCCCCGATCTCATGCGCCAGCGCGGAAGCTCCCTCGGGAAGAGCGACTTCGTCGAGGAATGTGAATGTACCGTCGCGCCACCCCAGGAGTTTCGCTACAACGCCGGCCGCATCGCCGTTCCCTTCGGCCCAGACGACGCACCCATCACGAAGTGACAGGTGCAGGTGCTGGTTCGCGGACTCCGCGTCGAACGTACCGTTGTGTGCGCTGAGGAACGCGAGCAGTTCCTTCGCGGCAAAATGTTGAAGGCTTCCCTGCAGTACGACGCTCATGCCGGGAGTTTACCAGCCGCGCTCACTTCCGCGCGCGCAGCCGGATTTCAGCGTCGAGACGATGACGTCCTTCAGGCCACGACTTCAGAAATGCCCGCCAGATGCCGAGTGTGTCGATGGTGAGCGCGCCCTCGAAGTCGCTCGCTTCCTGGCGGCAGCGCCTCGCTTCTTCGGCGTGCGTTGAGCCGGGATGCGCGTCGATGAACTGCTGCCACGCCGCCGAGGTGCCGGTCTCCCATATCTGCTGGAATGCGTTGTCCTCATCCTGCCGGCGCCAGACCCGCGCCAGCGCGTCGCGTGCGGCGTCACCGACAAGCGAGCCGGGGGGATGCCCTTCGGCAAGCCGCTGCAGCGCCATGCGGTCCCCCTCCGCCTCCTTCGTCCGTACCGTTTCGATGAGCGACCGCTCGAAGAGGCGCTCCTTCGCCTCGGTGGAGTCGGGGTCATCGGAATGCTGCTCGAGGTTCTCGAGGAAAGCCTTGATGGTGGCCTGGTCATCTGTCTTCTTCGCGCCGGCGCTCGCCACGTCGTTCAAACCGAACGTCTCCTCCGGCCCGCGGCGAATCTGATTCACCGCATCGCGCGTCAGCGTTCCCACCGGCGCGCTGAGGAACGGCTGCAGCGCCGCGGCCATCTCGCGCGCATCGGCAAAGCGGTCACTGCGTTCTTTCTCCAGCGCGTGAAAGATCACAGCCTCGATACCGGCCGGCAGGTCGCTGTCTGCGATGGCGTCGCGGAAGCTGGGAGGTTGCTGCGTGAGGTGCTTCACGATGTAGCCGTGCGGCGTATCAGCCTCGAAGGGCGGCACGCCGAGGAGCATCTCGTACAACACGACGCCGAGACCGTAGAGATCGGACCGTCCATCGAGTTGCTCCCCGTCCTCCAGGCCACCCAGTTGCTCCGGCGACATGTACTTCGGATTACCAATCAGCATCCCCACCTGAGTGGTTGCAAACGACGGAGCTCTGACGTTCTTGGCGATACCGAGGTCGATGATCTTGGCGATGAGGTGCTCCTCGGCGTCGTAGGAGAGCATCACGTTGTCCGTAGAGATGTCGCGATGCAGCAGGCCGCGGCGGTGGATGTGATCCAGCCCAGCCAGCACCTGCACAGCCACATCCGCGGCCAGTGCCAGAGGGAAGCGTCCATGAGCGCTACTCCACTGCCGTACAGTCGTCCCGTCGATGAACTCCGTGACCATGTAGCTGCGGCCGTCGCCGAAGAAGAAGTCGTGGACGACGGCGATGTTGGGGTGGTGAATCTGCGTCGCCAGCCGCGCCTCGCGCAGGAAGCGGGCGTGATAGTCGTCGTCCCCGAGCATCCCTTCCTTCATCACCTTGATGCAGCGGAAGGCATCGAGATGAAGGTGCCTGACTTTGAAGACCTCCCCCATCCCTCCCCCACCGAGACGATTGAGGATCTCGTACTTGCCGTCGAGCACCGTGCCGGGACCAAGGCCGAGCGGGCTGATCATCGTGCCGAGGATAACGGAAGTGGGGGGGGTGGGGTGGCGTTCTGGCCTCGCGGTGTTATCGATTCCTCGCGCAACCCAAGCGTTCCCACGGAGACTAAGAATCCTGTTTCGCGCGAAGCGCTTTGGACTGCGGTGGCGCCAGCCACCGCTTTGGGAGGGCGCAGCGTCCGCGGGCAACGATGATCTCCTTCTCGCTCATTGGTCTGACTTGACCAACTCGAGAGCGGCGTGGCTATTCCGCGCATTGAAAAGGGTCACGTACGCACGTGTGCAAGCGGGTCGACCTTGTTGGCGCGGCCGGCGCCGACGCCGAGCCTCGTCAACTGCTCGAGCAACAGCAGCACATCTGGCTCCACACATCCACGCCGCGACTCCAGTGTGGTCGAGTGACCCTACCTGAACCCCGGAAAAGATCGAAGTGGTCTCGGTCCGGTCGAACAAAGTGCCGAACGCTGTCGCCGCAGCCGTCCCACGCATCTTGCTCGATGCAGGAGAGGAGCGCCCTGTAGCCGAGGCTTCGCCTGGAATGTAATGGAACCGGACGAGATACACGTTCTCGCCTCGTCCGTGGATAGAACGGTCTGCCCAACTGAGCGCCTGCAGCCGGCGCAGACCCGCAACCTGCTGAACCCGAGCACGCTAGAAGACGGGCTCTCCGGCGAGGTAAGTTGGGGTCGCAAGTTGGCGTCGCATATCGAAAATCAACGCCCAGACGTTCATCCGGATGTCGGACGTAAGTCGGGGTCTACCATCGGCCTCCGGCAAGTGGGCTCTTCAGTTCGACCCGCACCTAATGACCTCAGCCCTGGACCCGCGACGGAGTTAAGCTTAACCTCAACGCCAGGCTACCGTCCCTGCCCGATGAGGCCACTTCCCCGCGTGGCCAAAACCCTTCGCCGGACTCCACCGTATGAACCACGCGCAGTCCAATTCCGGTATCAAACAGAGGTACTCCGTGATCCGTAAGTCGAGCACGCCGCTGATGGCGCTTCTGCCTGTTCTGTTCCTTTTCGTTGCTCCGCTCCGGGCGGACGACCCCAAACCGCAGGACAAACCGCCGGCCGACAAGCCGGCTGGCGACAAGGCGAGCGCGGAGAAACCTCCTGAACCCGTGAAGTTCGTCCGGCAGCACAAGATGAAGCTCGGCGGCACGGACGTCAGCTACACCACCACCGCCGAGGAGATCTTCCTCAAGGATGCCGAGGGGAAGAACACGGCCAGCTTCTTCACGATCGCCTACACGAAGGACGGCGTGGCGCGGCAGGAGGATCGTCCGCTCACCTTCGTCTACAACGGCGGACCGGGATCGGCATCGATCTGGCTCCACTTCGGCGTCATCGGACCGAGGATCATCGACATCCCCAGCGACGCCTCGGATCCCGGCAGTCCGCCATACAAGCTGCGCGACAACGACGACACCATCTTCCGCGCCACCGATCTCGTCTTCATCGATCCCGCCGGCACCGGTTACAGCCACGCCATGGGCGACAAGAAGAACGAAGACTTCTGGGGATACGACGAAGACGCCGACTCGGTGGCGGAGTTCATCCGCACGTTCATCACCCAGCACAATCGCTGGAACTCCCCGAAATACCTCCTCGGCGAGAGCTACGGCGGCATCCGTTCAGCGTTGCTCGTACCGCGGCTGCAAGGGAACTTCGGCGTCGGCCTCAACGGCGTGGTGCTGCTCTCGCCTGCGCTCAATCTGACCACGCTGCCATTCGTCGTCAACGGCAACGACCTGACCTTCGCGACATCCCTCCCCGCTCTCGCCGCCACGGCGTTCTACCACCACAAGCTTCCCGATCAGTGGAAGGATCTCGACACGCTGCTCCGTGAGGCCGAGAAGTTCGCGGGAACGGAGTACCTCGTGGCGCTCTTCCAGGGCGACGAGCTGCCGAAAGCGGAGAAGGAAAGGATCGCCGAGCGGATGCACCGCTACACCGGCCTGTCGAAGGAGTACATCCTCCGCGCCGATCTGCGGATCTACGCCCCCCGCTTCACGAAGGAGTTGCTGCGCGACGAAGGGAAGTCGATCGGCCTGCTCGACGGACGCTACGTTCAGACGGAGCTCGACCGCGTAGCCGAGTTCCCCGACAACGACGCCTTCAACGCCAAGACCGGGCCGATCTACATCTCCAGCTTCCAGAGCTATCTCCGCAATGAGCTCGGCGTCGACCTGCTGAAGCGGTATATGCCAACGAACGGCGAAGCGAACGGCAAGTGGAAGCGGCCCGCCAACGGCCGCGGCGCGTTCGCCGGCTATGTCGACGTCACCGGAGCGCTGGCGCAAGGAACGAAGGACAACGAATCACTGCGCGTCTTCGCCGCCGCCGGTTACAACGACCTGACCACCTCGTACTTCGCCATGCGCTACATGCTGGAGCACAGCGGCATCGACATCAACCGGCTGACGATCAAGAACTACCCCGGCGGTCACATGATGTATCTGCACCGTCCGTCCCTCGAAGCGCTGTCGAAAGACATCGTGGCGTTCATCGAGAAAGGCGGCGCGGCGCGGTAGTTCACCATAGAGGCGTTTCACCACAGAGACGCAGAGAGCACAGAGGTTGGTTTCTCTGTGTCCTCAGTGTCTCTGTGGTGCCGCTTTTTGGATCATCGGCGACGATTGCCACCAGGCGATCCGGGCCTGCTTCCGCTCGTGGGAGGTTTTGGCCGATCCCGGCGTTGTCCTGCGTTTGAAGCCGCGCCGCGGCTCGGGGGGACGCCTCCCCTCCCCTGCGGCGGCCGAGGCGGAGCGGAGGGTCTGCGGTTGGCGGCAGGTGCTGGCGCCGCTCCCTTCCGTTCCGACTTCGCCTTGGCGCGTGCGCGATCATCCGCCTTCCGTGCGCGGATTGCGGCGATCCGTTCCTGGATCGGGATCTCCAGCTTCTCGGCCGGCTTCTGCGAGTAGTCGAAGTCGGGGACGGTAATCCGCGGAAGCCGTTTGCCGATGGCGCGCTCGATGGCGCGGAGATCGTTCTCCTCTTCCGGCGCGACGAAGGTGATGGCGTCGCCGGTCAGCTCGGCGCGGGCGGTGCGGCCGACGCGGTGGATGTAATCCTCCGGCATCCCCGGGACATCGAAGTTCACCACGTGCGAGAGCGCCTCGACGTCGATGCCGCGCGCGGCAATGTCGGTGGCAACGAGTATCTGGTAGCGGCCGTTCTTGAAACCGGCCAGGGCGTCCGTGCGCTGGGCCTGGCTGCGGTTGCCGTGGATCCTGGCCACGCGGACTTTGTGCCGTTCGAGCTGTTCGAACACACGATTGGCGCGGTGCTTGGTGCGCGTGAAGACGATGGCGTTCTGGATCTCGCGCCGCTTCAGCAGCGCCTCCAGCAACGGCAGCTTCAGATCCTGGGAGACCGGGAAGACCGACTGCGTGATGCCGGTGGCAGGCAAGGACTTCCGTTCGATCGAGATCGTGGCCGGATTCTTCAGCATCTCCTTCGACAGCTCGACGATCGGCTGCGGCAGCGTGGCCGAGAAGAACAGCGTCTGCCTCTTCGCTGGCAGATGCCGGAGCACGCGGCGGATGTCGGGGAGGAAGCCCATGTCCAGCATCCGGTCAGCCTCGTCGAGCACGAGGACTTCGAGACCTTCGAGCTTCGCGTAGCTGTACTGAAAGTGATCGAGCAGGCGTCCCGGCGTGGCCACGAGGACGTCGACGCCGTTGCGGAAGGCGTGCTCCTGCGGCCCCATGCCGACACCACCATAGACCGCGGCGCCAGACAGCGGAGTATGGACGGCGAGCTCGCGCAGATGTTCGTCGATCTGCGCCGCCAGCTCGCGCGTCGGCGTGAGGATCAGGGCGCGGGTCGTGCCGCGCTTCTTTCCGATCAACCGGTTGAGGATTGGCAGCAGGAACGCCGCGCTCTTGCCGCTGCCGGTCATGGCGCAGGCCAGCACATCCTTGCCGGCGATTGCCGGCGGCATGGCGTCGTTCTGGATGGGAGTCGGCCGTTTGAAACCGAGCTCTTTGACTCCGCGAAGAAGATCCGCGTGGAGTCCGAAGGTGGAAAATGGCATATCGATAGTTTCTCTTTCTGGCGCGGGAAACGCACGATCGTCCCGTAGCATTGCGTCAACCTTGATCCGATTCGACGCGCATGCCGATCGCCAGCGCAAATCAGCACATCGATATGGCTCTCTCCACGACGACGAACGTGCTCACTTCGGCGGGTGCAGGCCGAAGACGTACCTGCCCGCCCATGAGTATCCAAGTACCCAGGCGAGCCGGCACCTTCATCGCTCCTGCTGTTAGCGCTCTCCGGCAGATTGGGTTCGGCCGCCAGCGGAGGCACCGGGGAGATCTCTGGAGGCGCTCGGAAGATTGCAGGAGGCACTTTCCAGATTTCAGTGAGGCCGTTTGGACATTTCCGCGCGCCGCGGGGGAGATTTATGGGAGGCTCCTTCGAGATTTACAGGAGGCTCCCGGGAGATTTAGGGGAGGCTCCTGGTAGATTCACGGGAGGCTCCGGGAGGTTTAAAGGAGGCTCCCCAGAGATCTATGGGAGGCTCCCGGGAGATTTGCGGAAGGCTCTGGAGGTTTTCCGGGAGGCTAAAAGCCTTCGCGGCAGCCAGAATTGGTTGATCGATGAGATCGGTTCCATCGGTCTGTCTGGTATCAGCTGCCGGGAACTTCAACCGTTCCCGACAGCCGGCGCCACCGACCAGGAAGCTTACTTCGTTACCGTCGCCCAGAACGGCAGGAACTTCTTCGCCTGCGCGACGCCGTCGTCCGTGACCGCGGTCTTTGTCACGTTCAGCTTCGTGAGCCGCTTCATCGGTTTCAGATTGGCGAGACCAGCATCTGTGACCGCGGTTCCGGTGAGGGTGAGACCGGTCAGGTTCGTCAGGTTTCCGAGCTGGGCCATACCGGCGTCAGTGATCGTGTCGCCCTGGAGCGAGAGAATCTCCAGCTTTGTCAGCTTCGTGAGATGAGCAAGCCCGGCGTCGGTCACTCTCGTCTCGCCGAGGTTGATGCTGGTCAGGCTTGGAAGATTCTCCAGGTGAGCCAACCCTGCATCGGTAATCGCCGTACCACGCAATCCGAGCTGCTCGAGTTTGGCCAGGCCGGCGATATGAGCAAGGCCGGCATCCGTGACGGCGGTCTTTCCAATCTGCAGGACGCGCAGGTTGTGGAGGGATGCCACTGCCTTCAAACCTTCGTCGCCGGCGGAAGCGCCATACAGGCTGAGCTCTTCGAGTTTCGAAAGGCCTCCGAGTTGCGCCATCCCCGCATCGTTCATCTTTCCGGTCTGAATGATCAATTCTGTGAGATCAGGAAGCTCTCGCAACAGCGGAAGGAGAGCCACCGGGTCCGCGGCCTTGTCGAGAAACACGGTCGTGACTTTGTCGCCTTCGGTCTTGACGGTCGCCCCACCGCTCCGGAGACGCGTGACGACGTCCGTCGCTTCACCGGCGCTCTTGACCTCAGCGATCGGTTGCGGAGCAGCGGCTGCCACCACGGCCCGCTTCGTGGGAATGGCCGGCGATGACGCCTTGCCGCCGTCCGTCGCATCAAGGTGGAGCTCGAAATACGGAGAGCGGACGACACGCACGTTCTTCGGCTGACCCGGGATCTCTTCATCCCGCAGATAGAAGCTGAACCTCGCGCGACGCTCCTCCGGATAGTAGAGGGCGTGCCAGAGCGTGCGGACAGGGGGACGCCATGGTTCGGCGGCCAAAGGCGTCTCTGCATCGACCTTCTTGTGGGTCTCGGAGAGGAGCTCGGGCGAAATCACGCCTCCGCGGTCGAGCGTGTTCGTCAGCAGGGCATAGCGCTTACAGACCGCTCTCGCCTCATCAGCCGAGGGCGGTTTGTTGTCCTGCATGTGCTGGTTCAACGAGAAGTTCGTCATCACCAGCGGTTGCCCCGGGTTCTCGATGATGTACTCCTTGTTGTGCGCGTACGAGTACTCCCAGACGAACGACTTTCCGTGGCGGTCGGCGATCAGATAGTGAATGGGGACAAACTGGTAGTACTGCTTCGTCTGCAGAAGCGCGTCCTTCGCCTCTTCGACGGTCGCACATGTGTCGAGGAGCAGGCGCAACGCCTGCAGTTCGCCGAGACCCACACCAGGCGTGACGGTCGGTTCGATCGGATGTTTGGTGAGGAACTCATCATCCAACGCCATGGTGACGGTGAGGCCCTCGGAGTTCATTCCGTCGAGAACGCCGCTGAGAAGGTCGTACGCCACCATGGCCACGGAGGCATATCCATGATCGGGATGAAGCTCGATCAGGTACGGCCGCGCCGTCGGATGAAGCATTCCAGGTGCTAAAAACCCGAAGGTGAGGTTTCCGGTGGAGTAGTCATAGTCGCGGGAGACCACGCTGGTTCCGGTCGACGTCAGCGCCGGGGGTATCTGCACGATCGAACAGGCGGCGTGCAACTCCGTGAAGTTGATCCCGGCGTGATCCCAGGCATCGTCGCCTACCTGCTGGCCGAACGCCGCCGCAACGCCGCGCATCCGTTCGTAGAGAATGGGATAGTTCTTCTCGATATAGAGACGGTTTGCGCGCGTCCGCGCTGGGTCGGGGCTTTGAGTAGGCTTTGCCTGGTAGCGATCGCGGGCGATCTCGGCGAGCCTGCGGCCGATGGCCTCGTTGCTCCCCTTCAGCATGAGGTAGTGAACTTCCATCGAATCGGCAGGACTGCCGGCGATGATCCGCTCCTGCTCGACCAGCGGCTTGGATGCGGCAAGGATCGGAGTGGCGAAGAGGATGGCGAGAGTGACAACCAGACTGACAAGCGTGTAGGGTTTGCGCGAGAACATCGTTGTTGCCTCCTTTTCCACTATGTACGCTCCGGAAGGGGTGGCAGTTAACTCAAATCGCAGTTTTTTCTAGCTTTTTCTGACCACTGGTCAGTATTCTAACCACCGGTTACAGGAAGTCAGCGGATATGGGAAGTCAAACGCTTCGACAGAAGTATCGTCAGGAACTGCGCCGGACCATCCTCGAGGCGGCGCGTGAGGCATTCGAACAGGGTGGCTACGAGAGCCTATCCATGCGCAACCTGGCCGAGCGGATCGGCTGCTCCCACGGCAGCATCTACCTCCACTTCAAAGACAAGGAGGAGCTCTTCGACTGTCTGGTGGAGGAGAGCTTCGCCGGCCTCGCCGAAGTGCTGGCCGCGCTGCGGCCTCCCGGAAAGAAGATCGATCCGGTCGTGCTGCTGAGAAAGGCCGGCCGGGCGTACGTTGAATTCGGACTGCGCAACCCCGGTGCCTACGAGTTCGCCTTCGTCCTGCGACGCCCGGGCGCGGCACATCCGGAGAAGCCGCACCACGCTTACAAGCTCCTGAGGGGAGTCGTCGCGCAGTGCATCGCCGAGAAACGATTCCGCCGCATCAGCATCGATATGGCCAGCCAGGTGCTCTGGGCGACTGTACACGGCATCACATCCCTCTTGATCTTCCGCCCGAACTTCCCGTGGGCAGACAAAAAGAAGCTGATCGCGAGAGTGATCGACAACGCCGCCGCCGGCCTGCTCGCGGAATCGCCCGGTTAGCTGCTGGCCGCCGCGGATGCCGCGGCTTGCGCCGCCGCTGCCATGGACCGGAAGCGCTGGCGGAGCGCCTCGAGGCGCTCTTCGACGCCCGGCACAGCCATGATTACTTCTTCCACATGCTTCGCGAATCCCGGACCGGTGATCGTTCGAATCTCAGGCAGCAACGCCTGAACCTTCGCGAACGTCGCGAATATCTCTCCCCCGGTGGCGTCGAGAAACATCTGCCGGTCGATGGCGTCGTGGAGAACCAGGGAGCAGGCCATGTCCCAATACCCGGCCACCATGCGCAATTGAGGGTTGTGCGGGCCTGCCAGCGCCTCCTTTACGTCATCGATCGTCTCAGGATTGAAGTCGCGCACAAACCAGACCCTGGCCTCGCGGATGACGGCCTCGCGGCGCATTTCAAAAAGCTGCAGGATCAGACGGGCACTTTCATAAGGTGTCGGCATGGAGGCGAACTTTACCGCAGAACGGTGGATCAGTCGGTCAGTGAATCAGTGGATCAGTCGGTCAGTGGATCAGTGGATCAGTGGATCAGTGGATCAGTGGATCAGTGGATCAGTCGGTCAGTGGATCAGTGGATCAGTTAATCAGTCGGATAGTTGGTTAGTCGGTCGGAAAGATCAGAGAATCCGATCCACCGATCCAGATCAACTGACCGACTGATCCACTGATCCACTGATCCACTGACTCACTGATCCACTGATCCCGATCCACTAATCCACTGCTCCCTCACCGCCCGTCCGACCGCAAGCGCGACGCCCCGCTCGCGCTCCACGTGTACGGAATCTCCGGAGAATCGTAAGGGAGACGGTAATGATCGGGATCTTCGTAGTCGTAGGCTCTGGTCGGATAGTTCAGCACCAGCGCATCCGAGGCGCCCAGATTCTGCAGACCGTGCCAGACGCCGCTCGGGATCACCACAAAGCAGGGACGCGCGTCACCGGCATGCAATTCGACGACGCGTCCAAACGACTTGCTCTGCTCGCGGCCGTCGTACAGGACGATCTTCAGGTGCCCCTGATTGACGAACAGCCGGTCGACCGTCGCCTCGTGGCAGCTCCACGCCCCGATCGCCGCGGGGAACAGGCGTGATTGATAGATGTGAACGACAGGAAGTCCGGTGGGGTCCCATTCCTGGCGGAACATCTCCGTGATCACGCCGTGGTCACGCGGAACGTGCAGAACCTCACGAACGGTGATGCCTTCGATCTGGTCATGAACCCTTTGCCAATCGCTGGTCACCAACTGCGAATCTTTGCGCGCCCCTGGAAGCATTCGATCTCCTGCTACAAGCCTTTGAACCCTCGAACATCATCGATCTCAGCACCCTTCCGCCGCCGGAACGCGCTGACGAACTTCGATGGTTGCCTCAACCGCCGCCAAAAACGGACAGCGGTCTGACTCAGGAACTGACGGACCAGGTCTGCATATCCCATCCGCCTGGCGTCGCAGCTTTCGGCGATCATGTTCGCCAGCAGTACAGCTTCCAGATCAGGCTCAGCAGCGATCCGTTCACTCCAGGCTGCCTGCTCGTGATTTGGCCTGTTCTGATAGACCCCTCGGCGCACGGACGCCGGGAACTTGATCGCTGTCAGACGCGGAACGAATGTGAAACGGTAGCCGGCAGCGCGCGCTCTCCGCCAGAGATCAATCTCCGGCGGAACATTGATCTCACGGTAGTCGCGCCATCCGCCCAATGCCTCAGTGACGCTGCGCCGATGAACGGTGCATGACGGCGGACCCCAGGCCCCCTGCTCCGGCCACGGCCTGATCGGCCAGGTTTCACCATCAGCTTCGACCCACGCCAGGAGCGAATGCGTCATATCCGCTCCCGACGACTCGAACGCTGCCACGTGGACCTCGAGATGATGCGGCAGCCATAGATCGTCGTGGCCGAGGTAGGCGATCAACTCTCCCCGCGCCTGCCGCAAGCATTCGTTGTTCGGGCCGCTCTGATGCCGTGTGTTCACCGGCAGATTGATCCATCGCACGCGTGGATCACCGATCCCGGCGACTACCTGTTCCGAGTCATCCGTGCAGCAGTCGCCGGCCACGAGCAGTTCGAAATCGCGCATCGTCTGCCGCAGCACGCTGCCGATCGAGTACGGGAGGACCCTACTCCAGTTGTACGTCGGGATGATGACCGTGACCCGCGGCATTCCGCGAATTGTGTCACGCCGATTTCGCGCGGACGACCACGAAGGTCACGTCATCGTTGGGAGGCCGTTCGCCGTTCCAACGCTTCGCCGCTGCGGCCAGCGAGGCGATGACGTCGTCTGCCGTTGCGCCGTTCGCAGCGGCGACAAACTCCGAAACGGCCGACGTATAGCCGAGCTGTTGGCCTGACTCGTTCTCGAGCTCCGGGAATCCGTCGGTCATGAAGAGCACGGTGTCTCCCGCGGCGAGATCGATGTCCACGTCGTGATAGTCGGCACCGAGCGTGCCGAGAGGCGTAGCGCCTCGCGCGACCTCCTCGATCCTGCCGCTCCCCCTCCGATGCACGTAGCCCGGCAGCATGCCCGCCGACGCCACCGTCAGCCGATCGCGGTCGAAACGCGCCAGCAGGAGCGCCATGGCCATCCTGCCCAGGTCCATCCGCTTCACCTTCTCCGCCGCGTCGCGCAGGAACTGCGCCGGCATCACCTCGGGCGTGTAGCCCGCGAAGAGCGCCTTGATGACGGTCACCATCGTTCCCGCCTTGGCACCGTGACCGGTGGCATCGCCGATCGTCACCGACAAAACACCGTTCGGCGCGACGTGAAAGTCGTAGTAGTCCCCGCCCACCTCGGCCGCCGTCAGCGTGAAGACCGACACATCGTAACGGTCGTGTAGCGGCACTGACTTGGGCAGCATCGAAAGCTGGAAGCGCCGCGCCTCCTCGAGGTCGGCCGACTTCCGCTCGTACTCGAGCGCCAGGATGCGCTGCTGGATCTCCTGCTCTTTCCGCGTCCGTTCCTGCGCGACGATCGTTTGTTGTTGCAGGCTCAGATCCTGCGCCATTCGATTGAACGCGGCGGCGAGCTGTCCAACCTCGTTGTTCGACTTCACCGGCAAACGCGTCATCAGATCGCCCTGCGCGATCCGTTCAGCGCCGCGCGTGACCAGGTTCACATCGCGTGTCATGTGGTTGGCGATCGGAACGATGCCGATGAGTGCCACGAAAATGAGAGCGATGCCGTAGCCGAAGTTCCTGGCCGCCGTCTTCCGCAGCTCTTCGAAGTTGTTACCGACCGGCCGGGCGACGCCGACGCGCAGACCACTCTGCGGATCGCGTGACATCACAGTGATCCAGTCTTTGACATCGTTGACCGGCCGGTTCTCGAGAATGCGGCCGGTGATGCCGAGACCGTCGAGCGTCTTGCGCTCGTCAGGGTTGCGCGTGTAGATGTTGTTGTCGCGGTCGGCGGCGAAGGTGATCTCGTCGCTGTCGTCATTGCGCACACCAAGGACGCGGCGAACGACTTCCTGAGTACTCACCTGCGCCGAGATATGGCCGACGATGGCCCCCTCTTTCCGCAACGGAACGTTGAACTTCTGCCCGAACAGGAGCGATGTCTGTGTATCGCGTACGCGTTGCTCCGGCTTGCCGGCCTCGGGAAGTTCCGGCTTGATGGTGACCACTTCCTCTGCCTTGGCCGGCGCAGGTGCGGCGGCAACGACAGCAGGAGCCGGCGCCGCATGGGGCGCAGCGTTCGGCGGGATATTCGAACGCCTGGCATCCTTCATGGCCTTCTCCGCGTCGCGCGCCTGCTGCCGCGTCGCGAACACAACTTCACGCAGTTGACGCCGGGAGTGGAAATACTCTTCGCGCTGCTTCTGCGCCGCCTCGAATTGTCCCGTCCACTGCGACTGCGCGGCCTTGAGAGATGTGTTGAGGTCCTTCTGCAACTGCTGGATTTTCTTATCTGTGGCGGCCCGCTCCTCGGGTGACATCGAGCTCCAGTGCTCGCCGAGGCTCGAACCGAGCACCGCGATCTGATTGATGATGGCACGCTGCTCAGGCGTCATCGTGAACTTCGGCAGGCTCGGCGGCGGTGGCAATTTGATGACCGCCGGATCGGGAGCGGAAGGAGGCTCCATGTCCACGGCTGGATTCGTTTCGGATTCATCGCTCTCATCGGCGGCCGGCGGTGTCACGGGCGATGGCGGTTCCTCGACTCCCGGCGGCACGTTGCGGCTGGGGTGCGGAGCGAGGCTCGTATCCGGATGAACGATCGCACGCACCGCGGGAAGCATCGCCACACGCATCGGATGAATCTCCAGCGAGTCGACCAGCGACGCGGCATCACCCATCGTCATCAGGATGTTGCCGACGTCCGGCGTCCGATCCGTGGCACTCCCCGGCATCGTCAGCGCCGACACCTCAGCCAGACGCTGCTGCAGATCGCCGCGGATCGCCGCCAGTCGCCTGTCCATCTGCTTCGTCCGCGCATCCTCTTCCCGCCGATAGGCCGACTCCAGCGCGGTACGCGAAGATTGATACGAATAGACGACGATCACACTCAGCGGCAACACCGACAGGATGAAACAGGCGAGGACGAGCTGAGCACGGATCTTCATCGAAGCAATCGAAATGGTAAGACGAAATTCGTCGGAGAAGGTTTGGGGAGGGGTGAACCGGCAGACGACATCTGGCCGTCAACAGGCTGATCTCGAACCAGAGAGTGCCAATCGAATGTGGAGCGAGTCGATCGTGCTCTACCGATGGCCGGCCACATCGGCCACGCCCAGTTGTCTCAGCGGGTCCCACTTGCGCGGAGGCTGATGTTCTTGACTGAACCAGGGAGCGCCGTTGAGCAACCAGCGTTCGCGCAACTGCTCATGAGTGAAGTCGAAGTCGTCGAAGCCGAACTCGGTTCCGCAACATATGCAAATGTTGTGATCCTCTGCCGGCCACGGTAGGGGCTCGTAGAGACAAACAGGGCATTGGTCAGTCATTGGCACTCCTTTTCGAAGTACTCCTGCCCGCGGTATCGCCTGTACAGATACGTACCTACATAACCACTGATGTGGAGAATACCGAACTCGCCCGTCGACGAATCGTATCGCATGAGCGCTCCATCACGCCGCCTGCGGCACTCTCGCAGCGATGACGTCATCGATTTGGTCAGAAAATCATCGGCCGCGAGCTCATAGTCAAACTGATCGGTCCAGTCGTGCTCTGTCCTGTGCTTGTCGTAGTGAAGGAGACGCTTCCCTGTCTCGAAGCCTTTCGTTCGAAGCGTCGTCACAGAGTCCGGCCCAGGTTACTCCTCTTCCATCAACTCTTCCGGGATGTCCGCGTTCGTCCAGACGTTCTGCACGTCGTCCTGATCGTCGAGCATCTCCATGAGGCGCATCATCTGCTTCGACTTCTGCTCGTCGAGCTTCACATAGTTGGACGGGATCTGGCCGAGCTTCGCTTCCACGCTCGGGATCTTGTTCTTCTCCAGCGCCTCGCGAACCTGCTCGAAGGCTTCAGGAGCGGTGTAGATCTCGAAGATCTCCGCATCGTCGGACTGCAGGTCGTCGGCACCGGCTTCCAGCGCCACTTCCATCAGCCGGTCTTCGCTGGCCGCACTCTTCTCGACCGCGAAGTAACCCTTGCGCTCGAACTGAAAACGCACCGAGCCCGGCGTTCCCATGTTGCCGCCGCACTTCTCGAAGATGTGGCGGACCTCGGGAGTGGTCCGGTTGGTGTTGTCGGTCATCGTCTCGACCATGATGGCCACGCCGCCTGGGCCGTAGCCCTCGTAGGTCAGCTCTTCGTAGACCACGCCTTCGAGCTCACCGCTGCCACGCTTGATGGCGCGCTCGATGTTGTCTTTCGGCATGTTGGCGGCCTTGGCGTCCGCCACGGCGGCGCGCAGACGCGGATTGCCTACAGGATCACCGCCGCCCATGCGCGCGGCGACGGTCATTTCCTTCAGGATGCGGGTGAAGATCTTTCCGCGCTTCGCGTCGGCCGCACCTTTCTTGTGCTTGATGGTGCTCCATTTGCTATGGCCGGACATCGGGCTGCTCCTTATTGTTTGAGGCGGGACCACGGTCCCGAGTATTTTGAGGGGGTGCGATTATAGCTGATGACCCCCGAGTTCCCCCTTCGCATCATCTTCGACGACGGCGAGGCGCAGGAGATCGCCTCCGCCGAGGAGCTGATGGAGACCGTAGACACCATCGACTCCACCGATCCCCGAAACCACATCTGGATCCGGGATGAGCTCGACCGGACCGTCCGTCTGCGGATTCGTGGCGGGATCGTGGAAGTGTTCGAGGTGTAGGTTCGCGCGTAGCGCGAGGCTGCCGACGTTACATCCGTTACACCATTGCAACACGCGGCGCCCGGGAAACGGCTACGGTACGGATGACATGCTCAGCATCATCGGCGATTTGGAGGTCGAGTTAGTCGAGGGACAGCCTCTCTCGCTTGTCGCAGGGAATGACATCGTGCTGGTGGTGGAAGGCGATGTCCTGGAAGGTGGAATCGCGAAACGCCCGGGCACGGTGATCTACCGCCCGCAAGCGCTGACGTTCGGAGCAGACGGCGGCAGGTTGCTGCGCATCAGTATCCACGGCTCCGATCTCACGCCGTTCGGCGTCACGGGCCGTTGCTGCGCGACGATGGCGGACTACGCAACACCCATCCAGCGGATCCGCCGCGAGATGCAAAGTGATGATCCAGCCGCCAGGCTCGCGTTGCGTAGCGCCACACTCCAACTCCTCGCCCGCGCGATCCGTCTCTTTCGCGCCCGAAGTGCGAGGCAGCCGATGCTCGACGCCGCACGCAGCGTCATTGCCGCTCGCTTTCGTGAGCCGCTTCGTATCGATCAAGTCGCCGTCGCGGTCGGAATCCATCCGCGGCTGCTCTCCAGAGCATTCCGCTCGGAGCTCGGCATGAGCGTGGCGGGTGCGATCCGCCTGGCGCGCGTCGAAGCCGCGGCGCGCGAGCTGTGCGTGTCGGCGGAGCACATTCCCGCGGTTGCCACTCGCTGTGGCTTCTATGACTCCTCGCACCTGATCCGCGCATTCGAAGCCGTACAGGGCATTACTCCGGCGAAGTTTCGCGAGATGGCGCAATCATGACCACCTGCTCGGGAGCCGACTGTCATAGCCAGCACCTTCAGACATCGCCGTCGCTCCAGCGCATTCGCGGATTCCATGCCGGCGACATGCACATCCTGGACGTTGCCTTCCGCCCGCGTACGCGTCTGTCGCCTCATACCCATGCACACGCCCGCTTCAGCTTCGTTCTCTCCGGCGCGATCGGCGAGGCCTTCGCCGATCACACGCTGAACTGTGAGCGCGACTCGTTCTCGTTCCATCCGGCCTCGCTGCCGCACGCAAACGAAATGAGCGGCGACGGCGCGCACGCTCTGCTCATCGAAGTCTGCGGCGCCCAGGGGACAGATCTGGCCACCCTGGTTCGCGGCCTCCCCTCGCCGTTCGCGGTGTCGCAGCGGCGCCTGCGTGATACCGCCATCGAGCTGAGCCGGCTTCTTCGCTCCCACGACGACGTGGCTCCGATCCTCATCGAGTCAGTCGCGCTCGACCTCGTCTCCCGCGCGATGCGGCTCATCGAACAACGGACTCCCAAACGGACACCGTCACCTCCCGCCTGGCTTGACGACTTCGGCCGGTTCATCCGGTTCATCCAGTTCATCGACGGCCGGCTCGAAACGCACCTCTCGATCACCGTCGCCGCCTCGCACCTGCGCGTGACACCGCGCCAGCTCGCGTCGGCCCTGGCTCGTTACCGCGGAACGACCTTCCCTGCGCTCGTTCGGAACCGCCGGCTGGCGCGGGCGATGGAGTTGTTGCGCCGTACCGATCTGCCGCTCGCCGAGATTGCGCTCATGAGCGGGTTTGCCGATCAGTCACATCTCACTCGCTGCTTCCGCGCCGCCTTCGGTGTGACGCCATCGCGCTTCCGGCAATCCCATACCTGATCGGGAAATCCGTTCTAGAGCCGCCTTCCGTCGCTACGCATACTCCGTTGAGGAGGGAAGCCATGAAGCGATTTACGCACCTTCTCATTCTGTTCGTCGCTCTCACCGCATCCGCCGCTCCGAAAAGGCTCGGCGACGGCGTCATCTCCACCTCGACCGACGAATTCGGCGGCGCGATCACGCCTGACGGCAAGACGATCTATTTCAATCGCTCGATCCCGCGCAGCTACTTCTACGTCATCTGCATCTCGCATCTTCGCAACGGGAAGTGGTCGCGGCCGGAGATCGCGCCGTTCTCCGGGCACTGGCGCGACTCCGATCCTGTCCTCTCGCCCGACGGCCACAGACTCTATTTCGTCTCCGATCGCCCGTGGCCCGGTCAGAAGGACCCGAACTTCGATGTCTGGGTAGTCAATCTCGACAGCCAGCATCCGAACGTCGCGCATCACATGAAGGGGGCTGTGAACAGCGAGTGGAACGAATACTTTGCCTCCGAGGCAAACGACGGCACGATCTACGTCGCGTCGGAACGCAAAGGAGGCGTCGGACCGGCGGATGTCTATCGCGTCCCTCGCGGAGACGGCTCCTATCCCGTCGCCGAGAACCTCGGCCCTCAGGCCAACGCGAAGAACGCCTACACGCTCGACGCGCTCGTCGCACCCGATCAGAGCTTCCTGATCATGGGCGGCTTCGGACGATCCACCGGCGACTCCGACCTCTACGTGACGCGCAACAAAGACGGAGTCTGGTCGGAGGCGGAGCCGCTCGCCGCCGTCAACACCGCCGCCCGCGAATACAGCCCGCGATTCTCCCCCGACGGCAAGGATCTGATCTTCACCAGCGAGCGGGGAATCGAGACCGAGCCACGCGACGGCCCAGTGACGTACGAGATGCTCGTGCACGGCGCAACGGGCATCGGCAGCGGCCTGGGAAACATCTACCGCATCCCTCTCAGCGAGCTCGGTCTGACGATCGGGAGGACACGATGATCAATATCCTGCAGTTTGTCCTGGCGATGGCGGTGACGCTCGCCGTTCCTGCGCCTCGACTCCTGGCACCAGGCGTGATCTCCACCGCACCGCTCGCTGAACTGAGCTGCACCTTCTCTCCCGACGGCAACGAGCTCTATTTCGTAGTCCGCACACCGGCCACCACCAGCCGCACGCTCTCCGTGATCTGCGTATCGCACCGCATCGGCGGCATCTGGCAGAAGCCCGTCGTCGCCTCGTTCTCGGGACGCGAGTTCGACGCCGGCCCGGCCATGTCACCCAACGGTCAGCGTCTCTTCTTCAGTTCCAACCGCCCGGTCGACGGAACGCCGCGCGAGGATGCCGACCTCTGGTACGTCGACCGTACACCCCAGGGATGGAGCGAAGCACACAACGTTGGCGATCCGGTCAATACGGACAAGAGCGAAGTCTCGCCGAGCGTGGCCGCGGACGGAACACTCTATTTCGCCTCCGACCGCCCCGGCGGCAAGGGAAGCTACGACCTCTACCGTTCCAAACTCGTCGATGGCCACTATCAGCCGCCCGAGAACCTCGGCCCCGTCATCAACTCCGAGGCCGCGGAGCTGACACCCTTCATCACGCCCGACCAACACCTGCTTCTCTTTTCCGCAGTCGGCCGCCCCGACATGCACCTCGCCGCCGGCAACCCCTACACTCGCAGCGACCTCTACGCCTCGGAATGGAAAGACGGCGCATGGACGCCGCCCCGAAGACTCCCCGAGCCAATCAACAGCGTCGCCACCGACTCCTACCCGGTATTGTCGCGCGACGGGAGAACGCTCTACTTCACCAGTGAGCGAAGCCCCTTCGCCGTTCCGGTGAAACGCAACATGACGTTCGACGATCTCGATCGCGCCTGGCATCAGATCGAGAACGGGCTGGCGAACATCTACTCCGTTTCCGCACGGGCGGCGGGGTTGTAGGGGCGAGGCTCACTGCCGACTTCATCGGCGATTGCACGCCAACGGGGTGCCGCGGTTCTCCAGAACAATGCATGACGAACGGGATCGGACCGTTCGCATGCGCATCTTGTTGCGGCTACCGTCCCGTCGCTGCCCCCGCCGCGCCGCCGAAGTGCACCGGCACGTTCATCTCGCGAAGGAGGTTATGTGCGCCGTCGACGGCGTCCATGACCCATAGCATGTAGACGGCATCGACGTGAATCGAGCGGGTGATGTCGGGATCGACGACGAAGTCGGAGCCGAGGGACTCGTAGGTGCCGTCGAAGAGCAGGCCGCACAGCTCGCCCTTCGCGTTCAGGGTTGGCGAGCCGGAGTTGCCGCCGGTGGTGTCGACAGTCGAGAGGAAATTGACCGGGACGCTGCCGAGGTGTGTATCGACATAGCCGGCGGTCTTGTTCGTGCGGATCGCTTCGAGCTCCGCCTTCGGCGCGTCGAACTCGCCGGAGCCGGTGTTCTTCGCCATGATGCCGCTCAGGCTCGTCAGCGGGGTATACACGACGCCGTCGCGCGGGGTGTAGCCCTCCACCTTGCCGAAGGTGATGCGCAGGGTACCGTTGGCGTCGGGATAGAGCCGGCCGCCGCTGGAAGCCTTCAATGCCTCCATGTACATCGGGCGGATGCGTGACATGGCACCGCCCCGCTCTTTCGCCTGATGCTCGATCTCATCAGAAAGCGGATGGATGGCTGCGGCGAGATTGAGCATGGCGTCGTTGCGCGCTTCGAGCTGCGCCGTGGTCTCGTCCATCATCGCCTTGCGCTGGGCCTGGTCTGTAATCTTCGTGTTTGTGTAGAGCTGATCGAGGAACGGCTCCACGCCGCCGGCCTTGGAGATCGCCGCATCGATCGGAGCGATGCGCTGTCCCGCGGGCAGCTTCTGCGACTCGTTGAGGAAGTAGCGCAGGCCGGCGCGGTCGCTGTTCGCCTCGATGCTCTTCTGGGCCCGGTTCACCCCTTCGGTGATGCGCGGCCAGTCGCGCTGCTGGAAGCCGGACTCGCGCTCCATGTCCGCGGCCTTGGCCTTCTCGATCGAGAGGCGATAGAGCGTCGTGGCCTGTCCCAGCATCGGCGAGCTGCGTCCGATCCAACCGAGGACCGTATCGCGCTGTTCGTTGGCGGTCGACTGCTTCTCGAGCGCATCGATCTGGCTCATCACGTCTTTGTACTTCGCCGCTTCCGGATGCGCGGCGATGTACGTGGCCAGACCGGCTTCACGTTTCTGGCGCTGCGCGACGATGTGGAAGTTGTTGAAGCCGGTCAGCGTGCCGGTGTAGTTCTTCAGCACGTTGTCGTTGCCTTTGATGCGGTTCGCGTTTGCGATCTCGACAGCCTTGTTCGTCTTTCCCATCTCGCGAAGGATGTTGTTCAGATCGGTCGCATACTTGATGGTCGACGGATACACATAGCCCTGCATGTTCGCCACTTCCGCCGCGGTGCGATAGCGGAAGGTGCGGCCGGGATAGCCGGCCACGAGGACGAAGTCGCCCGGGTTCACGCTCTCGGTGGAGACTTTGAGGATGTGCGCCGGGTGATACGGCACGTTGTCTTTGGAGAAGTCCGCAGGCCGGCCGTCTTTTCCGACGTACGCGCGGAGATATGACCAGTCGCCGGTGTGACGCGGCCACATCCAGTTGTCGGTCTCGCCGCCGAAGTCGCCGATGCCGAGGGCCGGTGCGTAGACCATGCGGACGTCGCGGATCTCCATCTGCGTCGTGCGCAGATACTGCGCGCCTTCGAAGAACGCGGCCACGCGGCAACGGACGCCTCCCGGCTTTTCGCACTCTTCGACGAGCTGTTTGACGCTACGGTCGATGGCCTTCTCGCGGTCGATGTTCGAAAGCGATGCCGCGACGTTGCCGGTGACGCGTGCCGTGACGTCCTCGATGTTGGTGGTCACAAAGATGCGCGAGCCCGGACCGGCAGGCAGCTCCTCCTCGCGTGTCTTGGCGAGGAAGCCGTTGGTGATGAGGTCGCGCTGCGGCGTGGAGTTGAACTGCAGCGCTCCAAAGCCGCAGTGATGGTTGGTCACCACCAGTCCGTCTGGCGAGACGAACGACGCGCTGCACCCGCCCAGCGAGATCACGGCCCCCATCGGGTCGCCTGTGAGATCCGAGAAGCGGCCGGCGTCGATCTTCAGTCCAGCCTTCTTCAACTCCGCCGCCAGCGACGGTATCTGCTGCGGCATCCACATCCCCTCGGCGCCAAAAGCCGTCGTCGCGGCCAGGCTGAGGATTCCTATCAAGAGTCTTTTCACACGTTCTCCTTACGGTTTGTGTTGGGATTCAATCCGAAAATGAACCGCGAGACGTCTGACTCCCCGTCCCGCCGGGCGCTTCAGGCTTACGTAGCCCGATAGCATACCTCCATCGCCAATTCCCGGTTGTGCCGGGCAGAACCGTATCCGCAGATCACGCAGATTCACGCCGAGGTGGGGTTCGAAGGCTTCCGCGCTGCCTTGTCCTCGAGTTTCGCGCGAAGCGCTTTGGAGTGCGGTAGCGCCAGCTACCGCTTTGGTAGGGCGGATGGCGCAGACAGTTGCAGAAAGCGGCGGCTGGCGCCGCCGCACTCCAAAGCGCTTCGCGCGAAATGATCTCGGCCGCGGCGTCGAAGACTCACGACTCGATCAGCGTTCGGCGGATGTAAGCCGGGTGCAGTGGGTCGAAATCGCCGTCGGTCGTGATCAGGTGTGCACCCGTTGCTGCGGCTGTTGCGGCGATCCAGAGATCGTTATGACCCAGCGTTCGCCCGATAGACCGCGTCCAGGCGTGGATCTCCGCGTAGAGTTCGAGCACGGGGCGCGAGTCGATGTTCACGACGATCAACTCGCGGAAGAGGGACTCCAACACTTGGATCTTCCCGGTTCCCCATTGGAACTGTCGGACCAGCGATAGGCACTCGCCGACAGTCACAATCGAGATGAGCGGACGATCCGCACGGTGGCGGATCTGGAACGCCGCGTCGATACGCTTGCAACTTCGTTGTCGCGGATGAGGTGAACGACAATGCTTGTATCGAGGAGTAGCGGTTCGCTCCGTCCGCTCACGACATCTCCCGCAGTGCAACGGCGATCTCTTCGTCACTCTCCTCGCCGGGCCAACGGCCGATGATTGCGTTCACTCCTGACCGCGGACCTTGAGGCTGTCGTAACGCGACACCGTCGATGCTCCGGAAGAGGGGCACAGGGACGCTCGCCCAAACTGCAGCATCCGGACTCGCGGGATCGATCGCATCTGCTTCAACGCGAAGGAGCGATCCTGATGGCCGAAAGACCGCAGTTCCTGACACCATCACACGCTGCCCGAAAAGGCCGGCCAGTTGCTCCGCAGCAACTTCCTCGGCGATCCCCTTAACGGCTTTCTCGTCGTCCAGTAACAGAGTAAACATCCTGTCGCTATGCCGAATCGTGTCGAGAGATCCCGAGACGCGGATTCGCCTCGGCTCTGGCGTGCTACGGATCAGGTGGTCGACCGCCGTAATCGATTTTCGATCGACGATGAGCTGCCCACGATCCACGCCGTTGTCGGTCAACTCGACCGACGAGAAGCCAACTGCCAGCAGATGGTCGAATCTACGAAAAGTAGCGAGGAGCGCTTGGTCAAACAGATCAGAATCCGCACGCCCCTCGGTCGCCGCGCGTAGCGCCTGCTCCATGACGTCAAACGCGGAGTCTCCCGTGTCGACCGATTCAAAGAGCTGTTGCTGCTGAAAGAAAGAGGGCACCGCTCGAGCCAGTGCTGGCGCTTCGATGACAAGCGTGGTACTTCCGGCCTCAATACCAACGATCTCGAAATCCGCCGCCGCCACGAGCCACAAAGGAAGACTGCCGCGAGCCGTACTCCGCCCTTCTACGCGCAAGCGCAACGCACCGCGGGTAGCGTCGAGAAGAAGCCCCGTGAGCTCCCCGAGAACGCTACCAGCGATCCGTGCACCACGCGCGCGCTCGCCACTGAGCCGGACCGTGTGCTGTTTCGTGGTGTTTCCTCCGCGATCGAGTTTACCTCGGTCACGCGTTCCTGACCTTCGAGTTTCGCGCGAAGCGCTTTGGACTGCGGTAGCGCCAGCTACCGCTTTGGCAGTGTGGAAGGCGCAGCGAGTTGCAGAAAGCGGCGGCTGGCGCCGCCGCACTCCAAAGCGCTTCGCGCGAAATGATTAGGCTACGGCGTCGAGTGAGGTCCCAGCAAGATGCCAGATTGAGCTGGAGAATCAACTTCATTCGCCATCAACGGCCCGTCCGCGCCGCTTCGGGACTCGCGGCTGGTCATTCTGCGCGCGATGAGGTTGCCCTCGAACGAGATTACGCGTCGTCGAGCGCCTGCATCAGCCTGAGGTTGTTCAGTTGCTGTTTGATGCGGGAGCGAAGGGCGTCGCCTTGCCGGCATACAACGGTGTGCCTACCCTGTCACGTACCATTCGTGCCGGATGGATCCGAAGCGTAGATCGTGAGCCGTAGTTCGGCGTCGTCGAACAGCTCATACAAAGGCGTTCTCCCCGAGAGCTGTTCGCTGCGTTCCAGGATGATGGGAACCCCTTCGCCGCGCCGATCCATCATTGTCTTCCGTGACGTTTTCAGCCAATCGAGCTCCGGAATCGGGCACCTGGCCAGCAGACTGGTGATGGTCTCGTTGCGGGCTGCCTGCCTCCAGGCCAGGCTTTCCAGATCCATCATGTTCGGGAGTGTGCCGGGAGAGTGGATCTCGACCCGGTTGGAAAACATCCGTAGCCGGATCTTGGATGCATGGATCGAGTAGTCGCGATGGGCCACTGCATTGGTCAGCGCCTCAAACACCGCCTCCATATCGTACTGCGGCACGTCGCGCCGCCCCATGTTTTTGAAGGCCGCCGTCTTCATGTTGCGGAATACGAAGCGGCATGCGTCGACCACTTGTTGATCCAACGGCCCGCTGCAGTCGGATGCATCGAGCTGATAGGGTCGATCGGCGCTCGGAGCGATGTCGTCACCGTGGTACGCCACCGCCTGGATGAACGCATTTGGAATCCATCGGCGCGAATCAGTGGCACCGAGGAGAACGCCGGCGACGGTCGGAACGATCTCGCCATTGTCCCGGCCGGCCATACCGAGCTTCAGCAGGAATTCATCTCTGGATCTTGGGCTGCGCCCGGTTCGAAAGCGAGCGGCCAGTTTCGGATCCAGATCGCCGAGGTGACAGTCCGGGACGAGCTGTTCGTCGAATCTCAGAATCCTGCTCTGGCTTCGTTGCTGGAACAGGCGAGCGAGAAAGTCAGGTGACATCTGCCTCTTCGAGCTGCCGACACGGTAAAAATACCCTCCGGCGCTTCGATGCACGAAAATACTGCGATCGATCCTGATCACGAGAACCGGACGTTCTATGCCATCGCCGGCAGGAAGTGTGGTCCTCTCGATATCGACCAGCAGTGACGGCTCGATCGAGTCGTTCGCCACCTCGCGCACGAATGCCTCGGCGGCATCGAGACGTTCGATAGGAATCCCTGTGATCTCACGTGTCCGATCGTCGACGCCGAGGATGCAGACTCCTCCCTTTGCGTTGGCGAATGCGGCCATTTCGTCAGAGAAACCATCACGACGTGGACCGCTGACTCGATCGCCGGAGAACTGCACCGCCTTCAACTCGAACGAGCTGTCCTCACCGAGGCGGATGCGCTCGAGAATCTCTTCTCGTGTTTCAGGCTGCGGCACAGCGATCTCCTTCCGAAGGCTTCAAGAGGTTTGGTCGAAGGATATCGGGATCGTGCATCGTCTGCGACTCCGGCGGTAACACGCCACTACCGGGATTATCCCTCGGAGCGCGCACGTCAGCGAGGAGAGCGAGCCGGCTATTCGAGTACCGTGAGCTGGTCATCGGTTATTCTGTCGAAGGGCGACTAGTCGTGGTGAGCTTCGTCCAGGGTGGAGAGATGCTCCGCATCATCAGTGCCCTCCGGTTGACACCCGATTCGCGCCATGCGTACCGCCGCCCCGAGGCCGCGCCCGCAGAAGCGGCGCGCTTCCTGAGAGGTCGGGACCGGCCCCATCCAGCAGTCCTCTTCGCGACCACGGCTACGCACCTCACTCGCCGTCAACGGTCCGTCCACGCCGCTTCGGGACTCGCAACTCGCGGCTGGTCATTCTGCGCGCGTGAGGTTGCCTTCGAACGAGATTACGTCGACCGGCAACTTCGTACCGAGCTTGTTGATGAGTGGGTGTCCCTCTTCGGTGAGATGCGCGATGAGAGCCGATTCCACGATGTCCAGGACCGCGCTGATCCTCTGCCCCGGCCGGCAGTTCAGCGTACCGTAGATCAGCATCCGAGGACCGATCGCCGCATCGTCGATCGCCTGCATCAGCCTGAGGTTGTTCAATTGCTGTTTGATGCGGGAACGAAGCGATGTCGCCTTGCCAACATACAACGCCTCGGTGCGCCCACCGAAACGGCGAGCGAAAAGATAAATCGATGGTTCGCGCGGCAGAGCGTCGAGATCAAAGTCCCGATGCAGCCGTGAAACCGGAATCGGCAAGCGAATGGGGGAATGCCAGGTAACTGACAATTTCATATGTGTTCACCTCTGTTGCGGCGCCCGTCTCATATCCTCCAGAAACTCCGACCCCGGCTTGACGCCGCTGACCAGCAAGTGATCGCGAGCCCTCGTGCAGGCAACATAAAGAAGGTGCCGCTCCGTCTGGTACACCTCTTCGAGATCCGACTCGTCGGACACAGACTCGATGCGCTCCTGGAGCGGGATCACGTCGTCGTCGCAGGCCATGACTGCCACGGCTCGGAACTCCAGCCCTTTCGCCAGGTGCATCGTCGTGATCGATGCGTGGCCGTGCCTGGTCTCCATCTTTTCATCCAGCGTCAGGTAGGGAATTGCCGCGTGTTCAACAGCTGCGCGGGCGCGTGCCAGCTCTGCCGGCGACCGGACGAAGACTGCCAGCTCATGCGGGCGGAGGCCCTCTTTGGAGCGAGCGGCGATCCAATCGGAGACGAGATCGCGCTCCTCGGTCGCGGTGTCGGTAACTACAATCTCCGGAGGGACGCCATTGAACGCCGAGATAGCTCCCTTGCGTTCTTCAACGATCCCATCGACGTCGGAGAGCTCCGTGCCCAAAAGCAAGTCGGCTTGCCGGCGGATCTGGTGCGAGGTTCGGTAGTTGATCCGGAGTCGCGACGAACGCCCACGAATGTCGACGCCCAATTCCATCCACGAGAACGGCTGCTGGAAGATGCGTTGCCCGAGGTCTCCGGTGAAGAAGAGACTGTTCGGCCGGTCGCCGCCCAGTGCCGCCAGGAAGCGCAGCTCGGCAATGCTGACATCCTGCGCTTCGTCGACGATCACATAGTCGAAGGTTGGGCGTGGGAGGCCGGCCACCTTCGCGGCGAGGCGGTGAATCATCGTCGATTCTGTAAGCAGCTTGCTCTCGTTCAGCGTTGCACGCACGGTCTCGAAGACAGACCAAAGAATGAGACGTTGCTTCTCCGCGAGTCGGGTCTTCCTGCCGAGGCGCTTCACGTCGCGGTAGGCCTCCCACGAGTCGAGCTGCCACGCGTCGGCCACAGTCGACCACTCGTTCCACAAGAAGTGCGAAGAGAACCTCGGTACATCTGCCGCCGCTTCTGACAGGATCTCCCGAAGCTGCGCATCCGAGGCGACATTCGCCTTTCCGAAGTGAACCTCGTAGAGACGGCGGGCGATGCCGGAGATCGAGTGGACCTCCAGCCGTTCGGCGATGTGAGGCTTGTTGCCGATCAGGAGGCGAAGCCGTGGACGGAGTGCGTTGGCCAGAGTATCGGAGAAGGTCGTGAGCAGAACCCGCGCCTCGGGGTCAGCGCGCGCGAGGTGTACAGCGCGATGAAGCGCCACGATCGTTTTCCCTGTTCCTGCCGACCCGGAGACACGCGCAGGTCCGTTGAAATCGCTTTCGACGAGTTGTCGCTGCGCCGGGTGAAGAAAGACCGTCCACTTCTCCCAGGGAGCATCGAGCGCCCGCTCCAGCTCTACGACGTTTTGAATGACACGGAAGCGGCGCTGGGCGTCGGGATGCTCGAATGCATCGACCTGCGGCGGAAGGCCAGGATGCGTGAGGGGTGGTCTCGTCCCCGTGGCAAGGTCCAGGAGCGCCTCCGCCGCCTCCTGTGGCAGATGCTCCGCGACTTCAAACAATGTCTCTTCCGTCGCCGCGCGAACGTCGGCCAGCCATTCCGGCGGCACGCCATAGCTGAGGAGCAGCCAATCGGGATGTGCGGTAAAGAGCAGCTCTTGTGACACAGACACTCCTGTCTGTTCCTCCAGCGGCTTCGCCTCGACATACCTCGGCACGACGATCTCGCGCACCGTTTCGCGAACCTCGACGAGTTGCGCCGCTCCGGTCTGCGGGTGCCGCTCGATCTTCCGCCGCTCCGCCCAGGCGTACGCCGCGTCGTGATGATCGACGTAGCAGAGCATCAGGCTTGACGGCGTCTTGTGGACGATCAGACGCAGGTCGCTACCGACCCGCACCGACCAGAAATTTGGATCCTTCGACTTGCTCAGCCGGTGAAACTGCATCCCGGGGTTAGTAGGATTCAGTTGAAGGTCGAAGGCAGTGGTCTTTGTAACTTTCTGCTCCTCGGCCGTCAGTCTGGCGAGGCTATCAGTGAAGGTGTCTGCGATTCGAAAGTCCATGTCGTCAGAAAAGCACCAGCGTGCTGCTTGCAGCGAGACGCAACATTCGCTCCTTCCGTGCAGCTTTCTGAAGCTCAGGATCAGCATTGAACGGCCAGCCGGCGATGTCTGCGTGACGAGGCGGAGGTTCTGCCGCGACAACGTCGAGATTCTCTGCCCGAACGCTCGAGGCCTTGCAGATCGCCGCGCCGTACACCGTTCCGCCGAGAGCTACATACTCTTCAGCGAGCCGAACCAGCCCGTCGAGCGGTGCATCGCCATGGCGAAAGACCGACGTCTGCTGGTTCTTCGGGTTGGGAGCGAAGGCGGCGGGCTTGACCATCGTGGTATTGAAATGTCCCGACGACCTCAGGAATCGCGCCAGATCCTCCTCGCCGGAGACGATGTCAGGCAACCCGGATGGCAACATTCGACGGCATCACAGTCTGGCGAATCGTGTCCAGAATCCGCGGAGGAACCCTCTCTCCGTCGAAACGCGCAACCGCGTGTCCCCGATCGGTTCCATCAAGCCACGCATATGCCAGCCGGTCCGTCTCACCTGCGCTGATCGAGACCATGGAGGAACGAGATTGGATCCAGTCGAGAGAAATCGAACCGTCCGGTTCGGGGGCGAATTCAGGCATCGGGATGTCATTGGGTAGTGCTCGGATCAGATCCACCGCAAGCTGCGCGGCTAACGGAGAGATCGGCTCTGCTCCATCGCCGTCCCATCCAGGCCCGGCATGTTCGGAGACAAGCTCCCGGATCTCGGAAATAGCACTGGCCTTGGAGCCGAACAGGGCAATCGACCGTTCCCTCGACTCGGCTACGGCACGCTCCGATTTGCGAATCGCAGCCGCCTCGCCGGAAACCGCGGTTCCGTGGTGAGGGGCCACGAACAGGCCCTCAGATCCGGCGCGTGCGAGGTTCAGCGAAACAGGTTCAGACATTTTTCGGTCAGACTATCTTGGAAAATCTTGTTCTTCAGCCTTCGTAACGACAGAACCGTAGTTTGGATATTCTCCCACATATGTGGATCGCCAGAACCGAGATGCCTGACGTTGATGTCGAAGATGATGGGAAGAGGGGCGCTCACCCTGGCCTCACGGGTCAGTGTGACATTGACCTCATGGCCCGTGATCGTTTCGATTGCGGTGTACTGACTAAGAAAACTGCTGAGGACCAGCGTCTCGGAATCCGCCGTCACCACACCTGACCGAAGGTACTCGTCCAATTCGACACTGCCGTTATTCGATGGCAACACCATGCGATTGATGTAGCGCAATCCGATGCTGCGAATTTGTAGTGGCGCTACCACATCCACGAACACGCGAAATGTCCGCTCGATCTCAGGGAGGTAGTCGTCGAGACTGGTGTACGGCGCTAGCCGATTGAACGAGAATCCATCCCGCCTGACTTGTACGAGTTGTCGCTCGGTTTCGCTGATGAGCTGAAATGCGCTCGTGGCCTTCCGAACATCGAGCTCTGTCTGAATTACCGTCGGACCGAGTGGGTGCCCGAATAGTCTCCGGAAACTTGGGTAACCATCAAACGCCCGACGAACCGGCTCTTCCAGGTCCCCGAAATCGAGAGCCAACGGCAGATCGCAATCGATGTCCACTACCGCCTCGACGATCGGAGGCTTTGTGAGGTGTAGTACCGATTCGCCGCTCATACCCGGAACACCTTCATCACCTCGTCCCCGAGGTGGTTGATCACCTTCACGGCGATCCTTCCGCCTGGCGGCTTGGGGAAGGCTCGCGACGTATCGCTGTTCAGCGTCGACCACGCTTCCTCGTTGATCTCGGCCTTCAGGGTGGTCTTCAGGGCGCCGTACGGGTCGTTCTGTCCGAGGAAGTAGGCGTGGCGGACGAAGAAGCTTTCTTCGTTGTAGTCGGTGTCGATGAACCAGCAGGCGATGCCGTCGGCGCCGTCGCTGCGGATCTCGCCGGTGTTGGGGTGGAAGACATCGACTCCGTTTACTTTGACCTTGATCTGGTTGTCGCCGGCCGGGAGGATGTCGATATCGGGCTCTCCGAAGATGACGAAGAGATTGCCTTTGCCGGTGTTCTTGAGGTCCGTGGCCATGTGCAGGTCGGCGTTCATGCGCGCCTTGAGGATCGGAATCCGTCCCAGCTTGCTCAGCTCCGTGGCGTGCGCTTCGAAATTGAAGGCGCAGGCGATCAAGACGTCGAAGTCTGCGTCGGCGGCCTCACGGGCGGCGGTGACGAGATCGGGGCGGGAGACGGTGCCGAACTCCGGCCCGATCAACACACCGGCCCGCCGTTCGACGCTGGATACTCCGCTCCCTTCCTCATATCGCCCCTCGGCGCAGATGTACCTCCCCGGCCAGGGCGTGAGGGAGGTGAAGTTGATGCGGTCCTCTTTGTGTGCCTGCTGGACGCCGGAGGTGCGAAGGTTCTCGAGGATCATCGCCGGGAAGTCGCGTTTGGCCTCGTAGCCGATACGTCTGTCGGCGATGCTGTCGATCAGCCCGTCGTTCTCATCGACGCCGAGGACGCGGTGAGGGGAGAGACTCTCGACGGTGAACGGCCCGGCCACGCGGACTTTCTTGTTGTCCTGGTATGGCTTGTCGTAGAGGTACTCGGAGTCGGCCTTCGCAGCGATCGAGGCGTCGATCTCCTTCTGTCGGGCGATGCGCGCATCCCACCACGCTGCGTGGAGCTTCTTCGCGGGATCCGGCCACTTCGCATCCGCCTCGCGCGGGATCTCCCACTCTTCCCACTGCTGCTTCAGGCCGACGTTGATCCGCTCTCGTAGCGGTTCCAGCGTTTTCTGCCACGTCTCCCAGATGACGTCGATCTCGGCGTTGTTGGCGATCGACTTTAGCGTGATGTGGGGAACGCGTTCGTAGACGAAGCCGTGGCGGATATTGTTGTGCACAGGCTGCGTCGATAGCGCTGCGCGCGTGACCTCCCCGTTCTTGATCTGTCCTTCGAGAGAATCCGCGAGTACGTAATACGGATAGCGCGCACCCATGATGCGTGCACGAGCGAGTGCAAGTGCCACTCGCGATGTATCGATGGTGATCCATCGGCGACCCCATTGTTCGGCGACGGTTGCTGTTGTTCCGGAACCGCAGGTGGGATCTAGGACAAGATCGCCGGGGTCAGTAGTCATGGATATGCAACGTTCGATGACCCGCGAGCCGGTTTCAACCACGTATCTCTTTTTTTCAGCGAATCCGCTCCGCCCGGTATCCAGCCAGATATTTTCGATGTCCCTTGCTACAAAGTCATGCCAATACCTCTTGTAACGAAGTGTGTTCCCGAGAAGGAGAAACCGATTCGCCCGATCGAGGCGGGACATGCCTGGCCCCCGACCGCCAGGTTTCCAGTGATTATTGCTGGGACACCGGACGACCCTCCCACGGTATGTATACTCCTGCTCCTTCGGATCAGACGGCGGGTCAGAGGAAAACAGAGTGTCGTGAGCAAGCACCCGTGTATTCATTGGGAGAGGTTCGTTGTCAACTTTTTGTTCTTTCGTCATCACGAATGGTGCGCGAGTTCCGTCGATATCTTCGAGAAGAACGTATTGACCTGACCCCGCCGCGCCTTGCGGCTTCTCGATGTACATCGGTCGGTACTTAATCGACGCCCTGTCTTTCGCGTACCACAGGAGAATGTCAAAAGAAGAAGCAAGCAAGCTATTACTTTGCCCTCCCGTTGTTCGGAAAGAGATTTGCGCGCAGAATTCACGATCGCCAAACACTTCATCCATCAGCGCCCGCACCCGGTGCACATTCTCATCCCCGATCTGCACAAAGATCGACCCCGACTCCGTCAACAGATCCCGCGCAACCGTCAGCCGGTCTCGCAGATACGTCAGATAGGAATGAATCCCGTCCCGCCACGTATCGCGGAACGCCTTCACCTGCTCCGGCTCGCGGGTGATGTGCTCGGCGTTGCCGTCCTTCACATCGCGGCTGGTGGTCGACCACTGGAAATTCGAGTTGAACTTGATGCCGTACGGCGGGTCGATGTAGATGCACTGCACCTTGCCGCGCAGCCCCTCTCGCTCGGCCAGGCTGGCCATCACCTGCAACGAATCGCCGAGGATCATCCGGTTCGACCAGTTCTGATCGTGCTGATAGAACTCGGTCCTGGCCTCGGGGCTGGGCAGGCCGTTGAAGTCGGCGAAGAGGTCGGCCTGCGCGCCGGCCTGCTTCGACTCGCTCTCGCTCGTGCGCCGGAGCAGATCGTCGATCAGGACCTTCGGATGGACCTTCTCCTGGATGTACAGCGGCGGCGCCGGCACGACGAGATCCGACCAGTCCTGCTCATCCTTCCCCCGCCAGACCAACTGCGGATCGAGATCGCGGTTCCGCCGCTCATACGCCACCTGAACCGGCGTCTGTCTCTCCTTCTCCACCAGCGACTGATACTCCGCCGTCGGGATGTTCTTGCGCGAGGCCTCGTCGTGCTTGAGGGCCTCGACCTGCTTGAGCGTCTTCGGTTTCTTCGCCATGCTCCGGTCTACCCCTCCTCTTCACACGTGGATACGCTGGGGAGTCGCGGTTGATGTCTCATATGTCGCATTTTTGTCCCATTCTCCTGGATGCAAGCCGCTTATGTCCCCTTTGTCCCCTTTTTGTCCCCTTTGGCGAGGACGTAGTGAACCCCAGGACCGCGCCTGCCTCGCTGCTCGATCAGCCCTTTTGCCTTCAGGTCGTTCAAGTCACGAGTAGCCGTTTTCTGGATCGCCGCTGTCTTGAGACGCGTTGCGGGCATTCGGTCAATCTCCGTCCCCGACGCTTAACTCTTCGATCGCCATGCCGGCAGCCTGCTCGACTTTCGCGCCGAACTCGCGTCCGATCTCCCACACATCGGTCAGCTCGACGAACGCCCACCGTCCCCAGTCGCCGCGGTTGTTGACGCCGGGAACCCAGTACGTCTCCATCGCCGACTTCTTCTCCTTGGCATCTTCACCGCGATAGCCCTTGATCTCGACGACGAGATGAAGGAGGTCATCGTCGCCGTGGCCGTCATCGACGAGGACGATGAAGTCGGGACGATAGCGGCGCGATTCGGAGCCGAACTGGTACGGAACCTCGAAGCCGAGGCTGTGGTTCTTGACGTAGGCGCGGACGCGAGGGTGCCCCTCGGCTATGCGACAGAACTCCGCTTCCCAGCCGCTGTCGAGAACGACCCAATTGATGTGGCAGCGGCGAGGGTCAGTCTGCCAGCGCTCTTTCTTGGACGTGTTGAAGCTGACGAAGCGTGTCGATCCAGCGGGGTTGTAGGGGTCGAGGATGGCTTTGATCGGCCGCTCGTGGGCGTGGCCACGAGTGATGGCGGCCGTGATCTTCTCACAGGCGATATCGGCGAAAGATAGATACATGATCTGTGCAGGAAAGGTCTCGCCCTTGCAAACAAGGTAGTTGTCCAACCACTCCCGGACGATGGCCTTGAGCTGCCCGAAAAGATGCAGCTCGGGCTCGTCACCCGGATCGCGCCACTTCGTGTAAAGGAGACGCGCCGTGAGGTTGTAGAGGATCGTCGATTTGCGGACGTCGCCGGTGTGGACGAGCGTGAGGTCGATCCCTTCGCCGATGATGCCTTCATTGCGCGTGTTCGACGGTCCTACGGTGTCGGGCGTGAGCTCAAACGTCGAGTCGGCAGTAAAGCTCGCTGTGAGACGTTCCTCGGGCAGCTCGATCCGATAGCCCTCGACGCGCGGAAAGCGGATCTCGCAAGCATCGCGGTCGGGGCTGATGGCATGTACATGGATGGTCTCGCGCGGCGGTTGTGGCGGTGCGACCACCGGTTTGGCGTTGAAATCGAACGGAATCCCGAGGACGTCGGCGTACTCGACGTCGAAGAGACCCTGGTCATTCAGCTCGTACGACTGCCGGCGTAGCGCGCGGCCGATGACCTGCTCACAAAGGAGCTGTGTGCCGAACGCGCGGACGCCGAGGACGTGGGTCACCGTGTTCGCGTCCCAACCTTCGGTGAGCATGGCCACCGAGACGACGCAGCGGATCGAGCCGCCGAGGCTGGCTGGTTTGCCGACAGTGTTCATGACCTCGCGAAGAATCTCCTCGTCGGTCAGGCTCTCTGTCGTGACCACTCCTCCTTCACGCTGATTCTTCTCCCTCCGGAAGCGCTCGAGCTCGTCTCCAGCCATCGCGCGGAAGTTGTCATCCAGCCCTTCACCCGACTCGATCTGCTCGCTGTCGATCAGGAGCGTCCGCGGGCGCGGCCGTTTGTTGCCATGCTCGTCGTAATTCGAAAAGAGTCTGAACTTGCCGAGCCACGGCGGCGGAGTACGGCCATCCTCATCTTCGCGATGGTCGAAGCCGGAGATGTAGTCGTAAACGAGCTTCGAGGCCGAGGTGTTGTTGCATACCACGATGAAGCATGGAGGAGTGGTGATGTTCTCGTTTTGCCACAGCTCGAACGTTTTCTCGTAGTGGCCGTAGAGAGCTTCGAGCGCCGTCTGCAAGGCAACGGGGAGCTCGAGCGGATCGAGGCCGGATGACTTGCCACGTCCTTTCTTCGGCATCGTCGAGCGAATGTGCTCCCAGAGGTTGCGGAACACCGGCACCTCGGCGTTGGGAATGTTGTCGGCGACAGGGACGCGTGGGAGCTTGACGATGCCGCACTCGATGGCGTCCATGAGCGAAAAGTCGCTCATGGTCCAGGGGAAGAGCGTTCCCTCGGCGTACCCGGAGCCACTGAGAAAGAACGGGGTCGCTGAGAGATCGAGCACACGCTGCAACCCGAGCTTCCCGTTCACCGCCTCGAGGCCGGAGATCCAGAGGCGCGCCGCTTGCTTGTTCTTCTCCGCCTCCTCCTTCTCATCGCCCTTGAGATCCACCTCTTCCTCGTCGCTACCCGGCTTCTCGCGATAACAGTGGTGCGCCTCGTCGTTGATGGCGAGGATGTTCTTCATCCCCATGAGCTCGGGCATGACCCGCTGCAACATCTGCCCATCGGTCTCGAGAGTCTTTATGTCGGGTCCGGTGCGTCCCTTCAGAAGCCGGCGGCCGCCCTTGGAGATCTCCAGCGTCTCGCGCAGTTTGAAGGCGTGGTAGTTCGTGATGACGATCTTGGCGTGCCCGAGGTCGGGGAGCATGTCCGAGGGAACGAGCTCGCGGCTACGGAAGTAGCTGTCTGGATCGTTCGGCATCAGAACGCGCAAACGGTCCTTGATCGTGATTCCGGGAGTGACGATCAGGAAGCCGCGGGTGAAGTTCTTGCTATTGGGACGACGGTTGGCATTGATGGTCTGCCAGGCGATGATCATGGCCATCACCGTGGTCTTGCCGGCACCCGTCGCGAGCTTGAGCGCCAAACGCCTCAGGCCGGGATTGGAGCGCTCGTTCGCGGCGCCGATGTAGTCGAGAAACTTCCGGCCGTCTTTCGTGCCCGGAGCGACCTCGGTCAGCCAGATCGCTGTCTCGGCGGCTTCCACCTGGCAGAAGAAGGGGCGAATCGAGGCGAAGGGATGATGCCGCCAGTGCTGGATCAAACGCGCGGTCTCAGGAGTGACGTTCCACTGATTGGGGTTCTTCAGCGCACGCCAGCGGTCGACGTACGCGCGCAGCTCGTTGATGATCGGAGTGGGGTCGTACTGCTGGTCCTCGGTCGAGAGCCCTTTCCCCTCGTCGAAAACCAGCTCCTTCTGCCCCCTCTTCTGCTTCTTCGCCCGCGGGATGGGAGTGATGTACTTCGCGAACCGCCGGTGTTCGAGGATGTGACTGGTCGGCTGTCCTGTCCCGTCGAGCTCCCAGTGCCGGGCCGGGTACTCGTACGGAGAGTTGAGGATCGGCTTCTCGAAGAAGGATTCGGACATTTCGGTGTTGGTTGCGGGGAGAGTCTAGCGACTTTCCACATGTAGTGGAGTGACGGGGGAGCGGAAAATCCCCCACCGCTGCGCGACCTTCGGCGGCTTGGAACGAGCTGACATTGAAATGGCTGACACCGATCCGCAGAATACGCAGATTCACGCAGATACCGCAGAGTCATTGCCGAAGATACCGAGATAGATGTCACAGCGGCTGGCTTCATCGAGGTAGACCTCATCCGCATGCCGGTCTCCGGCGGGCAACTCCTCGAATAGAAAGACCTCGGCGATGAAGCGCCGCAGGAAGGCGTCGCCGAGCAGGAAGGTCTTCAGGTTCGCGCGAACCTCGGAAACTCCTCTGCACGCTGCTGATGAAGATCTTGAGACGGGTGGCGGACATCGGGTCAATCTCCGTCCCCGACGTTTACCTGTCGGGGTTCTTTGGCGACGGCCTGCTCGACTAATCGCCGCAAACTCGCGCCCGATCTCCCACACATCGGTCAGCTCGATGAACGCCCTCCGGCCCCAGTCGCGGCGGTTGTTGACGCGCGGAACCCAGTAGGTCTCCATCGTCGACTTCTTCTCTTTCGCCTCTTCGTCGCGATACCCTTGATCTCGACGACGAGATGAAGGAGTCCCCACCTTCCGAACGCGCGTCCCCCCGTTCGGCACCCTCGTCCCACTGTTCCGTACCCGCGTCCCACTGTTCCGCACCCTCGTCCCACTGTTCCGCACAGGCAGCCCCACTGTTCCGCACCCGCGTCCCACTGTTCCGCACTGGCGGCCCCACTGTTCCGCACGGGCGGCCCCAATGTTCCGCACGGGCGGCCCCAATGTTCCGCACCTGCGTCCCACGGTTCCGCACGGGCGGCCCCAATGTTCCGCACGGGCGGCCCCACCGTTCCGCACGGGCGTCCGCACCGTTTCGCAACCCTGCCGCGGCGTGACGGAGGTGCCCCCCGCGGTGCCGCCCCGCTGCTTCCTCGGCGCGCAGGTGCGCCCGCATGGTTGCGGCTGGAACACCTCGGCGTCTCCCCGAAAATGCCCCTTGACATCTCGCCGCAACCAGCCTATACTACCCAGTGCAACATCGAAGATCGCAAGATTTCCGCTGTTGGCGGCCGTCGGCGGTATGGGCGTGCTGGATAGCACATAGTCCTGTACCGGCGCGGGAGTCGAGTTATCTCCTCCTGCCGCGGGCGCCCGAGGTGTGTACATACCTCGGGCAGACATCAACCGGACGTATCGGCGTGTGGCCGAAACGTCCAGCCGGTGGCCGCTCGCACTTGTCGACGAGTCGTGACGTCACCGCCGGCCTGACAGCTCGCATCAGGAGGCTAAAGTCCGAAATGAGTGATTCCGTCAATACCACCCCTGGTACATCCAACCCCGGTCTGCCCAAACTCCCCGCCGAGGCGGTCATAGGGCAATTACGCACCCTGCGCTCGCAGATCGAGGACATCGCACCGTTGACGCAGTTGCAGCGCAAGCTGGTCAAAGAGCGGCTCCGGAAACAGCCAAAAGCCATCGTCGAGGCGTCGATCAACGTCATCGGCGTGCTCGACAACGTATCGCAGGCGATCGGGCAGCCGCTCGACGAAGTCCGTCAGTTGCAGGACGACTCGCTCCGCTGGGACGCCGTGGCCGACGAGGCTCGCGCGTTCCTGAAAGGCATCGAGGGGGCAAACCTCAATCGCCATCAACAGCTCGTGCTTATCGGTATGCAGGCGTACTCGATCGGGACCCAACTCGCGAAAGACCCGGCCAAGGCCGTGCTGATACCGCACCTCGAAGAGGTCAAACGGCTGAAAAGCGTCTCGCGCCGTAAGAAGACGGCGCAGGTGCCGCAAACGCCGGCACCTGCGCCGGTACCCGTTCCCGTAACGTCCACCACACCGAACGGTTGAAAAATAAGGAGGTCTGACCCACAGGACGCGGCCGCGTCCTGTGGCCCTTGCGATTCAAATCGCCTCGATCCCTCCAGGGAACTTGTTTTCTGCACGCCTCTCAGGATGGCAGGTTGGATGACAGGTTATGTGGTCAGCGCGAGCTCTCCACGCCGTCGGATCATCGCGCATTCGCTGCCATCGCGACAAATCGCCGCCAACGCGCGATCGCTGGCAGAGCGCCATCGCCATCGCGGCATCGCTGGCATCGCGTCACATTCGCTTCGAGTCCAGGCAAAAAAAAACCCGGCGGGGATCCGCCGGGTTTTGATGTTGCCGGCGACGCGCCGGCGAATTCGAGGATCAGTCGCCGAACTCGAGGGTCAGGTCTTCTTCGCAGAAGTCTTCGGCGCTCGCGAGAAGTGACCGCCTTGTGCTCGCCAGAAGTAACCACGTGAGCGTTGCGGTAAGTGAGCAAGCCCGCTTGAGCAGCCGGCACGGCTGAACGCGAGCGGCGGGCATAGATCAACGAGCAGGAGACTC
>JBBRNB010000037.1:0-54643 GCA_038230535.1 Thermoanaerobaculia bacterium
CACGCACCCCTGCCGGGGTGCCCTTCTCTGGGTAACGGAACCGGTGGCAACACCTCCGGCGTGGCCACCGGCTACCCTCACGCACCCCGTCGGGGTGCCGAGAAACGTCCAATCTCCAACGCGCGGCGGCCTAAGCCGCCGCGCACAGGGTTACGGAGTCAGATTGTCGTTCTGGGTATAGAAAGCGACCGAGCCGATTTCCGTCCGCTGGCCGCTGAAATTCAGGACGCGGACCGTCACGTGATGTTGTGCATTCCCGAGCTTCGTCGTGTCGAGGGTGAAGCGCCATCCTGAGTTCTGGGTGTTCCCCAGATAGGGATACTGCAAAGCAACGTCGGGGCGTGGGAAGCCGTACTGCGCCGTTCCCTTGAAGTCACCATCGACGAGGACCTCGACCGAGGTGAGGTTGCTCCCTTCGATGACAGCCCAACCCTGGAAGGTCACTACTCCCTTCAGGAAGTCGGTAGGACGGGGAACATCGATGAAGCCTACGGCGGAGGCAACCCGATCCTCGGCGCATTCGAAGAAGACCGGAATGCCGGAGTGGTTCGGCAGTTCCGTGAAGGTCTGCTCCAAATCGCCAACACGGACCTGCAGGACGTGGTTGCCGGGTCTCACGCCCGAGGCCAGAAGAGCGCCGACGTCCATGGTGAAGAGGAAACCCGAGCGCGGGGAGTCAGGATAGTTCGGATAAAAGCGCTGCACGTCGAAGCGCGGCATGCCGTAGCAGTTGACGTAGTTGCCGAAAATCGGGCTGAACCCGCAGTCGTTGGCGGTCGAATACCAGATGACGCCGTCGACCATCAACTCCGCGTAAGCGACACGGCCTCCGTCGCTGCGAGTGCTCAGGTCCAGGGCCCAGCCGCGGACCGGGGTGATATGCGAACGCGGGTTGACGGCAGGCGAGCTCTGCGGAATAGTCCCGCAGAGAGTGCCATACACGACTGCATCCTTGAGCGGCTCGTCGATGTAGCCGAACGGCTTGAGGTTCGAGTTGTCGTTGAAGATCTGCACGGTTCTGCGGCCGATGAGGCGCGTCAGCCCGAGGCGGTCGGTGGCGCGGACGTCCAGGGTGTGTACACCATCCCGAATCTGGGTGGTGTCGACGTTGGCGATGAATGAGCTGAAGAGCGCGGCGGGCCAGTCGGCAAAGGTGTTGCCCACATCCGGCCGCGGATCGCCGTACATCGCGTTCTGCACGACGCCGTTGTCGATCAGCACTTCGACCTTGGCGATGCCGTCCGTATCGAGAGCCCAGCCGGAAACCGGGAATGATCCCGAGGCGTTGTGGATCCCGACAAGGTCGGGGATGTCCACACTGCCGAACGGCGCCTGGTTGAGGGTATTGTCGATGTTGACGGTCCGCCGGCCGAGCTCCGTCACCGTCCCGTCGCTGAAGAACACGCGGACAGAGACCGTGTGCGCGCCGTTCGAGAAACGGCTGGCCAGGATACCGATCTGGAATCCCGGCGCGATGTTCTGGATACCGGGGTAGTTCGGATAGGTCAGCGCGATGTCGACACGCGGCAACCCCGTGTTTGCGTTGACGATGAACTGATCATCGACGTACGCCGCGACCTTCGAGATCGACACCGGGTCGAGGAACCACCCTTTGTACAGGATGACGCCGCTCTGCGTGACGGATGAATCGGGAAACTCGAGCGCGCCGTGCGTTTCCGTAGTTTGTGCGAAGAGCGCCGGAACAGCTAACGACGCTAGAAAAGCGAGAACCAGGCCGCGGGTAACCCGTCTCCACATAACCCCAACCTCCCCGAAAATGACCTTCTGCCCGTTACTGCTTTGCCGGCGACTCAGCGCGCCGGCCCCATGATCACCTGAATGATCAGTCCATGGCCAGTTTCCCAGAGTTTATACTTCCCCGGTGAATTCTTCAAATATCGATGTGGCCGCCCTCACGATCGACGACATCCGCGCCGCTGCGAACCGCATCAAACCATACATCCATCGGACCCCTCTCCTGTCGAACAGCTCGCTGTCCGAGGCGATCGGCGTAGATGTCCGTCTGAAGTGCGAGAACCTCCAGCGCGCCGGCTCATTCAAGATCCGCGGCGCGATGAACACTCTCCTGCAACTATCTGAAAATGAACGGCGAAATGGCGTCGTCGCCTTCTCCTCCGGCAACCACGCACAAGGCGTTGCGCTGGCCGCCAGACTCCTCGGCGTAAAGGCCACGATCGTGATGCCGGAGAACTCCGTAGAGATGAAAGTCAGGGCCACGAAGGCCTACGGAGCCGAGGTCGTCACCGCCGGCGTCACCTCTGCCACCCGCGATACCGTCGCCCGCGAGATCGCCGAAAAGAGCGGCGCAGCCGTGATTCCCCCCTTCGACGACTGGCGGATCATGGCCGGCGCCGGCACAGTAGGACTGGAGATCGTCGACGAGTGGCCGGATGTCGAAACGATCGTAGTGCCGCTCGGCGGCGGCGGCTTGCTCTCGGGCGTGGCACTGGCGGCCACGTCGCTCAACCCTGCAATCGATGTCTACGGCGTGGAGCCTCGCGCCGGCAACGACGGCGAACAGTCGTTCAAGTCCGGCCGGATCGTCGCGATCGAGCCGCCGAAAACCATCGCCGACGGCGCGCGGACCTTGTCGATCGGCACACGCAACTTTGCTGTCATCCGCGAGCGCGTCCGAGATATCGTCAGCGTCGATGATGACGTCCTCCTCGATGCTTTGAAGCTGGCCATGTACCGGACGAAACTCGTCATCGAGCCCACCGGAGCGTTGGGGATCGCGGCGCTGTTGTCCGGTTTGGTGAAGCCTCGGGGAAAAACAGCGATCGTCGTGAGCGGCGGCAACATCGACTTCTCGCTTCTTTGCTGACCGAATGACCGGCTCCCTCTTCGACGATACTCCCTTCGAACCGCCTGCCCGCGGCGATGCACCGCTACCGGAGCGTGTACGCCCTCGCACGCTCGAAGACGTAGTCGGCCTCGATGAGCTCCTCGGCGAAGGGCGCTTTCTCCGCACCGCCATCGAAAGCGACCGCATCCCATCCATGATCTTCTGGGGCCCTCCGGGTTCCGGCAAGACCACCATGGCGCGCATCATCGCCAGCAGGACGCGGGCCAGGTTCGTGACGTTCTCCGCCACCAGCAGCTCGATCAAAGAGATCAAAACACTGATGGAGGAAGCGCGCCGGGAACGGAGGGCGCGGGGGTCGAAGACGATCGTCTTCATCGACGAGATTCACCGATTCAACAAAGCGCAGCAGGACGCCTTTCTGCCGTACGTCGAGGCGGGTGACATCATCCTCATCGGCGCCACCACCGAGAACCCTTCGTTCGAAGTGAATTCGGCGCTGCTGTCGCGGACGAAAGTGGTGGTCATCCCGGCGCTCGAGCGCGAGCAGGTGATGACGATCCTCCGCCGCGCCATCGCCGATCCAGCGCTGCGTTCGCTGGGCATCGAGGTCACCGATGACGCCCTCGACTTCATGGCGGCGACCTCCGCGGGCGACGCGCGGCAGGCGCTCAATTCTCTCCAACTGGTGATCGAAACGGCAACAAAGGACGACGGGGCGATCGACAAAGAGAAGGTGACGCAGATCCTTCAGCGCCGCTCGCTCATGTACGACAAGGGTGGCGAGGAGCATTACAACATCATCTCGGCGCTCCACAAGTCGCTTCGCAACGGCGACGCCGACGCCGCGGTGTACTGGCTTGTGCGGATGCTGGAAGGAGGCGAGGACCCGATGTACATCGCCCGCCGCCTCGTCCGCGCCGCCTCCGAGGACATCGGCAACGCGGATCCGCAAGCGTTGATCTTCGCCATCGCCGTCCAGCAGACCGTCCACTTCATCGGCATGCCCGAGGCGGGCGTGGCGCTGACACAACTGGTCACGTATCTCGCCGCCGCACCGAAATCGAATGCCGTCTATACCGGCTACGGTGAAGCCATCCGCGAAGTCCGCCAGGGCGACAACCCCGGCGTCCCCCTCCACATCCGCAACGCCCCCACGCGCCTGATGAAAGACCTCGGCTACGGCCGCGGCTACCAATACGCCCACGACAACGACGAGCAGACCGCGGCGATGAACTGCCTCCCCGAAGCGCTGGAAGGACGGCGGTTCTACGAGCCGAAAGAGATCGGCGCGGAAGCGAAGATCAAGGCGCGGCTCGACGCGATGCGCGAGGCGAGAAAGAAAAGCTCGTGACGCTCAGGTACCGCTCCTTTGTAGTCTCTTTGCTACTCATCCTTCCGGCTGCGCTACACGCGGCAACGACATACCGCGTCACGATCACAACGAGCGGCCGGTTTCACAGTCCGCCGGCCGTGCGACGGATCATCGCCGATGGTCCGAACCGGCGCCTGACGGTGGAAAAGCAGGAGGAGCCGTTCACATTCGACGTGCTTCTGTCGACCGACGGAGGAAGGACCGTCACCGCGCTCAACACGGGACTGCGCACATGGTATGAATTTGTTCCGCTTCCAGCCACCGATACCGGTGAACCGCCGTGGATTCCCACGGAAGTGAGGGATACCAAACTCACCTTGGCAGAGGAGGCTTCCGCTGAAACCATCGAGGGATTTCCCATGCGGAAGTTCGTCATCCACGCCAGCTACACCTCGCGGGAGGACCACGGCGGCACCAAGGTGAATCGCGTACACGTGATGACAGCGCTGCTCTGGACGACCGACAAGCTCGATCGATCATTCGCGTTCCCCCTACCAGAGGTCCTGATCGGCGTCCGCTCCATCGACGCCGCGCTGCGCGAAAAGACAGCGTCGATCCCCGGCTTTCCGCTGCGCCAGGTAACAACCATCTCGCGCAGCTACGAGGGCGGAGCGCCGGCGATCGAGTTGACTACGATCGATGCCGGCGACGTCCACACGATGGCGTCACCCGCGGCGAGCGCGTTTGTCAAACCCGCTGGCTATGTCCACCAGGAGCCGGTCATCGGCGCGCCGGGAAAGTCGTAAAAGTGCCAAGCTTATACTGACGGCACTCCACACTCACGAGGTCCACGGTGCCCTGAGCTTCGCCAACGATGTCTTCATCAGCTACGCCCACATTGACAACGAGCCTCTGCCGGCGAAGACCGACGGCTGGGTGACCCTCTTCGACAATACCTTGCGTCAACGTCTCAGAGTGAAGCCCGGCAAAAACGCGGTGATCTGGCGCGACCTGAAACTTGGACGCGCCAACATTTTCTACGCCGAGATCGATAGCCAATTGGAAAGAGCGGCGGTGCTCATTTCCGTTCTTTCGCCTCGCTATGTGAAGGACGCGCAACGACACGACTCCTGGGAGCGCGGACGAGACGCCCGCGCTTTCGCCGACGCAGCCGGCGTGACGACAGAGCTCATCAACATCGGAGAAACGTTCGTCGACATCCCACACCGATCTGCTGATCCACTACGATAACGTCTTTATGCGAATCCTCGTCGTTGAAGACGATCCCGACATGTCGCGCTTCATCGCTCGCGGCTTGGGCGAACAGTCGTACGCGGTCGACGTGGCCGCGACGGGTGATGCGGCGATCGAGTCGGCGATGACCGCCGCGTATGACGTCATCATCCTCGACGCCATGATCCCGCCCCCGGATGGCTTCGAGGTCTGCCGGCAGCTCCGCGCGCAAGGAATCGATGCCTCCATCCTGATGCTCACCGCCCGCGACTCGGTCGCCGATCGAGTCGAAGGCCTCGACTCCGGCGCCGACGACTATCTGGTCAAGCCTTTCGAGTTCGCCGAACTGCTGGCGCGACTGCGGGCGCTCCTGCGCCGCCGGGGGACGCGGCAATATCCGGTCCTCGAGGCCGGTGACCTCCGCCTCGATACACGCTCGCATCGAGTCACGCGCGGCGGCGACGAACTGCAGATGACGACCAAGGAGTACGCCCTGCTCGAATACCTGCTGGCGAATGCCGGCCGGGTCATGGGACGCGAGGAGATCGCCGAGCACGTCTGGAACGAAGACTTCGACCCCTTCTCCAACCTGATCGAGGTCTACATCGGCCGCCTGCGCCGTATCGTCGATCGCGACAGCGATGTGAAGCTGATCCACACGCTCCGAGGAGCGGGATACATTCTCGAGGCGAGAGACGTGTAGCGGGGGTCGGGCGGGAGCATGCTACAACTCCCGCTCCCGACTCCCGCACACCAGGTCAATGCTTCTCTTTGGCTTCCTGCTTCTTCTCCAATGCTTCCTTCGCGGCGTCTTCGTGCTGCACAGCGACGATCTTGCCGTTCATGGCGTCGACATTGACCTCCGTCACATCCGTCTTCGACGTGGCGATGTCGAACGAGTAGATGAGCTTCCCTTTCTCGTTCTCGAGCTCCTCGCTGGTGACCTTGCCGGGTGCCCGTTTCAGCGCCGTGGCCCGTGCCTGAGCCATCGTAATCTTCGGCTGCAGTCTGGCAGTCGTCGCGGCGAATGCCCCACCGGTGACGATGGCCGCAAACGCGAACACGGTCGCAATCTTCTTGTACATGTTCATTCTCCTCTGTTTATTTGTACGCCTGACATACCAAACGCCCCGTGACTTGAACGCATTGCATGAACCTCAGATGAAGCGGCTTGGTGTGTGGAAAGTGGAAGTCCGAGGTCTTGGATGTCGCTCGCAAAGGCAAAAGTCGCCCGCCAGCGGTTGGGGCCCGGTTGGGGGGCCACACCTTCGTTCGTCGAGAGCCACAGAGGCTGGGGCCAAGCCACAGAGGCTGGGGGCCACACCTTCGTTTTGGAGGGCCAGGGGAGGGCTAGCCCTTAGCCTATCTGGCAGAGTGCGCGCGTGACAGCCTCAGTCCAAAGGCGCGCGAAGGAACGATCAACTGCGCACCGCAGGGATCAGCGAACTGCGGACCGCAAGGATCGGCGTATTTCCGGTTCGACCCAAATCCGGAGCCGCCGAAGGCCGGCGATCGCGTCACCTTCACCGTCGACCACGGACCGAAACGGTTTACGCCGAAGGGGTGACGCCCGTGACATCTACTCTCGCACCTCAGCAGACGACGACCCCAACACCGCCCTGACGCGGGCTACAAACGTACGATCGGCGCCGGCTTGCCGCGCTCGTCCACGTTCACATACACCACCTGCGCCTCAGTGACGGTGACGCGCTCGCCGCTGACGCCGCGCATCACGTCGACCAACACCTTCACCGTGATCGATGTCGTGCCGATGCGGAGCGTCTCCGTCCAGAAGCTGACCAGGTCACCGACAAAGACCGGCTGGTGAAAAACGATCTTGTCCATGGAGACGGTGAGCATGAGCCGCGATCCCTGGCGGCGCGCTTCGATCGCGCCGGCCTGGTCGATGTAGCTGAGGATCACGCCGCCGAAGATGGTGCCGTGCGCGTTGGTGTCGCGCGGCATCATCAGCACCCGGATGGCGGGCTCGTCCCAACGCGGTTGCGGAGTCCTGGAATCGTGCGGTCCCGTGGTCACCGCACAACTCCACCGCACAACTCCGCGACCACGCTACTTCCGGACCTCATGCTCCGGTCTGCTGCGGCTGGGCCTGCTGCTCGAGCAGCTTCTGATTGACGTCGATCGTGGCGGCCTTCCGCAGACGCTGCAACAGCGTCGAGCGGAGGTTCCGCGATTCCTGCTGACGCAACGTATCGATGTACTGAGAACGGTTCTGCGCCAGCGAGGCAGCATCCGCTTTCTTCTGCTCGGTCACCTGGAACAGCACCGCGCCGTCTCCCGCCATGATCGGGCCCTTGATCTCGCCTACTTTGGCCGACATCGCGGAATCGACAAGCGACGACGTGTCGCCGGTGAATCCGGTGATGTAGCCCTGCCGGTTGACTGTCGTTTCCAGAGACGTGAGGCCAACCTTCGCGCCTGCCGCGTCCACCGCCGGCGCCGGCAGCGCTTTGGCCAGTGACTGCTGGGCAAGCTGCCGCGCCTTCTCCATGCGCAGGTCGGCCTCCACCTTCGCGCGTACTTCCTCGAGCGGCGCGACACCTGCAGCACGAATGCTGAAAAGGAACGGGATGATCGGACCGCGCTGCGACCCCATGATCTCCCCGATGTCGCCCTGCTTTGCCGCGAATGCCCACGCCGTGAGCGCCGGATTGCCGCCCATGCCCGGGATTGGATCGGTCTTGCCAAACCACTGCGTATCGTTCGAGGCCACGTTGCCGGTGGCCATGGCCGAGAACTCCGTCGCGGTCTTGGGCTTGTTCTCCTTGATCCGTGCCGCGATCCGGGTTATTTCGTCGCGCGCCCGATCTTTCCCCTGCTGATCTGCCGTCGTGGCCCGGAGGCGGTCGCGCACTTCCTCGAACGGCCGGTAACCTGCGCCGCGGCGTTCCAATACCTTGATGATGTGGTAGCCGAATTCCGTCGTCCGGATCGGGTCGCTGATCGTGTTGAGGGGCATCCTGAAGGCGTCCGTGTTGAACGGCTCGACGGTCGTGCCCTTGTCAACCCAGCCCATATCGCCGCCCTTGCCCGACGACGACGGGTCGCCCGAGCTCTCTTTGGCCAGCTTGCCGAAGTCCACCCCTGCGCGAAGCTGCTTGACGATGTTCTCTGCCTTTGCTTTCGCCGCGGCGTCGACCGCCGGCGGAGCTCCCTGATCGACCTTGATTAGTATGTGGAGGATGTGCGCTCCCTCCGCGGCCTTGAACTCCTCGTGCCGCTGATCGTAAGCCTTGCGCAACTCGGCATCGGTCGGATTGCTGAGAGCCCGGAGCTTGGCGTAGTCGGCGATGAGGTACTTCACCTCGCGCTGCTCGCCGTGTGTGTAGTGAGCCTGATGGGTCGTGTAGTACTGCTGCACGCCGGCCGGAGTGACTATGACATTGGCCGTTTCGCGCGAGGCGGGATAGAGAATATATTTGATCTTTGCGCTCTCGCTGACTCGGCGGTACTCCGCCTCGGCGGCCTTCGAGGAGACCACGATGGAGCTCTGCAGGGCACTCTCCATCTTGCCGAGGGTAATGTCGCGAGCCAGCTCCTCCTCGAACTCTGCCGGCGACTGGAAGCCCATCGAGCCGGTGACGTATCGGGTGTAGAGCTCTTCTCCGACAAACTTTCCGTCAGGGTTGAGAGTCGGAATCTCCAGAATCTTCTGCCGGATCTCTTCAGGCGACGCGCCCAAATGAAGCCGTTTTGCCTGCTGCAGAAGGAGATGCTGATCGACGAGCGAATCGAGCACCTGCTTGGGAAGCCCCATCTGCGCGATCATGTCGGGCGAGAGTGGCTGCCGGTACATCTGCTCGTAGTTCTTCTCCGTGTAGTAGAGCGCGCGCTCAAACTCGCGGAACGAGATCGTCTCGCCGTTGACGCGGACGGCGTAGGCGTGCTGGTCGACCCCTGCGCCACCGCCAGCGCCGCCGGCGCCCCAGTCGACGAAGATGAAGAGGACGAAGATCGCAACAATGGCGACCAGAATCCATTTGAGGTGCTGAAAGCTATCGCGCATCAACTTGAGCATGGGAAGGAACCTCTGTCTCGACTGATTTTGGATGGCAACCGCGGCGCGGGACTCGGCGAGCCGGGCGATCGCGAAAATCCGTAAAAAACGCGGCAGTGTAGCTATTCCCGCTCTCCGTGGCAAACCGGAAGATCCACCAGGCACGGCGGTACCCGGCCGCCATGCTATAAAGTCCGTCTCGTCCGATGGCCACAAAGAAGAAGAAGAAGGCCGGCATTGAGATCGATTGGTACCTCGTATCGATCGATCGCATCAAACAAATCGGACTGGTGATTCTCCTCCTGCTCCTCGGTCTGGGTGGCTGGTGGTACTACGCCAACCAGAGACGAAACCCGCGCAGCTCCGCCGAGTCAGCCATCTCCGAGGCACGCCAGGCTCTCAACTCGCTGGCAGCCTCGAAGGACTTTCCCAGCCATCACGCCGACTTCGACCGCGCCCAACGCAAGCTCGATGAGGCAGGCACCCTGCTCGCCGCCGGGAAGTACCCCGATGCGGAAAGTGCCGCCGTCGAATCACAGACCTTCAGCCGCGCCGCCCTGAGCGGCAAAGGCGGAGCCGAGAACGACGCCCAGTTCCTCACCGTGGAAGGGGATGTTCAGTATCAGAAATCGCCGACGACCGACTGGACATCCGCCGAGACCCGCACGCCTCTCTTCAACGGCGACTGGGTGAAGACCGGCGGCGGCGCGTCGGCGGAGTTGATCTTCTCGAACGGCTCGCTTTACACCATCGGCCCGAACGCCCTTCTGGAGATCTATTCGCAGTTCAATCCCTCCACCAGCCGGAAGAACAACTCCGTCCAGATGCAGATAGGTTCCGTCGAAGTTGCCACGACCGACGACGCCTCGAGCGTCCGCACACCCGGCAGCCAGGTCACCGTCGACTCCGAGTCGACCACGCAGGTCGGCGTCGACGCGCAGAAGTCGACCGCCGTCATGGCCGAAAAAGGATCGGCATCCGTGGCACCGTCGTCAGGCGGCACGCAAGTGAAGCTTGCGATCGGGGAGAAACTCACGGCGACACCTCAGGGTGGGCTCTCGGCAATCAAGAAGCTGCTCATGCCGCCGGCAGCTCTGACCCCGGCCGACAACCAGGTGTTCCTCGAGTCCAACGACTCGCGGGTCGACTTCTCCTGGGATCCCATACAGGGAGCGGCCGGATATGTGCTCCAGGTCTCGCGCTCGCGCCTCTTCACCTCGCTGGAGATCAACTCGAAACGCCAGAAGACGACCGCATCCGCGCGTGTGACAGCGGAAGGAGCGTTCTATTGGAGAGTGGCCTCGACCGGGCCGGGCGGCGACATCGGACCGTTCTCAGCCTTCCGGCGTTTCCGCGTCAACGGAGGTACCCGCGAAGGCGCCGCGTCGCAGGACACTCCGGCTCCGTCGCTGAAGCTGAAGGCTCCCTACCCGATCGGCGGGCCGTTCTACATGATCGAAGGAACCACCGACCCGGGAACGACCGTCCTGATCAACGACGAGGAGGCAGACGTCGACGCTGCCGGCCATTTCAAGAAGCTGGTCAGCTTCAACAAGATCGGCCGCAACCTGGTCAGCGTGAAAGCAATCAACGCGGCGGGCAAACAAACTACGCTTTCGGAGTCGGTGCTCGTGGAAGAATAGTAGCCGAGAGTCGTTTGTCGGGAGTCGGGAGCCGGAGAAACAAACGCCGGCGACGGTCTCTCCGGCCCCCGACCCCCGACAAACGACTCCCAACCAAAGGGCAACTCTTTTGCAGCGCGTCAAACGCGGTCTGCGAAAAGTCAACAAAGGACGACGCTCAGAAGATGGCTCTCAAATCACTGCTCTCGATGTTCTCGAACGATCTGGCGATCGATCTCGGGACAGCGAACACTCTCGTCTACGCCAAGAACAAAGGTATCGTCGTCCGCGAACCGTCGATCGTCGCGGTCAACAAGATCAACAACAACGTCGAAGCGGTGGGCAAGGAAGCGAAGGAGATGCTCGGCCGCACGCCTGGTAATATCGTCGCCATCCGGCCGATGAAGGACGGCGTCATCGCCGACTTCGAAGTCACCGAGAAGATGATCAAGTATTTCATCGAGAAAGCGCACGGCCGGCGCTTCCTCGTCAAACCACGCATCGTGATCTCGGTCCCGTCAGAAATCACCCAGGTTGAAAAGCGGGCCGTAAAGGACTCGGCGCTCCGCGCGGGCGCCACCGAGGTCTACCTGATCGAACAGGCCATGGCGGCGGCGATCGGAGCAGGCCTGCCGATCACCGACCCGACCGGCAACATGATCGTCGACATCGGCGGCGGCACCACCGACGTCGCCGTCATCTCGCTGGCAGGCATCGTTTACTCCCGCTCGGTGCGCGTGGCCGGCAACGAAATGGACGACGCGATCATTCAGTACATCAAGCGCAAGTACAACCTTCTGATCGGCGAGCGCACGGCCGAACAGATCAAGATCGAGATCGGCTCCGCTTTCCCGCTCGACGAAGAGATGACGATGGAGATCAAGGGCCGTGACCTGGTGGAGGGCGTCCCCAAGACTCTCGTCATCAGCGACGAAGAAATCCGCGAAGCGCTCTCGGAAACGGTGGCAACGATCGTCGAGGCCGTACGCGTCGCACTCGAGCGCACGCCGCCCGAGCTGTCTGCCGACATCATGGACAAAGGCATCATCATCGCCGGCGGGGGCTCGATGCTGAAGAACCTCGACAAGCGCCTGCGCGAAGAAACCGGCCTGCCGGTCACGCTGGCTGAGGATCCTCTCGCCTGCGTCGCCCTCGGCACGGGGCAGATGCTGACTGATTTCAATCTGCTGCGGAAAATATCGATTGAGTAAGGGAGTGGGGGATGGGGTGTGGGGAGTGGTACACGGGTTGGGATCATTCAGATCTTCACTCCCCACACCCCATCTCCCTACTCCACTTCCTCTGGCTTGAAACCTGCTGACTACACGCATACACCATGGCCGCACCCGCTGATGTCATTCCACGGCGCCCGACACTGCTGTTGATCGTCGTGCTGGGCATGCTCTTCTTCCTCATGAGCATCAGCACCCGAACGCGCTATATCGGGGAGACGCGGACGATGTTCGAGCGGAGCGTGATGATCCTCTTCGCGCCCGTCCCGAAGACCGTCAACTGGATCGGCCAATCGCTGTCCGACGTCTACCACGGCTATCTCGACATGCGCCGCTCGGTCGCCGAGAACCTGCAGTTGCACCGGCAGATCGACCAGCTCACCACCGACAACTTGCGCCTCCGCCAGTCGGCGGGCGATCTGCGCCGGCTTCGCAGCCTGCTCGGCTATTCCGAGCAGTTCACGATGATGACGACGATGGCACAGCCGGTCATGCTCGACACATCCAGCCGCTTTAAATCGATCATCCTCGACAGCGGCTCGAACAGCGGTATCGAAGTCAACGACGCCGTGGTCAACGCCAGCGGCCTGATCGGCCGCGTGGTACTGACCACGAAAGACATGGCCAAGGTGCAGCTCATCACCGACGGCAACTCTTCGGCCGGCGTGCTTGTCGATCGTACGCGCCGCCAGGGTGTTCTCCGCGGCGACGGTTCCACCGGTGCCCAGTTGTACGACATCATCTCGCTCGCCGATGTTCGGGAGGGCGACCTCATCATGACCGCTGGTATCGACGGCATCTATCCGAAAGGAATCCCCGCCGGCGTGGTGACGAAGGCCGAGAAAGGACAGGAGCTTTTCAAGTCCATCACCGTGCGGCCATCAGTCGACTTCGGGTCGATCGAAGAGGTGATCGTTCTCCACACGAGAAAGGTTCCGAATGACGTCGTGAGGTACGCACCGTGAGGTGGCTTCGATTCGCCGTAGGGCTGTTGATCGCCCTGACGCTGCACTCACTGCTCGACAGTTTCTTTCCGAACTCGCTGGCGTTCTTCAATCCGTACGTGATCCTCGTCGTCTATTACTCGATGGGCGGCAACGTCTTCGGCGGCATCATCGCCGGCGTGATTGCCGGCCTCGTGCAGGATGCGTATTCGGGTGCGATGTTCGGCCTGCACGCCTTCGCCCTCACGGTCTGCGCATACGCCGTGGCGTACATCAACTCGCGCCTCGCGCTGCGGGGTACTCTGGCCTTCGGCGGCTGCCTCGTCGGCGCCGTGATCGTGAATGAGTTGGTGATCTACATCCTCGTGAACATTCTGTTGAAGCAAAAGGTCGAGATGTTCGAGCAGGGGATGATCGTTAAGACAATCTTTACCTGCCTCTTCGGCATGATCGTCTATCTCCTCCTCGCGCTGTTTCTGCGCGAAGAGCCGATCGAAGCCACGAGGCGTCCCACCGGGTGGTAGTCAATGCGCGTCTACAGAGATGACCAGAAGTTCCTGACATTCCGCATCAATGCTCTGCTATGGGCCATCGTGGTCATCTTCGTCTTCCTGACCGTTTCGTTCTGGGTCGTCCAGGGAGTCCAGGCGGAGAAGTATCGCAACCTCTCGGAAGCGAACGCGCTCCGCGAGGTCGTCCTCCCCGCCAAACGCGGCCTGATCCTCGACCGTAGCGGCCAGAAGATCCTGGCGGACAATCAGCCGGCCTACTCGCTCAGCCTGGACCGGGTGATCATGCGTCCGATCGTCAAGCTCGATCCGGCACACCGCGGAAAGGTCGTCGCATTCCTCGCGCAGGTCCTCGGCGTACCGCCGCAGGAGATCGAAGGGCGCTTCGACAAGGGACGAGCCATTCCCAATACTCACCCCATCCCGATCGCTGAGGATCTGTCGATGCCGCAGGTGGCATCGATTCAGGCACAAGCCGTTGCCTTTCCGGAGCTGAACGTCGAGCCGGTACAACGCCGCAACTATCCGTACGCGACGATGGCGGCTCACATCATGGGGTTCATCGGCGAAGCCAACGAAAAGGATCTGGCGGCCCACAAGGACCTCAGACCAGGAGACCTCCTGGGCAAGCGCGGAGTGGAGTATGAGTACGACGAATTCCTCCGCGGCCACGACGGCGCTCAGTACTGGGAGTACGACAGCCACGGCCGCCGCCTCGCCGAGTACCGTCCTGCGCGCAAGGAACCGCAAGCCGGCGACAACGTCTACCTCACCATCGACTTCGATCTGCAACGCCGCGCGGAGCAGTACTTCATCGAAAACGAGTTTGTGGGCGCCGCCGTCGCACTCGACCCTCGCAACGGCGAGGTTCTGGCGATGGTCTCCTCCCCAGCCTTCAACCCCAACGTCTACTCGCGGCGCTTTTCCCCCGACGTCTGGCGGACCATTGCCTCAAATCCCTTCAAGGTCGAATTGAATCGCGCGATCCAGGGGCTGTACTCCCCGGGGTCGGTCTTCAAAGCGGTCATGGCCATGGCCAGCTTATCCGAGGGGATGATCGATACCACGACGTCATACTTTTGCGGCGGCAGTGCGGTCTTCTTCGGCCGGCGCTTCCGCTGCTACAACAAGAACGGCCATGGTGATGTCAGCGTCGCCAACGCACTCAAGGTGTCTTGCGACATCTTCTTCTACAACGTGGGTGCCCGGCTCGGGGTCGACAGGATCGCCGAATATGCGCACAAGCTGACATTCGGCGAGCTCTCCAGAATCGATCTGGACGGGGAGAAACCTGGTCTCGTCCCTTCGACGCAGTGGGCAGCCGTAAAGCAGCACCGCAAGTGGTATCCGTCGGAAACAATCTCGGTAGCCATTGGGCAGGGACCACTCATCGTCACGCCGCTGCAGGTAGCGAACATGATGGCTGCCATCTCGAACGGCGGCACGGTCTATCGCCCGCACGTCGTGAAGATGATCGAGAAGGTGAGCGCCGACGGTCAGGTCAAACGGCTGCAGGTGGCGAGCGAGGTGTTGCACAACGTCCCGCTATCACCGAAAGCGCTCGAAACGGTGAAGCTGGGCCTCTGGAAGGTCGTCAACGAAGAAGGCGGCACTGGTGGCAACGCACGCATCGAAGGGTTGGACGTCTCCGGGAAGTCAGGAACTGTGCAGGTAATCGCACAGCACGGCTGGGTCAAGACAGAGGGACTGCCTTACAAGTACAAAGACCACGCGTGGTTCGCGTCGTATGCGCCGCGAGACAATGCGCAGATGGTCGTGGTCGTCTTCGTCGAGCACGGCGGCCATGGTGGCGTCGATGCCGCTCCTCTGGCCAAGCTGCTCTACGAGTCGCGCTTCCGCGAGCAGATGATGAACGCCCGCCTGGATCTCTCCAACCCCGACACGCTCCAGGCCATCAAGGAAGGTCAGGCGCCGATTCCAGGTCAGGTAAAAAAAGCGCCGGCGGCACCGGCAGGATCGAATCCGAACCTGGGACACTGATACTTAGGACAGCTCCCCGCAACAAAGTGTCCGGTGCCCTTACTCGGACGCCCTACCAGGCGGTGGACAAATTGGGTCGGGAACTGGCCTCTAAAAAGACACGATGACTCTCCATCGAGAGCCCTTCTCCCCTCCGCAGAGGGGAGAAGGTGCCGAAGGCGGATGAGGGGTCCCCTTCGTGTAGATCTGCATTTTGGCCGGCTTCACGCCTCACCGCTTGAGTGTGGAGGACGCAAACCACGTGCATACCTACGCGAAAGGGACCCCCTCATCCGCCTTCTCCCCCGTGCGCGGGGGAGAAGGACTCTCGATGGTTGGTTCATCGTGCCGCTTAAAAGCCAAGCTCACCAACCTAATTTGGACAGGTGTGGGCACAGACACTCTTGTCTGTGCCGTCGTTCGTGAGTTTCACGATGCGAATGCGAGAGTTCCGCCTCTGGACACCATCTTCCGGGGTGCTGTACTTAGGCACAATCGCGGGCGCGGTAAGCCTCGACTGCAGAATGACTTGGCGCGAAGCGTACCCCGGTGGGACACCCACTGTGTCCCAGCGGGGTACGCACCGTGTCCCACTGGGGCACCACTGTGTCCCACTGGGGTACCCACTGTGTCCCAGCGGGGTACGCACCGTGTCCCACTGGGGCACCACTGTGTCCCAGTGGGGTACGCACCGTGTCCCAGCGGGGTACGCACCGTGTCCCAGCGGGGTACCACCCTGCCCTATCTGGCACCCACGAATATTGACGCTTGACAAAAGAAAAGCGAGTCGCTAACATCCCGAATCACAGAATCCTAGTTCGAAAGAACGAAGATTTTGGCGGCTGTCGGCGGTACGGGCGTGCTGGAAAGCACATCAGACCTGTACCGGCGCGGGAGTTGAGTTATCTCCTCCTGCCGCGGGCTCTCGAGGTGTGTACACGCCTCGGGGAAACATCAACCGGAAGGCTCGGCGCGTCGCCGCGACTTCCAGCCGGTGGCCGCTCGCACTTGTCGACGAGTCGTGAACGCAACCTCCGGCCTGACAGCTCGCGTAAGGAAGATAATGTCATGGCTACTACTGTCGATAACAACACCCCCGGTACCCCTTCCCCAAACCCCGCGAAACTGACGCCCGAAGCGGTCATCGAGCAAATCCGCACGCTGCGCTCACAGATCGGCGACGTGACGCCGCTCTCGAAAGCGCAGCGGACCCAGCTCAAACAGCGTGCCCGCAAGCAGCCGGCCCTTGTGGTCGACGCGTCGATCAGTGTGATCGGCTCGTCGGACATGGTGGCGCGGGCTGTAGGCCAGCCCCTCCCCGACGTTCTCCAGCTTCAGAGTGTCTCTGTCCGCTGGAACCTCGTCGCCGATGAGATCCGCTCGTTGCTCAAGGGCATCGAAGGGGCCAATCTGGTCCGCCGCGAACAGCTTGCGTTCATCGCGTCCCAGGCGTACTCGTTCGGGTCGCAGCTCGCGCGGAACCCGGTCAACGCTGACCTGGTGCCCCAGGTGGAAGAGATCAAGCGACTGAAGGTTCTGACGCGCCGTAAGAAGACGGCACAGGCCCCTCAAACGCCCGCTCCGACACCGGCTCCGGCTCCCGTCCCCGTAACGTCCACCGCACCGAAAGCGTGAAAAAATAAGGAGGTAGTGAACCCGGGCGCGCCTATTGCGCGCGCCCGGGTTCCATCGACCCGCGCTGCGAGGCGACAGGCGGTCTTCAACAGATCGACGACGATCTCGTCCGCGATTCTGACGACCTGATACTTCTCGATTTCGTCGCCAGCGATGAGCGCGATGGCGTTGTCGGGCAAGCTGGCCATGGCCCGCTTGAGGCGCTGCACATTCTCCGCGGACGCATCGACACCAGGAGATCGATGTCTTTCGTTGCGCGAACGAATCCGTGGAGGATGACCGCGAAGCCGCCGATCAGGACGTACCGAACGCTTTCCGCGTTCAGTGCTTTGCAGAGCGAGAGGAGGTCTTCGAGCTCAGGTGCGCGTGAGTATTCGCGATCGTCCTGATCATCCACTCGTCAGCCTCCTCATGATCCGCGAACCGGTACACGCCGCGCGGAATGAGAGCGCCCCCACGCAAACGGTTCATCGTTCTCTGCATCGTTGCAGCGTCACGAACGGTGTCTTCACCCTCAGGGCGTCTCGATACGCGTCGCATGGAAAGAATCGTAGCATGCGCGCTTAGGCGAGCAAGTCGGGCCGGCTCGCGTGGGCGCTTACACAAATAACTCACGAGTCACCTCGGAGGTCATTTATCCAATCACAAGTAGTTGTGTTGTCAATCAGTTGCAGATCAGGAAAGAACGAAGACCCCGGAGGCTTGTTCCGTGTCGGGTGCAACCGCTTGTAGACGGCACGGCGCGGGATGCCGTGAAGCCACCGGGTTCCGGTTCGATTTGTGTGTATCCATATTCACGCAGTGCCGCGATCGAGTGAGGCTCCTTGGACGCCGCCGATGATTCGTAGTCTCATGACGACTGGATCATGAGCGTATTCGCCGTGATGCATCTCGATATCTTGCAAGATGCCAAGCCACTCCGCTTCGGTAGCGCCGGTCCGCGGCGCCGACCACATGGATACAAGCGGCGCGCTTGGTTCATGCTCGACAAGCGGAGTTAAGTTGATTTTCCAGATCCGACCCCAACTTCCCCGGACCCCAACTTCCCCGCCTGAAGACTACGAGCGCTTGCTCGAGATTCGTGGAGATCGTTCCGCCCCGCGCATCAGCTATTTTAGTTAGTTAGTTAGGCGGCAGTTTGGACACCCTATCTACCCACGACGTCAAATCTGGACCCTGCATGGCTCCTAGCCTGAAGTCCTCCTGAGCGATGCGGGTGAGCGCACCCTTGGTCAAGGTACTCGTCGTTACGACGAATGCCTTGGACGCCTGATGTTCTTCACGCACGGTGATGAGTTCCCGAATCGCCCCGATGCCGACTTTACGGTGAGGGGCGTATCGCTTTGCTTGCCAGACGGTCAAGATCGGACCAACAACGGGGTCGTCACGTACGGCGAAGACATCGACACCACCATCGCCGCTTTCTGGCGTCAGCCGAACGATCCATCCTTCGGCCGAGAGAAGATCCGCCACGAGCTCCTCAAAATTCCGCCAGGGAAGCTCGGCCAGATCCCGTCCCTCGCGGAGCAAGCGATTGGCGAGCGCCAGAGTGGTTGGCGCTGCCCAGAATGCCGTGAGCGATATGATGCCACCCGGCCTCCAAAGCTCCCGCGTCTCCGCTGGAGTGCTCGTTGCAAGGCCAGTGACTGCCCAAGGTTCATCCGCAGCAAGCCAGTCGTTTGTACTGGCCCAGTCCTTGGTAGCGCGCCGGAATTCTGCAAGCCATTCCTCATCCACGCCTACCGGTATTGTGGCCGCGTTAACCCCCGGCGGCAACCAAAGCAACTGGACGACGGAGGCATTGTATAGAGGGATTCGAAAGAAGGAACTCATCCACCTCAAACTCATCGACGATTCGGGACGAACCTTCAGACTTGCGCCCTATGTCGGCCAGAGAAGAGCGCCGGATTGAGATCCCGGGCCAGAGCGCCTGAGCAATCTCGCCACGGAGTTCTTGAACAAGCATCAGATCGACCCTCTATTGCTTTCCGCGCAGATCTGTCCGCCCAACGCACCACGCTTCAGCCGCGCGGACCCGCATGGCGGATAGTAGCGCACTCGCGAGGCACCAGGTTGCGGGGTATCTGTTTACCGTCTTGCTGCCGGCGTGAAGTTGTAGTTTACTGATGGTGTGAAGGGAGTGGAGAGGTTGCTCGCCGAGATGGCAGCGATGCGGCGCGAGTTGGAGACGCTGCAGAGGCAGGTGACGGAGTTGGAGGCGGAGAACGCCACGCTCCGCGCGGAGAACACGACGCTGCGAGCGGAGAACGCCGCGCTCCGGGCCGAGAACGCAGATCTACGCAAGGCCCTTGACGAGCAGCGGCGGGCGGGCAAGCGCCAGGCGGCTCCCTTCTCGCGGGGGATTCGGAAGGCGAATCCGAAGAAGCCAGGACGAAAGCCGGGAGGAACGCGGACGCACCGCGCGACGCCGGCGAAGATCGACAAGACGACCGTCGTTCCGCCGCTGTTGATCTGCCCTCACTGTGAAGGTGCCGTACGTTTGGGCGGCATCGCCCGGCAGTATCAGACCGACATCCCGGCGATCACTCCGGTGACGACGGAGTTCGAGATCCATTACGGCTACTGCACGCGGTGCGGGCGGAGAGTGCAGGGCCGCGCTGCCGAGCAGATCTCGGATGCGACCGGCGCCATAGGGGGCGTGCAGATCGGGCCGCATACGATCGCACTGGCCGCGCACCTGAACAAGGTCTGCGGGGTCTCCTACGAGCGTATCGCGGAGATCTTCGGCCAACTCTTCGGGCTGGCACTGGAGCGGTCCACGCTCACGCGCGCACTGTTGCGGCTTGGACGCAAAGCGGCTCCGACGTACACGAGTCTGATCGAGCACATCCGTGGCTCACCGGTAGTCTCTCCAGACGAGACGGGATGGCGCATCGGCGGAGAGAAAGCATGGCGCTGCGGATCGCTGGGTGTGAGCGCGCCGAAGTCACGCTCCCGTGCCATTTTGTTAATACCAGGGGTCTTCTTTTTCGACAACTCGTAACCTGTTGATGCGTCGGTGCTTGTGGCGGTGAGTATGAAACGGTCAGCAAGAGGGCAGAGTTATTCGAAGCTATGTTCACCGACCAATAGCGAGGCGCTGTCGCTCCTGTAGCGGCGGAGACAGATCTCATTTGTCGAAGACCGACATCAGCGCCGTCACCTTGCACCCGAGAGCCCCCGCCAGCCGAATTACGGTTTCGACATTCGGAACATGTGACCCCTTCTCGATTGCACTGATCCTGCTCTGAGGGACGCCACATCGTTCGGAGAGTTGAACCTGCGTCAACACGCGCTTTTTGCGCAGTTCGCGCACACGTTCGCCGAGCAGTTCTCCGATCGTTGGAGCTACTGCCATGGCACCAGATTCACCTTGACAAAGCGCGTGTTGAGATATATCATAATCGTACTATCAGCGAGGCACCCAACCATGCTCGAACTCGACGTCATCTCACGCATCCGTCACATCTTCCTACAACCACGGCCGCATGTCAGCATTATGCAGGCGGAGGGGCTCCTCGGGTGGACGCGGCGGCAGATGTCCGAGGGCATCGAGAACGGGGAAGTCGAGCTGTGGACGACGCCGCTCGGGAAGCGGTTTCCGCGGGCGGAGATGATGGCCAAGGCGCTGGAGATCTGGCCGATACACGTCATCGAAGAGGCGCTCGGGGACGATGCGGAGGGCATCCTGCCGCAGGCGATCCGGAGCGCGGAACTGCGCGTCCGGCTGCCGCGGCATCACATCGACATGTTGCACTATCGAGCAGATCAGCAGGAGACCACCGTCAGCGGCGTGCTGGAACGGGAGCTGGACGGCATCGCCAGCGCGCACATCGAGGAGCTGTCGGCGGCGCTGCCGGGGTTCGCCGAGGCGATGGCGTGGCCTGGTGATTGACGAAAAGCTTTTATCCGCAGATGAACGCAGATGGAGAACGGTTTTATCTGCGTACATCTGCGTCATCTGCGGATGGTCCTAGGGGGACTCGCTACACGGGAAGAAGCGATGGAGTTGATTCGGGAAGCAATCGAGCTCCATGTCCCGGCGGGGTTGGTCGGTTATCCGCAGATGGCGCAGATTAGACGCAGATGGAGCCGGTTTATCTGCGCCCATCTGCGTCATCTGCGGATCTTCGGGATGAACTCTTCCATATCCCGCCGCTCCCGCTTCGTCGGCCGACCGGTGCCTCGGTCGCGGAACATCGGAAGGTCCGTCTTCTCGACCACCGGCGTCTCGTCCACATACGTCGCCCGTGCGAGCTCCTTCGATTGCTGCGCCGCCGGGACTGACTTGACCACGACGCGCCGCAAGGTCTCGCCGGCGTAGAACTCGATCACGTCGTTCTCGCGTACGGGAGCCGCTGGTTTGACTCGCTGCCCATTGACTTTGACGTGCCCGCCTCGGCAAGCCTCGGTGGCACCAACGCGATGCTTGAACAGACAAACGTGCTTCAGCCAGTTATCGATACGAGATCGCTGCGAGTCGCTCATTCGGAAGAGGTTATAATCAGCGCCATGATCAAAGCCGACATCGTCAACAAGGTCGCGGAAGTGTCCGATATTTCGCGCGTGAAGGCGGCGCAGGCGGTCGACACGGTGATCGAGGGACTGCGCAGCGCGCTCGCGCGCGGGCAACGAATCGAGCTCCGAGGATTCGGCGTCTTTCAGGTCAAACAGCGGAAGAAAGGGATCGGCCGCAATCCCAAGACCGGTGTCGAAGTGAAGATCCCACCCGGCAACACAATTCGTTTCAAGCCTGGCAAAGAACTGCGGAACCTCCTGTAGTGGCGGCGCTCGAACAGAGCCCGAACGGCCAGACGGTCCTCGTTCTCGATTTCGGGTCGCAGTACACGCAGCTCATCGCCCGGAGAATCCGCGAACAGCGCGTCTACTCCGTCGTCCAACCGTTCGACACCGCTGTCGACAAGATCCGTGCGTTGACCCCCAAGGCCATCATCCTCTCCGGCGGGCCACAGTCGGTCTACGCGGAGTCCGCGCCGATCTGCTCCCGGGAAATCTTCGAACTGGGTATCCCCATACTAGGGATCTGCTACGGGATGCAGCTCACAGCCTACCTGCTGGACGGCAGGGTGGAGGCATCACCAGAACGTGAGTACGGCCGCGCCGAGATCGACATCAGCGCCGTTGATTCGCCGCTCTTCGCACAAACTCCCGCGCATCAGCGCGTATGGGCCAGTCACGGCGACAATATCCTCCGGCAACCGGCAGGCTTCCGTGTCACGGCATCTTCGACAAATGCGCCGATCGCGGCCTTCGAGAGCGCCGAGCAGCGATGCTACGGAATCCAGTTCCATCCGGAAGTCACGCAGACCGAGGCTGGCATCGCTATCCTACGCAACTTTCTCTTCAACATCGCCCGCTGCACACCATCGTGGGACCTCGGCGATTACCGCCGGAGAAAAGTGGAAGAGATTCGCACCGCGGTTGGTGACAGGCAGGTGATCGCAGCGGTCAGCGGTGGCGTCGACTCGTCTGTTGCCGCAGTCCTGGTGGGAGAGGCCATCGGCAACCAGCTCACAGCGATCTTCGTGGACAACGGGGTACTGCGAAAGAACGAGGCGGTACAGGTGATGTCGCGGCTCTCGGAAGGCCTCGGCATGCATGTCGTCGCCGTCGACGGCCGCCAGCGCTTCTACGACAAGCTCGCCGGTGTCGAAGACCCCGAGACGAAACGGAAGATGATCGGCAACGAATTCATCGCCATCTTCGAGGAAGAAGCGAAACGGATCTCCGGCGCAGAGTTCCTCGTGCAGGGAACGCTCTATCCCGACGTGATCGAGTCCGTGTCGATCAAGGGACCGTCCGCCGTCATCAAGACTCATCACAACGTCGGCGGCCTGCCGGAGAAGATGGGACTGAAGCTCATCGAGCCGGTTCGCGAGCTATTCAAAGACGAAGTCCGGCAGTTGGGTCTCGACCTCGGTCTCGAGGAGGAGTTCGTCTGGCGCCATCCTTTCCCAGGCCCTGGATTGGCGGTCCGCATTCTTGGCGAGGTCAATGCCGCCCGCGTGGAGATTCTGCAGAACGCCGACGAGATCGTCATCGACGAGATCCGGCGCGCCGGCCTCTATCGCGAGATCGCGCAAGCGTTTGCCGTGCTGCTCCCGGTCCGCAGCGTCGGCGTGATGGGAGACGAACGGACCTACGAGAACGTCATCGCCGTCCGAGCCGTATCGACGACAGACTTCATGACCGCCGACTGGTACCGCATGCCGCACGATCTCCTCGACCGAATCGGCCGGCGGATCGTGAATGAGGTTCGCGGCATCAACCGGGTGGTCTACGATATCTCGTCAAAACCACCGAGTACGATCGAGTGGGAGTAACCGATGTTATTTGCAAGATTAGACCTGAACAAAAGATTTCCGTGACGGCGTTACGTAACTTTCCGTTTTTGCGTGGTTGTTCGGGTTCAAACGCCGTAAGTTAACCGATACGCGTCCATCAGAATCAGTTTCCGCGCACAGATCGTGCGCGGCTAGGAGGGAAATCAAACATGATGCAAGCCCGGTCCATGTCTCGGTATGTCCTCGTTGCTATCGTTTGTCTACTGCTACTCCCAACCCTTTCCTTAGCGAAGTCGAGTAGTCCGGAGCTGGTCGGCCATCTGACGGCAGCGGCGACTGCCGCGCAGTGGGTGACCGCGGGCGGCCATGAAAGGGTCGCTCTCACTGTAATCGCACCGAACGGCGCGGTGTACCACAAGGAATTTGCGGCTGGCACGACGCCTGCGTTCAGCCTGCAGGACCTTGGCGGAAGACTGACGGATGGTGCATACACTTACGAGTTACGGGTCATCCCGAACATCTCCGACGAGGTGAAGAAACAGCTCGCCAACGCGCGTGCCACCAATGATGACGCAGCAGCCGGGCGCATCCAGAGCGCGGCCGGCATCAACGCAAACCCGATCGTACAGTCGGGCAGCCTCCTCGTGATCAACGGCGCCGTCGGACGTAGAGGAGCCGACCATGACGCCGCAGACGCAGAGTAGCAAGGCAGGATCGGGAACGACATCGGCGCAGTCCATCCCGAAGGTCGTCAAGCCGCTCGACGTCGTCGTCGCCGACGATCAGATCGTGCAGGGCAGCCAATGCGTAGGCCTCGATTGCGTCAACAACGAGAGTTTCGGCTTTGACACCATCCGCCTGAAAGAGAACAACACGCGGATCAAGTTCCAGGACACAAGCACGGGCACTGGTTTTCCGACGCACGACTGGCAGCTCACGGCGAATGACAGCGCCAGCGGCGGAGCAGAGAAGTTCTCGATTGAAGACATTACCGCCGCGACAGTGCCCTTCACCGTGACTGGCTCGGCGCCAAACAACTCGATCTTCGTCGACAGCACCGGCCGTCTCGGCCTACGCACCGCCACCCCGGTCCTCGATGTCCACATCTCCACCAGCAACACACCGGCCATCCGCCAGGAGCAGACGAATGCCGGCGGATTTACAGCACAGACATGGGACATCGGCGCCAACGAGGCCAACTGGTTCGTCCGCGACGTGACCGGCGGGTCCAAACTCCCGCTTCGCATCCGTCCAGGCGCGCCGACGAGCTCGGTCGACATTGCCGCCAGCGGCAACGTCGGAATCGGTACCGCTAGCCCATCAAACAGGATGCACATCTTTACAACAACAAGCGCCGATGGGCTATCCATCGACGGCACCACCTTCCCGGCAATCGTGTTGCGGTCGAACGGAACGATCAAGGGCTACGCTCCGGCAATCGTAACTGCCAACACCGGCTTCTTCACCGATTCCACCACGGGAGATTTTGCCTTCCGCAGCGAAGCAAACAAGATTCTCTTCGGTGTTGGTTCTGCAGCGTCGACGATGGCGATATCCGGCAACAATGTAGGGATCGGCACAGCGAGCCCGGGTTCGCAACTGGTGATCGCCAACGGCGGTACTACCTCGAGCGTCAACGCCGGCGCGACCCAGTTCACCGTCGCTTCCTCCCGCACGTTCAAGGAGAACATCGAGCCCGTCAACTCGCCAAATATCCTAGAGAAGATCGGGACCATTCCCGTCGTAACCTACGACTTCAAGAACAACGGACCGAAGGACCGCATAGGCCTCATCGCCGAGGACTTCCATCAGGTCTTCGGACGCGGCGACGACAAGCACATCGACGGCCAGGAAGTGCAGATGGCGCTCTGGCTGGCGGTGCAGGAATTGACCGCGCAGAACAAGGAGCTCAAAGAGCGCCTGCACTCGCTCGAGTCTCAGGTCAACAAGCAGCAGTAACGCCCAAAAGAAAAACCGGGGCGCGGCGAAATCGCCGCGCCCCGTGAGCAGTTGGTGCCGGGTCCCTTTCCCCGTCACCGCTTACGGCGCACAACAGGGATGCGCCACCAGGATAGGCTCTTGGCCCATCCCACCGATCAGTCGCTCAAATTGCGGATCACCGTCGGAATATCGAGGTCATTGCCAAAATCGCTCGACGCCATCGGCCCGAAGCCTCCGGAGCCGTCGGGCCGGCTGAATCCTTTGCGAAAAAAGGGCGGATCGTAGATCTCTCCTTCGGCACCTACTTGCGGCGGTGCAGCCACTTCTGGACTCACCTCGTGCTGCGCAGCGATCTCCTTCGGCGCGAATGGCCTGAATGGCGACTGCGACGAGCTCGCCGCGGCGCGCGCGTTTCCCGATGAGAGTTGTTCACCGCGCGTATTCAGGAATCCTTTCGTCGCCGAGTCGAAGCCTGTGGCGATGACCGTCACTTTGATCTCGTCCTTCATCCTCGGATCGATCACTGTTCCGAAGATGATGTTCGCTTCTTCGTCCGCGGCCTCCTGAATGATCGAGGCCGCCTCATGCACTTCGAAAAGCGTCATGTCGGATCCGCCGGTGATGTTGATCAGAACGCCCTTCGCTCCTTCGATCGATGCCTCCTCGAGCAGTGGCGAGGAGATTGCCCGTTGCGCCGCCTCGACGGCGCGATGCTCGCCCGAGCTGACGCCCGTGCCCATGAGCGCCATCCCCATCCCATGCATGATCGTCTTCACGTCGGCAAAGTCGAGGTTGATCTCGCCCGGCACGGTGATCAGATCGGAGATGCCTTGCACGGCCTGGCGAAGGACGTCGTCCGCGATCGTGAATGCCTCGTTGAGAGACGTGGCCCGCTCGACGAAGTTGAGCAGCCGCTCGTTCGGGATCGTGATGAGCGTATCAACCGTTTCGCGAAGTGCCCGGATACCCTGCTCCGCCTGAATGCGGCGCCGCTTTCCTTCGAAGCCGAATGGCTTCGTCACCACGGCTACCGTTAGCGCGCCCAGCTCGGCGGCCAGTGACGCGATGATCGGAGCGGCTCCCGTGCCTGTGCCCCCACCCATGCCGGTGGTGATGAAGATCATGTCGGCACCCGAGAGCGCCTCGAGAATCCTATCGGTGTCTTCGAGGGCCGCCTGCTTGCCAATCTCGGGGTTCGCACCTGCGCCGAGACCTTTCGTGAGCTTGCCACCGATCTGCAGCTTCACAGGCGCAAGCGAAGTTCGCATGGCCTGCACATCGGTGTTGGCCACCATGAACTCGATACCCCTGATGCCGGCCTGAATCATCCGGTTGACCGCATTGCCGCCACCACCACCCACGCCGATGACTTTGATCCGGGCCCCGAGCTGCTCCTCATCGAGCATTACGGCCAGCCTGCCGTCACCAGGTTTTTCGTCGAATGTGATCATTTACCGTCTCCAGGAAGAGTAATCATTTTCTGTGACTTATTCAAACAGTATTTCGAGCGGCTACGTCTGGGTGAAGAGAGACTTGAACGAATCTGCGATCCTGGCCAGACCTCGGCGAGGACGTTTCCGGGCTCTGGTACGGTCGCGTAACCCCCAGAGCAGCAGGCCTGCCGCCGCTGCCCACTCCGGTCCGGCAACGGTGTCGGAGAGACCACTGAGCCCGCGCGGCATCCCCTTGCGGGCCTGTTGGTCGAACACCTGCTCGACCATTTCCACCATGCCATCCATCTCGGCACCGCCGCCGACGACGACAACGCCGCTGCGGATCTCCTTGTCGAGACCGACCTTTTCGATGTCGCGATACACTAGTTTCGCGATTTCCGCCGCGCGTGGCTCGAGGATATTGGTCAGCTCGTGCTTCGATAGGATCTTCGGCGCGCGCCCACCAACCGTCGGCACTTCGATCGGATCGTCTTCCGTCACCAGCGAACCCAGGGCACAGCCGTACCGCCTCTTGATACGCTCCGCGTCTTCCATCGGCGTCCGCAAGACCACAGAGATGTCGCTGGTAAAGTGTCCCGCGCCGACCGGCAGCACGTTTGTGTGAACCACGTTTCCCTCGAGGAAGACGGCGTAGTCCGTCGTTCCGGCGCCGAGATCCATCAGCAACACACCCATCTCGCGCTCGTCCTGCGTAAGCACGGCCTCGGCAGCCGCAAGCTGCTCGAGAACGAGCTCCTGCACGGCGATACCGGCCTTGTTCACCGCGGTCAGGACGTTCTGGTTGTGCGTTCGGGCGCCGGTGACGATGTGAACATTCGCCTCGAGCCGCCCCGCCGTCATGCCGAGCGGATCGTGGATGCCGTCCTGCCCATCGACGACGAACTCCCGCGGAATGACGTGAAGCAGCTCCAGTTCGGCCGGAACGTTGATCGACTTCGAGGCCTCGATGACACGTTCAATGTCTTCGCGCGAGATCTCGCGATGTTTGCCCGTGACCGAAACGACGCCACGCGAATTGACGGAGCGGATGTGATCGCCCGCCACTCCCACGTACACCGATTCGATCTGCAGCCCGGCCATGACCTCGGCCTCGTCTACGGCTTTCTTGACCGCCTCGATGGCCTGATCGAGGTTGATGATGTTGCCGCGCCGGGTCCCTTTCATCGGTGAAGTTCCCTTGCCGATGATCTCGATCTGGCCGCGGTCGGTCACTTCCCCAACCAGCACACACACCTTGGAAGTTCCGATGTCGAGCGCGACGATGTATTTCTCTTCCGTCTTCGGCATTTGCTGTCTCCTACCTGACTAGTTCGTTATTTGCGTTGGAATCGGTTGCTGATGTGCCAGCGGCGGAAGAACCGCTGGATGGACCCGCTTGACGACGATGCGGCCGGCGAAGCGGAGGTCGGCGTATTCGATGTCGCGCATACCGAGGTGCTCAGCTTGCGCGACGGCGTAGAGGTCGCGCCACTTCGACGAGAGGCCCCCCTCGTCCGCGTAGACGAAAGCACCGAGCTCGCGGTCGAAAAGGGCGAAACCATTGGGCGCAATCGGTTTCACCTCGGAGATCCGTGAGTACACCTGTGGGTCGTGCGCTCGCAAATCGTTGAGTAGTGCGACGCTGCGAACGAGCTCGGCGTCGCCGGCGCCGGTGATGATCGGCAGGTCGCTGTCGCCAACGGAAGGAGAAAGCTCCGCAAACGCTGCGCCGCTCTCGTCGACGTAAGCGATGCGGCCGCCGGTGGCAACGAGCGCCACGGGCATGCGCTCGACGATGCGGATGCGCAACGTGTCCGGCAGCTTCTTCTCGGCTTCGATGCGTTTCACCCATCCCAGTCTGCAGAGATCCGCCTGCAGACTGGTGATGTCGATGCGAAAGAGATTGGCGCCGATGTACTGACGCGTGATCGCATCGATGGCGGCACGCGGCGTGTGCGTGGCACCGGCGATCTCGATTGTCTTCACGGCGAACCGTGAGTCGCCCTGCGCATGCCGATACGCCAGGAGCGAACCGGCCGCGATGCCGATGACGACTGCTACCCTGCCGCCGATCGAAACGATCCGCTGGAACTGGATGCGGCGCTGATTGCGGCGAATCCTCGCGACGTCAGCCGGGCGGAAGAATCGTGGCGAGGTGCTGTCGTATCCGGTCGACATCAGCGACTCCCCTCGACAACGCCACGCACAAGTTCTTCGGCAATCTCGTGTACGTCGCCTGCGCCCATAGCGATGAAAACATCGTTTGGACGAAGACGCCGCCTCAGTTCATTGACGATCTCGACATGACTCCGATCCAGGAACTCGATGCCGTCCGCGGAGTCGGCGATCATGCGCGACGACACTCCTTCGATCGGCGCTTCCCGCGCGGCGTAGATCGGAGCGACGAGAGCGACGTCCGCGCCACACAACGAGTCGCCGAACTCATGAGCAAAGTCGCGGGTCCGCGAGTAGAGATGCGGCTGGAACAGCGCGACGACGCGGCGACGAGGATAGCCGCCGCGCGCAGCGGCGAGCGTAGCCCGGATTTCGGTTGGGTGGTGAGCATAGTCGTCGACGACCAGCGCGCCGTTGTAGTCGCCCAGGATCTGGAATCGGCGGTCGACTCCAAGGAACTTCGCCACTCCGGCGGACGTAGCTTCGGCGCTCAGGCCGAGCTCGCGGGCCACGGCGATCGCCGCCAGCGCGTTGCGCACGTTGTGCTCGCCTGGCACGAAGAGCTTGAAAGATCCGAAGCCGTCGACTTCGAATGACGAGCCGCGCTCGTGAAACGAGAGATTGCGCGCCGTGAAATCGGCGCCAGGACCGATGCCGTAGCGGACGACTTTCGGATCCCTGGGGCGGTCTCGCCGGTTCAGTAGTGCGGCGACGGATGGGTCGTCGGCACAGCCGATGATCGCGCCGCCGGGCCGCACGTTCTCGGTGAAGAGACGAAACGCTTCGACGATGTTCGCAAAGCTGCCGTAATAGTCGAGGTGGTCCGACTCGATGTTGGTGATGACAGCGATCTCCGGATGGAGCTCGTGGAAGGTACGGTCGTATTCGTCGGCCTCGACCACGATTACCTCGCCCTCTCCGCTCTTCGCGTTCGACGCGAAGTTGGGAAGGATGCCGCCGACGATGACGGTCGGATCGAGACCGCCTTCTTCGAGGACCGTGGCGATCATCGCGGAGGTCGTCGTTTTGCCGTGCGTACCGGAAACGCAGACAGCGCGCTTCTCGTCGACGATCGACGCGAGGAGGTCCTTGCGCCGGATGATCTCGATCCCGCGCTCGCGCGCCGCGTCTACTTCGACGTTCGCACCCCGCAGCGCGGCGGTGACAACGACCGCGTCGATGCCGGCCAGATGAACCGGGTCGTGTCCGATGCGGATGTCGACCCCCCGGCCGGCCAGGAGGCTGGTAATCGGGGAGCGTTTGATGTCGCATCCGGACACGGCCATCCCACGACCGGTCAGGATCTCAGCAATGCCACTCATGCCGATCCCGCCAATCCCGACGAAATGAATGTTCTTAATATTGTCTAAATTCATCTCTGATAGTGGTTAGCTAATAGGCAATTTTATTCGCTTCGCTCTATTTTTTCGAGTAAATCGACGATCTTTCTTGTGGCATCGGGCGTCGCGAGCGTCCGGGAAGCCGCTCCCATCCGCGTTGTTCGATCGGGATTGCTCACGATTTCGGTGATCGCAAACCCCAGACGCTCGGGTGAAAGCTCTTTCTCAATGATGACGACGGCACCGCCTGCCCGCTCCACGGCACGCGCATTCAGCTCCTGATGGTTGTCGGTGGCAGCCGCAAATGGGATGAGGATTGATGCGCGGCCGGTCGCGGCAAGCTCCCCGACCGTCATCGCGCCGGATCGCGAGACGACGAGATCGGCCGCAGCGATCTCCGCAACGATCGGATCGAGGTAGGGAACCACTCGCGCATCCGGAAACGCCGAGTCGCGGTACGCCTGCTGCATCCTCGTCAGCTCCTTCGGACCGGTCTGATGGACGATCTCGAGTTTGCCTCTGAGCGGAGCCATGAAGAGCAGCGCACCGATAAGCGCGTCGTTGATCGTGACCGACCCCTGCGAGCCACCGAATATGAGAAGACGCTTCCGGCTGTCGGGTGTCGGGTGTCGGGTGTCGAACGTGTCGAAGAATTCTTTGCGGATCGGATTGCCTGTGATCACCGCGTCCGCACGCTTCATCCTCGGCGCGGCTGCCTCGAAGGCTACTGCCGCCGCGGTGACAACGCGGGCGAGGACGCGGTTCGTGAGGCCGGGGAAAGCGTTCGCTTCGTGGATCACAGTTGGTACGCCGCGCAATTTCGCGGCGACCAGTACGGGACCTGAAGAGTATCCGCCGACGCCGAGAACGACATTCGGCCGGTGCTTTCCGACGAGAGTAAGCGCCTCCAGGAACCCGACCGGGAGCCGGAAAATGCTCTTGAGCGTGTCACCAAGTCCTTTCCCTTTCAGTCCGCCGGCAGAGATGAACTCGATCGGGAAGCCGGCCTTCGGGACGATGGTCTTCTCCAGTCCGCGCTCGGTACCGACGAAGACGACATGCCGTTTCGCGTTCCGCGCCATCCACTCCTGCGCGATAGCGATGGCCGGGTAGACATGCCCACCCGTCCCACCCCCGGCGATCATCAACGTTCCCACTCCCAGCTCGCCCATTGCCCTGGTTTTCCTCAACCTGATTGCTGCGATAAGTTCAAAAGAATCCCGACAGCGATCAGGCTCGTGATCAGTGAAGAGCCGCCGTAGCTGACGAGCGGCAGCGGCAGCCCCTTCGTCGGCAAAAGACAAAGCGCGACACTCACGTTGATCAGAGATTGCACCCCAATCAACAGTGTGAAACCGAGCGCCGCGTAGAAGTCGAAGCGGTTCTGGCTGAACCGTGTAACCCGGAAACCGCGCCAGACAAGAAACGCAAAGAGCGCGATGAGCGCGAACGCGCCGATGAACCCGAGCTCCTCGCCGATGATCGAGAATATGAAGTCGGTGTGCGGCTCCGGCAGAAAGAACAGCTTCTGCCGGCCGTTGCCAATGCCGAGGCCGCGCAGGCCGCCAGTTCCGAGCGCAATCAGCGACTGCATGGCCTGAAAACCTTTCCCCAGTGGGTCGGCCTCCGGGTTCATGAATGTGAAAAGCCGGTCGCGCCGGTAGGCGGCGCTGAAAACGAGCAGCACTCCGGCGGGAATGATCATCAGCGCAAACGTCACGACGCGCGTCCATGAGACGCCAGCCGCGAAGATCATCCCGGCAGCGACGAAGACAATCGTCGTGGCCGTGCCGAAGTCAGGTTCGAGGAGAATGAGCCCCGCGAAGAGAGCGACTACGAAAGCGATCGGCAGCAGCGTCGACGTCAACTCGTTGATTCGTTCCTCTTTGCGCGCGAGGTAGGAGGCCAGGAAGAGGATCAGGGCCGGCTTGGCGAATTCGCTCGGCTGCAGTTGGAAATGCTGAAGCACGATCCAGCGATGTGTGCCATTGATCGGCGTCTGGAACAGCGCGATCACGAGCGCTGCGAGGACCGCGGCAACGAGGGCGTAGATGATTCGACGTTCCCGCAACCGGGCCGCGTCGAGGTGCATCAATGTCACCATGAGCGCGCTTCCGGCGATCAGCCACACCAATTGCCGGGTTATGAAGTAGTACTGGTTGTCCGACCCGACTTTCTGCATCGTGATGATTGCAGATGCCGAGTAGATCATCACCATTCCGATGACGACGATCAGCATCGCCGCACCGAACAGGTAGGTATCGTAGGTGAGTTTGCGGCTCATGGGTGACCGCCAGTCGTGAAGGCAGAAGGCAGAAAGCAGAAAGCAGAAGTGAACATCGCAAGAGCGACGCTCACCGCGCCAAACGAAAGGCACTTCTGATTTCTGCTTTCTGCTTTCTGATTTCTCATAAGCCCCTCACCAGCCCTTCGAAGTGCTCACCGCGATGCTCGAAGTTTCGATATTGATCGAAGCTTGCGCAGGCTGGCGACAACAGGACGACGTCGCCGGCCTGCGTGTGTTCCCGTGCGTACGCTACGGCGTGTTGCATGCCGGCGGCCGGGATGATCGCGGTGGCGCCCTCGAGCGCGGATGCAATGCGGTCAGCGGCAGCGCCGATCGTCAGAACGCCGCGAGTCTTTTCCGCGACGAGCGTGCGCATGCGCTCGAACTCGCCGGCTTTGTCTTTTCCGCCGAGGATCAGCCAAACGGTGGACGCCGGAAACGACTCCAGCGACTTGAGCGTGGCATCGACGTTCGTCCCCTTCGAATCGTTGATCCACCGAACGCCGTCCAGCTCGCGGACGAGCACCATGCGATGCGGCAGTCCCGCAAATGAGCCGAACGCGATCTGTACGCTGACATCGTCGACACCAACGGCACGCGCAGCCAGCCACGCCGCCAGAGCGTTTCCGATGTTGGCGGTTCCCTGAAGCTTCAGCGACTTGCCGGGAATGCGGCGATCATGGCCTTCGTGGCGGAGTACGAAGTCCTCGCCATCGAGAAACGCGCCATCATCGACGGGCTTCGCGGAGGAGAAACGCCAGACCCGCACTTTGGCGTCACGTGGGGCGTCGCGGCGGTCGGCAGCATTAACGATGGCGACGTCATGTGGTAGCTGGTTGCGGAAGATGCGGTACTTCGCCGCAGCGTAGGCGTCGAAGCTCGGATATCTGTCCATGTGATCAGGTGTGACGTTCAGCAGGAGTGCGACATCCGCCCGAAATGTTTCCACTGATTCGAGCTGGAATGACGACAACTCGAGCACGTAGGATCGAGGGCGCTCAGTGTCGAGCGAAGCGATGAGCGGCTGACCGATATTGCCCGCGACGATCGGACGGCGTCCGTCGACCTTCAGGATCTCGCCGATCAACGAAGTCGTCGTCGACTTGCCGTTCGAGCCGGTCACAGCCACGATCGTGCTTCCCTGCGGAATGTAACGGTAAGCGAGCTCGATCTCTCCGATCACGGAGATCGGCATCTGGCTGGCTTGCTTCAACAGCTCAATCGTCCTCGGTACACCGGGACTCAGGACGATCATGCCCACACCATCGAGCAACGACGCGTCCTGACGTCCGAAAGAAACCGCAACCGCATCGTGCAGCGGATAGGGCATATCAGGCTCAGCGTTGGCGTCGGTGAGCAACACCGAATCTCCGCGGCCGGCCAGAAAATTCGCCGTCGCCACGCCTGACTTGCCCGCTCCGATGACAAGAGTCTTCATCGCAATTTCAGCGTCGACAACGCCAGCATCGCGAAGATGATGGCGATGATCCAGAAGCGGACCACGACCTTCGTCTCACGCCATCCTGACAGCTCGAAGTGGTGATGAAGAGGCGACATCTTGATGATCCGCCTTCCGGTCAACTTGAACGAGGCCACCTGCAGCACGACTGACATCCCCTCGACCACAAAGAGGCCTCCGACCAGTCCAAGCAGGAGCTCCTGCTTGATCATCACTGCCAGGCAACCGATTGCACCGCCGAGCGCCAGCGAGCCGACGTCGCCCATGAAAATCTCGGCCGGATGGGCGTTGAACCAGAGGAAGCCGAGTGAAGCGCCGACCATCGCCCCGCAGAAGACCGCAAGCTCTCCGGCCTGAGGAACCCAGGCGATGCGCAGGTAGTCGGCCACACGGAAGTTCCCGGCCGCGTATGTGAGGATCGTGTACGTCACCGCGACGATGAGCGTCGACCCTATGGCCAGTCCGTCGAGACCGTCAGTAAGGTTCACTCCGTTGGACGCGCCGACGAGGACAACGATGACGAACGGAATGTAGAGATAGCCAAGGTTGAGATGCAGAGTCTTGAAGAACGGGAACGTGAGTACTGTGGAGTAGTTGTTGTGAATCGAAGGCAGAAGGCAGATGGCCAGCCCGGCGGCGAGGGCGACCGCGATCTGCATCGAGAACTTCTCTTTCGCCGTCAACCCGAGGTTCCGCCTCTTGACCAGCTTGCGATAGTCATCGACAAATCCGATGGCTCCGTACGCGACCGTGACGAAGAGAACGATCCAGATGTAAGGGTTGGAAATGTCCGCCCAAAGGATCGTCGGGATGACGATGGCGATGTTGATGAGGATGCCGCCCATCGTCGGCGTTCCCGCCTTCGTCTGATGCGACTTAGGCCCTTCCTCGCGGATGTACTGCCCGACCTTGATGCGGCGCATCCGCTCGATGAGCCAGGGCCCGAAGACGAAAGAGATTACGAGTGCAGTGAGCGCCGCCCATGCCGACCGGAAGGTGATGTAGCGGAAGACATTGAAACCTGAGATCACGTTCCGGAGCTGATAAAGCAGGGAGTACAGCATCAGTGCGCGCCCTCCGTGTGGCCCAAGTTGGTCAGCATGTCGACGATCCTGTCGAGGCCGATGCCGCGACTGGCCTTGATCATCACGAGGTCTCCGGGACGAATGAACGCCTTCAGAAACGCGCCGGCGCTCAGCGCGTCGTTGAAGTGATGGAGCTTCCCGCCTTCAAATCCCGCTTCGCGCGCTCCGTCAAGCAATGAAGATGAGCGTTTGCCTACGGCAACCACCGTATCGATACTCGTCGGGATGGCCTTGCCGGCGTCGCGGTGGTAATCGAGCTCCCTCTCACCCAGTTCCAGCATGTCGCCGATGACCGCTATACGGCGCCCGCCTACTTCGGCCTGAGACATCAGGTCGAGGGACCGGCGGAGCGCGTAGGGGTTCGAGTTGTATGTGTCGTCGTAGATCGTTGCGCCGCCCACGTCGAGGATGATGCCGCGGTGTTTGGCGGCCTTCAGCGCTCCTACTCCACGCTCGATCCCCTCCCACGAAATACCGATGGCGCGCGCGGTTGCGATCGCGGCGAGGAGGTTCTCGACGTTGTGGCGGCCGGGGAGGGAGAGGTCAAAGACATGACCGCTAACCTCGAACGTCGTGCCCAGCAGGCCGCGCTCCCGGATGTTGATCCCGCGGAAGTCAGCATTGCTCTCGATGCCGTAGGTCACCTTGGGACCTTCGTAGCCCCGGCTGATGTTCATCACGTATTGGTTGTCAGCGTTGAGAACGATCGTTCCACCCGGCTTGACGTTCTCGAGGAGCTCACGCTTCGCCTCGGCGATCTTCTCGATGCTGCCGAAGAACTCGATGTGGACAGGTCCGATGTTCGTGTAGACGCCGATGTCGGGATTCGTGAGACCGGCGAGCTGCGCGATCTCGCCCCTGTGATTCATCCCCATCTCGCTGACGACGACTTCGGCGTCGTCGGGCGTGTTGTCGATACAGAGAGGGCAGCCGATGAGATTGTTGAAGTTTTCCCACGACTTGAACGTGCGGCGTTCAGAACCGGCGAGTGTGGCGATCATCTCCTTCGTTGTCGTCTTCCCTGCAGAGCCGGTGACGGCGATGAGAGTGAAGGGATAACGCTCACGGATGGAGCGGGCCAGATTCTGAAGCGCGGCCGTGGTGTCGGCAACTCGGACGATGCCTTTCTCCGGCGGAACCGTCACGGGGACCTGTGACACAACCGCGCCGCGCGCGGTGGCAAGCGCCTGCGACAGGAACTGATGGCCATCGAGCCGATCCCCTTTGATTGCGAAGAAGACAGACTCCAGCCGGACCTCGCGACTGTCGATCACGACGGAGTCGGTGACGATCTCAGCCCCCTGCAGTACCTCGCCGCCAGTCATCTCGGCGAGCTGGCGGAAGGTCAGGTGCATTGCGCCCCCCTTCCCGCCGCCCGGTTACGAGGTCTCGGGGTTGCTCTGTCTCGTGGTCTCGTGACCAGGCTGCTCTTCGGTTGCTGAGTTGCTGGGTTGCTGGGTTGCCCGGTAACCCAGCAACCGAGCAACCGAGCAACTCCGGACTGTGAGACCGCGTAACCGCGCAACCCCGAAACTCCGATGTTCTCTTCCGGCTCCGCCGCGCCAACCCGATCGCGGCCCTTCCCCCGAAGCTGCCCGACGATCGCCGACCATCCACCCACACAGAAAGCAATCGACGGAGCCGGAACAGAACACCTGCCCGAACGCGCTAAAGGATAAATCGATTTGATCACTGATTTCAACATTAATTTGATGCCGATTTAGAGATTCCGTTTTCGTGCCGCGTTTGCAACGCTCTCTCGGCTTCCTCGCGGTCGTCGAAATGGATGACTTGATCGCCAACAACCTGGTAGGACTCGTGGCCTTTTCCGGCGATGACGATCACGTCGCCATCCGAGGCGCCGGCGATCGTCCTGGAGATCGCCTCGCGCCGATCGGTGATGCGTACGTAGTTCCCCGCGCCACGCATGCCGCTTTCGATATCGTCGAGAATGGCTTCGGGCTCTTCACCGCGGGGGTTGTCACTTGTCAGGACCGTTTGGCCGGCCAACCGTGCCGCAATCGCTCCCATCTTCGCGCGCTTGTCTTTGTCCCGGTCTCCGCCGCAACCAAAGAGAAGAACGACGCGCTGACCGGGAGCCAGGTCGCGAACGGCAAGCAACAGCTTCTCGAGGGCGTCTGGTTTGTGGGCATAGTCAACGATGACCGTCGGACCATCAGTAGACTCGACATATTCGAACCGGCCGCAAACCACCGCCAGATCGCGGATACCAGCCTCGATCGTGGGGATGTCAATCTCTACGGACAGAGCTGCCCCGACCGCGCTGAGCCAGTTGTACAGGTTCGGCGCACCGAGAAGCCTGGAAGCGATTCGTACCTCGCCGGCGGGCGTAGACAGGCGGCCGTGAAGACCGCGTACGGAGATCTCGAAGCCATCGATCGGATGGATGCCGGCGTCCGCACCGCGGCCAAAGGTGACGACGGATTCGCCAAGCTCGCTCGCCAGCCGGCGGCCATAGCTGTCATCGATGTTGACGATGGCCGTTTTGCGCGAGCGATCGATCTGATCGAAAAGGATCCGTTTCGCCGCGAAGTAGTCCTCGAAATCTTTGTGAAAGTCGAAGTGGTCCTGCGAGAGATTCGTGAAAACGGCGGCGGCGAACCGCGTTCCATGCGTTCGCTTCAGCGCCAGGGCATGGGACGAAACCTCCATGACCGCGTGGCGCACACCGGCGTCGGCCATCTTGGCGAACCACTGCTGAAGTACGACGGCATCCGGCGTCGTACGATCGGCCATGAGACGCTCGTCGCCAGCGCGATACTCGATCGTTCCGATGAGACCGGCAGGCTCGCCGGAAGCGTCGAAAATCGACTCGATCATTTTCGTCGTGGTCGTCTTCCCCGAGGTGCCGGTCACACCAACGAGAGAGAGCCGGGTGGCCGGACGGCCGTAGAAGTTGGCAGCGATGAGAGCGAGCGCAGCACGGGTGTCGTCGACTTCGACGAATGCGGCCGCCGAGGGCGGCGGCGTTACACCCGATTGCGCGACAATCGCTGCGGCTCCTTTGCCGATCGCCGCGTCGATGAACTTCGCACCATCGGTTTTGAAACCGGGAACTGCAACGAAAAGCGTCCCTCCAACAACAAGACGCGAGTCAGCGGTGACGTTGGCAATCTCGACAGCGAGATTCCCTCGGCTTGTTCGCACCGGCACGTCGCGCAACAGTTCGCCCAGCTTCATCGCGTCCCCTCAGCGAGAGTGAGCACTACCTGATGATCATTCGGCATTGCCTGGCCCGGCAGCGGTTGTTGTGTCTGAACCAAGCCACTTCCCGAGGCGCGAACGTTCAGGCCGGCTGCCGTGGCGCGAGCCACCGCCGCTCGCGCGTCGAGGCCTCGCAGGTCGGGAACATTCGATCCATTCGTCGCGGCCGGCGCCTGCGAAAACGCAGCCAGCGCGGGAGTAGTCACGTCAATGGTACGGGCCGGAATTGACGGCGGCACGTTGAGGTAGCGAAGCGTCGATTCGGCGATTTCCTTGAATACGGGAGCGGCAACGGTGCCGCCATACTCCGCCCCTTTCGGTTCGTCGATGACAACCAGGATCGCCAGTTGCGGGCGATCGGCCGGGACGTAGCCGCCGAACGACGCGACGAACTTGTCCGGCGAGTATCCCCCGTGCGCGGCCTTCTGCGAGGTTCCGGTCTTGCCGGCGACTACGTGTTCGGCTAGTGCCGCAGGAGCACCAGTTCCGCGCGCGACGACAGCCTTGAGAATCTCGTTCAAGACAGCTGCGGTCTTTTCGGAAATGACCCGCACCGGCTCGGCCTGTGGTGGTGTGAAGATCGTGCTTCCCCTGGCGTCGACGACCTTCTCGACGATTCGCGGCCGCACGCGGAGACCGCCGTTCGCGATAGCGGCGACGGCGCCGAGTACCTGCAGAGGCGTGGCATTGATCTCCTGCCCGAACGACAGCGACGCATTCGACAGCAAGGACCATTGATCCGTAGGCCGGAGGCGGCCCTGCGCCTCACCCGGCAAGGTAACTCCGCTCCGCTCTCCGAAGCCGAAGCGGCGGATGTAGCGATAGAAGCGGTCCTGCCCGAGAGCGAGGCCGACGCGGACTGCGCCGACGTTCGAGGAGTGGATCATGACCTCTTCGAAGGTAATCAGGCCGTAGCGGTTGCCGCCGTGCTCGTGGATCTGGGTGTTGCCGATCTGAATGAACCCACTACCGCAATCGAGAACCTGCGACGGCGTGACAACCCTCTCTTCGAGCCCGGCGGATGCAGTAACGATCTTGAACGTCGACCCAGGCTCGTACGCATCCTGAACGGTCCGGTTGCGCCGATCGTCGGGTGAGAAGTCGCGGTATCTGTTGGGGTCAAAGGATGGATTGGACGCCATCGCCAGGATGCGTCCGTCGCGCGGGTCCATGACGATCGCCACTCCGTCGGCGGCGTGGTATTGATCCACCGCACGGCCCAGAGCTCGCTCCGCGATGAACTGCACGACAGAGTCGATGGTGAGTACGACGTCGTTGCCGTCGATGGGGCGATTCGGACCCTCACCGCCGACGAGATACATGCCTCGCCTTGCGTCGCGCAGCAGAGTCACGCGCCCGGCCCGGCCACGAACCTGTGCGTCGAATGAATGCTCGATGCCGCCAAGTCCTTCGCCATCCACACCGACGTAGCCGATGACGTTGGCGGCGAGCATGGCGCGAGGGTATGACCGGCGATGTTCTCCGAGAAAATAGATCCCGGGAAGCTTGAGAGCCTTCACCGCCGCGGATGCTTCGAGCGGAAGCTGCCGGGCGATCCAGACGAAGCCGCTGGCAGACGAGAGTTTCGAAGCCAGCTCGCGGGCATCCATCTGCAGAGCCTTGACGCTCGCCAGCGCCTTCGCGGTCTGCTCGCGGTCACTGATCGCTTGCGGATCGGCGTAGATCGACTCCGCGGCCACGCTCTCCGCGAGAATGAGACCGCGCCGGTCGATGATCGAACCGCGTACCGGTTGCAACGCCAGCGTCATCTCCTGCTGGCGCGCCGCTTTGACCACGTACTCACCGTGGCGGACGAGCTGAATCTGCACGAGCCGGGCGATGACGATGACGGCCCAGGCTGCGAGAAAGGCAAAGAGTTGAATGAGACGCTTTTGCGAAATGGGCATCAGCGGACTCCGGTCTGAGGAGTGACGGGCGGAGAGTGCGGAGTGGGAACAGCGGTCCCCGTCTCCGGCCGGCTGACCATGACCACGGCGCGCGGATCCGTACGTTGAAATCCAAGCTCGATGGCGCGCTGTTCGACGGCGCCTAGCGAGTTGCGGCGATCGAGCTCCAGCTGCAGCGTCTTGTTGCTGTTCTCGATCTCCTGCTTCTGCTTCTGAAGGCGTGTCGCTTCGTGGCCGAGCCGGATCACCTCGAGGTTCTGCCAGGTGAAGAGGAGCAGGAACAGACCGATCGGAACACCCAGGGCGAGTACGGCCAGCAGCTCACGGGAGCGGCGGCGGTCGCGTTCGCGAACGATGTGAGTGTTCTCGATTGGCTTCTTCTGCGCGTACATGGGGGAACCGTTCCGGGGGTTTCACGGAGCCTGGGAACAAGGGTGAAGATCTGCCTACAAGCACGACCCGAGAACCATCCACACCCACCCACGCTCCCCCGCCACCCCTCCCGAGCTCCCTGGCGCGCACACGCCCACCCTTCCCCAACCTTCACCCTTGTTTCCGGGCTCCGGTAACACGGCTCTCGGCAGCCGCCGGCTCTCCGGTGAGAACAGAACAGCGGCAAGACGAAAGCGAACAACAAGACAAAGAACTGAACTTACCTGACAGCCGCCGGCGAATCGCCGGTGGCCACCTTTTCCGCCACTCGCAGCTTGGCGCTGCGAGACCGCGGATTACGTTGAACCTCTTCCTCTGAAGCAGCGACCGGACGATTGGTCAGGATCTCTACGATCTCGTTCGCGCCGCACGCGCAAACCGGCAGGTTTGGCGGACAGGTGCACTCCCCTTCCAGCCGTCGCAGCGCGCGCTTGACGATCCGGTCCTCGAGCGAGTGAAACGAGATGACGGCAATCCGGGCCCCGGGCTCGAGAACACCCACCGCATCGTCGATGAAGTTGTCGAGCCCGACCAACTCCTCGTTTGCGGCGATGCGAAGTGCCTGGAACGTGAGCGTGGAGGGATCGATCCCTCGACTTCGCTCGGGAGAGCTCTGATGCGGCTTCGATCTCTTCACGCTGCGCACGATTTCGGCGAGGCGCGCGGTTGTGTCGATCGGCGCTTCGATGCGCCCTTCGACGATCGCTCTTGCGATACGGCGCGCCATTGGCTCCTCGCCGTAGTCGCGCAGGATCGCTGCAAGCTCCTGCTCACCGAGCGTGTTGACCAGATCGGCGGCTGTCTGCGACTCCGGCCCCATTCGCATGTCCAGCGGCGCGTCGTAGCGGAAGGAAAACCCGCGGGACGCGTCGTCGAGCTGCAGCGATGAGACGCCGAGGTCGGCGAGCAGACCGCTGACTGACTCGATCTTCTGCTTCTTCAGGATGTCAATGAGCGTCTCGTGGCGGCCCTGAGCGAACGTCACGCGATCTCCGAATTTCTCCAACCTCACCGCCGACGCGGCCAGCGCCTGGGGATCGCGGTCGATGCCGAGTAGCCGGGCCGAGGGATAGCGCGAGAGCAATGCTTCCGCGTGTCCACCGAGTCCTACCGTCGCATCGACGAGCGTTCCGTCATCGCGCGAGGGACGGAGGAACTCGACGATTTCGCTTAAAAGAACCGACTGGTGCATGACACATCACACACCATGCAACTCCAACTCTTTCCAGTCATCGTTCGTCAGCGGCGTTTCAGCCATCCGCTGCTGGATCTTCTCGCCGTTCCAGACGATGAGATGGTCTGTGTTCCCGATGACAACCACATCCTCGGCGATGCCGGCAACGTTGCGCAGGATCGACGGGATCAGCACCCGCCCCTGCGCATCGATCGTTCCCGTCTGACCGAAGTAGTTCACCTTCTCCAGCAACTTCGTCTTCGCCGCCGACGTCGAGGGCACCTTTGAAAGCCGCCCCTGGAAGTCGTGCCAGACCGGCATCGGGTAGATCAGGGCCCGCTCGCCGTCCATCGAGGTGATGAAGCAGTCGGAACCAAACTTATCTTCAATGACCTTGCGGAAGTTGGACGGGATCTTCAGCCGGCCCTTCTCGTCTACCTTCGCCGGGGCATGCCCCATGAGGACCGGTTCGACCATTTCCGCTCGATTCTGTCGTTCGAAGGCGTCTTTGTACCACCATGATCCACTTCTGTCCACAAAAATCCTACTTCTGTCCACAAAAATCCACGAGACCACACTACGATGATGGTGTGCGAACTACGACTGATTACGAGCGCAACGTCTTCATCAACTGTCCATTCGATGCGGGCTATACGGCCATCTTCGAAGCAATCGTCTTTACGGTAATCGTCTGTGGGTTCCGGCCGTTGTGCGCCCGTGTTCGACTTGATTCCAGCATGTTCCGGCTGAGCAAGATCATGGACTTGATCGCGGCTTCAAGGTTTGCGATTCACGATCTTTCACGAATCGAACTTGATGAAGACAGCGCCCTGCCTCGCTTCAACATGCCACTGGAATTGGGTATCGATCTCGGCTGCAAGCGTTTCAGCGCATCGAGGCGAGACAAGACCATTCTCATCTTCGACGCACAGCCATACCGATTTCAGGAGTACATCTCAGATATCGGTGGTCAGGACGTAGCGAATCACGCCAACGATCCCACGCGTGCGATTGCCAGCATTCGAGACTGGTTGCGTGCTGAATCGGGTCGGGTCGATCTGCCAGGCGCCTCGGCGATGAATGCGCGCTATGCGAACTTCAGAAGTGATCTTCCGCGAATCTCCGTGAAACTCTCACTCAAACCCGAGGAGATGACATTCGTCGATTTCTGTCACAGCGTCGCGGATTGGCTCGAGGGTGAGAAAAATCTTAGCGGGATTTAGTCTCATTCCGCTCCGCGATAACCTCGCGGACCGCTCGTCGAATCCTGGCTACGCCGAGGGTGCTTTTTCCCTTGGGCCTCAAAACGGGCGGCCACTTGACTGAGTCAGAACGAGTGTCGGATTGCGCTTTCGACGCCGAACGCTGAGATTCCTTCGCCATTAATCCGAATGATAGCTCACGCTTTGGATTTTTGCGGACCTTGACGTCCGCCTCGTCAGATGTATCGTGCTCACATCGGAAAAGGTTACCGTCGATGAGCGCGAGCCCCCTCGGCCTCCAGCACGTCATCTCGACCGATCTTCTCGCCGCGCATACCGAGCCATGGGTGCCGACCAGCTGGAAGCTCACGAATGGGCCGAGGGCACAGTCTCGGACGTCGCATAGGATGACGACAGTCCGTTCCTGTCTGTTCAGTTGTGCCGCATCGGCGTGGTGGGAGTCCCGCCTCAGGACGACGCTAGGCTGGCTAGTTTCGCGATCTCGTCGAAGTACTTCGCGAACGCCACCATCCCGCCGCTGGCCTGGCGCCAGTCGTAGTTCTCGTTCGGGGCGTGGTAGCCGTGCTCGGGGAGCGACAGACCCATGAAGAGGACGGGGACGTTGAGGATCTTCTCCATCGAAACGATGGCGCCGATCGAGCCGCCCTCGCGCACAAAGACCGGCTCGCGGCCAAATGCGAACTTCATCGCGCTGCGTACGGCGTCAGCGAGCGGTCCGGTGGTCGGGGCTTTGTACGGCAGCATCGACGCCTCGGTGACGACCTTCACGTCCGGATTGCGCTGCTTCACGAACTCGCGGACAAGACGCATGATCTTCTTCGGATCCTGATTCTGGACCATGCGGCACGAGATCTTTACCGCCGCGCGCGGTGGAACGACCGTCTTGATGCCGGCTCCGGTGTAGCCGCCGACGAGGCCGTGGACTTCGAAGGTCGGCATCGCCCAGATGCGCTTCATCTCGTCGATCGGATCCTCGCTGCGGATCGATTTGAAGCCGTGGTCCTTCTTGAACTTCTTCACCGTGAAGCCTGAGTTGCGGAAGTCGTTGAGCTCGGCCTTCGATGGCTTCACGACGTCGTCGTAGAAGCCCTTGATCTTCACCTTGCCGGTGGTGGCGTCATACATCTCCGAGACGAGCTTCATCAGCTCGCCGATCGGATTGCGGGCGGCACCTCCAACCACACCGGAGTGCTGATCAGTGGCAGCAGTCTCCAGCGTCAGCTCGAAACCTTGCAGACCGCGGAGACCTGCGGGACATGCCGGCCGTTCGCGAGAGACCCAGATCGTGTCGGAGACGATCACGGAATCGGTCGCCAGTTGCCTGGCGTACTTCTTCATCGCCCCGTCGAAGCTCGGCGATCCGATCTCCTCTTCGAGCTCCCACAGGACGTGCATGTTGGCGCGAACCCCGGCCTCGCGCGCGGCGCGGATACCGAAGAGCGCGGTAAGCGCGGGTCCCTTGTCGTCGGTCGTACCGCGGCCTAGATACCGATCGCCATCCTTCGTGAACACGAACGGATCAGTCTTCCACGACTCCGTCTCCCGCGATGCCGGCTGTACATCCAGGTGGTTGTAGACCGTGACGGTCGGGAGATTGCTATCGAGGTTGAAACGGCCATGGACGATGGGATTGCCGTTCGTTTCGAGGACCGTTGCTTTTCCACCGAACTCACGAATCTTCGAAGCGGCCAAGTCGGCACAGCGACGGATGTCGCCCAGGCGCTCCTGATCTGCGGAGACCGTTGGCGTCTCGACAAACTGCTGGAGCGTCGATTCGAAATCGGTGCGATGGTCGCGCGCCCAGGCAAGAAGAGATTTTTTGTCGAGATTCATGGCCGGGATTATGTCAGTCGTCAGTAGCCTGCTGCAAAGTCCGAACGGCGCGGGTCTCCGGCGCCCTTCCGCAAACCGGTTTTCGGATCGATCATCACGGCGTTCGCATCGGAGATGTGCTCCAAAGGCCTCTCGTGAAACTTGTGGCCCATCTTCTCGAGCACGGAACGTGAATCGGCGTTCGTGCCGTTCGGCTCCCAGTAGATCTCATCCGGCATCCATTGATGATGAATACGCCCCGCATCGAGGGCTTCCTGCAGCGAGACGTGGAAGTCGACGACTGCGAGCACGATCTCGAGGACGGTGCTGATGATGCGCGGCCCACCGGCGGCTCCGACCGCGAACCACGGCTTGCCATCCTGCAGCATGATCAGCGGCGTCATCGACGATAGCGGCCGTTTCTTCGGGCCGATGGCGTTCTTCTCGCTCTGAATGAGTTGATAGACATTCGGCGCGCCGGGCTGGGAGGTGAAGTCATCCATCTCGTCGTTGAGCAGAATGCCTGTGCCCTTCGCGGTGACGCCGGCACCGAACCAGTCGTTCAGCGTGTAGGTATTGCTGACCATGTTGCCCTCGGCGTCAACGACCGAGAAATGCGTTGTGTCCGTTTTTTCGAACGGCACGGGATCGCCCGCGCGGACGTCTTTCGAATTGGATGCATGATCGAGATCGATCGTCTTACGCCGTTCTTCGGCGAATCCGGGCGACGTGAGCGCGGAAACCGGAAGTTTCGTGAAGTCGGGGTCACCCAGGAACTCGGCACGATCGGCGAACGCGCGGCGCATCACTTCAGTGACCAGGTGGAGATAGCGCGCAGACTGCCAGCCGGTCGACGCCAGGTCGTACTTCTCCAGCATCTGCAGCATCTCGATCATGGCGATGCCACCCGAGGACGGCGGAGGCATGACGACGAATTCGTGACCGCGATAGCTGCCGTGCAGCGGCTTGCGGATCGCTGGCTTGTACTCGCGTAGGTCCTGCATCGTGATCAATCCGCCGTGCGCGCGCATGTCGGCGACGATCCGCCTTGCGGTCACACCTTCGTAGAAGTCGCGCGGGTTCGCCTGAATGCGGGCCAGCGTCGCAGCGAGCTCCGGTTGTTTGAACCGTTCCCCCATCGTGTAGATACGTCCGTCGCGGAGAAAGATGCGGCTGCTCTCCGGCCACGGTTCCAGCTTCTTCAGCGCCTCGCGATCGTGAAAGACGCCATCCAGAAACGCAGTGACGATGAAGCCGCCGGCGGCGAGCTTGCGCGCAGGCTCGACGAGCTCACTCCACTTCAGCTTGCCGTGCCGTTTGTGGACCAGCATCAGGCCGGCAACGGTGCCGGGTACGCCGATCGCTTTGTAGCCGTCGGTCGATGCGCCTTTGACGATCTTGCCACCGGCATCGAGATACATGTCGCGCGACGCGGCCAGGGGGGCCGTCTCCCGATAGTCGATAGCCTCGCTCGTACCATCGGCCTTGCGGATCAGCATGAAGCCGCCACCGCCGAGGTTTCCCGCGGCGGGCCACGTCACCGCCATCGCCAGCGCCACGGCCACGGCAGCATCGACGGCGTTGCCGCCTTTCTTCATGATGTCGACGCCAACGCGCGAGGCGATCTCGCTCGTGGAGGCCACCATGCCGTGGCGCGCGATCACCGGTTCGCGTAGCGCGGCGTAGGCAGTGGTTGTGGAAAGGAGAAGGAGAGTGGCCACGAGCTTCCGCATAGGGCGGAAGTGTATCCTTCACGAGCGATAGTCGGTGTTGACGGAGATGTAATCGTGCCCGAGGTCGGAGGCAAGGATGACGGTTCCGGCCGTCCCGCCGCCGAGGTCGAGAATGATCGGGACGCGCTCGCGCGAGAACACTCTGGCCGCGTCTTTCTCCCGATAGACCGCGGGCTCGCCATTGTTGACGAGTTGCACCTTGCCGGCGAAGAGCGAGACATTCTTGACCGAGAAACGCGCGCCGCTGCGTCCGAGAGCAGCCAGGATACGGCCCCAGTTCGGATCGCCGCCATGAAGGGCCGTCTTGACGAGCGGGGAGGTGGCCACGGCGTGCGCGGCCAGCTTGGCGTCGCGCTCCGATCTTGCGCCGCGCACGGTTAACTCCATCACACGTGTCGCCCCCTCGCCGTCGCGAACGATCATCCAGGCCAGGTTGCGGCAGACAGCGTCGAGAGCGCGTTGAAAGTCGGTGATGCCGGCGCGGGAGGCATTGCCCAGTTTCCCGGAAGCCATCAGGAGGACGGTGTCATTCGTCGACGTATCGCCATCGACAGAGATGGCGTTGAAGCTCTGATCGACCGCCGAAACCAGCGCGCGGCGGAGCGTGGCCGGATCGAGCGCGGCGTCGGTCATGACGAACCCGAGCATCGTGGCCATGTTGGGATGGATCATCCCCGCGCCCTTGGCCACACCGACGACGCGCCCACGTTTGCCGCCGAGTGTGAAGGTGGCCTGCGTGACTTTCGGACCGACGTCAGTAGTGAGGATGGCGTGCGAAAGCGCGTCGATTCCACCGGTGGAGAGCCGCGTGATCGCGTCGGGAAGCGACTCGCGAATCTTGTTGTCTGGGAGGACGACGCCGATGACTCCCGTCGATGCGATGAACACCTCTTCATCCGGGCACTGCAGCAGTTCAGCGGCACGCGAACGGACGCGCCTGGCCGCATCGTGACCGGCCTTGCCGGTGACGGCGTTTGCACAACCTGCGTTGACGACGACTGCTTTGAGTTTGCCGCCGGTCTTTTTCAGAGCGCTCTTCGAGAGCACGACGGGCGCCGCCAGAAACCGGTTCTTCGTGAAGACAGCAGCAGCGTTAGCCCCATCTGGCGCGACGATGAGCCCGAGGTCGGGGCGCTTTTTGCGGATGCCGGCACGGATGCCGGAGGCGAGGAAACCTTTCGGGAGTCTCATGATCTGGATTTGGTAGCGTCGGCGCTACGTGCGGCTGCATCCCTCAGAAGTTCGTTCATGACTTTGCGAGCTCCTCGGAAGTCAGCGCATGCTGCGCTGCCTCCTTCACCCGGTCGGGAGCCGTGCCGCCGTACGCGCTCTTCTTCGCCAGCATCCCATCGAGGGTCACGCCATGCTGCTTCGCGAGCGACGCGAGATCCGCAAGACTGCGGCTCACCTGATAGTGCGCCTCGCGAAAGGGGATGCCGGCCGCGGCGATCGCGTCGGCGACGGCGGTGGCGATGAGAGCATCACCACCGGCGGCCGCGCGCATCCTGCCGCGATCGAGTGTGAGCCCGGCGATCAGCTCCCGCAGAGCAGGGATCAGCGTTGCGATGACGCGCCGTGTGCGGAAGAGCGGCTCTTTGTCGAGCTGCAGGTCTTTGTCGTAGGCAAGCGGAAGGCCTTTGAGCAGCGCCAGGAAGCCGGTCAGCTCACCGATCGCGCGCGCGGCGTAGCCGCGAGCCAGCTCGAGGACGTCCGGGTTCTTTTTCTGCGGCATGCGCGACGAGCCGGTAGCCATGGCGTCCGGAAGTTCCGCGTATGCGGCCTCATCGCTTGTGAAAAAAATCAGGTCTTCGGCGAGACGCGATAGATGTGTCAACAACAGCGCTGCGGCGAAGAGATAGTCGGCAGCGAAGTCGCGGTCGGAGACGGCGTCGATGGAGTTGGCGGTGGCGCGGGCAAAGCCGAGCGAACGCGCCAGCGCGTCTCGGTCGATCGGCAGCGGAGATCCCGCCAGCGCACCGGAGCCGAGCGGGCATTCATCGCCGCGGACAACCGCGCTCGCGAAGCGCGACAGATCACGCCGCAGCATTTCGACGTACGCCAGGCACCAGTGACCGAACGTGACCGGCTCGGCCTGCTTCGAATGTGTGTAGCCCGGCATCGGCGTGCCCGCCTCTTCAGCCGCGCGATTTGCCAACGTCGCCGCCAGCGCTTTCACGGTATCGATCGCTTCATCGCAGGCGCGTTTCAACCAGAGCTTCAAGTCGGTTGCGACCTGATCGTTGCGGGAGCGGCCGGTGTGCAGCTTCCCAGCTCCCGGACCGATCTTCTCGTACAGCTTCGCCTCGACGTAGGAATGGACATCTTCGTAGTCGCCATCACCGGGCGCTTCGATGGTCGCCAGCGCTCCCAGGATCACATCGAGCTCGTCCTCGGAGAGCACGCCGGTCTCGGCAAGCGACCGTGCCCATGCGATCGAGCCTTCGACGTCGTCATCGAACAGCTCGCGGTCGAACGCAAACGAGTCGTTGAGCTGCCGCAGCAGCGGCGACGGCTCTCCCTCGAAGCGTCCGCCCCACAACTTTTGCGTCAACCTGCCGCCTTCCGCAACCGCGCCGCTGTGACTTCGTCGGCCGGCAGCGTGTCATCTAGATGTTCGTCGAGGGCAAGCCGGTACCGGCCGCGCGATGGCAGTCCGAACACGCGGATGAATCCCGCCGCATCTCTGGCGTCGTAGCCGGTCATGTTGAAGCTGGCCAGTTCTTCGGAATACAGCGAGTTGGGCGACGTGCGGCTGATCACCGTGGCGTTGCCCTTGTACAGTTTCAGCGTGACCGTGCCGCTGACCGTGGCGGTCAATGAGTCGACGAAGGAATCGAATGCTTCCTTCAGCGGCGAGAACCACTGTCCGAAGTAGACGAGCTCCGCGTAGCGCCCGGCGACGCGTTCTTTCTCGTGCGCGCTGTCGCGGTCGAGCGTGATCGACTCGAGCGCTTTGAGTGCGCTCACGAGCAGCGTTCCTCCGGGAGTCTCGTATACGCCTCGCGACTTGATGCCTACCAAACGGTTCTCGACGATGTCGACGCGCCCCACGCCGTTGCGCCCGGCGATCTCATTCAGCGATTCCACCAGCGCGGCCGGCGACATCGCTTCGCCGTTGACGGCGACCGGTACGCCGGACGCGAAGGTGATGGTCACCTTCTCCGGCACGTCAGGGGCTTCCATCGGATCCACAGTGAGCTTGAACATCGATGCTTCCGGCTCGAACGACGGATCTTCGAGCGGTCCCCCTTCGTGCGAAAGGTGCCAGAGATTCCGGTCGCGCGAATACGGATCTTTTTTCGTTACCGGCACGGGGATGCCACGCGACGAGGCATAGTCGATGGCGTCTTCGCGCGAGATGATCGACCACTCGCGCCACGGCGCGATGACAGCCAGCTCAGGAGCGAGTGCCTGATAGGCGAGCTCGAAGCGGACCTGGTCGTTTCCTTTGCCAGTGCAACCGTGCGCAAGCGCATCGCAGCCGTTGGCGAGAGCAATCTCGACCTGCTTGCGGGCGATGAGCGGCCGCGCAGTCGATGTGCCGAGGAGGTAGTCCTTCTCGTAGATCGCGCCAGCCTTCAGCACGGGAAAGAGATAGTCGCGGGCGAACTCCTCCCTGGCGTCGATGAGATGAAAGTCACACGCGCCGGTGCGATACGCCTTCTCCTCGAGACCGGAAGTCTCCTCCGCCTGACCGACATCGACGGCAACGGCGACGACGTCGCACCCGTAGTTCTCTTTCAGCCAGGGAATGATGATCGAGGTGTCGAGGCCGCCGCTGTACGCGAGTGCGACTTTCTTGTACGAGTGATCCATTGGGACTCCTTTTTTTTGCTTAGGCCGCATTCCGTTGCTTTGTCGGTTCCATCTGCGGCACGACAGCCGAGGAGCTAGAGCCGAGAGCTGCCTCCAGCGCTTCGATGAGCTCCACGAACGCCTTTTTCGGCGTGATGTACGGAGGAAGGAGGCGGATGACGTTATCGCGGGCGGAGCCGGCGACGAATCCTTTGCTCAGCAGCTCGGTGATGACCGGTTTCGCCGGGCCGTCGAGCTCGATGCCCCACATGAAGCCGGAGCCGCGCACATCGACGATGGAAGGCGTGCGCGATTGCAGTGCGCGGAACTGCGTGCGCAACCAGCTACCGAGTGAGCTGACGCGTTCCAGCAGGGCAGACTCTTCGATCTCGTCGAGCACTGCCAGGCCGAGGCGGCAGGCGACGGGGTTGCCGCCGAAAGTTGTTCCGTGGTGGCCCGGTTTCACGAGCCCTTCGATCGCTGCGCCGGTCAGCACAGCTCCGAGTGGCAGGCCGCCGCCGAGAGGTTTGGCGAGCGTGATGATGTCCGGAACGATGCCGCTTTGCTGGAAGGCAAAGAGCGTCCCGGTGCGCCCGAGACCGCACTGAATCTCGTCGAAGATCAAAATCGCTCCGGTGCGATCGGCCACGCGGCGTGCGGCGGCAAGGAACTCATGCGAGAGCGGGATGACGCCCCCCTCGCCCATCACCGGCTCGAGAACGATCGCGCAGGTCTTGTCGCTGACCGCTGCTTCCAGCGCCGGGATGTCGTTCGGCTCGATGAAACTCACACCCGGAATCAGAGGTTCGAAGGGCTCGCGGTAGGCGGCGTGTCCGGTCATCGCCAGCGATCCCATCGTCCGTCCGTGGAAGCTTTCGTTTAACGCCACGATTCCGGCGCGGCCGGGATTGGCGAGCCTCGCGAACTTCAGTGCCGCTTCATTCGCCTCGGTGCCGCTATTGCAAAAGAACGCCCGGCATAGTCCCGATGCGCGCACCAGGCGCTCCGCGAGCAACCCCTGTGCGGGGTGGTAGTAGAGATTCGAGATGTGAAGCAACGCGTTTGATTCCTCGCGCAGTGCCTTGATCAGCCGCGGATGCCGATGCCCGAGCACGTTGACGGCGATGCCGCCGAGCAGGTCCCAGTATTCGCGCCCTTCAGCGTCGGTGATACGCGCGCCTTTGCCACTGCGCGGATGAAACGGTGTCCGGGCGTACGTGCCGAGAAGGAACGCTTTCTCGCGCTCTTCGACGGCGGCGGGGGATTCGTCGTGTAGAAGCATCGTTGATTCTCCTTGCAGTGTCTGGCCGGGACTGAAGAACGCTGAATGTTGAATGTTCAATGTTCAATGTTGAATGTTGAAGACCAAGAACATTCAACATTCGACATTGAACATTCAACATTCAACATTTCAAGAGTTCTACACACGAGTTTCGCAACCCGCGACTTACCTGGAGCACGCGTTTTACGCCGCCACCAACTGCGTTCCTCCCTCTTCTCCGATGGTGATCCGGCGCACGCCTGAATCGAGCGCGTGCAGCGCGGCCTGCAGCTTGGGGCGCATTCCGCCGGTGACGACCTGGCTGCCGAGAAGCGCTTGCGCTTCGCGCGCGCACAGCTCGGCGACGACGTTTCCGGTCTCGTCAAACAGTCCCGCGACATCCGTGATGAAGATGAGCTCCTCGGCGCCGACAGCGATGGCGATCGCCGCCGCGGCCGAATCAGCATTCACATTGAGCAGCGTGCCGTCCGGCCCTTCGGCGACGGATGAGACGACCGGCAGAATGCCGCAGTTGACAATGGCCCGGATGAGCGTCGGGTCGCCACTTGTTACCCGCCCGGCGTGACCGAGGTCGATGCCGTCGATTGGCGGATGCGGTTCCGCGGCGAGGGTTGATGCGTCGCAGCCGCTGATACCGGCCGCACGGATTCCGATGGCGGCCAATTCGGCGACCAGCATCTTGTTGACCGAGCCGGCCAGCGTAGCCACGACGACGTCGAGCGTCTCATCGTCCGTGATGCGCAGCCCGGCATGGGTCCGCTTCGGAATGCCGAGGCGCTTCAGGTTTGCGTCGACATGTTTTCCGCCGCCGTGAACGAGCACGACTTCATGTCCGCTGTTCCACTGCTCAGCAATCGCAGAGAGAGCCTCGGCGCGCCGCGCCGGATCGTCGAGAAGGCTTCCACCCAACTTGATGACGTTCATCAGACCAGTGCCTCCGTTTCCGCGAAGTCGCACATCCGGTTGAAGTTCTGAACCGCCTGCGAGGCCGCGCCTTTGAGGAGGTTGTCGATGACGGAGACGATGACCGCGCGGCGGCCGCCTTGCAGCAGTGTGAAACCGATCTCCGCGCGAGGTGTGTTGACGACGTTCTTCAGCTCCGGAAGCTGACCCGCCGGCAACACCCGCACGAACGGTGCGTCCGAGAACGCGCGCGCGTAGGCGTCGGTGATCTGCTGCTCGGTCATGGCATGCGTGAAGCCGACATGCATGGTCGAGAGGATGCCGCGATGCACCGGGAGGAGATGCGCCACGAAGACGAGCGGCGCGCGGTCGCCGAGGTGAAGCTGCTGCCGGATCTCCGGCTCGTGCCGGTGCTGGCCGACGCCGTAGGCCTTGAAGTTGCCGAAGAGCTCCGCGAATGAGTAGTTCACATCGGACTTCTTGCCGGCGCCGGATACGCCGCTCTTGGAGTCGCAGATCACCGGCTGCTCACGGTCGATCGCGAACGTCAGCGGCCGCAGTGCCAGCAGGATCGACGTCGGATAGCAGCCTGGATTGGCGACCAGGCGCGCTTTCTTCAGCTCACCGTTGCAGTACTCGGTCAGTCCGTAAACAGCTTCGCCCAGGAGATTCGGCCGCTCGTGGTCGAAGCCGTACCAGGTCGGATACATCGACGGCTCTTCGAGGCGGAACGCCCCCGAGAGGTCGATGACTCTCATGCCGAGGTCGAGGAGTTTCGGGACCAGACCGGCAGACACTTCATTTGGCGTCGCCAGGAAGACGATCTCCGGCTGCGCCGCGACGAGAGCCTCCATCGAAAACGGTTCGGCGATGAGCTGCGGCAGCGCCGGCGTGACGGGGCCGCGCGCTGTGCTGCTCGACGAGAAGAGAGCCACGAGCTCGACGCCATGGTGGCGCGCCAGGATGGCGGTCAGCTCCGCGCCGGAGTAGCCGGTGGCACCGACGATGGCGACGCGCTTCCGTGTAATCACGTTTGTTTCGTTCATGGCAGTTGCTCCGGAAATCCTCAGCGAACGTTGCGACGACTGATGCCGATGATTCGTCGGAGACGCTCAGCGAATGAGGACGCAGCAGCAGGCGTGCGGAAGGCCACGAAGATCGTGTCATCGCCGCCGATCGTGCCGAGAACGCCGGCGATCGACGCGCCGTCGATGGCACTGGCCACCGGCTGGGCGCTGGCCGCCGGCGTCCGGATCACGACCAGGTTGCCGGCCGTATCCGCGCCGGTGACATACTCGGCCACAGCCTGCTCCAGCCGCGTCTCCACAACGTCGCGCGGTGCGAAGGCCACCACGGCGCCGCCGGCGAAGGCGTCCCGAGTGATGTAGCCGTTCGGCGACTTGGCCACTTCGAGCTCGCGCAGGTCGCGCGACAGGGTCGGCTGCGTGACGCGGAAGCCGCGCCGCTTCAGGAGTGCCAGCAACTCTTCCTGCGAATGGACGGACTGCTCGCGGACGATCCGAACGATCTCGTCGCGTCTCCGCAGTACATCGCCATGCGCATGCTTATTCATCGGTACGAATTTTTATGCATTCCTCGATGGATGTCAACATCTTCGTTGTATCGGTATTCCGATCGGCGTGCTGGGCCCTTCCCTACGGAGCCGCTTCCCAAAAAAACCTGTCATCCTGAGGCTACCGCGGAGGCTCGGCGTTGCCCGCAACCAGGACGTGTGTTCCATGAACCGGGGGGGCCCCCTCCCAAAGCGGTGGCTGGGCGCCACCGCACTCCAAAGCGCGCCTCCGGCGCGCGAAAACCTG